>JAZKBN010000068.1:0-29080 GCA_040388605.1 Bacteroidota bacterium | reverse complement strand
CCGCGAGCGGGAATATTTGGAGCAACGGGGAAACTACAGAGAGCATCACTGTTTCAGCCTCGGGCAGCTATTCGGTGCAAACCATCAGCAGCGGCTGTACTTCTTCAGTAAGCAATGCGGTTGCGGTAACGGTTAACCCGATGCCTGCAACGCCGACAATCAGCGCATCGGGAAGCACAACTTTCTGCATAGGCGGCAACGTAACCCTTACTTCCTCGGCCCTCTCCGGCAACCTTTGGAGCTCGGGTGAAACCACCCAAAGCATTACGGTTTCAGCTTCGGGCAGCTATTCGGTGCAAACCATAAGTAACGGCTGTACCTCTGCAGTAAGCAATGCGGTTGCGGTAACAATTAACCCCATTCCTGCCACGCCGACGATCAGCGCATCGGGCAGCACCACCTTCTGCACAGGCGGCAGCGTAACGCTTACTTCAGGCACCGCGAGCGGGAATATTTGGAGCAACGGGGAAACTACAGAGAGCATCACTGTTTCAGCCTCGGGCAGCTATTCGGTGCAAACCATTAACAGCGGCTGTACTTCTGCAGTAAGCAATGCGGTTGCGGTAACGGTTAACCCGGCCCCGGCCATGCCCCTTGTTACCGTTTCCGGCGACACTAATATATGCGGCGCTGGCAGCGTAAGGCTCACATCATCTCTTGCCGACAGTATAATATGGAGCAACGGCGAAACCACCCAAAGCATTACCGTAAGCACGGCCGGCTCGTATTGGGTACAAAGCGTTTCATCGCAGGGCTGCACCTCGGCGGTAAGCGCACAAACCACTTTGCATATCCAGGCAATACCTGCTGCTCCTGATTTTACTGTAATCGGCGATACCGTTGTATGCGGCGCAGGCAGCATTACACTTACATCATCAATTGCCGAGGGCTATGTATGGAGCAACGGCGAAACCGGCCAAAGCATTACCGTAAGCACAGCCGGCAATTACTCTGTGCGTGCCGTATCAGCGGCTGGCTGTACCTCGGCAGCGAGCCGGGCAGTACCTTTTGTAATTAACGCTGTTCCGGCCATGCCCCTGGTTACAGTTTCAGGCGACACCAATATATGCGGCTCAGGCAGCGTAACCCTGACCTCATCGGCCGCCGTGGGTAACCTTTGGAGCAACAGCGAAACCTCCCGAAGTATTACCGTAAGCACGGCCGGCAGCTATTCTGTCCGCAGCGTATCGGCGGCAGGTTGCACCTCCGCGGTAAGCGTTGCCACTATGGTGCATGTGAACGCCATACCTGCCGCGCCTGATTTTACCATTAGCGGCGACACAGTAATTTGCGGTGCAGGCAGCATTACACTTACTTCAACAATTGCCGATGGCAATGTTTGGAGCAACGGCGAAACCGGCCAAAGCATTACCGTAAGCACGGCCGGCAATTACTCTGTCCGCAGCGTATCGGCGGCTGGCTGTACCTCGGCAGCGAGCCGGGTGCTGCCATTCGTAATTAACGCTGTACCCCTGCCCGGCGAGATTACCATATCTTCGCCCGTCACTTTCTGCGCAGGCGGCAACACAACCCTAAGCGGTGATGCAGGCTTTGGATATATCTGGAGCAACGGTGCAACAGACCGTGCAATCACTGTATCAGTTGCCGGCAGTTATACATTGCGGCTGGTATCTGGCAGCTGCACCGGGGTTGCCGGCACCCCGGTAGTGGTAACTGTTAACCCCACGCCGCAGACACCGGGCATTACCGCTTCCGGCCCGCTTTCCTTCTGTGCCGGCGATAGTGTAATTCTTACATCTTCAGCCCTTTCCGGCAACCGCTGGACTAACGGGGCCACTACGCAGTCGGTTACCATTAAATCATCAGGTGCATACTCTGTACTGGCAACAAACGGGGAATGTATCTCGGGTGAAGCCTCTGAGGTAACCGTTACCGTTACTCCTGTACCCGGCAAGCCCCGCATCAACAACACCGCTGGTGCCGTGCTCTGCGCAGGCGAAACTATAACGCTTGAATCATCTTCGCCAACCGGCAGCCTTTGGAGCAACAACGCAACCGGGCAGACAATGAATGCCGGAGTTTCAGGTACTTATACTGTACGTGTGGTATCAGGGGCCTGCACTTCAGAGGCATCAGATCCTTATGTGCTTGTGGTTAATCCCCGCCCGGTGCAGGCAGTGCTCAGCCGTTCAGGCGACAGCATTATTGCAAATCCACGTACCGGCGCCTCCTACAAATGGTATCTCGGCAGCGACCTCATTTCCGGATGGACAACCTTCTTTGTGGCAAACCCGGTTCCCGGCGTTTACACAGCTTATATCGTAAACGATTTCAACTGTGCATCCGAAGTAATTTCTGAGCCTTTGAGCGTAGTGGCAGGTATATCAGAAATGAGCACAGTGCAGCACAGCCTGTCGCCAAATCCTGCCGGGAACAGCTTCAGCATACTCGGCTTAGGGCGTAACGAAAACATAGAGCTGCTCGACAACCTGGGGCGCAGCGTAATGAAAGCAACCGTTACCCCTGGTATTCAAACTGACATAAGTACCCTGCCCACCGGACTTTACTATGTGCGTATTGCCGGAAGAAGCCTTAAGCTGGTAAAAAACTAAGCCTTTAATCCCATCGTCATCAGGCGGTGACACATATTGGAAACCGCTACATGGCGACGCGGTTAAGTCAGGAAGCATAGCAATACCTTGTATGACCAGGGCAGTTTTAACCATATTTAAACTGTGGCGGTAAACAAGGGCCCGTATTTCTTGTTACCACCGACTTCAGTGCAGGAAACGGTTTTGGTGCTTTAGGAACACACAGTAACAGCCAGGCTTAATTGGTGCTGAAGTGATAAGTATGGATTAATCACGCCTTATCAGGGGAGAGCATTTTCTAAACCCTTGTCCCGATAGTATATGTTCGTATGTCGTTACCAAAAGTTTACTGAAGAATTCAGGAAAATGCCGGAAGTAAATGTGGTAAATAACAGGTTGGAAACCCTGTTTGTTTTTGCATTTACCTGCTCTCAGCAGGCATAATGCAGCTCTATGAGCAGCTTACCGTTTGCTCTCCAAAGAATCCAGCCATCGTATTTTTGGTTGGTGTAGCAAGGACTGTCGCAGTATTCAATACAACTTATTTTGGCCCAATCGCCTGATATTTCATCTATTCGGAAGGCGTAGCCCGTTTCAGGTTCTTCCCTGTCGCGAAATTGAACGTAGCCTTTTAAACCGGAGCGCGGGCTGTTGCTTTTCATTATTGGGTTAAGCACCGGGTTGAAACCGATTACAACAGATTTCAGGTGCTTTTCCCAAGGCTCGGCATTGTACATTTGCTTATTAAGCTTAATGCGTTTTTTAATGTTTTTTGCATGGTTAATAAATACCGTAGCATAGCCGGATTGAATTTCAGAATATTCAAGCAGCAATATGTTATAATCGGCCGGGTAAAAGCCTTTTGGCTTAAAATCGTATTTATCTAAAACAGTTGTATCGCCGGCAATTTGTGTGAAGGTGTATGTTTCCTTATTAAATGCTATTTTCTGCCGGGCAAAATTGAGGTTTGCAAAAACCGAGTTGTCGGGGTTTAAAAATACAATATCATGCCTATAGTTATTCCCTGAATCTTTGAAAGTTATAATTCCTTTTGAACCAAAAAACGATTCCATACTTTCTGTTGCACCAAAATTTACACCGGGTTTTGATGCAAATTCACTTGCTGAAGGCATGCTGTCGATATACTGATTTTCAGGCCCCATAATTATAATTGCTGCAATTATGGCTAATACGAAAAATACAAAAATTAATCGGGCTGTAAATCCGCCGCGCTGTTCTTTACGGTAAAGATTAGAACGAAATAAAATCGATATAATGATATCAAGCATATATAAATAATGCAGATTGTCTGTTGTCCGACGGGTAAAATGAAAAGTGGCACCTGGCATCAGCAAGTCAAAAGTCCGTATATTACGGCTTAATTACAAAACCTGCTATGTCGTCAGTATCTGAGCTGCTCACCCATGAAATCTACCCTGCCCTTTACAGCAGGCTCGATGACATGCTGCCCGAATTCGGGCTGGTACGCAAGGGCAATTACTGGCAGAGCACTAACAAAGTTAAAACCGACGGCACCGAGGGCGACGCCACCGGCAAGGTGTATATATATGAAAACACCGCCTATGGTATTAAAGACTGGACCCGTGGCTTCGTAACCCTCTGGGATTACCTGCGTGAGCAACGCGGCATGGGCAATGCCGAAATTCTGCGTACCATGGCCGCCCTGGCCAATGTTATCCTGCCAGATGTGCCCGATACCGAGCAGTTGCGCAATTTCGTATTCCGCACCCGCCTGGCATCGCTTTTTGAGCTCCTGAACGACAGGTTCCTTTCCGTTTTCCATACCGACCCCGGCCCTGATGCCGCCCGTGTACGTGAATACTGCCTGAAACGCGGCTATACCCTGGCCGATGTCCGCAAGCCGGCCCAGGAAAGCAACTGGAACAGCGAAACCTATAAAATGGAGCTGGGCTGTATGCCATCAGCAGCAGAAATTTACGAATACATTCAAAGCCTTGATGCTTTCGAGGAGGAAATAAAAGAAGCTGCATGGTCGCGTTTCGACGGCGCTTTCGGCTCCGGCAGCTCGCACAGGCTCACCATACCTTTCCGCGACCCCGGCGGCAAAATACTGGGCTTTATAGCCCGCAATATTTTCCATAGCCCTGACGGGGGCGATAATTTCAAATACCTCTATACCAAGGGCCTTGAGAAACAAGGGCTTATTTTTAACCTGCGCTACATGCGCAAAAACCCCGAGGTGGTTATTACAGAGGGTCAGCTTGATGCCCTGCATGCCACCGTTCGCGGCTTCTCAAATGTGGTTGCCCTTGGCGGCAGCAGCCTGAACGAAAAGCAGCTCAGGCTTTTAAAAACCACCGGCATTAAGCGCATCACCCTAGTGCTTGATGCCGATAAAGCAGGCGCTGAAGCCACCCGCAAGGCTGTACTGCTCATTAATCGTTTCGGTGGTTTCAGGTGCTTTGTGGCTACACTGCCTCCCGGCATTAAAGACCCCGACCAATGCCTGCGTGAACTGGGTTCATCGGCCCTGAGCGAGGCCATAGACAATGCCGCATCGCACTGGCTGCATTCTCTTAACGATTTGCAAGGCCGTTTTGAAACCCGACTGGCAGATACAGGCGTGTTTACTTCCCGCGACCGCGAGCAATTGGTAGTGGAAGCCCTTGAGCCCAGCAACACCCTTAGTGATCCCATTGATCGCGACAGCTTTTTCAGCGCATTTATTACTTATGCGCAGGCCCTGCACATTACCCGCGAAAGCTTCAGGGAGAAGGCCGAGCAAATGCGTTTCGATGCCGAGCAGGAAAGGGAAAAATCGGCCTTTATTAAAATGGTGGAAGAAGCCCGGCAATTGCTGAAAGAAGGCTTTTTCACTACGGCCCGCGAACTGCTCAGCAAGCGCAGCGAGGAAATTAAAGTAAACGGCGATGCCCTGCATTACCACAGCATGCTGGCGCCTTTCAGCGAGGCGCAGCTCATTGAACGTATTGTAAGCAAGCCCCAAAGTATCTCCACCGGTTTTCACCTCCGCGATGCCATTGGTCGTTTGCAGCCTTTGCAGATACCTGCCGGGGCTATTACCATAGTGCCTGCCCGAACCAGCCACGGTAAGACTGCTATGGCGCTTAACCTGATGCTGAACATGGCCCTTGCGTATCCTGATCGCAATTTCCATTTCTTCAGCTACGAGGAAGATGCGTCTACGCTGTATATCAAGCTGATGAATATTTTCATCAACGAAGATTTTGCAATCGGCACCAATACCTCTTACATAGAAGGCTTTTATAAAAAGGGCGGCATTGGTTACAACAATCATACATTCCGTATCGGGCGCGAAAAGTTCTACGATACGCTCATAAACACCGGCCGCATAAAAATACATTACGGCAACCTGGAGACAGACGGCCTTTTACGCGCCATTAACTACCTGCATCGGCACGATACCGTGGGGGCGGTTTTTATAGATTATATTCAGATGCTGCGCATAAAGGGCAATTACAACAGTCGCCAGCTTGAGCTGCAAAGCATTTGTAATAAGCTGCTGAACGAAGCTGCCGTACCTACAGGCCTGCCCATAATCCTCGGTGCCCAGTTCAACCGCGATGTGCAGTGCGAAGGCGATATGGACAGCAGTAAAATACGCGAGGCAGGCGACATTGAACAAACCGCCAATTTAATTCTCGGCATGTGGAACCGTGGTTTCAAAGGCAGTCGAGAAGGCAACCGCGATAAAAACGGCAGGCCCATAGAGCCCGACCCCGATACCATTTACCTTGAAGTGCTCAAAAACCGCGACGGACAGGTAGGCCTCTGCAATGAGTTTAAATTTAACGGGCAAACCGGTAAAATAGAAAACAAGCTTACCTCATCTTTTGATTTTAAGGAAACGGTAACGCAGGGGGTGATTAAGTTTTAGTTTTTTAAAATGGTTTAAAACTATAGAGGGCCCCGGATTATATGGAGCCCTTATTCATTTAACATATTATTGAATTTTATGGTTTCCCAAACCCCATCACCTTCCTGACCCTGCCCAGCACCTCATGCCCTATTTTTCTTGCCTTTTCAGCGCCTTTGGCTAATTCAGCCTCCAGGGCATCAGGATTCGCCATATAGTTATTGTACTTCTCACGGGGTTCGGCAAATTTTTCAAGGATTAATTCGTACAGTTCCTGTTTGGCATGGCCGTAGCCATAATTGCCGCCCAGGTATTTTGCACGCATTTGTTCAACCTGCTCAGGGCTGCAAAGCAGCTTGTAGATAGCGAAAACGTTATCAGTATCGGGATTCTTGGGATCTTCGAGGGGGGTGCTGTCGGTAACAATGCTCATTACGGTTTTGCGCAATTGCTTATCGGGCACAAAAATGTCGATGGTGTTGTTGTAGCTCTTGCTCATTTTTTTGCCGTCGGTACCGGGCACGGTCATCACATCTTTACCGATGCGGGCTTCGGGCATCACGAAAATTTCAGCCTCGTAACGGTTGTTAACGGCGGCAGCAATGTCGCGGGCTATTTCAACATGCTGCAGCTGGTCTTTTCCTACGGGTACGTATTGGGCGTCGTATAATAATATATCGGCGCTCATGAGCACGGGGTAGTAGAAAATGCCTGCATTCACGTCGCTGAGCCTGTCGGCCTTTTCTTTAAAGCTGTGGGCGTTAGCCAGCATGGGGTAGGGGGCAAAGCAGCCGAGATACCAGGTGAGCTCGCATACCTCAGGCATATCGCTTTGGCGATAGAGCAGGTTCTTATCTGTATCGAAACCAAATGCCAGCCAGGCTGCGGCTACCGCGCGGGTATTTTCGCGGCGGGTTTCAGCGTCTTTCACGCTGGTAAGGCTGTGCAAATCAGCTATAAAATAAAGGCAGTCGTTTTTGCTGTCTTTACCCAGCTCTATGGCCGGTAAAATTGCACCCAGTATATTGCCCAGATGGGGCTTGCCGGAGCTTTGTATTCCTGTCAGGATTCTTGACATGTCAGATATTTTTACTGAAATTTGGGCCTCAATTTACACAATTCCCGGCTTTTGCCGTTATTTACGGTAAATGCCTTTACATCTTACCAAAAATCTTTAATCTGTTAACCATTCCTTCCCAAAACACATACTGAAAGTATGAAAAAATCATTTTCCATGCTGATGGCAGCTCTTATGCTGCTCGGCTTCCGTGCCATGGCGCAAGCACCCGCGGCCGCTCCGGCTGTGCAGGGCGCCGTTATTGAGTTCAAGGAACCCAACCACGATTTCGGGACGTTCAAAGAAGAGTCAGGCCCGCAAAAGTTCCGTTTTAATTTTATTAATAAAGGTAACGCCCCCGTAAAAGTTACCAATGTACAGGCCAGCTGCGGCTGCACTACCCCGGGTTGGAGTAAAGATGAAGTTCCGCCGGGCGGAACCGGTTTTGTTGAAGCTGAATATAACCCGGCAGGTCGCCCGGGCGCATTTAACAAATCGCTTACTGTTACATCTACTGCCGCTCAAAACCCTACTTCTGTACTTACTATAAAAGGTACGGTTACTGAGCGTGTTAAAACCGCTGCTGATTTGTATCCCCGTAAATTCGGTAATGTGCGCCTGGTATCTGAATACCTGAACCTTGGCCGCGTATCGCCCGATAAGGAAGGTAAGCAGAGCTTTAAAATTTATAACGAATGGAGCGGCCCCGCTACCATTGCTTTGCCTGCAGGCACCCCTGCCCACTTTAAGCTGAGCATCGATAAAACCACCCTTCAGCCAAAAGAAACGGCTGATATTACAGTTACTTATGATGCCAAAGTTAAAAAAGACTGGGGTTATGTAAATGATCCTATCGACATTCAAATCCAGGACAGCAGCGCGCATACCCTTAAGGCTTACGTAATTGCCACCATTGAAATGGAGCCAACCAAGCTTGATGAAAAGGAAGCGCTGAAAGGCCCCCGCATGAAATTTAAGGACGGCAAAACCGAGCACCAGTTCGGCGACCTGAAAATTGGCGACGTGGTAAGCACCGAGTTTGAGTTTACAAACACAGGCGCCAAGCCCCTTGAAATTTTCAAAAGCAAGGCAAGCTGCGGCTGTACTGCTTCACAGCCCTCTAAAACTTTATTGGCTCCCGGCGAAACCGGCAACATTAAAGTTACCTTTAACACAGCCGGTAAGCACGAAGGCGATCAGCAGCAGAGCGTAACCCTTTACACCAACGACCCTGTAGAGCCAACACGCTTCCTGACTATTAAAGCTAAAATTCCTGCAGCCGCTAAACCTGACGAATCAGGAAAAACGCCTGCCGTTGAAGGTTCAAATGCCACAGATGACCACAGCAAATCTTTGCCTGTTATCTCTACACCTCCGCCTTCAAAAACCGGTGTGAACGGTGTTAAAAAGGCCCCTGCAAAGAAAAAGTAAAAGCCTGCTGAGGGCTTAAAAATAAAAGGCTTCGGCCTGCGTTATTCAATCTGTTCGCCGCCGTTTATTCGGCGGCGGCTTTTTGACGGAAAGAGTTGAGGGTGCTTTCCTGTTAGTTCAGTCCTCGTTGTTCAACCCCGGCCTTAAAACCGATTCACCCCCAAACAGAAGACATGAAAAAGATATTTGCAATGCTTGCCCTCGCTGCATTCGTTTCAGCAGGATCATTCACCGCGGTTAACGCCGCCACTTCAACAGCATCTAAATCAAGCGTTGTGAAAGCAACCGGCGACGATGATGCCAAGAAGAAAGACGACAAAAAAGGCGAGAAGAAAAGCTGTTGCAGCAAAGGCGGAGCCAAAGCCTGCTCAGGTAAAGAAAGCTCTTCTGCCAAAGCATCGTCATGCCACAAGGACGGCGCAAAAGCCAGTGCAGAAACTAAAACTGACGCCAAGCCTGAGGCAAGTGCCAAGTAATCGGCTCTTGAATAAGATTGCTAAGCAAAAAGGCCCTTCCGACGAAGGGTCTTTTGCTTTATAGGGGTTTGGTATTTCTTTTCCGTTTTGCCCGTTTGCAGAACAATTATGCTCAATGCGGCAGCCTGTTCCTGATTAAGCCATAGAACCATGTGCCTGCCAAAGCGCTCAGCAGGGTAAACAGCACAACAAGCGAACCGGTACCTATTTGCGCAAACAGCGGCCCCGGGCATGCGCCGGTAATGGCCCAACCCATCCCGAAAATCAGGCTTCCGTAAATCTGGCCTTTTTGAAACTTTTTCGGCTGAATCACAATATGCTTGCCGTCAAGGGTTTTCAGATTGAGTTTTTTAATAATAAATATGCTGAGCATCCCCACTGCCACCGCGCTGCCTATTACCCCGAACATGTGGAATGATTGCAGCCTGAACATTTCCTGTATTCGGAACCAGCTGATAATTTCAGCCTTCAGGAACACAATGCCGAAAAGCATACCCCAGGCGAGGTACTTAAAATTGGGCAACAGCCCGGTTTCAGTTTTGGTATTTAATGGCGCTGTTTCCGGCCCTTCAGGAATTATGCTGTCGGCAGGGTTGTTTATGCCGGAAGCTGCATTAATGGTATTGTGGTTGTTCATTCTGGGAAGTAATTAACTCTTTGAAAAATTAAAGGGCCAACAAATAGGGCAGTACGAGATTTGCAGTTGCAAAGCCGCCTGCCATAAAACAGCATGTAGCCAATACAGAAGGCCATTGCAGCGCTGAAATGCCCATTATGGCATGTCCGCTGGTGCAGCCGCCGGCATAGCGAGTGCCGAAACCCACTAAAAAGCCCCCGATAACGGTAAATATAAATCCTCGGAAGGTAAGCAAGGCATGCAGGTTAAACAGCTGAACGGGCAGCAGTGCGCTGAAATCTGTAATGCCGTAACCTGCCAGCTCAGCGCTAAGTCTTGGGTCAACTATTACAGGGGCAGGATTTGCAAGTGCGCTGCCGGCAAACACGGCGCCAAGGAAAATTCCCAAAACAAAATACAGGTTCCAGGCCGATGTACGCCAATTGTACGAGAAAAACGGCAGTTTGGCCGGCAGGCAGGCTGCACATATATCCCGGAATGTGCTGCTTATACCAAAAGACCTGTTCCCGAAAATAAGCAGGGCGGGAACCGTTAAGCCTATCAGCGGACCTGCAACATACCAGGGCCAGGGCTTTTTAATCACATCAATAATTTCAGCAAAAGTCATTTGTTAGATATTTCGAATTGTTCAGAACAGCTTGTTTTGGCAATATATACCCAAACACCTGTTAAATTGTTTTATTTGGGCTGCATCAGCTGGTTTTACCTGTTCGGTAAAGCAATTGTTTCCCTTTAATCATGTGAAGGCAATCCCGGAGAGGCGGGTTCGTTAATTTTGAAAATGGACATAACTATAAGCCACATTGAAGGACAGTTTAAGCTTTCATTCCCGCCGCTAAGCGGTCCGGCTCCGCGAGTGCTTATTCTCGGCAGCATGCCCGGCGAAGAAAGCCTGAAGCAGGTGCAGTATTACGGGCACCCTAGGAATTATTTTTGGCCTGTAATGTTCAGTCTGCTTGGCAAACCATTCAGCCCGAAATATGAAGATAAGGTATGTCTTATTCAGGAGCAGCCAGTTGCGCTATGGGATGTTTTGGCCGGCTGTATCCGCAAAGGCAGTCTTGATGCCGATATAAAAAATGCCGAGCTGAATAATTTTGAACCTTTTTTTGCCGCCAATCCGCAGTTGAGGGCTATTTGCTTCAACGGCAAAACGGCATACAGGCTGTTTGTCAAATCGGTAAAGGTGCCGGCCGGGGTGGTTTTATTGCCCATGCCGAGCACGAGCCCGGCCTACCAACAAATTACCGCAGCCGAGAGGTTGGCTGAATGGAGCAAAATGCTGCAGTATTTAGATAACTGATACCTGAACAGCCGTTAAATTAAGGCCGAACATTGTCCCTTTCCGAAAAAAATCACTGAACTTCGCCGCATGGCATTAAAAAAATTGGCCGGCGATGCTGCCCTGTACGGTCTGAGCTCCATTTTAGGCCGCATGCTTAATTTCCTGTTGGTTCCGCTTTACACCCGGCAGTTCTTGCCCGGGGAGTATGGTATTGTTACAGAAATTTATGCTTACGTGGCATTTTTCAATGTGCTCTACACCTTCGGACTTGAGACCTCGTATTTCCGTTTCGCCAACCGGCCTGATAATGATAAGCAGGAAGTTTACAGCCAGGCATTCAGCGGCATATTATTCCTGTCGCTGCTTATTTCAGCCCCGCTCATTTTCGGTGCCGATTATTTTGCATCTGCCTTAAAATACCCCGGACAGGGCAAGTACATTGTTTGGATAACCATAGCAGCCGCCATTGATGCCATAGTGGCCATACCTTTTGCTCGGCTCAGGCTGGTGCGCAAGGCTAAAAGCTTTGTGCTCATACGCATCAGCAACATTGTGCTGAATGTGGGCCTTACCGTTTTCTTTATAGTAGTCTGCCCTTGGGTGCTTCGCGGGCAGGGCCCTGCATTTTTAATACCCTTAGTTGATCTCGTTTATAACCCTGAACTGGGTGTAGGTTATGTGTTCCTGTGCAACCTGCTGGCAAATATTACCCTGCTTATTTTCCTGGCCCCGAGCATTTGGGCGGCTAAGCTCAGGCTGGGAGCCACTATGTTTATGCCCATGCTTCGCTACGGATACCCTATTATGATAATGGGCCTTGCAGGGGCGGTTAATGAAATGCTTGGCCGTGCCATGCTGAAAGATATTCTGCCTGTTGGTTTTTACCCGCAATACAGCAATAAAGACGCTTTGGGTATTTACGGGGGCTGCTATAAGCTATCGGTATTTATGGGGCTTGCTATTCAAAGCTTCCGTTATGCGGCTGAGCCCTTTTTCTTCAGCCGGGCATCGGAGCGCAACAGCCCGCAGGTTTTTGCCGATATTATGAAATGGTTTGTAATACTTTGCCTGCTGCTCTTTCTGGGTGTAAGCCTGAACATTGAGTTCATTGGCAATATGTTCCTGCGCCGTGCCATTTACCGCGACGGACTTGGCGTGGTACCGGTGCTGCTGCTTGCCAATATGTTCCTAGGCGTTTACTGGAACCTGGGCGTTTGGTTCAAGCTTACCGACCGTACTTTTTTCGGAACCATAATCAGCCTGGGCGGGGCAGCGGTTACTATAATATTTAATTTCCTGCTCATACCAAAATTCGGATATGCGGGCAGCGCTATGGCTACCTTAATTTGTTATTTCGGCATGGCGGCTGCATGCTATATTTTGGGGGCAAAATATTACCCGGTTCCTTATGACCTGAAGGCAATTGGCGGCTATACCCTGCTGGCGGTTGTTTTGGCAGCCATCAGCTGGAATATTAAGGTTGAGGGAGTTGTGCAGGCCTTCGGCTTTCATGCAGCGCTTGTAATAGTATTCCTGGGCGTGCTCCTTGTTGCCGAAAAAGATACGCTGCCCATACCCGGACGTAAGAAGGCTGTTAAACAGTAGAAGATTTGCAGGCAGTTCCGGCTATTGCTTTGTATAATCAGGCTACCTCGCGCCCCTTCCAATTGTACCCTTTCTTAAGCCCCCCGAAAATCCCGAAAAACACTACGTAAGCAGGGTAAATTGCCTGCAGCATCAGCAGGGCAATATGGTTGCGAGCCTGCCATTTTTCAATGCCTGTATCATAATATACCTGCCGTATAAAGCCGCCTTCAACGGTAATTTTAATCAACAACACTACTAAAAGGGCTATGGCTGTATAACGGTTGCTGAATGCAAAAAGCGGCAGCAGGAGGAAATTCAGGTTAAAAAGGAAAACTGAAATTGCGATTTTTTTCAGCTTTTGGCTTTGGTATCTTGTCCATTTGCCTGCCCAGCGTTTACGTTGAGCATTGAAAGAAGCTGCATCCGGGGCAGGCAGTGTGCGCACAGTAGCCCCGCTTTCGCGCAGGAACTTAATTTTGCCGGGATTTGCGGCGGCAATTTTATGCATCAGGAATTCATCGTCGCCGCTGGGGATGTCCATATTTCCGGTATAGCCTCCTGCTTTGTTAAAGGCATCTCGGCTGTAAGAAATATTGGCCCCGTTGCACATAGCGGGTATGCCTGCACTGAGCAGTGCGCCCCCGCTGCCTACCAATGTGGCGAACTCCATTTGCTGCAAGAGGGCGAATGTATTGCGGGCAGGGTATAGTGCTACCGGTCCGCTTACGAAGGGTGCCCCGGCTTGCAGGGCGCGGGCATGTACCCTGAGCAGGTGAACGGGCAGGCGGCAGTCGCCGTCGGTACAAAAAATGTAATTATGTTCCGCCTCGGCAACAGCCTGGCTTACAGATGATTTTTTAAAAGCTATGGTGCCGGGCTTATGCTTTATGTTGATAAGCCTGAGGCTGTAGCTTGCCTTAAAGCTGCGCACCAAATCAGGTGTGCCGTCTTCGGAGCCGTCATCGGCAATAATTACTTCAAACTGCTTTCTGTCGAAGCTTTGGTTTTCAAGGTCCTGCAGAATGTTGAGTATGTTGGCTGCCTCATTCCTGACAGGTATAATCACGCTCATAGAAAAAGCAGGCCATTCAGATTCACCGCGCCTCAGCCTTGGTATACGCATCCAGTTTGCGCGAAGCCACAAGGTGAAGAAGCACCAAAGCAGGCTTATTAAAGCGGATAGGATAAATATAAATATCATGATAGCCGGTTGCTCCTGAAATAATGTTTTCGGGAAAAGTACAAGCGATTTTACCTGCGGTACCTGTTGTATTGCAAAGAGGCAACAGGTGCCGAAATAATATCGGATTGAAATTATATAATTTTCCTGAATTTCGGCAGGAGCAGCAACCCGATTCCTGCCGGTATGAGCACGTTTATGCACCAAAGCCAAAGCGCCGCCGCCGCAACCGGCTCCCCGGCCACCCCGAAAGCCGCGAACCAGCCAAGGGCTGTAAGCTCA
Organism: Bacteroidota bacterium; assembly: GCA_040388605.1. Lineage (GTDB taxonomy): Bacteria > Bacteroidota > Bacteroidia > Cytophagales > Flexibacteraceae > JAZKBN01. The sequence continues at coordinate 14,713 of JAZKBN010000068.1, read as the reverse complement.
CGCAAGCCAAGATCGCCCAACAAATTAAGTCCGGGAACGGTGGCCTTCGCCAGCCAGACCGCTGCAATGCCCCCGCACAAAGCTGCAAAATTTGTTCGCACCCCGCATACATGCAGCATAAGCCCGAATTGCAGGCTATAAATTAAATACCTGGTTAAGCCCAGCGAGAAAACACGCACCAAAATACCCATGCTGTAACCTGCTGCCGGTTGCAGGAATTTCTCAATGTATGGTTTCCGGTACCTGCTGCTGAGTATTTTGGCAAGCCTGCCTGCCCTGAAATAAAGTATGGCCGCAGCAATGGGAAAACACATGCCTATAAACAGCACCAGAATTGGTAAAAGCGGCTTATACGGAAATTGCCTATGCAGGTAATAAGCCCATGCCGGCATGCCGAAGCCAAGCACGCAAATATATTGGCTCAGGTTGTTGAGGGCCAGTGCCCCCGCAGCGCTGTACCTGCTTATGGTACCCATGCGCATGCTACGCCCGGCAAAATCGCCGAGGGCATGGGGTGCGGCGAGGCCCAAGGCCATACCGCGCAGCACGGCTCCCAAGGCTTTCATAAAACCAATGTGATGAACGGGGCCCAGCAGGTTTTTCCATTTCAATGCCTCAAGCGATACATTCAGGGGGAGCAGCAGCAGGGTGATTATAAACAATGGCTCCTTCGGCAGCATCAGGGCAGATTCAGCAAGCAGGCCGAAATCTTTTCCGCGCAGGTTTCGGTACATAAAAGCCATGCAGAGGCCCGGCACCAGCCAGCTCAGCATATTGCTGAATACGGGGTGCTTTAATATTCCGCTGAGCCAGCCTGCGGGCCCGGCGGCTTTCCAAAATCGGCTTAGTTTACTAAATTGCAACAATGAACCCGGAAACCGCGAAACAGATTGAAGGAAAAATTATTCTCGGCATAGACCCGGGGACCACCATAATGGGTTATGGGGTTATATCGGTGAAGGGGCAGAAGATGGAATTGCTTGTGCATGGTGTGCTTCACCTCGCCAAGCTGCCCGATCAGGCTTTAAAGTTAGAGAAAATATACAGTCGCGTAACCGAGCTCTGCAAAACATGGCTGCCCGACGAGATGGCCATTGAAGCGCCTTTCTTCGGGAAGAACGTACAAAGCATGCTTAAGCTTGGCCGTGCGCAGGGCGTAGCCATAGCCGCCGCCATTGCCCATGCCATTCCGGTTATGGAATATGAGCCCCGCAAAATAAAGCAAAGTGTTACCGGTAACGGCAATGCCAGCAAAGAGCAGGTAAGCGCCATGATTGTTACCCTGCTTAAAATGGATGCCGCCCCCGAGCTCCTTGATGCCTCAGATGCACTTGCTGCCGCCATTTGCCATCATTTCCAAAATGGTAATGTTGGTAAAAAATCTAAAAGCTGGAGCAGCTTTGTTAAGGACAACGCGGGCAGGGTGGTAGGCGGGGGGTAGTTTTATATCTTACCTGCATTTGAATACCAATTAAAAAGCCGACCAGAATTTATCTTCCGGTCGGCTTTTTAATTGATGGCATTTAATCCAATTGCTTTAATTACGCTACAACAACTGACTGCGTTTTGTTCGCATTCACCTTTTGATTCAGAATGTAAGAAGCAATACATTCAATAAGTGTGAACGCGCCGCCGCCTGCGTGTGCGGCATCGTTGCTTGAAATGTGGCTGAAAATGGCGCCAATAGCAAGAAATACCACACCTGCGTATGCCCATTCACGTACTTTAGGGAAACCGGGAACCCAGAAAGCAACCGGGGCCAGCATTTTTAGTGTGCCCAATAAGGTAAGCACGTAAGGAGCGTAACCCAATTTCGCCATATTGGAAACCATTTCAGGGTTATGCGTTAATTGCATAAAGCCGCCGAATAAAAGGCCAAGAGATAAAAGACCGGTAATTACGTAGTAAGCGATTTTCATTTTCCTGTTTATTTTTTGTCTGAAGGGGAGTTTTAAAATATAGCCGTTTTGGTTTTGGCTTGTTTTATTTTCAGCAAATCTACTGTATATTTGATTTACTTTTGTAACCGGTTTACTTATATACATGTGGTATATTTAGTATAGCGATTGTAAAACAGGAGTTTAAACAAAATGCCGCTATCAAATAATTCTGAAAATATTCATTGTCCTGATGGGCAGGTGCCGCATCATGGCGATTGCAAACGCAGGATGCTGCCCGTTTTAGATGCCCTTGATATACTCGGCGGTAAATGGAAGCTGCATATAATTGCCGCCCTGCTTTGGGATGCCCGCCGTTTCGGTGATTTGCAGAAGGCCATGCCCGGCATAACCGCCAAAATGCTCAGCAAGGAGCTTAAAGAGCTGGAAGTGAACCTCCTGGTTAAGCGAACCGTATATGATACCATGCCCGTAAAAGTAGAGTACGAGCTTACCGAGGCAGGCCATACCCTGCGGGAGGTAATAGATGCCTTATCGGCTTGGGGAACCCTGCACCGGGAGCGCATTTTGCACCCGGAGGCAGCAGCGCCAACCGAAAAAGGAAATTTAGCGGTACATAAAAAGCCTGCGCCTGTATTGGTGTAAATCATGCACTTAACAATGGGTCAATATAAATTGGCCCTTTTTTTTGCGCTGCCGGGCCTGCGCGGCCTCATTCTGCCCGAATACCCTGCCGGTAATTTCGTACCTTCGCATTATGGAAAATTTTGTGGTATCGGCGCGTAAATACCGGCCCTCCACCTTTGCCTCAGTGGTGGGGCAGCAGCATATAACCACCACGCTCAGGAATGCCATTGCCAATCATCACCTGGCGCATGCCTTTCTTTTCTGCGGTCCCAGGGGTGTGGGTAAAACCACCTGTGCCCGTATTTTGGCCAAAACCATTAACTGCACCAACCTGGGCCCCGATGTAGAGGCCTGCAATGCCTGCGAAAGCTGCTTAAGCTTTAATAACAATGCCAGCTTTAACGTGCATGAGCTTGATGCCGCCAGCAATAACAGCGTTGAGGATATTCGGAGCCTTACTGAGCAGGTACGTTATGCTCCCCAGCAGGGCAAATACAAGATCTATATAATAGATGAAGTGCACATGCTCAGCAATACGGCCTTCAATGCCTTTTTGAAGACACTTGAAGAGCCGCCTTCCTATGCCATATTTATTTTGGCAACCACCGAGAAGCATAAGATTATACCTACCATTCTCTCGCGCTGCCAGATTTTCGATTTTAACCGCATTCAGCTCCGCGATATTGCCGGACACCTGCAATACATTGCCGATAAGGAAGGCATTGCTGCCGAGCCCGAAGCCCTTGACCTGATTGCCCGCAAAGCCGACGGCGGCCTGCGCGATGCCCTGAGCATATTCGACCTCATAAGCACTTTCGGCGAAGGCAGGCGAATAACCTACAGCAGCACTATAGATAACCTGCACATTCTCGACTATGACTATTATTTCCGCATTACGGATGCCATGCTCGAAGAAAACCTGCCGCAGGTATTGCTCGTTTTCGATGAAATTCTGAGGCGTGGCTTCGACGGGCATAACTTCATAGGCGGCCTGAGCGAGCACTTCCGCAACCTGATGGTCTGTAAAGATGTGGCTACGCTTAAATTGCTCGAAGTTTCAGAGAACGTGCAGCAGAAATACGCTTCGCAGGCCAAGGCGAGCAGCGTAAGCTTCCTGCTTTCGGCCCTGAATATTGCCTCTGCGGCCGATGCACAATATAAAGGCAGCAAGAACCAACGCCTGCTGATTGAATTGGCGCTCATGAAAATGTGCCATATCTATTCGGCCCTGCGCCCGGCAGATATTGCCCGGCAGGTTGCCCCGGCAGGTGAAGGAGACGAAAAAAAAAAGTCTGAACCCGGCCTGATTGGAGGGCTGCCGGGTGATAATTCCGCTGCCGTGGCAGCAAATCCCTCCGCAAACGGAAATGGTTTTGCCGGTTCAAACGGCAATGCAAACGGGCACACATCGGCTCCGCAGGCTGTAAACACAGTTGTTTCGCCTGCCCCTGTCTCTCCCCCGGCCATGCCGGCAACGCCTAAGCTTTCGGCTTTTGAGGGCGGAATAGCGGGGCTGAGGCCTACGGTATCTCTGGGAAGCTTTGTGAACCTGAAACCGGGTCAGTTTAAAGCACCGGAAAGTAAAGGGCCTGAAAGTGAAACAGGGACGGAGACTGTGCAGGCCGCACCGGCCCGCCCAAGGGTTGTGCGCCCCTTCGCAGAAGCAGATTTTAAAGCTGTCTGGAAAGAGTACACAGAACGCCTCGCTGCCGCCGGAAATTATTCAGATTCTGCCATGCTCGCCGACCGGCCCATGCGCATTGCCGGTAATTACGAGGTAACCGTAATTTTCAACATGCAGCTTTCGGCAGATCAGTTCAGCCGCGCAAGGCCCGAATTGCAAAGCTTCATGCGCGATAAGCTGGAGAACGATGCCATAGAGCTTTTTGCCGAAGTATCGGCGCATGCGGAGCAGCCCAAGGCCGTGTACACCACCCGCGAAAAGTTTGAATACCTGGCCGAAAAATACCCCCTGCTGCTTGAGCTTAAAGAAAAGCTGAAGCTGGAAATAGAGTCTTAAGAATAGATACAACATTCCGGAACCCTTATTAAGGCCTTTAAGGTCAAAAAAGAGATTAGCCTGCCTATGTGGTATTTGCACAAAAACCCTTCTTTCATGCCCATTATCTTCCCTCAATATGAATGGAAGGTAGATACCAGGGAGAAAGTAATTTACCTCACCTTCGACGACGGCCCGGTGCCCGATGTTACAGAATTTGTACTGGAGCAATTAGCCGCCTATAATGCGAAAGCCACCTTTTTCTGTGTAGGCCACAACATAGAAAAGCATCCCGATATTTTCGATAAGGTGCTTGAAGGCGGACACAGCTTCGGTAACCATACCTACAACCACCTGAAAGGCCATAAAACCGATCCGGATGAATACATAGCCAATTTCCATCTTTGTGAGGAAATAATAAAGGCTTCGGTTTCTCCGGAAAAGCTTGGCGGAAATAAGAAACCGTTGTTCAGGCCCCCCTACGGGCGTATGCAGACCAAACAGCAGCAGCATATAGGCCTTACCCACCGCATTATCATGTGGCATGTGCTCAGCGCCGATTTCGATCCGGGGCTTTCGGCGGAAAAGTGCTTTAATAAAACGGCAGATGCTGCCGGGCCCGGCTCTATCGTGCTTTTCCACGACAGCATTAAGGCTGAGAAAAACATGCGTTATGCCCTGCCGCGCTTCCTTGATATGTTTACAGAAAAGGGATACAGGTTTGAGGCATTATAAAGCACAAATTCAGGGTTTTGGTTTTCAATTATCAGGCTTGCTGTAATTAATACACAATGAAAATATATACCCGTACCGGGGATTCCGGCCAAACATCGCTGCTGGGCGGCACCAGAGTAGCCAAGCACAGCCTGCGTACCGAGGCTTATGGCACCGTAGATGAGCTGAACGCATGGCTGGGCGTATTGCATGACCAGCCGGTGAATGAGAGCCGTCGGTCTTTTTTTCAGCAGGTGCAAAGCCTGTTATTCAGCCTCGGCTCCGCTCTTGCCGCCGACCCGAACAAAAATCCCAAATTGCCACCCGGACCGGGCGATGAAGATATTCTTGCCCTTGAAAACAGCATGGACGAAATGGAAACAGACCTGGCGCCGCTGCGTAATTTCATATTGCCGGGCGGGCATCAGTCTGTATCTTTCTGCCATGTGGCCCGCACCGTTTGTCGCCGTGCCGAACGCTGCATGACCGCACTTGCCGAGCACGAGCATATAGATGCCGATGCCCTTATTTACCTCAACCGCATGAGCGACTGGCTTTTTATGCTCGGCCGTCGTATGGCGCATGAGCTGGGTGCCGAAGAAACCAAGTGGACCCCGAGGGGTTAGTGCTATAGCTGTTACTGACCCCACATGATACGGATGCTGGTTTTTACCATGATTACCCATCAGGAGCATAAAAAGACAGCAGGCAGCCCTGACATATTTTCATTCAATTTTTGCAGGCCCGAATTTTGTAATAATATTTACATCAGCGCATTTATATAGCGCATACATTAAGGGCCTTTTATCCCTGAGATTAAAAAAAAGGCCTGAGCAAAACATTTACATGCCGCGCCGGTTAAACACAGGAACAACCTCGCAATTCAACAAATACCATGCATAAAGCGATAGAGATTACCGATAAGAATTTTAATACAGTTATAGGCCAGGATAAGCCCGTTCTTATAGACTTTTGGGCAGAATGGTGCGGACCCTGCCGTATGATTGGCCCCATAGTGGAAGAGCTCGCCGGTGAACTGGAAGGCAAAGCCATAATCGGCAAAATGAACGTGGATGAGAACCCCAATGTGCCTACACAATTCGGCATACGCGGCATACCCACACTGCTTGTTTTCAAAGGCGGCAAACTTGTAGATAAGCAGGTTGGCCTAACCACCAAACAGGTACTTTCACAAAAATTACAGGCTCAAATGGTGTAACGGGCCTGCCCGTTTTATCCTTCGTCCGCTTTAGGATGGAGGGTAAGCCTATAAATATAAATGCCTCCTTTTAGCGCGAAGCTGAAGGGAGGCATTGTTTTTTTATTGATTGTATGCTTTTAGATTTCAGTTATAGCCGAGAACATCACGAAAAATAAAACCCGGACGGTGCCTAAAACTGGAAATAAATAAACGGCTGCACATTCACCGTCCGGAATTGCAGAATTACCTGCACAATTACCAAAAACATAAGCCCTTTCAGAATCAGCGATGAGCCGGCAAACTGTGTGTAAACCCAATTTTTCCATTCGGGCTTAAGCAGTACAAGGGCATAGCCGGTTAAGAGCATGATTACAAGGGTGCTGCGGGTCTGCCAAAAGGGCAGGGCATAAGCCAAAGGGTCATTGTTCAGGGCTATGGCTTTAAGAGATGCAATAGCAGCTTCGGTACTTGATGCCCGGAAGAATACCCAAAGAACAGCCACAAAATGCAGGGTTATGGCCCAACCGATGAAGCGAGCCACAAGGCTGTTATTCAGTATGGGGAAAGGTTTGGTAACTATGCGCCACAGCTTATGTATAGCGAGCGCCAGCCCGTGCAACCCGCCCCAGATCACGAATTTCCAGTTGGCGCCGTGCCACAGGCCGCCGATGAGCATGGTAAGCATCAGGTTTACCTGCTGACGAACTGCACCTGATCGGTTTCCGCCCAAGGGTATATACACGTAATCTCGCAGCCATGAGCTGAGTGAAATATGCCATTTGCGCCAGAATTCGGTAATATCTGCGGAGCGATAGGGGTGGTTGAAGTTTTCGCAAAGCTTATAGCCCATGAGGGCGGCAAGGCCTATTGCCATATCGGAGTAGCCGCTGAAATCGCAATAGATTTGCAGGGTGTAGCAATACATGGCCATCAGGTTCTCGAAACCTGAATAGGTTTGGGGGGCAGCGTAAACTATATCTGCATACTGGGCAATGTAATCTGCTATAATTGCTTTCTTGATAAGCCCCCTGAACACCGACCACAAGCCGAAATTCAGCATAGCGGGAGAAAGCGTATTGTCGGCCCTGAGCTGGGGCAGGAAATCTGAGGCCCGCACTATTGGCCCGGCCACCAGGTGCGGGAAGAACGACATATAAAAAGCATAATCGAGCAATGATTGCGCGGGCTCTATTTTACGCTGGTAAACATCAACCACATAGCTTATTGTCTGGAAAGTGTAGAACGATATGCCTATGGGCAATACCAAATCTATAAGCGGGTAATTTTGCCCGGTAAACAGGCTGAGGTTCGAAAGAAAAAAATTGGTGTACTTAAACCAGCCCAGCAGGCCCAGGTTTACGAGCAGCGATGCTATTAGCCATATTCTGCCCACGGCTTTGCTGCTCCGCACAATCAGGAGGGTAATGCAGTAATCAAAGGCAATGGTGAACAGCAGAATGGCAAGGTAGAGTCCGCTGCTTTTCCAGTAAAAGAACAGGCTGAACAGCAGCAGGTAAATCATACGCGCTGTTTTAAAGCGGTATATAAAGGCGTAAACGGTAAAGAAAAGCGTGAACAGCACCAGGAAAGTACCGTCGTGGAAGAGCAGGGGATGCGCGCCGTCGTAACGGAAAAGGTTGAGCAGCTGCTGAAAGGTAGGGAAAGTGGCGGGCATTTTCGGGCCTTGGGCCCCGCTGGCAAAAAGGTAGTATAATTTTGAGGGCGCAATTTAGTAATAATGCAGGTATTGTATTTTAGCTTCATGCGGCCGGGCATAAATTTTATACATTATAAGCGCCTAAAGGGCACATTGGCAGCCGGTACCTTCCCGTTCCATATTTTTTCCTAACTTTACGCCCTGTTTTGCCCTATAGGTAAGCAATTAATTGTTTATCTGCCGGTTATATGCCTGTGAGCCTTTGAAACGAAGGGTTTCCGGTATGAGCAAAGCCCGGTTATACTGCTTTGCCGGGTCGCAAGGGGCAGCAATCAGCATATCTTATGCCCGCATGAGCGTTAAAGAAAAAATCGACCTGCATAATTTGCCACAGCATATTGCCGTTATCATGGACGGTAACGGGCGTTGGGCAAAAAAGAAAGGCGCTATGCGCATCTTCGGCCACCGTAATGCCATACAGGCCGTGCGCGATACTGCCGAAGGCTGTGCCGAGCTCGGCGTTAAATTCGTAACCCTGTATGCTTTCAGCACCGAAAACTGGGGCAGGCCGCAGGAAGAGGTAAACGCGCTGATGGAATTGCTGGTAAATACCATCAGCAGCGAAACCAAAACGCTGATGAAGAACGGCATTCGCCTGGAAACCATCGGCGATATTGCGGCCCTGCCCAATGCCTGCCAAAAAGAGCTCGCCGAGGCTAAAGCCGTAACAGCAGCCAATACCCGCATGGTGCTTACCCTGGCCCTGAACTACAGCGGCCGCTGGGATATGACCCGCGCAGCCAAACAAATAGCAGCCGATGCCCTTGCCGGCACCCTTAACCCGGCCGACATTAACGAGGCCCTCGTAAGCAATTACCTCAGCACTAAAGGTATGCCTGACCCTGAATTGCTTATCCGTACCAGCGGCGAGCTCAGGATCAGTAATTTCCTGCTTTGGCAAATGGCCTATACCGAGCTATATATTACCGAAGTGCTTTGGCCCGACTTCCGCAAGGAGGAGCTTTATAATGCCATTACCTCTTACCAAACCCGCGAGCGACGTTTCGGCAAGGTGCTTAACCCGGCATAATTTCTTACCCTGAAGCAGGGGATTGAGGCTGTTAAAGGCATCTTAGCCCGGTGTTATTAAGATACATATATCCTTCAAATCAATAAATGATGTTCAATTGGCCTTCAGGCAAAAGGCCGGTATTTTTTATCCTGAAAAAGGCTGTGTCCGCAGGTAGCGGTACGGCGCAGCAAACCTACATGTTCAAAAATTTGTCTTTAAAAAACTTCCAATCGGCCTGCTGCCGGGCTGTGCCGGGTACTGCCCGCTTGTTATTTTTGCCTGTGGCAACCCTGCTCACAGTTATTGGCTTTGTACTGCCTGCCGAAGCTCAAATTCGGATGGGCGGCAGCAAAAACCAAATAGACATTAGCTATACCAATCCCAAACGATACGAAATTGGCGGCATAACCATCAGCGGCACCCGCTTCCTTGACCCGGCCACTATGAAATCTATCACGGGACTTAAGGAAGGCGATGAGATACAGATTCCGGGAGAGAAAATAAGCAATGCCATTAAAAAGCTTTGGGACCAAAACATCCTCGGAGATGTGGAGGTAAACATTACCAAGGTAGACGGCAATTATATTTTCCTTGATTTTAAGGTAAAAGAGCGCCCGAGATTAAGCAAGTTCAGCTTCCGGGGTGTGCGCAAGGGCGTAGCCGATGATTTAAAGGAGAAAATTCACCTGATCCGCGGCCGCATTGTTACCGATGCACTGGTTAAAAACACTCAGAACGTAATTAAGAAGTTCCTTTCAGAGAAAGGATACATGAACGCCACCGTAAACGTTATCCAAATACAGGACAGCGCTGTTACCAATACCGTTGCCCTTCGTTTCGAGATAGATAAGAAGACCAAGGTGAAGATTAATCGCATCAACTTCGAAGGCAATACACAGTACACCGACGAGGCCCTGCGCAAGAAGTTCAAGGAAACCAAGCAGCGCCGCATCTGGCGTGTTTTTAAAGCCAGCCGTTTCCGGAAAGACAATTACGAAAAAGATAAAAAATCGCTGATTGAGTACTACAACAAGCAGGGTTTCCGCGATGCTGTTATTACCTCAGATACTGTTTACACCCACGACAGCAAGAGTGTAAACGTAGATATTAAAATAGACGAAGGTAACCGCTACTATTTCCGCGATATTAAATGGACCGGCAATTACCTCTACGACAGCAAAACCCTTGACCGCGTTCTCGGTATAGGTAAAGGCGATATTTATAACATGGAAACCCTGAACCGCAAGCTTGAATACAACCCAAGCGGAATGGACATCAGCTCTTTGTATATGGATGACGGCTACCTGTTCTTCCACGTTGAGCCTGTTGAGGTTGCCGTTGAAAACGACAGCATCGATATTGAAATGCGCATTACCGAGGGGAACCAGGCCATAATTAACAAGATTAACGTAAGCGGGAATACCAAGACCAATGATCACGTTATTCTGCGCGAGATACGTACCCTGCCCGGCCAGAAGTTCAGCCGATCAGATTTAATACGCAGCCAGCGTGAAATAAGCCAGCTCGGCTATTTCGACCCTGAGCAAATTGGTATGGTACCCGTACCTGACCCTGAAAAAGGTACTGTTGATATAAACTACACTGTAGTTGAGCGCCCTTCCGACCAGGTGGAGCTTAGCGGCGGCTGGGGCGGCTATTATGGTTTTGTGGGTACGCTCGGCCTTACCTTCAACAACTTCAGCGCCCGCAACATGACCAAGCTAAGCGAGTGGACCCCGCTTCCCGGCGGAGACGGTCAGCGCCTGAGCCTGCGCATGCAGGCCAACGGACAGCAATACCAAAGCTATTCAGCCAGCTTTACCGAGCCCTGGCTCGGCGGCAAAAAGCCGAACAGCTTTACCGTTGCCCTTACCCACAGCAAGCAAACCGCCAGCGCCACGGCAGATCTTGGGGTGTCAGGCGTAACCGTAAGCCTCGGCAAGCGATTGAAAAAGCCTGATGATTTCTTCACGCTCATGAACTCGCTCAGCCTGCAACGCTACTACCTGCATAATTACGGCCTGAGCGGCTTTACATTCAATAACGGGCCCTGTAACGTGGTTTCTTACACCACCACCCTGGCGCGTAACAGCATAAATAACCCCACCTTCCCAAGCTCGGGAAGCAGCGTATCGCTGAGCGTATCTTTAACGCCGCCATACAGCCTGTTCCGCAAAAACAATAATTTTGCCAACGAGGCAGACAGGTTCAAGCTTATTGAATATTATAAAACCATGTTCGATGCAACATGGTACACGCCCCTTGCCAAGAACCTTGTGCTGAGCACCCGCGCCCACATGGGCTGGATAGCCGCTTATAACAACAAGCTCGGCATAGGCCCCTTTGAACGCTTTAAAATGGGCGGCAGCGGCCTGAGCAGCATCAACTTCATCTTCGGCTACGATATTGTAGGCCTGCGCGGCTATAACGATAACAAAATTGGCCCCGCCATTGCCGGCTCAACCGATGTGGGCGCAGGTACCATTTACAACAAGTTTGTAACCGATATACGTTACGCCGTAAGTACAAACCCGGCTGCTACCATTTATGTGCTCACCTTCCTGGAAGGCGGCAACAACTGGGGCAGCGCGCGTGAGTATAACCCCTTTAAAATATACCGCAGCGGCGGCGTGGGCGCAAGGGTATTTATGCCTGCTTTCGGCCTCCTTGGTATAGATTACGGCTGGCCATTTGATGTGCTGCCGGGTAACGACGGCGCGCAGTTCCACTTTACCATTGGTCAGCAGATCAGGTAATTCTGTATCATGCAATCCTGAATGCCCTGCATTCGTTTAATGAAAACAGGGAGCGAAAAGGAAGTATCAGGTTAAATGCCTTTGCAATTCTGCTTCAGCATCTGCCGGAATTAAGACCCGGACTTTAATAATAAAATCAAATTCAATCGCCGTAAAGGGGTAAAAAGCATAACAAATTTGCTCCGCAGCTAAGTATTAACAGAAAACGGGATGAAGCATTTATTAATTTGTTTAATTTTGGCCTTGGTTTTTGCGCAACCCGCCCTTGCCCAAAAATTCGGATACTTCGACAGCAAGTTTGTGCTTGAGAAAATGCCCGAATACAAGAAAGCCAAGGGAGAAATAGATAAAGCCTCGGCCGATTGGCAGAAAGAGGTGGAAGCTAAGCTCGCAGAGGTAACCAAAATGCGCAAAGAATACCTGGCCGAGGAAATTCTTTTGAACGACGACATGAAAAAGGAGCGCACCGCTGCCATTGCCGTTAAAGATAAAGAAGCAAAAGAACGCCAGGCCAAAGTATTCGGCTTTGAGGGTTTGCTGTTTTTAAAACGGCAGGAACTTATTAAGCCCGTGCAGGATAAGCTTTATGAAGCTGTGGAGAAAGTCTGCAAGCAGAAAAAGCTGGCCATTATGTACGACAAAAGCGCCGATATAGGTATGATTTATACCGACACCCGGCACGATTATACCGACTACATTCTCGAAGAGCTCGGGCTCGGCGATAAAAATGATAAAGTAGACAATGAAAAGGTAAAGCCCGGCGAAAAATAGCCATTAGGCATTCTGCACCCTTACCCCTATCCTGAATTTTAAACCCCGGAAACCCTTATACTTTCCACATATCTTCCCCTTACCATTCCCTATAAATGAAAACCACCATTTCCAAAGCCATCTTTGCCCTGCTGTTTCTTGCTGCATTCAGCGTTAACGCGCAGGATGCCGATAAGCCCATGAAGATTGGCTATACGAATGTGAATTATATATTCAGCCTTAGCCCGCAGAGTAAAGTAATTGAAAGTGAGCTGAAAAGCCGCCAGGCCATGCTCACCAAGGAAATTGAGTACAAGCAGAAAGATTTCCAAACCAAGCTTGAAGCTTACCAAAAAGCCCAAAGCACCATGCTTGAAAGCATTAAGGCCGACAAGGAAACCGAGCTTCGTAACCTGCAAACCAGCATTCAAACCCTGCAAACCAATGCTGAAAGCGAGCTGAAAACAAAATACGATGAGCTTATTGCTCCTGAATCTGAGCGCATCAGCAAGGCGGTTAAAGATGTGGCTGTTGAAAACGGTTTCACTTACGTAATCAACGGCGACCCAAACACAGTTCTTTACAGCAACGAAAAATTCGATGTTACTGATCTTGTGCTGAAAAAGCTGGGCATTAACCCTGCCGCTGCCGGTTCTGAAAAGCCTGCTGCAGACAAGCCTGCTGCCAAGCCAACCACATCGCCTACCACCAAGCCTGCTCCTAAGAAGAAGTAATTGGTTTGTTAAACAGAATTAATATTAGGCCGCCCCAAAAGGGCGGTCTTTTTTTGTTCCTTTACAACAATTATTAAATGTGGCTCTAACCATATTTGGTAAATTTAGTCCCCGTTTATAAAAAGGCAGTTTTTTTGCTGATGCTAATGCGCATCAATCAGCCTGATTTCAGGCACCCTCTTAATTTCTTGTTTTACACCACCGCCAGCCTTCATTAAAGGCGGTTTCCACAATTCATATTCATGACAACTGCCCTCATTGCCTTTCTTATTATTGCTGTGCTCGTTTTTTATAAAGTCAGTAAATCTAAGCAGCATAAAGCGCAACCGGTTGAAATTAAGGAAGACCAAAAGCAGGTGCTTGAGCGTTACGTAGCTTTTTACAAAGCCCTTGAGCCTACTGAGCAATTACGTTTCATGGGCCTGGTGCAGGACTTTCTAAAGCAGGTGACCATAGAGGCAGTTGGTTTTGAGCTTACAGAAGCAGATCGCCTGCTGGTGGCATCGGGCGCGGTTATACCGGTATTCGGCTTTAAAGACTGGCAATACCGCAACCTCACCAATGTTTTACTCTACCCCGATACCTTTAACAAGCAGTTCCAATTCGAGGGCGGCGACCGCAATGTTTTGGGCATGGTAGGCTCCGGCTTTTTGAACGGGCAAATGATACTTTCCCGACGGGCTATGTACCAAGGCTTCGAAAAAGCGAAAGACGGCCAAAATACCGCCATTCACGAATTTGTACACCTGATAGATAATTCCGACGGCGCCACCGACGGCCTTCCCGAGAACCTGGTAGGCGAAGAATTCGCCGAGCCCTGGCAGCGTATCATGAAAAAGGAAATGGCTGTTATAAGAGCCAATAAATCAGATATAGATTCTTATGCGCTCACCAACGAAGCCGAGTTTTTGGCCGTAACATCAGAATACTTTTTTGAGCGTCCGCAGGAAATGCAGCGCAGGCACCCTGAGCTGTTTGAATTACTGACTTTGGTATATGATAAGCGCAGGACGGGTACGCATGCTGAGAGCCCGGATGAATCAAATGCCGGACCTCTTGCAGAACCCGGGGCAGAGACAGGTGAAGAAATCAGAACAGCATCGCAGTCTGCGTCTACTTTCAGGCAGCCGCTAGTTGATTCAGATGAATCAACAATGTAAGTTTAACCGATTTGGCTTATTATAGCTGGCTCATTACACCTTGGATAAGATATAGTTGCCACGCCGGATTCAACCGGTTATAGCAGACTGTGACATAATGGTCAAAAGTAGTTGGTAACAAGCCTAAAAACAGGGTATAATCACT
>JAZKBN010000067.1:0-17637 GCA_040388605.1 Bacteroidota bacterium | reverse complement strand
TCAAATAATTTCAGGATTTAACCCTAATCCTGTCAACCTTTTTTAGGACGCGACACACCCTTCCCAAATCCTATTCCTATCCCCTTGGCAGTATTTAGAGCTCGGTCCCCACCGCCCTCGGGCTCCCTGCCATCGGGGTCCACAAAGCTAATCGGGTTATTAAACCCGTAGGCATAAGAGGAAATAAAGGGCATTTTCCCCTCCAGGGGATCGGGCGTAAAGAACCTCGCAATGCCCGGATTATGCAGCCTGAACCCATACTGAGCAGCGGCAAATGTTCTTTTCCGTTGTAAAGGTAACGATAAGGCGGTTTAGCAGCAAAGCTGTCAATGTGGAATAGATGAGCTAAGACAGTGCGAAGTAGTCGCTGCAGTTCATTTTGCAATCACTTCCAATTGCACCCTGCCCATTAAAGTGTTTTTCAAGTCAGTGCTAAATCATGTTCTTTTGGTAAATTTTCATTTGTAACCAAACGCCAACCTTTTTTCATTTTTTCTTCCGCGATTGGTCCTACATAAAACGCACCAATTTTTTTGAATTTTTTCTTTAGTTTTATTGTGAACAATTTATACATTTCAATTGAATCAGAATCCTCCGATATTGTAGCAATCCTTCCAGCAACAATTACATTGCTTTTTTGTTGATAAATACCCCCAAGTTTCAACTCAATAGATTTGGGGTTATTCATCTGATCAACTGCAAACTTCATTCCACCCACTCTTTGTGGAACTTCCCTAATATTCAATAATATTGTCTTTTTCAAAATTATATAACTATCAATTTTATTCCAATCGCCAGATAATGCAATTGCTACATTCGGGGCCTCAAATATAGAATTGTAGGATGGGATATTTCTGGTGTCAAGTAAGCCTGCCTTATAGTAACGAGTATCTATCATTGTTTCCATATCTCGGAACAATTGTCCAATATCCTCGTATACTAAGAAAAAAAGCGTTTGTTTACTTTTCATATTTACCTCTTATTGACTTAGTTTTGATATAGAAAGTGCAGCCTTGACTGCTGGTAACAAAGCAACTTCACTCATCTCTGCCTGTTCTAATATACCAGATATTAAAAGTGATTTATCGGTAAACGGATTAATAAATTTACCGAACAATATTTCTAATTTATTTTTTCGTTCAGCCTCATCCATTCGAGCATCTAAGTTGAAAACCTCGCTATATTCCTGAGGTTGTCTTCTAAAAACATCTCCAGTATCATTCTTTATCAAATCTTTATTTATTACATATGAATAACCAAAAATACCCTTGATAAATATTTTTATATTCAAATCGAAATAATCACCGAGGTTTGATTTCTGCAAACTAAGCACAATAATACACTCCATACTTTCTCTAAACCAACCCCCGAAAGCACTTTCAAACCCATTGTATTTGGCGGTAATTCCAAATAACTTTCTAAATTCTTTGTTATCCATTTTTAATACTTATCTAAAACAGTTTTCCACTGGATATTCTTGAAGCGTGGCATTGTATTTAATTCTTGCATATACGTATTAAGTTGTCTTTGACCAAGCTGCATAGCTCTGGGGTTAAATGGCTTTAACTCACAAATTGTACCATTGGGTACATCAAGAAAATCAATACGTTTGCCGCTTGGTAATCTGAATTCCTTAAAGGTGTTAACTCCGTCTGCTAAGCCTGCTTTGTAAGCTTTATGCATTTCCTGCCCAAGCATTAGGTTAGACTTTGTATACTGTACACCTACTTCCGCTGCCCTTGACCTGAGGGCTCCCAAGAGACCCTTGCCTAAAGATTTGAGTCCGGAAACACCTGACACAAGCATCAGCTGCCCTCCGGGATCGAATTCAGCGCCTTCAGCCAGGAAGCCTTGTTTTACTCTTTCCGGAATCGAAAGGGAAGCTCCATAGTCTGCAAGCTGGCGATCATAGGTTGCGTTCCTTTCCCAATCACGGAAATCAGGCCGACCGTTTTCACGAAAATATCGATTATTATTATGAATTTCAAAATCCGTAAGGTTTCCCTTTTGATCGTAATAATTAGCCTCATTATAATTAACATGAATGTTACTACTGAAGTACTCTCTGACCTCGCCATCGTTCTGTTTGGCAAATTCACGGGCTGCCTGCCTTTGCGCGGAGCTTGAGCCGAATAAGCCGAAAAACCAGCGACCATCCGGATCAATATTATTGATAGGGTTATTGCCGCAGTAATTATATGGCGACAGGCTTGGATATTTATGTGCCAGCGGATCTACACTCCTGAAGGTCACCTTACCCGGGTCAAACACCCTGAACCCATAATCATACACATCGCTGAGCAAAGGCATTCGCTCTTTCCCGTTGTAAAGATAACGATAAGGCTTCATTATGCTATACAGCCTGAAATCAATCACCCGGCTTCCGTGTCCGTCTGATCTTAGCAGGTACACGGTTTGTGCTGTATCAAGCCTGAAAGTATAGGCCGCTCCTGTTGAGGTAGGCAGGTCATGCAGGCTGTCGTTGCAGCTGAGGGCTACGCCGGTACCGAAGAGGGTTTTTAACTCTATTTTATACTCGCCGGGCTCAAGCGCTATCCCAAGCGGAACGCTCCCGGATTCGGGCAGTATAAAATAGGTTGAGGGTGGGCTGCCTATCACCCCGTACTCAATCTCGCAGGAAATGCCTTCAGCAAATACAGGCCCCGAGAGCCCGCAATTGCCCGGATTAAGCAGGGTTGCCACCTGGCGCGGCGCATCCATGCGCATGCCGAAAGGGTAGTAATCATAACTGGATTTAATAACCGGCTCAATAATATTAAATGCCTCGCTTCCCGGGTTAACGCTGTCGGCGGGTATGGTAACGCTTACACGCTCATCGCCCACAACAGCCCTTACATTTCCCAAATGGTCTTTGAGCTCATAATCACGCTCCCCGATAAGGCGGTAGCTCAGGCTTATATCGGGCAGGCTGCCGACAGGGGGAAATACACCGCTTTCGTCGGAAACCCTGCCTGCCGGGTGCCATATGCCTATCCTGTCGGTACCGTATAAGGGTATTTGGGTCTGTTCGAGCCTGGCAGCAGCAGCCTTGTTATAGCTGTAAGTGCTGAGCACATGCCCCTGCATATCACGTATATTGAATATAATGAGCGAGTCTCCCCCCTGGCTTCCCTGTATCCTGTCCACGACCCTGTTTCCCGATGCATCATGGTTAAAGGATACCCTCAGGGTATCCCCGGCAAGGTTGCGAACCGCGTAAGCCCTGCCTTCCATATTCCAGGAATACAGCCTGTTGGCGTTGCTGTCCTGCAACAATTGCCCAGATGCATTGTACACATACCTGTTGATTCCCTCGGGGTCCTCGGCATGCGCGCTCGGGTCTGCATGGTCTTGAAGACGACCCAGGCGATTGGTTTTTGGGAAACAGCTGTAATAAAGATCATCGAGGGTATCCCCAAAAGCATCTTTACGAAACAGCTTTTGCAGGTTGCCGTTGGCGTCGTAGATGTAACGGGTATTGAAACCTGTAAGGCTTTCATCGTAGATAACACCCGCACCTGTTTTATAACCGGCATATGCGCTTTTTACCTTCGATGCGGTAATGCGGTTAAGCTTATCATAGCTGAATAATTGGCTCATTACCCTGCCGCCACTACCGCTTCCCCCGAAGCGCAAATCAGTCATGCGGCGAATATTGCCATTGTAGAGCGGCTTAGTAATATTTACCTTACCATAGCCTGATGTTGTATCTTCGGCCAAAGAATTATCTGCCTCATAATCGCCGCTGAAATAATCGAGGCGCAGGCTGAAAGCATCGCGCATATCGGTAACGGCGCCCGGCTCATTGGCTGCCAAATCATCAAAGCCTTTGCCGTGGTAACCGTTAATTCCTTTCAGCCACCCGTTAACGGTATAGGCATAATCCATTGCCTGTACATTATCTGTCCCTAGCTCGGTGCGGTGCAGGGGCCCGTGCAGGGCATAGCTGTAGCGGGCATCGCTTTCCCATGTAATGGAATCGGCGCTGCTTTCAAGGGCTGTCAGGCGGTTATCGGCATCGTAGGTGTAACGTACAAAGTAGCGGTCGGTAAAGCCGGGATTATAGCTGAGCATAAGCACCTTGCCGCTTATTAAATCATAATCGTACTTCACATATACCGGCTGTATATCGGGCAGCATTTGGCAGAACCATTCAATATTCCCCTCCGCATCGTAGCTGTATGCAGTCCTGACAATATCTCCCGTAGGGTTATACACCTCGGTCATGCTCAGCTTGCCGGCTATGTTGCGCTGGGCCGCCACACCCCTGAACTTAACATCCGGTACAGATTCGGAATAAATGTATTTAACATACTCAATCCTGCGGAAACGCTGGTGGGTCTGATCGTCTATAACTGTTCCGGCCCCGGGCGATACGGCAGAAAAATCAGGGCAATGCCCGGCAAGGTTTTCCGAGCTGTCTTTTACAAACAGGGAATCTGTATAGCTGAAAACGGTATCGTGCGAAAAGTTAATGGCGGCAAGGCCCATATCGCAATCGGGGCAAAGGCTCTGCTGAGCCAGGCCCTTTTCAATTACACGCCCTGCAGGGTCATACTTGGTATATACAAACCTGTGGTCTATGAATTGTTGCGCATCGCAGGAAATACGCAGTTGCCCGGCCTTGTTGTAGATATAACGTGTTGTGCCGCCGTCGGGTGTTGTGCGCCGAACCTGTTGGCCCAATGAGTTGTATTGGTAAGTAGTGGCAAAGGGGTATAGCGGGTGGTCATATCTCGACAAGGGTTTTACCGGTACGCTGTCGACCCCGGAAGGCGGCACGGTGGCCGTCAGCCTGCCTGCCCGGTCGTAATAGAATAAGGTAGTGAGTGTTTTCGGCTGGTAATAAGCCAATGCCAAAGTATCCTCATAAGCCTCCGCTGAATTGCAGCTCAGCAAAGAGCCAGAGGCCTGCTCCCTGGCGTAGAGGATGCAGCCCGTCGCCGCCACATTCAGCGCCGACAATGAATCAGGTGCCGAAGGAGGCGACGGGTGCAATGCTTCACCCGCCTGCGATTTGGTGGTATCAACCGGCATTCCCCAGCGCATGCATACCCGGAAGGTGCGGGTGAGCACCGGTTTTTTATACCATAGCTTTGCCGTATCATGGCTGATGCATCCGCCCGGGCCTGTAACAAGGGCCATTAGGGTATCCTGCTCATGGGGCAGGAACCTGCGGGGCAGATTACTGATGAAAGTGCCTGCGCCCGCATTGCTGAGCCTGGCCTCTTCGGCAAAAACGCATCGCCTGCTCATCTGATGAAACCACGAAACCCGGTAAATGCCGTAAGCCGTATCAGCCGAAGGCGGAACGCTGAAAACCGCGTCCACTATGCAGCCATCCTCTTCCGAAATCTGTATTACCGGCACCGGCGGACCTGGAATGCTGTCAACAAAAAACGATACCGGGTAAGTGCATCCCGAAGGTTCGGTAAGCAAAACCCTGTATTGTCCCGAGCTTAAGTGATAGGCAGCCGGTCCGAATACGTTTGTATCTATAACAGTATAAACGGCCTCCGATGCCACGGTATCAACATGCTGCCAAACATAGCTTTCAAAGAAGAAACCGGGAGCGCTTACAACGGCATAGCCAAGACCGCCGTCGTCCTTGCAGGATGAGGGGTTTGCAACAATTCTCGGCAGTACGCCAGTGTAGGAGGGGTTTATATCGAAGGAAATATATGAATCCAACACTGTGCCATCGCAATCACCGTCGGTATTAAAAGTGGCATTAAGCCTGTAATGCCCTATTGGTAAACGGAATATAGGTAATGTAAAGTTGAGGTTCGGCAGGTGAATATCAGCTTCAACGGTTGTATCAATAAGGGCAGCCTCGCTATCATCAGTTATTACGCAATGAACTGAGCTTCCGTAAACAGTACCGTAATCGAAATCGTTATTAGCATCCCTGAGCGCAAAGCTTACATTGGCGCTGTCAAAAGAGTTACAGGCTGTGAAAACAAGCATATTCGTTGAATAAGATGCATTCAGAGCAGCGAGCTTCACACGGGGCAGGGATAATTTTACTTCCTGTTCAGATGAGCAAACAGGGATGCCGCAGCTATGGCATAAATAATTGCTGCCTTCCTGTTGCTTGTAGGCAACGGCTTTTATGGTCAATTGGTCCCCGGCTAATATTTCCGTAGAGGTAAAGCTGAAAGAGCTGTCAGTATCGTAGTTAACAACAGTATTATAATAAGGTGCGAGTTCCAAAGTATCATCCGCTTTATAAACGGTAAGCGTTACTTTATCGTTTATGGAATCGGCCAAGTGCGGCGGATAGGTAATATGGTAGTTAATGGTAACCCTATTGCCATCATTTGAGCATGGGCGATAAAATGCTGATACATTTGAATTTATGCTAAAAGCGCTTATACGGAAACCAAGTGGTGTGCCGGTGAAGCCATCGGCAAAGGTTTGGTTAATGGTGTAATTCCCAACAGGCAGGTTTGAAATCCTGTAAATAGTTAAGTCGCCGTCTTTTCCAACCGAATCAATGTGGTATTGATGTGGATATAAACCTTCTTCAAATCCTAAATATGTCAGGCTCCTGTTAATTTCCCCGTATTCCGCTGCAAATGTTACAGATCCGGTAGCCGCATCACTGCAATACGAAGCATCGACAGAAATTAAACGTAAGGGCCTTTGAATTATATTTACAATGTTCTTCCTGACATAAATACAGTGATCACCCGGGCGCAGATAATAAGCCGTAACACTCCATACCCCAAGTTCATTCCAGGGTATAGAATAATGTAAGGTTTCGCCGCCTGTACTGTGTATTGTATCAATTTCCGATAAACTAAACGGAATTCCCGGTGCCTGTCTGTAAATTCTTGCTTCACAGTTTCCTATAAAATGAAAGACAAATGAATCGCCTAAAGCTTTGGCCCCGTTAGTTCTCCAGGGTAAAAAACCTGTTTCTAGTAAGCTTGCTGTTCCTAAGCAATCACCCATCAGCAAACTGCTGAACTCAGATGTTGAATTATCAAGATTGGTTGCTGAGCAAAATATATAATCCCTTGTGCTGAGCGGCAGGGTAATGGTGCCGGTATCGGAGGTAACAATTACCGTTTTAATTGAACGCTCAAGACTGTATGCCTCATCACCATCGAAAAATTCAAGCTTATAAGGCTTATGGGGGCTGGCTGCAAAACCTGGTATTTTGAATTTAATTGTCTTGTAAAGCTGGCTATACGCATAATTGGTAGAAGAATCCAAATAGTACAGCCTGGGCGGGAACAGGTTATTCGTCACAGCATAATCAGACTTCAGGGGAGTGGCAAAGCCCATTATTTTATTCCCGGCAACGGTTACCCTTTTCGCATACCTGCCAACATAAATTGCTTCAGTCTCTTTAACGCTATAAATTAGGTTTCCCTGGCCTGCAATCCAGCTGCCTATGTTAATGCTGTCGTTGCCGGTACCACTGTCGGCCCAAATACGAAAAAAATGTTTAATTAAATCATTATCAATACTTGCACCGGTTAAACCTGCGGCATTTATTCCGAAGTTGTTGTATGTGGCATTTACGCGGTTACAGTTCCTGAGATCAAACGCTGTCGGGCATTTTGATAGTGTTACAATATTCTTTCCTTCCCGGCTTCCGCCTATGATTACATTTTGGCATGAGTCAAGAATGAAAAGGCTGCTGTCGGCATTATGGCCATGAACTATATTGCTTTGAATGCGCATTTGCCGGCAATGTGCCAGCATGAACACTGCCGCTGAGCGATCGCCGAATGAAAAATCCTTATCTCCCTTTACCCTGTTACTGTATTTTAAAGAATCGCCGCCAATAATTACGTTATCTGAATAGTTTATACGCACACTGTGATTTTGCGCATCCAGGGTATCGAAGCGGTTGCCGGAAAAATGCAGGTTGGCGCATGCATTCGCGTTTAATGCGGTTACGGTACGCTTAAAATAATTCCTGCCTTTAAGCGTGTCGCCGCCAATGCTTAAGTAATTTGAGCTGTCGACATGTACCGAAGTATACAGGTGCGTTTTATCGGTATACAGGCCGAAGAACTGGTTGGCGGTTATTTTACAGCTGTCGGCTTTATGCATGTAAATGCCGTGTTTGCTGCCGTCGGGTGCGCCGGCTGCACTTGTTAAGAATGTGCAGCTGTCTATAATTGTGCGCCCGCCTGTAACCTGTATGCCGGTGGAAGTGTTGCTGAACCGGCAACGCTTAACAGTAATTCCCGATGCCCTGAGCGTAAGGGCCGAAGTTATAGGCGGGGTAATGCCCAAGCCGTCAAATAAGGGCGGACCTGTGTAAGCAAAATTCTTAAAATGCAGCCCCCTGATTATTGAGCCTGTGCTGCCGCCGGTGAAACCGATATTAAACGGATAACCCGGAAATGGTGTGGTTGATTTAATAACAATGGGACTTGAATCATTACCTATTAAGACCAAAGGGTCGGTTACTGATATATTGCCGGTAATAGTTATAGGCCCGTGCCCTGACAACCTGATTGTGTCAGGGCCGGGGTGGAGGTTGGCGCAGTGTATGGCAGCAGCCAAAGAGCCGGTGCCGTTACCGCTGTCGGTGCTTACGACCAGGCTGCAATCGGTATTTATGTTTGCGTATGCAAATTCCGAGCTGCCTGTGGCGTCTGTAACTATAATGCCAATGCGCCCGGTTCCGGCTAAGTTCCTGAAATAGAATTTGTATTGTGCTGTTGCGCTGTCGCTGTATGGCAGCGAATCGGCATAAAAGCTTCGGGTGGCAAAAAGGGTATCGAGATTATAAGCGTTCAAGGCTTTAATACCATAAAAATGCAAAGTATCATCGTTCTTATAGTAACGCACGCTCAGGTATAGGGTATCGTTAATGCTGAGGTATGCATTGCTTATAAAGGGCGCTTTTTTAAAAAAGTCGTTTTTGAAATTTTTGGAGCAATTGTTCCATTGGAAGGGCTTGAAACTTGCGGCAGTTGGGTTTCCGCTCACGCGATTACCTATGTATTTGAACTTCGTAAGACCATCGCTTATTAGGTCGGTTTTGTGGAAGGTGTTTTTCGAAGCGGCGTTATGGCCGCCTAATATTACGCTGTCAGCAATAAAAGTTTCCGGAGCAGGGAGATTATTACCGCAGCCCTGCCAAAATGTAATTGATGATTTTGCCGGGACAGCTATATTAGTATGGCCATCTGAACCCGGAATAAAGCCGAAGCGGTTACCTGAAATGCGCCCGGCCGAGCTGCTTCTGAAACGCAGATCGCCGGCTATTCGGTTCCCGAGACCTGAAGCGCCGCCAATTTTGAAGTTACTGATATTAAAGAACAGTATGCTGTCATTCGCAGCTGAACTAAGCGAATCTATATAGCCGAATTCTATTGAACCGGTTTCTGATGATGACAAAGCACCTGCAATGGTTAAGGGGCTGAAACGGTTCCCGCTGATTATTACATTTTGAGTGCCGGAAACAGCAAATTTTCCATGCGTTTTTTCTATTCCCTGCCTGTTAAACCCGAATTTACAGCCTGTAATTTTCAGCCTGTCGGAAGTACCTGAACTCAGGTTGTAAGAATGTGCTGCGCCTATAAAAAAGCAGCTGTCAATGTGGCTTGCGCTGTCGCTCCAGAGCTGTAAGCCGTTGCCAAGGGCCCCGGACTGAAAGAGTACATTTTTAATAAGCGCATTGCGGCAATTTTCCCAAATAATTATTTGCGTACCAAAGTTAAAAACAGAGCCTGCTTCCAAGTAAGCAGGCCCAATGGAATCAATTAAGTCGGCATTTTTGATGCTGAAAGTGCTGTTTTGGCAGGTAAAAAATGGAATGCTGCAAAGGAGTATGCTGCTGTCGCTGCCGTCAAGTATACGGATAATGCGCGCCGGGCCTTTTCCGGGAATATTCAGATCAATATCTGTATTGGATAGTACAGAGGGCAGAATTTCGGTCAGGATTATTTCATCTACAGAATCTGCAACAACAATATTGGTATGCCCTCCGGTAAAATAAGCCTCATTAATTGCCGCATACAAGGTTCCAGGGCCCGAGCCAGAACCCTTGGTTACAACAATAGGCTGCGCGTATGCCGAAATACCGGCCATGCATAATAATATGCACAATAAGAAATAAGCCTGCGCCGGGGTCATCCTCATTTTTTTACCAGTTTAAAGCAGCCGCTGAGACCGGGGCCTGTTACTTTTAAAATATAAATACCTGCAGAGGCTTCACCCATGCTGATTTCCTTTTCCTCATAAGCGGTCAGCTTTCCTTTTGCAATGTCGCTGCCAATCATACTCACAATGCAATACTCCGATTCCGCCCCTGAGCCTGAGGAAATTCTGAATAAACCGTTATTCGGGTTAGGCGATACTTTGAAACCCGGCAGGCCATTTAGAGCCATTCCTGTAACCTCTCCGCCAACTACCATATTTGAAAACTCCGAGGGGCATTTGCCTGTGCCTATACCCTGCACCCTGTAGGTAGTGCCGGGCATTGAAAAGATTTTACCGATGTTAGAGCTCCTGTACAAGGTATCGTTAACATACCACATAAAGCGGCTACAATTGGTATTGTAGGCATATATGGTATCGTTGCGCTGTGCAATTAAAGGGGGCGCAGGCCTTTCTATTACCTTAATGCGCACCGATGCCCTTGATGAATCAAGACCGTTACCACCGCTGACCCAAAAAACGGTATCGGCCGAAGGAAGGGCTTTAACTGCGCCGCCTTTTAATGACGAAAGAAAAGAGCTTGAATCCCAGGTAAAATTGTTGAGCTCGGCCCCGTAGGCATACAGGGTTACAGAATCGCCGAGGCAAACCGTATCTGCTGATGCGCCTGCCTGGAATTTATAAGTATTGCGTAAGAGGGTTTGGTTTAGGATGGGGAAGCCATAGCCGTTTGAAAAGCGAAATTGATAGAAAGGAGTCCGAATTCCATGTTGGTCAAAATTACAACTAAGGCCTGCCCTATCGGGATAATTAATTACACCAATATCACCTGAGTCCAAGGTATTTGTTTCAGATTCCCCTAAATATATTTTACCGTCAGGCCCAAGCATTATGGTGCCTTCGCTGGATTTACAATAGGTCTGGGGAAGATGAAAAATTGATTGTTGCACAGTAGCAGAATCAAGAATGCTAAGGTTAACCTGGTAAATTGAAAAATAAAAAGGATACGGAGCTACACCCCTTAATGCAACTGATAAATCATAGCCTGTAACTACGTAAAGCATTTTTGAATTTGAAGAAAATGTATAACTGACCGGTTTTTCAGGGATTGCAATACTAAAGAGCTTATTTAAAGCACCGGTGTTTCCGTTAAAACGGAAAACATTAATATTTGAATCTAAATATGCAAAATTCGCACATGAAACAAGAAGTTCAGAATTTGGGGAGCTTATAAGCGGGCCCGATAAATTATCACCGAGCCCCATTTGAGGATTCCAAGGTGTGTCTTCACCAATTAATGGAAGATGTTGAGATACCACCGGTAAACGATTTAAGGTATCAGTTATAAGGTAAACTTTGTAGTCGACACCTGGTGAATTATGGTTAATAAGCCACATATCTTCACCATTCGCATGCATGCACACAGCCAATTGTCGCGCAACTGAGGTATCAATCAGCTCGTTCTTTGAAATAACTTCTCCGAAGCCGCTTTCCCGTTTCATATCAATAACAGCTCTGAATAATGTCCCTTTATAAAGAGGACTTTGTTCGTCATCAGGAAAAGCAACATAGAATATCCAATAAATACTGCCAAGGTTCTTTGGCTTGACTATTATGGGCAAATTGCGAACATCGTTTTCATTAAAAAAGAATGTTGATCTGTCCGGATACCAAGACAATAAATCAGCCCCGCCCTTCATTACTTCATTATTTTTGTTATAAACCTGGTTACTTTGTACTGAAAATAACAATTGGCCAGACGGATTGCATATTGTTGCAAAAGCGCCAATTCCTCGACGATACATAGCACCGGGTTCACGATACTCACTAAACCTTGTTACATGTGTTAGCTTAGGAGGGTAATAGTTAAAATCCAGTGATCTTCGATTTCCAAACAACCAAAATGCTCCTTCACGCTGCTGAGCAACAGCCGGCAAAACGCTGATTTGCATCAGCAGAAATAGTATAGTTAAATTTTTTTTCATATTACTTACGGTTTGCGGTACCAGCGTTTTGTACTTTTTATGCCGTTCCTGTTCAGTTCAATATCCAGTTTAATGCGTGTTTCCACTGTAGGGGCCACAATTTTTCCGTTCCTTAAATCAGAAGAACCACTTTGTGCCCGCAGGCATGCAGGGCAATCAACGGTATCGGCCCGGAAGAGGCTTTGAGCAAAGAGTGAATCGGCAGGGCAACAGCCCCCGTTGCTTTCCGCAATATCTTTTAAGCCTATGCCTACATTCAGCTGCATGCTCATTACCTGGGTTCGCCGTGTCATTTCACAATCTGCTATGGTATTTTCAGGAACAAGATAAATAGGGAGCACAACCATAGTGTCAGGCATAGTATCCCTGTAATGATAAACCATTGATTGCAATTGTATAATGGTGCTTGAGTCGAATGAAAATTCAGGGTGTATTTGATGCGTTGAAGTACTGCCGGTTCTCTGATACTTCAAATGCCTTACCGCATTATTATAAGCCGATGCATTCCCTGTTCCGTACTTAACCGATTTAATTTCAATCAAATCCCCATTGGGTGCCCTTGAGCCGGTCAGGCTGCTGATGCGTGGGGTATTAATATCCCTGCAGCCTTCGGTAACAATGGAATATGTGCGAACCTGTGCCCTGTCTTTGCATTCTTTTATCATTTGGTCAACAATCATATCAACCTCGGCTTCAAGAATGGTTTTTGAATTGGCAGTGCCTACGCAGGAGTCAATGGTAAAACCCTGTGCGTTAAGGGAGTCTATAATACCTAATTTGAGTATGTCCCTTATTTTTTCGCAGTAGGCAACAGAACCCCTGTTCAGCAGCGATATATCATTTTCAACCTTGGTTAAAGCCCGCTTACCGTTTACAATAAAATTATTTCCGCAGAGCGTATGATAATGGTCCCCGTCTAAACAGGTTGCCGTATTTTCCCAAAGTCTGTAGCAATCATTTTCTGCTGAATAGTATACCGGGCTTTCAAACTCTCCTTCTTTCAAATTGCCCATGAAACTGCCGGAGGGGTAAGCGCTTGCAGAACGTTCGTTCTGCAAGGCCATAAAAAAGGCATAGCGTTGGTCGGGGTTCCATTTTTCATGTGTGCTGTCGCATATAATGCGACCAACGCCGCAATACACGCAAACTGAATCAGGTTGGGATGGGCACAATGGCTTCATTTGCCCGTCGGTATCCTTATATTTATTTGGATTGCTGAAGCAGGATTGCACCTCCAGGGCAGGTTGATTGCCTTCCTTATAGTTAAAGTACTTAAAGGCATACACAGGATCTTTTACACCCTTGAATACCTGTATGAGCCACCTGTTGTCATCGGCGTTCGGATATGTGACGGCAAAAAGTGAATCAGGCCTGTATCCCTGCAAAGCCTGCGTTTTGCTGATATTAGCACGGTAACCTCTAAAGTTCCGACTCAGAGGATTCAAATAACCGGGATCACTATAGTTAAAGCCGGCAATGCTGTCTTCATGCAGGGGACCATGTTCTCCTTTAGTAATTACTTTGGCAAAGTGAAAACCGGTACAGTTCAGAAATTCAATAGCAGCATTATAATGGAACTTATTATTTATTGGCTCTACGTCTTCTTCAAGATCGGGAATGGAATCGCCGGGCAGCTGGGCATCTCTTAAGCGCCTGCTGGCCTCGCGTATTTTACCGCTGAAGAACCATCGCATGAGCCAGTTCATATCTATATTGCTGTCAACAATATCGTCGTGAACGCCCCTGTCCCCGTTATTTTGTTCGTCAACAGATGATGAAATCGTACCGCTTAAACCGGTATCGGGTACGGTTATATCGGTTCTTGGGCAGAGCCCGGTTTTCTGCTTAATAATGTTCAGTTGCGTGAGCCAGCAGTTAAAAAGCCTTTCCCGGTCATAAAAGGCGCTTTTCGCCCCGCCCGCTGCCTGTAATGAATCCGTCAGCATTTTATAAACCATCATGTTAAATGTGCCGGGGGTGTCGTAACCGGTCATGTAAGGTTTAAGAATTACATCATGAATGGCTTTTACTATGGCTTCATCGCCGGGTTTAATACGAACGCCTTGTAACCCGCCGGTTAAATCTCCGGCAGCTTCAATGGCTTTGGGGGCGCATTCCCAAAAGTAATCATAAGCATAGCCCTCAAAATCAAAGCTGAAATCAGATTTGTCGCATTCCGTTTTAAAATAAGGATTAACCTGTAAGTAAGATACCGATGCATCAGGTACAGCCTGCGCAGCCTTTGGCTCACCGGTAAATACCTGTTTCATGGTTAAGGGGAAAGTAAAGTACGGGCAGCATCGGGTACTTATCTGAACCTCGTTATTGATGTATTGAACCGAAAGTAAGTATTTGAAGTAATTGCTGTCGAGGGTGCCTGTGTATAGGGAATCAATTTTGTAAAATCTTGTCAGGTATGTGAATTCAGCATTTCTTGCTGTTGTATCTGTAATTTGTCGGGCGCCTCTTATGTCCTCGCCTAAGGCTTCCACTTTTACGATAAATGCAGGTAAATCACATGCCGATTGCATGCTGTTCAGCCATGATTGCATGAGGGCTTTAATCGGATTAACCTGGTTGCCCATCAGCAGGCCCGCCGTTTGGGCCACATTGCCCTCGCCGGTAGGAATAATGCGCTTTTCAACATAATAAGTACCCGCCTTTGCGAGGAGGGTGTCAATAGTAATTTTTACCGTTCCGGTGATGTTCAGCCTGGTGCGCCAAATTTTAGTGCTGTCGGCTGAAAAGTGCCAGGCGGTATCGTGCCTTGTTTCGGTTAGCGAGAAAAGGGAGCCATCGGTTTTGCTGATGCTTATTTCCAGGTTAAAAGGGCAGTTCATGGCAATCTCGCTGCAGCCAACCGATAAGGTTTTATATTTCGGGAAGTAATCAATAACCAGTTTGCTTTCCTGTGCCAAGTATAGAACTTTACCATTCCTGATTCCCGTGGTGGTCTGATAGCCGGGCCCTATATAGCTCTTTGTGATTACCGAATCTTTAGCTGACAATGAATCAAGCAGTTCTTCGTCGGTATTATCAAGCAATACAGAAGTGGCAAGCAGATTACCGTCGCGTGTTTTATAAGTCAGCGTGGTTGTGTTGTTGGCATCGGTGCTGATAGTTTTTTCAACATTTTCACCATCAGGGGCATCGGCCCCGAACATAAGCACAAGCTCCATATCTGAAGCAGCCGAGTACTTATTGCGCATTGTATGTGAGGAATCAGGGCTGTGCAATGAAAGGGGCTTAGACGGCAGGGCCTGCTCAGCAACCCTGCCTGTATTATCAGGAGTAAACAGGGTTCTTGAAAAAGAGTATCCTGAAGTTCGGGGAGTGGCAAAATTGCTGTTGCTGCTGTAGTCATAATAGCGTTGCCCATAATAATCGTCAGGTCCCGGAATCAGCCTTGGGTTCCTGATCCTGGCCAGGGTATCAAAATCGCGGGCACGGTAGGGCTTGCCGGTACCATATGGCCGGGCAAAACCTTCCGCAAAAGATAAATACGGACTATTCCGTTGCGGAACCGGAATAAGCTGCAAAGCAGTTCTTCCTGAATAATCAAGCACATTATGCTCTATGCTTCTTCCTCCGTCCGCAGGCAGGGTAGTGAGTGTCTGACGAAGGTAGTTAAGGCCGTCGGCGTACCTGATACGTTCTTTTATACTTGTCTTTTCGGTAAAAATGCGCTCGTATGTATAATTCCGGGCACTGTCGTGGTCAAGAAAGCGAAATACGTTGTATAAAGCCCCCAAAGAATCTTTAGGCATGGAAGAATAGCCGCAGCCAAAGCATTGCAGTTCATTGCTTCCCGTATGTGAATACCGGCCATAATATATTTTGCCGTTTCCGCTGTCGGCAAAGGGTCGTACCCGCCAGGTATAATACCCGGAACCCTCTGCCACAGTCAATGCAATCGCATCTGTGCTTCCCTCTGAAAAAACGGTTGTTGCATTCTGCCAGTCTACCTTTGTTGAAATATACCTGTCATGCCCGGGAACCTGCATATTTTGATTGCTGTGATTGAGTTTTAGTAACTGCACTTCCCAACCGCAACTTTTTACATCAGACATTGTGCCCCACTTCAGGCGCATTCTTTTGGAATCTTCAAATCCGGCAGATAAGTTTTCCGGCCTTGAAAACATAATCCTGGGATTTACCCTGCTTAAATCGGTTTTAAGTATGGATGTGGTATTGGTTTGAAAATTAAGCATTGCGGCATAATCAATAACATCGTCAAAAAGCCTATAAACCCGGAAGTTATAATAATGCTCTGCCACCACCTGACCATGCCCCAAATTCACGTTTATAATAACCTGCGGATGATGCACATCCAGTATAACCTTGCCCAAAAAAGTTTCAATTACCCCATCAGTAATAAGGAAAACGTTTAAGGAATCAATGTATAAGGGTATGTTGATTACGCGATTAAAAGGGTCGTTACTGATTGTTAAAGCAGCGCTTACATCCATATACTCCTGGTTTGGGGCAACGGCGGGCATATTAACGGGTACATCGTAGCCCCCATAATAGCTTATGTTTTCAGTTACGCTGTATACTTCACCGGTGGAACGGCATTGGCTGTATCCCATTTGGTATAAAAGAAGCAAAAGCCCCGCAAGCATCAAAATTTTGTACTTGGGATTGTGAATAAGAATATGTAAATATTTTTTTATCATTTTCTTATAACTTTATAGCCCTTAAATTCAGGTTTTAGCCTGCCTTCAGCTGTAAATACATTTAGCCTTGCAGGCAGCATTGACTGAGCTTTTTCATAAGTGCGGCTTTTAATATGCATAATTCTCTCCTGCAATGTGTTTTCATTTTGCGGCAGCATTTGCCATGTGGCCCGTATAACTGTGTCGGCATCAATTATGTAACCGAATAAATTTTCGTATTTGGGTTCACCGTTCGGCAGTACTCGCTGAAAAATAACCAGCTTGCATGGGGCGCCTTCAAGTGTACTGTCAATGGTTCCGTAAACGGGTGCATTTTCCAAATCCTTCTTTTGGGTGTCGAGCAGGTTGTAT
The DNA here is from genome assembly GCA_040388605.1 of Bacteroidota bacterium. Lineage (GTDB taxonomy): Bacteria > Bacteroidota > Bacteroidia > Cytophagales > Flexibacteraceae > JAZKBN01. The sequence goes on along the minus strand of JAZKBN010000067.1, from coordinate 494 downwards.
GTAATCCTATCTACCCTGGAGAATGCAGGCAGTTTTTTACGCTTGTTTACTATCACCATTTTTTGCGCCGGAACAATAATAAACTGCAATGATGAATCGCTGAAAATCTGTAATTCAGCGGTTCTATAGCAGGTATTGTAATTATGCCGTGTAGTTTTTAATTCGTTTACTTCTGTTCGAATTATAGCTTTGTTGTCGATTTTGCGAAGGTTGTTGCAAACTCTGTAGTGCATTGAGCAAAGCATCCCTGCATTTGCCCTTGCCTGCTGCTGTGTTTTATTAATTGCAGCAAGTACCAGCTTACGCTCAGCTTCAAATTTAGAGGCCGGGGGTAACAGGGCTGTATTCGCAAGCCAAAGCAAGGTGAGCAGCTTTATCATCGGCGTACTGAGGGTAAATTGCTGTGCTGTTCCGCAACCGTGCGTCTGCCCTTTGATGTTTCCTTAATTGTTCTAACCAATGAACCCTGGGGGCTGTACTGGTAAATAGTGGCA
>JAZKBN010000066.1:39007-41940 GCA_040388605.1 Bacteroidota bacterium | reverse complement strand
TTCGGCATTCGTAATAACAACATCGCGCACCCCAACCCTGAGCAGCGGCGGCACCATTTGCGGCGGCAGCAGCATGACCTTAAATGCTACCGGGGCCGATACTTATGTATGGTCACCGGCAACAGGATTAAGTTCCGCAGGCGGAGCAACCGTTACAGCTTCACCTACAGTAAATACCACATATACAGTTACAGGCACTAAAAACGGATGTACGCAAAGCAAAACAGTTACAGTAAATGTAACAGCGCAGCCTGCCACACCGGCGGTGTCAGCAAGCGGTTCAACCACCATTTGTACAGGTGATTCTGTAATCCTGAGCGGCCCTACAGGCTTCAGCTACATTTGGAGCGACGGAGCAACTACCCGCACCCGCGCAGCTTACGCCGCAGGCACTTATACCCTTAAAACCATAACCACAGGCTGTACTTCTGCTGCTTCGGCAGGTGTTACTGTAAGCATTCAGGCTACTCCTGCAGTGCCGGTGGTATCTGCTAACGGCCCTTTAAGCTTCTGCACCGGAGATTCGGTTACTTTAAGCGCAACGGGTTCAAACCTTATTTGGAGCAACGGTGCTATAACCTCATCAATCAGGGTTAAAGCATCGGGTACATTTACTGTTCGTTCGGCAGGAGCAAGCTGTACATCAGCAGCATCGGCACCTGTAACCGTTTCGGTTAATAATGCATCGAGCACACCTACAGTTTCTCTTTCAGGCCCTGTTAATTTCTGCTCAGGAAATACAGTAACACTTACCGCTCCTGCAGGCTATGCATACTCCTGGAGCAACGGGCAAACCACCCAGGCCATAACAGTAAGCACTGCCGGAACTTATACCGTACGCACAATTGCCGGAACCTGTACTTCAGGCTCTTCTGCGGGGGTAACGGTTACCGTAAATGCATCTCCTGCGCAACCAACAATTTCTGCAGGCGGACCTGTAACTTTCTGCCAGGGCGGAAGCGTTACCTTAACCGCACCTGCCGGGCTGAGCTATTTATGGAACAGCGGCGAAACAAGCCAAAGCGTTACCAAAACTTCGGCCGGCATCTACAGTGTTCAAACCATTGCAAACGGCTGTACTTCTGCTGCTTCAGCTGCCACTACGGTAACAGTTAATGCTGTTCCTGCCAAGCCAACTGTTTCACTGAACGGACCTGCATCTTTCTGTACGGGCGGCAGCCTTACCTTAACCGCCCCGGGCGGATACGCTTATATCTGGAGCAACGGCGCAACAAGCCAAAGTATTACCGTTTCAGGTTCGGGCTCTTATTCAGTTTCAACTGTATCAACAGGCTGCACATCTGTAAGCTCCGATGTTGTATTCATAACAGTAAGCCCAGCACCGACAACCCCGGTAATTACTGCCGGCGGTCCGCTAAGCTTCTGCATAGGCGGTTCGGTTGTGCTCAGCGCACCTGCCGGCTTCTCTTATTTATGGAGCAGCGGTCAAACTTCGCAAAGTATTACAGCTTCATCTGCAGGCTCCTATACAGTACGTACCATCAGCGGTTCATGTACTTCGGCAGTATCAGCTTCGTCTGACGTCAGCATAAATACTACTCCTGCCGCACCAACTGTTACAGCTAACGGCCCGCTTTCTTTCTGCGAAGGCAGTTCAGTAACTTTAAGCGGTCCGGCCGGCTTTGGCTACATCTGGAGCAGCGGCGAAACAACGCAAAGCATTAACGCCACAGCAAGCGGCTCATACAGCCTGCGTACTTATGCGGGCTCATGTACTTCGGCAACAAGCAATGTTACTTCGGTTGTTGTAAACCCTGCGCCTGCCACACCGGCAATAACCGCACTGGGACCAATAACATTCTGCACAGGTGGCTCAGTAACACTGTCGGCACCGGCAGGCTTCTCTTACCTGTGGAGCAACGGCGCCACCACGCAGACTATCAGCGTGGGCGCAACACGTACCTATACTGTGCGTACCATATTCGGTGGATGTACATCTGCAACTTCTAATGCAATTCCGGTTACAGTTAACAGCGTTCCTGCCACACCGGCCATTTCTGCCGGCGGACCTCTTACCTTCTGCCAGGGAGGCACAGTTACGCTGAGCGGCCCGGCCGGTTTCAGCTACCTGTGGAGCACCGGTGAAACAACCCAGAATATCAGCGTAGCCACTTCGGGCGCTTATACTTTGCGCACATACACAGGCTCAACCTGTACTTCCGCAACTTCTAATGCAACTACCGTAACTGTTGATGCAGTGCCAACCGCCCCGGTTATTACTGCCGGCGGACCGCTTAGCTTCTGCACAGGCGGTTCAGTAGTACTTACTGCCGCTGCCGGCACCGGGTATATCTGGAACGGCGGGCAAACCACCCAAAGCATTACTGTAACAACCGGCGGAACTTATTCAGTCAGGAGCGTTACAGGTGCTTGTACCTCGGCTGCATCAAATGTAACTGTTACCGTAAGCACGGCCCCGGCCACACCCGGCATTACTGCAGGCGGCCCTTTAACTTTCTGCGAAGGCAGCTTTGTTAATCTTTCAGGCCCTGCCGGCCTTAGCTATATCTGGAGTACCGGCGAAAGCACACAAACAATACGTGTAACAGCGTCAGGCAGCTATACACTTCGTACCGTAAACGGAAATTGCACATCTGCAGTTTCGGCAGCAACAGCAGTAACGGTAAACCCGGCGCTTTCGGTACCAACGGTTACCACTTCAGGCCCGTCGAGCTTCTGTGAAGGCGGCAGCGTAACCCTTACAGCTCCCACAGGCTTCAGCTATATTTGGAGCAACGGGCAAACAAGCCGCAGCATAACAGCAGTTACAGCCGGCGCCTATAATGTGCGCGTTTACAATGCATCATGTACATCTTCAGCATCTTCAGATGTTGCGGTTACAGTTACCCCGGCACCAACCACACCTTCAAGAAGCGCGTCTACATCGACGGGACGGCCAGCGGCAGCGACAC
>JAZKBN010000066.1:8716-38997 GCA_040388605.1 Bacteroidota bacterium | reverse complement strand
TACAGCTGGCGGACCTCTTACTTTCTGCGCAGGCGGCTCAGTATTGCTAACTGCCCCGGCAGGATTTGCATACTTATGGAGCAACGGTGCCGCAACGCGAAGCATAACGGCAAATACCACAGGCTCATTTACGGTGCAAACAATTCTGAACGGGTGCACTTCCGCAGCATCGGCAGCAGTTGCGGTAAATGCAGGCGGAGGAGCAGCAACACCAACCATTACAGCCAACGGACCGCTTAGCTTCTGCACAGGCGGCACTGTAACCCTGACAGCATCAGGCGCAACCGGCGGCAGCACTTACCTTTGGAGCAACGGTGCAACCACAGCCACCATTAGCGTAACAGCTTCAGGTACTTTTACTTTGCAAACAGTTAACGGAACCTGTACATCTTCAGCGAGCACGCCTGTGGCAATAAGCGTGGGTTCTGCTCCTGCAGCGCCTTCTGTAACTGCATCGGGCCCGCTCACTTTCTGCGCAGGCGGAAGCGTTACGCTGACTGCCCCTGCAGGTTTCTCTTATATTTGGAGCAACGGTGCGGCCACCCAATCTGTAACTGTTTCGGCAGCCGGAAGCCTGAGTGTACAAACAGTATTTAACGGCTGTACCTCGCTTTCTTCGGCAGCTGTAACCGTTAATGTAACCGCGGCACCCACTACACCTGCAATAAGCGCAGGAGGGCCAACCACCGTTTGTGAAGGCGGAAGCGTAACCCTTACAGCTCCGGCAGGCTTTACATACCTGTGGAGCACCGGGGCCACAACCCGCAGCATTGTTGCAAGCGCAACAGGCAACTATAACGTTCGTACAATAAGCACCGGCTGTACATCATCAGTATCAGCTGATATGGCTGTTACAGTAAATGCTGCGCCAACTACCCCTACCATATCTGCCGGCGGACCGCTGACATTCTGTACCGGTGGTTCTGTTACACTTAGCGCACCGGCAGGCTTCACTTACCTGTGGAGCAACGGCGCAACCACACAGGCCATAACTGCAAATACTGCAGGCAGCTTTACAGTACAAACGGTGTTTAACGGTTGTACCTCCCAGCCTTCAGCAGCTGTTGCGGTATCAGTTACATCTACACCTGGAGCACCGGGAGTAACTGCAGGCGGGCCTACAACTTTCTGCCAGGGCAATACAGTTACGCTTTCTGCCACAACGGCATCGTCGTATCTGTGGAGCAACGGGGCAACAACCCAAGCCATAACAGTAAATGCATCAGGCAATTACTCGGTCCAGGCTGTTAACGGAACCTGTACTTCAGCTGCTTCAGCTGCAACAACGGTAACTGTTAACCCTATGCCTCCGTTGGCAGGTATTACTGTAACGGGCAATACCCGCCTTTGCCCCGGTCAATCTGTGAACATGAATGCAGCAGCGGGCTATGCCTACATTTGGAGCAACGGCGAAAACACACAGACAATTACTGTTCGCACGGCCGGCAACTATACTGTTCAGCTCATAAGCGGAACCTGTACATCTGCAGCATCTTTACCTGTTAATGTGACAGAAAGCCCTGCCCCGCCTGCTGCTGTTATTACAGCATCAGGTTCAACAACTTTCTGCGAAGGAAACAGTGTAACCCTAAGCGGCCCCGCCGCCAACGGTTGGCTATGGAGCAGCGGCGAAACAAGCCAAAGCATTTCTGTAAATACAAGCGCAGCCATTACTCTGCGCACCATCAGCGGATCATGCACCTCGGCAGTATCGGCACCTACAAATGTTACTGTAAATCCTGCGCCGACCGCACCGGTTGTAACCGCTTCTTCACCGCTGTCTTTCTGCGAAGGCGGCAGTGTTACATTAACTGCATCCGGCAGCGGCGCATTTATTTGGAGCAGCGGCGAAAGCACCGCAAGCATCACGGTTGCAACTTCCGGCAGCTATAGTGTTCGCAGCGTGAGCAACGGCTGTACTTCGGCGGCTTTGCCTGCCACCATTGTTACTGTTAACCCTGCACCTGCAATGCCGATTATTACTCCGGGCGGCTCAACAAGCTTCTGCAGCGGCGGCAGCGTTACCTTAACTGCTCCTGCCGGCTTCAGCTACATTTGGAGCACGGGTGAAACTTCAGCAAGCATTACAGCAAGCGTAAACGGAAACTATACAGTTCGGGTTGTATTAAACGGCTGTACTTCGGCGGTTTCGGAGGCAACAACAGTAACAGTTACAGCAGCGCCTGCCGCGCCTGTAATTACCCCTTCAGGCCCTCTAAGTTTCTGCAGCGGCGGCAGCGTAACTCTTTCTGCTCCTGCAGGAGGCAGCTACATCTGGAGCAACAACGCAACTACTGAAACTATAACCGTTGGCGCTGCCGGAACATATACAGTTCGCGCAATTAACGGAACATGTACTTCATCGGTTTCTGAGCCTGTAACTGTTACTGTCGGCACAGCACCTGCTCAGCCTTCAATTACACCTTCAGGGCCAACATCTTTCTGTGATGGCGGCTCTGTTACACTTACCGCACCGGCCGGTTTTACATACCTGTGGAGCAACGGCTCAATTGCCCAAAGCATTGTGGCTGATACAACCGGTAACTACAGCGTAATGGTAATATCGGGCAGCTGTACTTCTGCGGCATCTGCGGTAACAGCAGTTACTTCTTTCGAACTGCCTGCAACACCGCTGATTACCCAAAGCGGGGATACCCTTCGCACAACTGCCACAGGCAGCCTGCAATGGTATTTCAACGGCGGAACTATACCGGGAGCCACTAACGCACAGCATATAGTTTCACAATCAGGCAATTACACGGTAGTGGTGAAGAATGCTCAGGGCTGCAGCGCTGTTTCGGAAGAACGTGCTGTAGTGTATGTAGGAATTCCTAAGCTGCACCCGGCAATAAGCCTGAGCCCCGTTCCCGCATTGGATATGCTTAACCTGAACCTTGCCGATATGCCTGAAGGCAAAGCCGGCATAATCAGCATCACCGACATGACCGGCCGCGAGGTTTATACTGAAACCATGCCCGGCACAGGTAAGGTGCGTAACACATCAATGAATATTTCGAGCCTGCCGGCCGGGGCTTATATGCTCAGGATGACCTCGGATAAAATTCAGCTGATGAAGAAATTCACCAAGCAATAAGATTGAATTCTGAATAGTTTAAAAACAGCATTGGCCGGGTTTCCCGGCCTTTCTGTTTTATTGGCCTTATTTACTTTACGGTAATGATTGCGCCATAAGTATAGCCGATAAATACCTCCTTATTATTCATTCTGAAGGTTAATATCTCATAACCGGTTCAGGCTGCAATTAGCCCGGGGAAATTCCGTTAAAACCTTAAACTTTTATATGTATGAAACCATCGCAGTTCATTAATCGAACATCAGCAGCTAAAATCAGCCCGGTATTGGCCGTACTGCTCTGCATGCTGCTTTATTGTCAAAATCCGTTATCGGCGCAGGGGAAACAGCCTGTTATTGTAAACGATGTAAGTCGACTGAATCCAATTGAGGTAAGCGCTGTAATTACACCGAAAACAACGGCAGAAATAGCTGAAGCTGTAAAAAGCGCGAAAGGTTCGGTATCTGTTGGCGGCGGGCGTTACAGCATGGGCGGACAAACTGCCACCGAAAACACCCTGCAAATTGATATGCGGGATTTTAACCAAATTATTGCCTTTAATAAAGATCAAAAGGAAATTACAGTACAGGCGGGGGCCACTTGGCGTAAGGTGCAGGAACATATTGACCCATATAATTTATCGGTAAAAATTATGCAGAGCTATGCCAATTTTACGGTTGGCGGCGCACTTAGCGTAAATGCCCACGGCAGGTATATTGGCATGGGACCAATAATATTATCTGTTAAGAAAATTCAGGTTGTTTTAGCCAGCGGAGAAATTAAAATTGCGAGCCCTATAGAAAACCCTGATCTTTTTTTCGCCGCCATAGGGGGCTATGGCGGTATTGGCGTAATTACCGAAGCCACATTGCAGCTCACAGATAATGTGAAAACCGAGCGGAGCGACCAAGTCATAGCCATAGAAAACTACGGGAAGTATTTTGCTGATAATATTCGCAACAACCAAAAAGTGATTTTCCATAATGCGGTAATATACCCTAACAGCTACAAAAAAATTCGGATGGTAAGCTACACTGAAACCGACAGGGAAATTACCGTAAAAGACAGGCTTATACCAAGTGATAAATCTTACAAAGGGGGCAGAGCTGCCATAAATTTCGTTGCCGGATTCCCCGGCGGTAAGTGGATACGGCAGCATGTTTTAGACCCGATTTACTATTATGGCAAACCTGTGGTATGGCGAAATTACGAGGCAAGCCATAATGTTATGGAACTTGAGCCCAAAAGCAGGGAAATCAACACTTTTGTTTTGCAGGAGTATTTTGTGCCCGTAAATGAGTTCGATAATTTTTATCCGAAAATGAGCCAAATACTGAAGGCGCATAAAGTTAACGTGATGAATATTTCTGTGAGGCACGCCCTGCCTGACCCCGGAAGCAAGCTTGCCTGGGCCAGAACCGAAGTATTTGCATTCGTATTATACTACAGGCAGGGTAAGGGCGCCAAAGATAAAACAGAAGTTAAAGCATGGACAAAAGCGCTTATTGATGCGTCTCTCTCCTGCAGCGGCACATTTTACCTGCCTTACCAAATTCATGCAAGTCCGGAACAGTTCAGGAAAGCCTACCCAAACGCAACGGAGTTTTTCAGAGTAAAGAAACAATATGACCCCGCGTACAAATTCAGGAATAAACTTTGGGATGCGTATTATGAAAAAGAGTAATCTTTATGGACTTCCGATTCGCCGCCTTCGTAATTTGCCTCTTAGTACTATCCATCAGCCACTTTACCCTGTATAATGCCTGAGCAGCCCGCACTCCCGTATAACTACCTCGCCGTTAACCAAACCTTCTGGAACAATAAAACAAAGTTCCATGCAGATTCTGCATTTTATGATGTGGCCGGTTTTTTGGCCGGTGCAACCTCGCTGAACCCCGTTGAGTTAGGGCTTTTAGGTGATTTAAGCGGTAAAAAGCTGTTGCACCTGCAATGCCATTTCGGGCAGGATACCATTTCTTTGGCAAGGCTTGGCGCAGAAGCAACCGGGGTGGACTTATCTGACACAGCCATTAAACTAGCCGGGGAGCTGGCAGAAAAAACAGGCACTGATGCCAAATTCATCTGCTCAGATATTTATGAGCTGCCCAATGTGCTCAATGAAAAATTCGATATAGTATTTACCAGCTACGGTACCATAGGCTGGCTGCCCGATATGGATAAATGGGCAGCGGTGATTGCAAAATTCCTGAATCCCGGTGGCAAATTCATCTTCGTTGATTTCCACCCTGTAGTTTGGATGTTCGATTACAATTTCAGGGAAGTGGGCTACAGCTATTTTAACACAGGCCCTATTATTGAAACCGAAAGCGGTACTTATGCAGATCGTGATGCGCCCATTACACAGGAATCAGTTTCCTGGAATCACAGTATGGGCGAAGTAATTACAGGTCTTATTCATGCAGGCCTTGAAATAACAAGCTTGGGTGAATATAATTGGTCGCCGTATAACTGCTTTAATGAAACCGAGGAGTATGAGCCTAAGAAATTCAGGATTAAACACCTTGAAAACAAAATCCCAATGGTTTACTCCATTGTGGCTGCGCTCAAAAGCTAAATCTTTGCCACTTTAAAGGTTTGTATACATAACAGTATAATTTCGAATCTAATCACCCGTTTAACTTAAAGGATGAATAAGCATCCAATCATTCTTATTTGCTATAACATCTTTAAATTTAATTAATTTTACACCTCAGGAACTGTAAAAACAAACTTGAAAATCAAACAGGTAATAAGGGTATTATTGCTTTTGGTCAGCTTTGCCTGCCTGCCTGCGCATGCCCAAACACACAACCATGCCGATGGTGAAGACTATTTGCCTATACCGCATTTCGGGATGGCAGATAAAGAGAACTGGCTCGTTGACCAGGCAATGAAACAGGGCCCTGTATTGGCACCTACTTATTCCACACGCAATTGTGTTGCCTTCCTGCACGATTTGCTGAACCCTGTTTACAGCTTCAGCCTTGCTGAAAAGAAACGCATCTATATAAAAGGTTCTGCCCAACAGGCCCGTAAGCTTTTGCGCGAAGGTGATGAAGCCACAGTAAGCGGCGTTTGCCGCGTTTTAACCGACAGGGGCCTGGCAAGCCGCGTTTCCCCTGATTCATTGCAGTCAGGCGATATAGTGCAATACTGGTATATGTCTTATTGCGGCGATACACTTGGTCATTGCGGAATTATTGGCTCGGCAAGCCACGACGGCGGTTTTCGCCTGTTAAGCTCCGCTTATTCGCACAATGGTTTTGGCATTAAGTATGTGCATCCGGCCATGCTTATAAAAGTGTTTGCAGCCAGGCCGCGGAAAGATAAAGTAACCTTGCAGGGAATGCAGGCTTTTGCATGGGAGTAGGCTCAGCTGTCACAGCAAGAGTCGGTATTTCTTATTATTGAAATTTTAAATCTGCATTTTACCGCAGGGGGCTTTATTAATCCCGGTAAATTATTTCAATAAAAAAGGCTAATTAAAAAGAATGTTCAAAAATTAAGAGGGGCTGCATGTTTGCAGCCCCCTTTTTTATACTTTTAGCCTGCCATTGAACAGTTCATTGCGCACCCGGCTATATACCCGATGCTAAAACCGGCTATCCTGATTGTAGAGGATGAGATAATAATTGCCATTGACCTTCAATTCAGGCTTGAAGGCATGGGGTACCGTGTGCTTAATTATGTGAGCACAGGCCCGGAGGCGCTCCAGGCGGTTATTGAGCTCAGGCCCGATCTTGTGCTTATGGATATCATGCTCGAAACCGGCGGTATGGACGGTATTGAAGCTGCAGCCCTTATACGTGCAAATGCAGACGTGCCCATAATTTTCCTTACTGCCTATGCCGATGAAACTACATTTACCCGTTCCCAGGTCAGCGATCCCGATGCCTATATTTTAAAGCCTTTCCAGGAGCGTGAACTGGATCTTACTATTCGGACAGTGCTGCAAAAGCACAACCTTGAGAAGCAGCTCAGGCAAAGCGAAACACGATACCGCACCCTGTTTGAGCAAACCGGCGAAGCAATACTCATACTTGATAACAACGCCGTAATTATTGAAAACAACTCTGCCGCAACTGAGCTCATTCGCATGCGCGGCATTGAAAAAGCCCATACCCTGCACGATATTTTCCCCGACCATGCCAGGCACCTCTTCAGTATTAAATGGGAACTGTTCAAGGCAGGAGAGGGTATCAGGGGCCGTTTCAGCTTCCGTACGCCTGACAGGCAAACCAGGTATATTGAATATAAGATCCAGGGTAATTTCCTGCCCGGCATGCATACTGCCCTGCTCAGCAATGTTACACAGGGCGTTGCCGCCCGCAGGAAAATTGAAAACCTTGCCCGTTTCCCTGCTGAAGCACCTAATCCTATATTGCGTATATCTGTAATGGGAGATATACTGTATGCCAATGCCGCCAGTGCAGAGCTCCTTGCTGAATGGCGACCACGTTATGGCAACCGGATAAGCGACAGCCTGATTATGCGGCTTGATGAGCTGAGCCCCATAAATAAGCAATTCCGGAGCTCGGTAAAAGTTGGCCATAAGGTTTTTGCATTGCTTTTCGTTTATGTGCCGCGAAGTAATTACATAAACATTTACGCAACCGACATTACGCGCCAAAAACAAAGCGAACGCCTTACAAACTTCCAGAAAGATGTTTTGGAAATGATTGCCAAAGGCGACCCCCTGAACGCAGTTGTTGACCAGCTTGAGCAACGAACCGGCCATTTCCTGGGTATTGATGCAATTGCTGCCTTTTTCTTAACAGACCCTGAAACGGGTCTCAGCAAACCATCTAAAGCAGAAGCGCTTTCACCGGAGCTTTCTGCAAGCCTTACTTACTTATTTAATGCCGGTAAAGAAAATGACGAAGGGCATTTAAACGCGGGAAGCGATGTGGAATCAGGCGATAATGCGGTTCTTATTCATGCAGATTCAAACGGAGGAACAATATCTGCCCTGCTGCGCCGTGAAAACATTCATACGCTCTGGATAAACCCGGTAATATTATCAGGGCAAAAAACAGTTTCGGCAAGGTTTTGCGTGTTTTACCGGCTGGCCCACAACCCTACCCCGGTGGAGGTGAGCCTTGTAAACATTGCCTGCAAAGTTACAGGCCTGGCACTTGAGCGCGACAGCTCCCTGCTAAGCCTTTATAAACAGGCCCGAGTATTTGAAAACATTAACGATGCTGTTGCACTAACAACCTCTTCCGGCATTGTTACAGAATGGAACCCCAGCGCCGAAAAAATGTTCGGGCGCAGCGCATCAGATATTTTAGGGTGCCGACTTACTGAATGCGGCATCTTCGACAGGAGCTCAAGGGTTGAAAAACTGATAAGGCTGGTAGTCAGCAGCGATGACACAATAAGCCGCAAATGGACTGATGAATTCGATTTCAGGAATTCACGCGGAGAAAGCGGCATTGCCGAAGTCAGCTTTATCAGGATAATGGGTGAGGCAGATGGCAATGCGCCGGGCGTGCTAATTGTAATGCGCGATGTTTCCTTAAAGAAGCGCGTTGAAGTTGCGTTGAGCACCAGCGAAGCCAACCTGGTAGCCCTGATTGAAAATACCGAAGACATTATCTGCTCACTGGATCGCAACATGCGGCTTGTGACCTTTAACTCTGCCTTCGGGAACCTGGTAAAAATACTGACCGGGCATAACGTTCTTCAGGGTATGCCCTTGCAGGAGGTATTTAGTGAGAACCTGTTCGAATCCATACAGGAGTTTTATGTTAAGGCACGAGATGGCGAAGCGCTTCGCCGTGAGCTTAATTTTGAATTCTCAGGCAAGCCGTTAGCGCTTGATTTGAGCATTAATCCCATTTTTACGGAAGAAGGCCTTATTAGCGGTCTGAGCCTGTTTGCCCGCGATATAACCCTGCGCAAAGAGGCTGAGAACGAACTTAAACGTACTAATTTTGAGCTCGACAGCTTTGTTTACAGGGCATCGCATGATTTACGTGCGCCATTAAGATCGGTTTTGGGACTGGTAAATATTTTGGGTTTTGAAACCGACGAAGAGCAGCAAAAGCTTTACCTGAACCTGATTGAAAAAAGCGTTAATAAGCTTGATAACTTCATAAGCGATCTCACAAACTTCAGCCGTAACAGCCGCCTGGAAGTATTGGCTGAGCCCATTGATTTTAATATAATGCTGGATGATATTACTGAAAACCTGCGATATATGGAAAATGCTGAAAGCATAGTTCTGTACCGCAATCTTGATTGTGAATCTGTTTTTTATTCAGACAAGCAGCGTATGGGCATTTTGCTGCAAAACCTGATAAGCAATGCCATAAAATACCAAAGACAGGGCAGATCTCTAAAAGATGAGCAGGCATGGGTTAGCCTCACAGTTAACTGTGACCATAAAAATGCCACTATTGTAGTTGAAGACAATGGTAAAGGTATTGACCCTCGTTATGCAGAGCGCGTATTTGATATGTTTTTCCGGGCATCTGAAGACAGCTATGGGTCAGGACTTGGACTTTACATTGCCAGGCAGGTGGCAGATAAGCTAAAAGGCAATATTACCCTTGAATCCATAGTAGGGCAAGGTACTAAATTCACTATTTTTCTGCCCAATTTGAGCGATGCGACAGCCTGAGCTGCTGCTTAGTTTCCCTGAAAAAAATGCGTCTGAACCCTTAATGGTAAATTGTTTTGCAATTACAGGGGAAAAAATAAACATTAAATAATTTATAGGGAGTAAACCTTGCCCGTTTTTTGAAGTCGAAGACAGAAAAATGCTGAAAACTTTGACAGGGGATAACAGCTGAAAGGTACAGGCCCTTTTCCCAAAACAAGGACATAAAAAAAAGCCCCCCGATGCGGAGGGCTTTTTCGATATATACTAAACAGGTGTATGAATAAATCTCAGTGTATTCTATTCTGTATACGATTGGCATAAATAAGGTAACCGCGAAAACAGAAAAAAACGTAATATTTTTTTGTTAATTTTTAATTACCCCGGATAAATTTCATAACTCATTGTTTTTCAAACTATTGCTGCAAGTAAAAATATGGCTTACCATTACGAATTAAAGTCATTTCTTTAATTAAATGGGAGGCCCCCGCATATTTATCTACTATAAAGAGGGCGTAACGCATATCGAGACTTATGTTTCTGCATACTGAGGCATCATAATTTACGTCGCTCATGGTGCCTTCCCAAACGCGGTCGAAATTGAGGCCAATGAGGCGGCCGTTGGCATCGGTTACGGGGCTGCCGCTGTTGCCGCCTGTGGTATGGTTGGTGGCAATAAAAGCTACAGGCATTTTGCCAATGGCATAAATCCCAAAATCGCGGCGGCGATACAGTTCCTTCAGACGCGCAGGCACTTTATAATAAAGGCTGTTGCTGTCTTCTTTTTGCATTACGCCATCAAGCGTTGTGCTGTACAAATACGTTTTGCCATCGGTTGGAGAATAACTGCCCACCTTACCATAAGCTACCCTAAAAGTGGAATTGGCATCAGGGTAGAAATTCCGTTCAGGGTACATTTTTCGCAAACCATCAACAAACAGCATGCTGTTGCTTTCAATGGTATTGCGCAGGTTATTAAAGGTTGGCTGCAAGCGGATTTCGTAATTCCGGTTGAACTCGAACCATAGCTTATATAAAGGATCTTTTTCCAGCTTTTCCGTACTTCCTTTTTCAAGGGAATTCAGAATTTTTTCGGTTTTGCGCTTATCCGTAAATGCCGAATGCTTAAAAAGCCAATCAGTCATTTTATTGAAATCACCTTCGAAACGACCGGCATACCCGGTTAATGCCACGCTGCGGTATTCCGGCCGAACATCTTTATGTATTGAGGTCATGCACAGCGCAAACATTTTTTTATCCATGGGCAGGTAGCTGTTCCTGAAATAGGCCGTTGTTTGTGCACGCAAGGCTTCCACGGCTTTAGGGTCGGGCCTGCCTTTGCGGCAAAGCTCTGCCATTGCACCGTAAGTACTTACAAAAGGCAAAATATCGTTCCCGTAAACAGCCTCACTTTGGTATTCAACAGGCAGAATAATGCGATTGAGTGTATCGTAAGCCTTTTTTAACGCAGGTAAAACCCTGCCGTATTCTTTTTGGCGTTTAGGATCAGCATCTGCCCATTTGGCAAATGCAGCTTCCTGCACTGCTTTTTTGGCTGCAGCATTGGCCTTTTCAAGTCCGGCACTTTCGCCGGCCCATTTCTTACGGGCGTTGGCAACAGATGCGAACCTGGCAGCAAAGCGAATTTTCATGGAATCGCTTTCGTTCATGGTTTCGCGGAGCACTTTCAGGCGCTTATCGCGCAGGGCTATTTTATAAATGTTACTTTCCTTTTCAATCATATTGATTGCCCATGAGCTAAGGTATTCCTGGGTGCGGCCAGGGTAACCTAAGACCATGGTAAAATCATTCTCATTTACACCATCGAGCGATATATGGAAATGTTGGCGGGGCCTGTAAGGCACGTTTTCTTTGCTATAAGCAGCCGGCTTATTATCGGGCCCGGCATAAATGCGGAACATGCTGAAATCTGCATTGTGGCGGGGCCACATCCAGTTATCGTCGTCGCCGCCAAAATCGCCAATGGATGCCGGAGGGGCGCCAACAAGACGAACATCTTTAAAAACCTCGTTTACAAAGAGGTAGAATTCTGCTCCGTAAAAGAACGGGCGTATAAAAGCCGAATAGTGCGTGCCCGCGACAGCTTCTTTTTTAACCTTTTCTATATTGTAAGCTATGGCAGCTTCACGTTCCTTTTCAGAAGCACCGGTCGGAATATTTTCAAGAATACGCTGGGTTACGTCTTCCATACGTACTAAAATACTTACAGTAAGGCCGGTATTCGGCAATTCATCGGCGTGGGTTTTGGCCCAAAAACCCTTGTCGATATAATTGTTTTCAACACTGCTGTGCCTTTGTATATAACTGAACCCGCAATGATGGTTGGTAAACAACAAACCTTCAGGCGATACAATGGCACCTGTGCAGCCGCCGCCGAACTGCACAACAGCATCTTTCATTGATGCCTTATTTATGCTGTAAACCTGGTCGGTGGTGAGCTTCATGCCCAAATCCTGCATGGCCTGCTCATTGAGTATTTTGAGGTATATGGGAAGCCACATACCTTCATCGGCCCGGGCAGGAGCAATGGGCAGCAGTAAAACTGCCGCAAATAATAACTTTAAAAGAGAGTAGTGTAAACCTTTACGCATAGTTCGGTGCTGATTCAAACCAATTTCAGGCCTGAATTAATGTGCAAATTAGCATAAGCGCAGGCCCCATGCAAAAAGCCTGTAACAATGCGCGAAATATGAATTCCTGAGCACGGATTTTATACGAAACCAAATAAGCAATCGCCTGTTTGATAATCGAAAACTGATTGCAATTGTTGTACGAATATTTGGCCTGCTTGTACTCAATCGCCTTTCGGCATGCAGAGCCATGCCCGCGCTTCGCCGGACCGATAATATAAGCTACCTTCAATTTATGCGCATTTCCAAATTCATATATATGCAGAAAACCAGGGCATTTGACCGCATGCTTACACCTAAGCATTGCCAAAGCTTTTAGAATTTTTCCGGTTTAAATGACCTGATTATATACATGCCAAGGGTAAAGGGACAGTATAAACCGGCAAGAGGTTAAAGCGATAACTGAAATCATCTCTGCCTGATTATTAATATCAGGTTAATGAATTTACAATATTTACGCTGATAACAATTCTTAAAAACCTGCGTTCGGTTTTCGTTTAGACATAAGCACAAGCAGTTAAAAATCAGTCATTTAATTAGCAGAATCGACGGAATTTTAAGCGATTTTTATTCGGGATTTGTTTTGAACTGTGGCTCTTTGCCTTTAAGGCTGATTTGTTTGCCTTCTTTGAAAATGAGGACGCTTCAGGTATTGACAATCCTGATTCAGTTGAAAATTTAATTCCCAGCTAAGTTCAGCCTTCTTATTACCGGGACCCGGTAATTGCTGAAATTCCGGACTTAAAAATTGCTTTCTTCAGAATTTGAGGTTAAAGAATCTGAATTTTGAATGCTTAAACCAACATTGACGGGTAATTGGCTATTGTTAAGAACAAATTCAGGTTAAGAAATTTTAAATAAAAATCACACTTCCCGTTGGGCACCCACCCTTTCAGGATTAAAATATTTGAAAGTTTTGGCAAATCGAGCATAAAGTGCGATTTAGAAGCGCGGGCCCAAAGTTTCTATTTAGCATACTGAAAAGGCAAGCCAAGCCCCTACGTTTGAGGGGCCCGGCCTAAATATTTGCCTTTAATTCCTTAACCCGGATTTATGCTTAATAGCTGTAATCAAATTAATAATTACCTAGCCCCTAAGCCTGATTCAATTAAATCAACACAATGGCCTTTTATTCACCCTCCCCTTCGCCGCTTTCGCGCATGTTGTGGTAAACCATTTGCACGTCGTCGTCGTCTTCCAGTTTTTCAATCATTTTTTCAATGTCCTTTTCCTGGTCCGGGGTCAGGTCTTTAAGTTCGGTAGGTATGCGTTCAAAGCCCGATGAAATAACCTGGTAATTATTGCTTTCCAGGTATTGCTGTATATGCCCGAATTCAGTAAAGCCGCCGTATATTACTATCTGGTCTTCTTCGGCAAAAACTTCATCTGCGCCTACGTCAATCATTTCAAGCTCCAGCTCTTCGGCGTCGGTGCTGCCGGCTGTTATGTGAAACACGCATTTGCGGTCGAACATAAAGTCAAGCATACCGCTTGTGCCCAGGCTGCCGCCTGCTCGGGTTATAGCCGAACGGACACCTGCAACAGTACGTACGGGGTTATCGGTAGTACATTCTACCACTACGGCAATGCCGTGGGGGCCGTAGCCTTCGTAAACAATTTCCTTGTAATCGGCGGTATCTTTGGCAACGGCTTTCTTAAGCGCGCGCTCAATGTTTTCCTTGGGCATATTCACAGCTTTTGCGTTCTGTATAATTGCCCTTAGCTTTCCGTTCGACTCCGGGTTTGGCCCGCCTGCGCGAATTGCCACCACTATATCTTTTCCTATCCTGGAAAAGGTTTTGGACATCTGTCCCCAGCGCTTCAGTTTGCGCCCTTTACGAAATTCAAATGCTCTTCCCATTTTATCAGGATTGGTGTTGCCGCAACGGGAAAGCTGCGGCTTTTAATTCTGCCGCAAAAAAAAACAATTTCAGCTTAAAACGCTACTCCAATTTAATTTGCTTTGCAGCTCTTACCATTTGCCACTTTCCGGGCGGCCCTTTAAGCCTGCGCACCTTAAAGCCTGCTTCTTTTAACGTACGCTTCATATCGCCCTGTGCGCTGTAGGTTACCAGCATACCGCCGGGTTTCAGCATGGCGTAACATTTTACCATATTGCTGAGCTGCCATACTTCGGGCTGCCTGTTTGGCGCAAATGCATCAAAGTAAACCAGGTCGTAAACTTCTGCCGGGCCTGAAAAATCTTCAAGGGTGGCTTTAATCTTTTTCAGGCTGAAATAAGCGCTTACGGTATATTCCTGTTCCCAGGGGCCGTTTATTATATTATCCCATGCCGATATCATATCAATAACCTGTTGCGGTTCACTTACTGATACATTGGCTGCAATGCCGGGTACACAGCCTGAAAGTTGGTCGGTATAATTCAGCTCACCTGTTATTTCAAGCTCAAGCGGGTAAGGCTCAAGGGTATGCATTACAGTTTTAATTCCCGCCGATGCACTCTTTATAGCAGTAAGCAGGGCATTCAAGCCGGTTCCGAATCCTATTTCTAAAATGCTGAGCGCTGATTTTCCTACTGACGCCTCTTTAAAACCCTGCTCAATAAAAACGTATTCCGATTCCTGCACCGCGCCGTTTCGGCTGTGGTAAGTTTCGTTCAGCTCGGGCAGGTATAGTGTATGCGAGCCGTCGGCTGTAATAAGCAGGCTTATGTTACGGCTTTCAGTCATAAGGGTTTGAAATATGCCTGCTCTTTTATTGGAATTTAAGATGGATGCCGGGCACTTGATAAGGTGAAATAAACCCGGCATTGCAAATTTAATTGAACCGGCTTAATCACAGCTAAAAATTATTATGCATGAGAAATAATTCTTTAACCGGAACTGCCTCAACAGCTAAAAGCCCGGAATCAAGGCTTTTAGCTTAGCATGAACGTCATAATGCTGTTATTATTTTTTTTCGCGATCTTCAGCAAGCAGTTTATGCCTGAGCATATTCATTACGTTCAGGTTGGTCATTTTTATATTAATTTCTCTTTCGGTGCCTAATTTCAATTGCTTTGTTTCCACGCCGTCGGCATGGGCAACAGCTATAAATATTGTCCCTGCCGGCACCACGTCTTCAGGCCTCGGCGGACCTGCAACGCCCGTGGTTGCCAAACCAAAATCAGTACCATAAAGGGCCCTTACATTTTGGGCCATCTCAGCTGCAACTTCTAAGCTGTAGACAGTATGTTTTGCAATAGTATCGGCATTAATGCCTAATACTTTAATTTTACTTTCAACGCTGTAAGTTACCGCAGCGCCCGAAAACCATTCGCTGCTGCCGGGCATGGCTGTAAGAAGTGCTGCAAGTGAGCCCCCCGTACAGCTTTCGGCTACAGAAAGCATTTGCCTGTTGTTTTCCAGCATGGTAGCTACAACTTTTTCGAGCTCGGTATCTTCTTCGGCAAAAATATAATCTCCTGCCAGCGGGCGCAGCTGTTTGGTTAGTTCTTCTGTTTCAGCTTTAAGAACATTTATATCAGGCCCGGTTGCGGTTAGTCGCAGCTTTACACCGCCGAAAGATGGCAGGTAAGCCAGCCTGATATGTTCAGGAAGGGCATTTTCCCAGTCTTCAATTTTTTCGGCCAGGAAAGTTTCAGGTATGCCTGCCGTACGTATAATTTTATGGTAAATAGTGGGCGTATGGTAACGCTCTTTCAGGCGTGGCAATGCCTGCATGGTAAGCATCTCTTTCATTTCGGCCGGAACGCCGGGCATAGAAAGAATTACTTTATCGCCCTTATCGAACCACATGCCGGGTGCAGTGCCAATCCGGTTGCTCATGTGCCTGCAAGCTTTAGGCAGTACTGCCTGGAACTGGTTAAGCCCCGAAAGCGTACGGCCCCGATACTCTAAAAAAGTGCGCAATTCTTCCTGGGCAGATGTATTCACTACCATTTCAGAATTAAAATACTTGGCAAGGGTGTTCTTGGTAATATCGTCACGGGTGGGTCCCAGGCCCCCGGTGAGCACAATAACCTGCGCCCTTGTTTCAGCTTCTGCCAATGACTTCAGAATTTCAGATTCGCTGTCGCCCACCGAGGTCTGCCTGATGGTGCGAAAACCTGCGGAATCAAGCTCGGCGCTTATGAAGCGTGAGTTGGTATTGGTTATTTGTCCGTAAAGAATTTCATCGCCGATGGTGATAATTTCGGCATATATGTTTTCGCTCATGTTATTTTAGACGAGTACTCTTTTAAGGCCTTAATTCCGGGAACCTGAATAGATTACCAAAAAGTCTGCCGGCCCGCTATTAATGACAGTGCTTATGGAACGGTAAATTTGACGGAATGTTTATTAATAATCCTCTAAAATCAATAAATAAGAATGGCTATAAATAGGCATGCGTTTAAACAATTCAGGGAACAAACCCTGCGGCCTGCCCCCTGAATTTATACTTCAATTATTCTGACTACAACCTGAAACAATAATAGTCAGCTATGATAATTCTTAAAAACCGTCACCTGAAGTCGGCGGGGCCATGTCTGTTTCTGGCCTTACCTGCCTTACTGCAGAATCTGTTGCCCCCGTATCAGGTCTGGGCAGGTGTGTAGGGCAGTTGTAATGTGCCTTAATTTTTACCGATGGCTTGGCAAAGCGGCCTTCATCTACTTTAACAGCTGTATCTGCATACAGGCGTTCCATGTACAGGCCATAAATAGGCAGGGCGGTTTTAGCCCCTTCACCCATGCTCAGGCTGCGGAAGTGGATGCTGCGTTCTTCTGCGCCAACCCAAACACCGGTTACCAGGTCTTTGGTGAGGCCAATGAACCAACCATCGCTTTGGTTGCTGCTGGTGCCGGTTTTTCCGGCAAGCTCATTATTGCGGTAAACCTGGTAGCTGAAAAGTGCCTGCGCTGTGCCGCCGGGCTCCTGCAGGGTACCCTTAAGCATGTGTATCATCAGGAATGCTGCCTCTGGGCTGATTACCTTCTGCCTGCGTGAGCGGAACTGGTCTATTACGTTACCGTTATGGTCTTCAATTCTGCTTATTATACTTGGTTCGGTATATACCCCTTCGTTCAGGAAGGTAGCGTAAGAGCCCACCATTTCATAAAGTGTAACATCGTTACTGCCAAGGCCAATACTAGGTATCGCCTTAATAGGACTGCTGATACCCAAGCGCTTGGCATAATCTGCCACCACCTCCGGCGTAAGCTTTTGGGTAAGCTGCGCAGTAACCGAATTTATTGAACGCCCTATAGCAAAGCGCAGGGTCATATTCATGCCGGTAAAAGTTCCCGTGGCATTATGGGGGCTCCAGCTCTTTTTAACCATTGCCCCGTTTTCGAGCTCTTCGTAGTTGATGGTTACGGGCACATCCTGGATTTTGTCACAGGGTGTCCAGCCCCGGTCCATGGCTGCGGCGTAAACAAATGCCTTAAACGTACTGCCCGGCTGACGCCTGCTTTGCTTTACGTGGTCGTACTTAAAGAATTTATAATTAATACCGCCTACCCAGGCTTTAATGTGCCCGCTGAACGGGTCCATGGTCATTAAGCCGGCATGTAGCAGGCGCTTGCAGTAGCGCAGGCTGTCCATGCTGCTCATGATAACGGTGTCGCCCGAAGGCTTATTCCAGTTGAAGACCACCATTTGCTTAGGTGTATTCAAAGCTACATTGATGCTGTCTTCGTTGCCTTTGTATTTGGCCTTGAGAATGCGATAAATATCTGTTCTGCGAATCAGGGTTTCTATGAACAGGGGAATTTCATTGTACTGCTCATCCACCCAGGGGTTTTTACCTTTCCAGTGCTTATCGAACTTGTCCTGTAAAGATTTCATGTGCTCCTGCATGGCGGCTTCGGCATGCGCCTGCATTTTACTGTCAATTGTAATATAAATCCGCAGGCCTGATTTGTAAATATAATCGGGGTCTTTTTCTTTAGCCCAGCGTTTCAGTTCCGATGTCAGCCATTGTCCGTAATAATCTACAGCGCCATCCGGGTGAATATCGGCACGCTCACGAAGCACAATGGGTATGCGGCTTACTGAATCTGCAACATGTTTGGTTATAAAGCCATACTTAGCCATTTGGCTGATAACAGTGTTGCGACGCTTAAAGGCCCTGCCATAGTTTTTATAAGGGTTGTAGCTGCTGGTGGCTTTCAGCATACCTATGAGCATGGCGGCCTGCTCAACCTGCAGGCTGTCGGGTGTGCGGTCAAAAAATGTTTCTGCCGCGGTTTTCACTCCGAATGAATTGCGGCCGAAATCAACGGTGTTCATGTACATGGTCAGAATTTCTTCCTTGGTGTACAGCTGCTCAAGCCTGATGGCCGTAATCCATTCCTTAGTCTTGCTTATAATGGTTCCTATAAGCGGAATGCCGCCTAAGAGGCCCTGCGATGAGCCTCTTCGGGTATTGTAAAGGTTTTTTGCAAGCTGCTGGGTTATGGTGCTTCCCCCTCGGTTATCGCCGCGGGC
Source organism: Bacteroidota bacterium (assembly GCA_040388605.1). Classification (GTDB taxonomy): domain Bacteria; phylum Bacteroidota; class Bacteroidia; order Cytophagales; family Flexibacteraceae; genus JAZKBN01. The sequence continues at coordinate 20,238 of JAZKBN010000066.1, read as the reverse complement.
TAAATACCATATTATGCTGCCTGTTGCTTCGGGATCAACGCCGCTGTGCTCATAAAACCTGATATCTTCTGTTGCAAAAAGTGCGTTTATGAGGTACCCGCTGATCTGGTTGTATTCTACCGGGCTCCGGTTTTCACGGAAATACATACCAACCTGCTTACCGTCAGATGTATAAATATGGCTGGCCTGGGCCGGACGCGTGTTCTCAACATTTTCCAGGCTGGGGCTGCTGCCGAAAAGCCAAAGAAAATTCCATGCAACTGCCTGTACGTAGAACACGGGCAGCAATACTAAAACAAGGAAGCGCAGCCATAACCTCTTTGCCCTGTAATGGGGCGTAATCAGCACCGGCCGGTTTCGCCTGCCGAAAGGGTTAAGGAGATGCAATATATCAACGGCCTTCTTTAGGCGCATATTTCGGTGTTTTCAGGGCTGTACTTAGCTTATGCCCCCTTATTTTGCGGGAAATTAGAAATAATCCGGCGTTTAAAAGCCTTCCGGCAACGAAATATAAATGAGATGAGTTTATATGAGCCTGTTATTGTCATCGGGGAAAATAACGGTGGGTATCCAGGCCGGGGCTTCGGCGCGGCTTATGAGGCCGTAAGATATCACAATTATAATGTCGCCTACCTGTGCTTTACGGGCGGCAGGTCCGTTCAGGCATACTATACCCGAACCTCTTGCGCCTTTAATTACGTAAGTTTCAAGCCTTTCACCATTATTTACGTTCACTACCTGCACTTTTTCATTTTCAATCATGCCGGCTGCATCAATCAGGTCTTCGTCTATGGTTATGCTCCCTACATAATGTAATTCAGCCTGTGTAACTTTTACCCTATGGATTTTAGATTTTAGTACTTCTATCAGCATTATTATTATTTAATCTATTCATTTAGGCAGTTAAGCCATGAACTGAACGGCTTTTAAAGCGTGTTCACCTGTTTGAAGCTGCAATTTACGTGAATATATTGTGAGTCAGAAGCGTATGTAATATAAAGGGCAAAAGCCCTTTTGTTCCGCACAATTAAAACAGAAAGCCTTTTTAAACGTTTAAAGGGTACATAATTACCTTGCAATGCAATAAATTACAGGCTTTGCAATAAAAAAGGACAGCGTTTGCTGTACTGAATTTAATTTACGATATTTATTCCCGGAGAGCAGGCAGGTTTCCTGCCGGCCCTCTTTACAGATACACGAAATACCTGATGGCCAGACAAACTCCCGGTAAGGAAGGCAAGCTTGACCCCGTTCTGATGTACGAAGAAAGCCTGCGCAATGAGCAAAGCGTTTTTTTCGATCCGGAAACCTTCGAACTGATAATTGACCACTACTTCCTGGCAGGTGCCTTGCCCGATGCCGTGCGTGCATGCGAAATTGCCTTGCAGCAGCACCCCTTCACACCTGATTTACTGCTTAACAGTGCGCGTCTGCATATCAGTTGCGGCCAAAACGAGCAGGCCATGGAAGCCATAGAAAAAGCAGATACGCTGCTGCCTAATAATCCTGAAGTTATTTTGCTTCGGGCCGACCTGATGTTTTCCGAAGGCATGTTTAAAGAATGTGCAGAGCTTATTAAAGATGCATTAGAACGCAACCCGGGCAACACAGGTCTTGAATTTAAGCTGGCCGAAGCTTTTACCGCGCTCGATGAATTTGAAGAGGCTGAAGAGCTGTTCAAAATGGTGCTTACCGACGACCCTGCCCACAGCGCCGCCTTTTACGAGTTGCTGAACCTGCTTGAGCTCACAGATAAAACCGAGGATACCATTCCCTGGTTTGCAGCATTTACCGACAGGGATCCGTTTTCTGTTGCCGCTTGGCTCAACCTTGGCCACGTTTACAACAGGGCTGAGCAGTACGAAAGCGCCATAGAGGCATTTGAGTATGCCGCTGCCATACAGGACGATAATGCCAATGCGCATTTCGGGCTCGGAAACAGTCTCATGAACCTTGAAAAGTACCCCGAGGCATTGCAGGCTTTCCTCAGGGCCCGCGATCTTGAAGAGCCCGGCGCGCTTACGCTCAGCTGCATAGGCGCCTGTTACGAGCAGATGGAAATGTACGACAAGGCCATTGCCGGCTATAAGCAGGCCCTGCGAACAGATGAAACCTGCGATGAGGCTTGGTATGGCATAGGCATGTGCCTGCTTGCCCAGGACAAGCACTACGAGTCGCTGCATTTTTTTAACAAGGCGCTGGCCCTTAACCGCGACAGTGAACTAACCTGGATGGGCCTTGCACAGGCTGAATTTAAGACCGGGAATGTAATAAGCGCCCTTGAGGCTTATGAAACAGCAAGCCGGCTTGATAGCAGCAACCCTGACCTATGGCTCGATTGGAGCCTGGTTTACTATGACCAGGGCGATTTTGAACACTCAATTAACCTGATAACCGACGCCATTGAAGAAATTCCGGGCGATGCTGAACTTTATTACCGCGCTGTGGTTTATCTTATTGCCGCAGGCAATTATAAGGAAGCACTGGTTTATCTGGAAAATGCCTTAATTTTGGACTTCGACATGCATTCTGTGCTCTTCGATTTCTTCACCGAAACTGCCACTCAAAAAGCGCTTTACCGCATTATTGAGCAATACAGGCAAAAGTAAAGCCCCACTAAAAAGAGTTGATAAACTTCAGTCTGAATAACTTACCGGAGCGCACAGCCAAGCCGCGTGACTCCGGTTTAACCATGGCCATGGATAAGGGCCTTAGCCTTCGCGAAGCCGAAGACCTGGTTTCCGGCACATCTGATTATATAGATATTATTAAGCTGGGTTGGGCAACATCTTATTTTACGCCCAATCTGCAGGCTAAAATAAATGTATATAAGGATGCCGGCATAAAAGTTTACCTTGGCGGCACCCTTTTCGAGGCCTTTATTGTCAGGAACCAGTTTGAAGATTACCGCCGACTGCTCGACCGTTTCGGCCTTGAGTATGCCGAAGTGTCAGATGGTTCTATTGACCTCCCGCACGATCTTAAATGCAAATACATAAGCGCCCTCAGTCAACAGGTTACTGTACTGTCAGAAGTGGGCAGCAAAGACGCTGAAAAAATTATTCCGCCTTATAAGTGGATTCAGCTCATGGAAACTGAGCTTCAGGCAGGTGCATGGAAAGTAATCGGCGAAGCGCGTGAGGGTGGTAACGTTGGCCTTTTCCGCAGCACCGGCGAGGTAAGGCAGGGCTTGGTAGATGAAATCCTGACGCAGGTACCGTTTGAAAAAATTATCTGGGAGGCTCCTCAAAAAGCGCAGCAGGTGTTTTTTATTAAATTATTAGGTGCCAATGTAAACCTGGGCAATATTGCTCCCAACGAGATTATTCCGCTTGAAACCATTCGTGTAGGCCTTCGCGGCGATACTTTTGATCATTTCCTGGGGAACGTAAAAATTACGGAGTAAAGTCCTGCCTGTTTTTAGCCGACAATGTAAGCGAAGGGAATGTTTCTGTTGAAGCAATCCCTTCGCTTTTTTGCTCTATAGGACAATTGATTGATGTGCCTCCTTAAAATCAATGAATCCGGTTAATTTGCCCGAATTAAATGAGTTTTGCTTTTTTAGACCTTCTTGGAAAAAAGCGGTCTCTCAGGCTTAGAAACGGGATTTCAACCAGGTGTGTTATCCCTATCCCAAGCCCAAATGCGGTTGCAAAATAGAACAGCGCAGGTAATATTGGGTATTGTACCAAAATTGGGAATTTGCGATATAAAAAAGCGTTCAATAATATTCCACCCCATAAATGCCACAGGTAAATATTATAAGAGTAAAACCCGGTAAAAGCCACGAATTCGTAGACAGGTTTAGTGGTGATTTTTTTTAACAGCATGGTAGCCCCGGCATCTGAGAGAGTTGCCACAATCAGCACCCCCGATGCCAGGTAAAGCAAGCTAAAGTTTATTGGAACGAGCATGATTTTTATTTCAAATGGTATTAAATTGAAATCGGGCATACCCTGCCAAATAAATACTGCACATGCAAAAAACAGGAGCGTATATCGAAACTTAAAATAAACCTTGGTAATAGTTGCCGGTGCAAAATGATAGTAGTACGCAATGAGTACACCAAACAAAAGACTGTCTATACGTAAGTGAGTTGGAGTGCCTAATTCTCTGAACCCCATTCCAAGTGTATATATTGTAATATATCGCAAAACCAGGCAGGTAATTGCCGCGTAAATAAATAATTTCGGAAATGCCTTGCTGTTGTTAAACTTGTTCCTGCCTATAAACCAAAGCAGGCATAACGGCAACAGGAAATAAAAATGCTCTTCAACAGCCAATGACCATGCCGGAATCCATAAGGGTGAACCTGTATAGTAGTTTTGCAGAAAAAACAGGTTAAGCAGAATGCTTTGGATTGGAATTGGAATATTGTTTTTAAGGCACGAAATTACAGTCCAGCCAATAACAACAGCCATGGTTAAGTAATAGCTTGGGTAAATTTTGAACCCGCGCCTGATTAAGAATAAACCTATTTTTAGGTTGCCAAAGTTCTTATATTCAACAAATAGCAGCCCACCTATTAAAAACCCGCTAAGGACAAAAAATAAATCTACCCCGGCGCCGCCCGCAGTACTTAAAAAGCTGATAATATCATGATGTCGAAAGAGTACTAAAATAATGGCAAAGCCTCTTAAAAAATCAATATCTTTATTACGCATCTATTAATGTTATCCGTGATTGCACAAATATAGGCATTCAGCTATTTATGTCAGTTTTAGTTCTGCCCGTTGATCCTCTTAAATTTTAATGATTTTTTATTTCAGCTTACTGTATTCATCCAAATTTGAGGTCTTAAAGCTTTCATATACTTTAAGCACAAAAGCTAAAGCCACAGCAGCTTCGGCAGCGGCAATTACTATCACAAAAAGGGTAAAAATATGGCCCTGCATACGTTGCGGATCAAAATAGCTGAAAGCGACAAGGTTTATATTAGCTGCATTCAGCATGAGCTCTGTGCCCATTAAAACCATGAGCACATGTCGGCGGGTGAGCACCACCAAAAACCCGAGGCAAAAAAGTACAGCCGAAAGCATGAGAAAATAGTTTATATGCATATTGCTCTTAGATTTTGCGGTAATTGTTCATTTAAACATCGGGCCAAACTTAAATTCTAAAGAGGCAGTACTGCTTTGCTTCGCCTCGGAAAAAGCCTGTCGCGCAGTTTCAGAAGGGGCAGTTCAACCAATTGTGTAATTCCGATGCCCAATATATAAGATAAAAGGAAGTATGCCGCAGGCAGAATTACAGGCCATGCTTTAAATACGGGGTAATTTTTAAGTTCATCGTTTACAATTATACCATCTACCAGCCAAAAATGCCATAAATAGAGGTTGTACGAATAATAACCGGTAAAGGCAATAAAATTGAAAACCGGGGGGCGGATGATTTTTTTTACTGTTGAGGAAACTTTTTCGTCCAATACTAAGGCAATAATGAATATTCCGCTCACAATAAAAGCCACGGTAAATCCGACAGACAAATCAAGGTAAGTTCTGAAAAAGGGGAGAAACTTATCTGTACGAATAAAGAACTGGAGGAATGTGGGTATGGCGAATATGAGCAGGCCTTTGCGATATCGCATGTAAAATGCTTTGAGCTCGGTTTGCCTGAAATGGTAAAACCAGGCTATGAGTACCCCGAAAAACAAGGAGTCTATGCGCAAATGAGTGGGGAACCCAACTATTTCGAACCAGGGACCAATAAAGTAAATTGTACAAATTCGAAGCGCAAGGCAAAGTAATGCAAGCCCGATAAACAGGCCTGATATTGGCCCCGGTGTTTTTAACTTATTGAACTTAATTAACCACAACAGGCAAAGCGGCAACAGCAAGTAAAAATGCTCTTCTACAGCTAAAGACCATGTGGGCCCCCAAATAGTACCCAAATAATTTTGCAGGAAAAATAAGGTTGCCAGGAATTTTTTTACCGGAAAAAATTCACCGCCTGTTTTTTGTGAAACCAGGTATAGTTTTAAAGTAACGGTTGCAACCAGCAGGTAATAGCTTGGGTAAATTTTAAATCCCCTGCGTATCAGGAAAAGCCCGATTTTAATATTACCATGCTTTTTATATTCGTCGAACAGCAGGCCGCCAATAAGGAATCCGCTGAGCACAAAAAACAGGTCAACGCCAATCCAGCCGCCATAATTGATGGGCATTATATAGGCGCTGTGCCCAATTATGATTAATAAAATGGCAATGCCCCGCAAAAAGTCTATTTCCTTATTACGCATGTACAAAATGCTCAGTGCCATTTTACCGGCACATCATGGCAAATATAGATATTGCTGATTTACCGCGAACCTGGAAGGGCTTCTTTAGTACAGTGTGTATTGTAATTAACGCGAATTCGTTTTGTGACCTGTGCTGAAAAAGGTTGAAAGGGTTAAAAGACAGAACAGATATATTTCGACAAACCGGGGCCATAATCCGGGTTATGGTTTACAAGCCCTCGGTCTGCAATTGTTGTCGGTGGTGGTGGTGGTAAAGCAAGTTTAATCTTACTTTTCATTCAAAAACCAGGCTTGCTCTGGAGTTTGTATTTTTAACTTGGGTGCGGCCTCTAATCATTGTACAAATTAACCGCTGTCTGAACAGCTCCGTTGCATGCACGAAGCTGTTGAGTCTTTCAGGCAGGTACACCTGCTTAAAAATGCCGTTTACTCTTTCGGAACGGTATTGTCCCTGAGTCTCCTGTTTGGGCCATACTTATCCTGATGCCTTCGGTATTGAGCGTTTCGGTGTACGTTAATCCACATTATTTAAAACCCGGCAAATTAAACCTGCCGGGTTTTTTAATTAAATTCCGCGGATAATTAACAGGGGCACCTTTTTTGCAAACCTGCTACCGGCCCTTTATTAAATAAAGACGGAATTAATGTGGAATTTAATTGCCGCTTTTTTCTCAATTTAGGCCTTTACATCATTTATAAAAGCCTGGAAACCGAAGCGGTTACACCATGATATTCACATCGAACGACAAAACAATTTCAACAACTACCTTCAGCGAAACAAAGTCGGTGGTGTCTGATTACAGTCCTGAAAAGATGCAGGAAACCCTATTGGGTATTCTTGAATGCTCACCCGACGGTTTTTATATAATGGATTCAATCAGGGATGAAAAAGGAGAAATTACAGATTATATTTTCAAGCTTCTTAACCCTACTGTTCAGCATTACATAAACATGAAAGCTGAAGATGTGGTGGGCCGTAATTTCCTCACTGTATTTCCGCATAACCGTACCACCGGCATTTTTGATTCAATGGTTCGGGTTACAAATTCAGGAAGACACGAGGTATTTGAAAATTTCAGCGAAAGGCTGAGCATCTGGGTAAAAATTACCGTTGTAAAGCTCGGCGACGGCGTAATGCTCTCTTTCACCGATATTGATGATATGAAAAAAGCGCAGGACAGCCTGCGCGAGGAAAGCTACCTGCTTGATAAAATAACAAACGCCGCCCCAGCTGCCACCTATATTTATGACATTGAAAAAAAGAAGGTAGTTTATGGCGGTGCAAAGTTTTGTGAAACATTCGGATTCACGAAACCGGAATCCGGCCTGAAAGAAATTTTGGTAGATATGCCTGTTCATGCTGAAGACAGCATTTGGCGCGATGCATTGCTTAAAGAATCTGAATGGGCTTCAGATGACGAACTTATAGAATCAGAATTCAGGGTGCGCGATGCTAACGGGCGTTTACGCTGGGTTTATTGCCGCGAGCTGCCGTTCAGGCGAAACGACGAAGGCAAGGTAGTTCGCCTGATTGGCACCCTGCTGGATATTACAGAACGGGTGCGCGACGCCCAACGCCTTGAGCTGGCCGAAGCCGAGCTCAGGCAGGCCAATGAAAGCCTTGCCATGCGCGTAGAAGTTCAAAAAAAACAGCTCATAGAAGCGGAAGAACGTTTCGCATTGCTGATTGAAAGCACTGATGATATAATTTGGGATTGGAATACTGAAACAGATGAAATTTGGATAGCCGACAGCATACGCACAAACCTTGGGTACAAAATAAGACCTACAGCCCGGGAATTCAGGTTTGATCTTATTCACCCTGATGACAGGCCCAATGTATTTGCAAGCCTTGAAGATCTGAAACACGGGCTTACAGGCAAATGGGTTTCTGAATACAGGATAAGGAAAGCAGACGGCAGCTATGCCATAGTTTATGATCGGGCGTTTTGCATAAGCGCAGAGTCTTCAAAGTTTGGCCCCAACCGCATAATAGGCAGCATGGTAGATGTAACTGCACACCGAGGCATGGAGCAGGAGCTGAAGCGCAGCCAGGCAGTGCTTGACGAAGCGCAAAGAATAAGTAAGTTGGGCAGCTGGGAATATGATTTGGAATCAGGCGCTATATATTGGTCGGCTGAAATGTACAGGATTCATGGCCTGAGCTCAGAGCCTGGCCCGCCTACTTATTCTGACATGGCCGCCCTCTTCCCTGAATCGGAGATGCTGAATGTGCACATGGAGAACGCAGTTACACGTGGTATCCCTTACCGTTTTGATGCAGAGCTGGTTACGCCTAAAAAGCTAAAAAAATATATACAGATGATTGGCCGCCCTGTTATGAACGAAAAAGGCCGCTGCCTGCGCCTTTTTGGTACTACCCAGGATATTACTGAACGCAAAATTGCCGAACATGCCCTGCGCGAAAGCGAAAAACGCTACCGCAAATTAACCGGTGAGCTGGAAGCTAAAGTGCTGGAACGAACCGGCATGCTTTCGCGCCTGAACGATGAGCTGAACCGAAGCAACAAGGAACTGGAACAGTTTGCATACGTTGCCGGCCATGATTTACAGGAGCCCCTTCGTAAAATTCGTTCTTTCGGCGACAGGCTGAACCTGAAATACAAAAGCACAATACCCGAAGAGGGGCAGAATTATATTGAGCGCATGCAAAACTCGGCGGGCCGAATGAGCAGGCTTATAGATGACCTGCTTACTTTCTCCCGCATGCGTACCGATGGCCAGGAATATGTTGAAACTGACCTCAACGATATAGTGACGGGGGTATTGGAAGACCTTGAAGTAGCAATAGAGCACAAACACGCGCAAATCACCGTTGAGCCTTTGCCTACTGCATTGCGGGTTATACCTATGCACATTACCCGAATGTTCCAAAACCTGGTGAGCAATGCGCTAAAGTTTTCTAAAGATGATGCAGCCCCCGAAATTAAGATCTCCTGTAAAACAATTCCTGCCTCCGCCTGCCCGGATGCCAAGCCCGGGGATGGTAATTTCTATAAAATAGATGTACAGGATAATGGGATCGGCTTCGATCAAAGCTATGAAGACCGCATATTTGTTATTTTCCAACGCCTGCACGGCAAGAACAATTACGAAGGCACAGGTATAGGATTAGCCGTTTGTAAAAAAGCAGTTATGAACCACAACGGCCATATAAAGGTAAAAAGCGAGCCCGGCGCGGGAAGTACTTTCAGCATTTACCTGCCGGTAAACGGGAATTATTGATATTTGCATTAAATTGTGCTTTAGCCGGAAATAAAGCGGTTTATACCAAGCCTGATTCAGGCCCGGAGACAGGATTTGCGTTTTATGTCCAGGAATCTTTTCTCTTTACCATACAGTACCGGCCATCCGATTAATGAGGCCATTCCTGCTTTTTTTAAAACAGGAGGCTACTCTTTTTCAATTTTTCCGCAGAGCCTAAAAAACAATGGTAAAGGCTGGCTTTTAAATTTAAGTATCATACTCCTGCTTGCCGGATTTTTTGCCTGCCGTCCCAAGCAACGCGAAGCCAACGAAACAGGCAAGCTCCGTATCCTGGCTACAACAGGTATGATTGCCGATGCTGCAAAAAACATTGGCGGGCCTTATACGGATGTTGTTACGCTTATGGGTCCGGGTGTTGACCCGCACCTTTACAAGGCTTCTTTACGCGACCTGAACAAGCTTACCGATGCAGACCTTATTCTCTTTAACGGCCTTCATTTAGAAGGAAAAATGGCCGGCCTGCTCGAAAAACTGGAAAGGCATAAACATGTGGTGGCCGTATCTGACGGGGTGCCGCGCAGCAGCCTGCATGCTTCCGGAGATTTCGGCGGGGCATACGACCCGCATATTTGGTTCAGCGTTAAAATATGGATGCAGGCAGCAGCAGAAGCCGGCAAAGCCATTGAAAAAGCTGACCCCGCCCATAAAGAATATTACATTGCCCACACCAAGGCTTACCTCAACCGCCTCGATTCCCTTGACCGCGAGGTTACACTCCGAATGGCTACCGTACCTAAAGAACGCAGGGTGCTTATTACCGCACACGATGCTTTCGGCTATTTCGGGGAGGCATACCATACGGAAGTAAAAGGCCTCCAGGGAATAAGCACTGTATCTGAATACGGCTTGCGTGATGTAAGCGGCTTGGTGAACTTTATTATTGAACGTGATATAAGGGCCATTTTCCCGGAAAGCAGCGTATCACCGAGGGCATTGGAGGCGGTAGTTGCCGGCTGTAAGGCACGCGGTAAAACAATCAGGCTCGGCGGGACTTTATACAGTGATGCCATGGGTGCAAACAATACACCTGAGGGTACCTACGAAGGCATGATAAGGGCTAATGTAAAAACCATTACATCGGCACTGGACTAAAACGGTTTAACAAACAATGATAATACAGGTTCCTGATCCCGTACTTGAAATACACGACCTAACCGTTAGCTATAACCGCAAGCCCGTGCTTTGGGATGTTGACCTCACCCTGCCAGCAGGCGTCTTGGCCGGTATAATTGGCCCAAACGGCGCAGGAAAAAGCACACTCATTAAAGCCGTAATGGGCCTTGTGCCCCTGAGCAGCGGCTACACCCGCATATTGGGGCAGGATATAGATAAAGTACGCCGGCGAATAAGCTATGTGCCGCAACGCGAATCCGTTGACTGGGATTTCCCGGCATCGGTGCTTGATGTGGTGCTCATGGGGCGTTATGCCATGCTGGGCCTTTTCCGCCGCCCCGGTAAGCTTGACAGGGAAATAGCCATGGACTGCCTTGAGAAAGTTGCCATGAGCGCTTACGCCGACAGGCAGATTTCAAGGCTTTCGGGCGGGCAGCAGCAAAGGGTTTTCCTGGCCCGCGCCCTTGCCCAGCAGGCCGACATTTATTTTATGGATGAGCCTTTCGCCGGTGTGGATGTAGCCACCGAAGGGGCTATAATAAAGCTTTTACAGGAAATGCGCGCGCAGGGGAAAACTGTAATTGTTGTGCATCACGATCTGCAAACCGCATCGGAATACTTCGACTGGATGATTTTACTCAACATGCGACTTGTTGCCAGCGGACCAACCAAAGACGTTTTCAGCAAGGAGCTTTTGCAGGAGACTTATGGCGGCAAGCTTACCATTTTGACCAAAATACAGGACTTGCTGCATAAGCAGCATTTCCCGGTAAGGGAGAAAAACTAAGTAAAAAACCGCCTATACTATGCCGGAACCGGTTTAAACATTGGCAGGAAATTAAAATTTAAGCATTCAGCTATGGACGCATTTCTCAGCTTCTTT
>JAZKBN010000066.1:0-8706 GCA_040388605.1 Bacteroidota bacterium | reverse complement strand
GAGAGAAACATTAACAGGCCGGCAAACGGTTAATAAAAGCACAGGCAGCCCTTAACAGGCACAGCCTTAAAAATTAAGCAATGGACGCTTTCCTCAGCTTCTTTTCCTTCGCCGACCCGAATATCAGGTACGTGGTAATCGGCTGCGTTTTGTTGGCGGCAGGCTCGGCGGTAGTGGGTTGCTTTACGCTTTTACGCAGGCGCAGCTTAAGCGGCGATGCCGTGGCGCACTCTGTTTTGCCGGGGGTATGCGTGGCATTTATGCTTACCGGCACCAAAAACTCGGTGGTAATGCTCATTGGCGCTTTTATTGCCGGCTGGCTCTCACTTATACTCACCGATTATATTCCGCGAAAAAGCAGGATTAAGGAAGATACAGCCATAGGCGTGGTTCTCTCGGTATTTTTCGGGCTGGGTATTTTGCTGCTTACAACCATACAGCAAAGCGGGGCCGCATCGCAATCGGGGCTTGATAAGTTTTTGTTCGGGAAAGCGGCATCGCTGGTTGGCGGAGATTTGCCGATTTTCGCAGGGCTTGCATTGGTGCTTATTCTGTCAGTTATTCTCTTCTTTAAAGAATTCACCCTGCTCTCTTTCGATCCGGGCTTTGCAAAATCGGCGGGTTTGCCGGTAAGGGCATTAGAGCTGTTGCTCACCACCTTAACAGTTTTGGCAGTAGTTGAAGGAATTCAGGCCACCGGCGTGGTGCTTATGGCAGCCATGCTCATTACCCCGGCCGCTGCCGCCCGCTATTGGACAGACAGAATAGGGCTCATGGTAATACTTGCTGCCTTGTTCGGGGCGTTCAGCGGGGTTGCGGGGGCTTATATCAGCTATGTAGCCCCGGCCATGCCAACGGGACCATGGATAGTTATGGCGCTCAGCGTTTTAGCTTTCATCTCTTTCATGTTCGCACCCGGCCGGGGTGTAATATGGATACTTATATTACAACGGCGCAACCGGCATAAAATACAGGAAGAGAATATGCTCAAAGCCCTGTACCACCTCGGCGAAGGAGAGCATGATTTCTTTATTCCCCGTACCGTACTTGAGATAAACAACAAAAGGCCCTTTCCATCCAGGGCATTCCATACCACTTTGCAGCGCCTGCGTCGGCAGGATTTACTGACCGAAAGCGGGGGGGCATGGGCATTTACATTAAAGGGCAAGGAACAGGGTCAGCGCATGGCCAAGCTGCACAGGCTTTGGGAAATGTACCTGACCACCATACTCAGCATTGCGCCGGACCACGTGCACGACGATGCAGAAACCATAGAGCATATTATTACACCTGAGCTTGAACGCAAGCTAGAGGAGCTTCTCGAATTCCCGGAAACAGATCCGCACGGTGAGAAAATACCGTATTAATTTTTGCAGGCTATAGTATGTCCGGCTGCAATAAACCCGGCAAGTTTACCGGATTAACCAGGCGTTCACCTGTATCGGATAACAGATATTGAGCCTTATTTTATAAACATTATATAAGGGTGCGGAGCTACTGGGAGTATATCTTTAGAACCAAAACCAAATTATATTCGGTATATGAGGCCTTCCTTTACGAATTAAACAATATTGTTTTCCTGTTTTTGCCATAGCCGCAAGCATCGGCGTTAAATACTAAGGGCAAAATTTCATATATTTGACCCATGCCCCGGCCAAAATACGCTGCGGGCAAACTACCCCAAATACACCGATTCCATCTACGAATTACCCGCAGGCACGGCATGATGCTACAGACTGAAAAAGCGGTACTGACCGCAACCCCCACCCGGGCGGATATACTTACCGATTACCGCACTGCCTGCGAAAGCCGGCAGGCAAGCCTGCTTGGCCGTAAGGAAGTGTTTATGGGCAAGGCAAAGTTCGGCATTTTCGGAGACGGGAAAGAGCTCCCGCAACTGGCTATGGCCCGCGCTTTCAGAAACGGCGATTTCAGGGCCGGCTATTACCGCGACCAAACATTTATGTTCGCTACAGGCCTGAGCACATTGCAGCAGTATTTTGCCCAGCTCTATGCCCATGCCGATTTGGAAGCAGAACCTTCGTCGGGCGGCCGCCTGATGAACGGGCACTTTTCAACCCGCATGCTTGATGAAAAAGGTTTACGCCTGTCTTTAACCGACAGGATGAACTCTTCGTCGGATGTATCGCCAACGGCGGCTCAAATGCCCCGACTGCTTGGTATGGCTTATGCCAGCAAGCTCTTCCGCCAAAACCCTGAGCTAAACGCTTTTCCTGAACTTTCAATAAACGGGAACGAGGTGGCTTTCGGTACCATAGGCAATGCCAGCACATCGGAAGGACTGTTTTATGAAACCATAAACGCAGCGGGTGTTTTACAGGTACCCATGCTTATATCTGTTTGGGACGATGAGTACGGCATATCGGTTCCGAAAGAATACCATACCACACACGGCAGCATCAGCGATGTGCTATCCGGTTTCCGCCGCAGGGACGACAGCCCCGGCTTTGAAATATTCACTGTTAACGGCTGGGATTACGAAGCGCTTATAGAAACCTATACCCGCGCAGCTGAAATTTGCCGTACTGAGCATGTGCCCGTTTTGGTGCACGTGCAGCAGCTTACCCAACCGCAGGGCCACAGCACCAGCGGATCGCACGAGCGATACAAATCTGAAGAGCGATTGGCTTGGGAAGCAGCATTCGACTGCAACCTTAAAATGCGGGAATGGATACTCGAAAACGGCATAGCCAATGAACAGGAGCTTGAAGAAATTGAAAAGCAAGCTGCTGAAACCGCCCGTAAAGCCCGTACCGATGCCTGGAATGCTTTTCTTGCGTCTGTAAAAGCACCGTTTAACGAGGCAAACGACCTGCTATCGACCGTATCTCATGCTGATGATTGCGCTGAAAAGCTGCACCCGGTTCGTGAAGAACTCAGTAAAATACAAAACCCCATTCGTGCAGATTCTGTAAAGGCAATAAAAAAAGCTTTGCGTGCCTTAAACGGTTGTGAGCCGGCATTAAAAGCCCCGCTGAAAGCCTGGCTTAAAAAGCAGGAAGCACAAAACTATACTTTATTCAACGGCCTGCTGCACAGTGAATCTCCTGAGGCAGTGCATTATGTAAACACAGTTGCGCCGGTTTACACGCCGCAAAGTGCGGTAGTAGATGGTCGGGAAGTTCTGAAAGCCTGCTTTGAAGCTGCATTTACGCGTGACCCCTTGGTTTTTGCCATTGGCGAAGATGTAGGTAAAATCGGCGATGTGAACCAGGGCTTTGCGGGCCTGCAGGAAATGTTCGGGGAAATAAGGGTAACCGATACCGGAATCAGGGAGGCCACCATTATTGGCCAGGGCATTGGCGCAGCTTTGCGCGGCCTGCGCCCTATTGCGGAAATCCAGTACCTGGATTACCTGCTTTATGCCCTGCAAACCCTCAGCGATGATCTTGCCACCCTGCAATACCGCACTGCAGGCGGGCAAAAAGCTCCATTGATAGTACGCACACGCGGCCACAGGCTTGAAGGCATGTGGCATGCGGGCTCACCCATGGGCATGATTTTGGGTAGCCTGCGCGGCATGCACGTTTTGGTGCCCCGTAACATGACACAGGCCGCAGCCTTTTACAACACCCTGCTTGCCTGCGATGAACCGGCCCTGCTTATTGAATGCCTGAACGGCTATCGCCTGAAAGAGCGATTGCCTGAAAATATAAGTGAAATAATGCTGCCGCTCGGGGTACCTGAGGTGATACGCGAAGGCGCAGATCTCACCATTGTAACCTACGGAAGCATGTGCCGCATTGCCGCCGAGGCAGCAGCATGGCTTGAAAAGGCAGGAGCCGATATTGAAATTATAGATGTGCAAACCCTGCTGCCCTTTGATATAAACAGCAGCATTGCAGGATCTTTAAAGAAAACCAACCGGGTTATTTTTGCCGATGAGGATGTACCCGGCGGGGCAACAGCCTTTATGATGCAACAGGTGCTTGACGGGCAGGATGCCTGGAAATACCTGGACAGCAAGCCTGTTTGCATAAGCGCCAAAGCCCACCGCCCTGCCTACAGCTCCGACGGCGATTATTTCAGCAAGCCATCGGCCGACGATTTGTTTGATGCTGCATGGGCATTGCTGAACGAAGCTGAACCCGACAGGTTCGGGGAAATATAGAACAGGAAGTTTTCTGCTGCTTCCAACAGAAGCGACATCGTTTATCGGCGGTGTCGCTTCTGTTTTTAAAGGCTTACACTATTGACAGATTTGCCTTCCGTCCCCAAATCCCTTTACGTGGTCCTGATTTTACAGGGCTAAACGGGCGTTTATGCCGCATACTTATTAATGCATGGCTATATGCCGTATATTTACGTTTCAATGCCGAACACTTTACCATACAATTCTCCCCTGCCCCGGCTGCTCAGCTTATTCCTGCCGATTTTGGGCGCATGGCTCCTTTCTTCCTGCAACGGTAACGAAACAACCACCAAGCTGCAACGCCGTAACATAACACAGGCTGTATATGCTTCAGGCAAAATTTACCCCATAGATTATTACAGGGCCACTACCGGCATACCGGGCTATATTCAGCGCATCCTCGTAAAAGTTGGAGATTCGGTAAAGGCAGGTCAAAGCCTTTTTGAAATCAGGAACGAGGTATCGGAATTGAATGTGGCTACGGCTAAGAATAATTTGAACCTTGCCAAAAGTAATGCTTCAACCGGCGGGGCATACCTGCAAACGCTTGAAAAAGATGTGGATGCAGCCGGTACCAAGCTAAAGCTTGACAGTGTAACTTATGAACGCTACAATAGCCTACGCAAAGCAGGAATAGGTACCCGCCAGACTTTTGACCAGGCCGAGGCACAGTTTAAAACCTCGCGCGAGATTTACGAGAAGGCGCAATCGGCATTATCGGCGGCAAGGCAGCGCAGCGGCACCGAGGTAAAAAATGCCGAAAACATATACCGCGCCCAACAAAGCCAGCTCCGTGACTTTACCGTAAAGGCTACCCTCGATGGAAAAGTGTATGATATTATGAGCAAGGAAGGAGAATATGTGAGTCCGCAGATACCGGTTATGGAACTGGGACGCAGCTCGCAATATGAAGTTGAGCTTGCCATTGATGAAACAGATATTAACCTTGTACATCCCGGCATGGAGGTGGTTTACAGCACCGAGGCCTTTGCAGGCACTGTTTTCGAAGGAAAGATAAAAGAGGTTTACCCAAAAATAAGCCAGGCGAACAAGAGCATTAAAGCCATTGCCACTATAAACCTGCCCGCAGGTGCCCAGGTTTATGCAGGCAGCACCCTGGAAGCCAATATTATTTTTGCCCGAAGGAAAAATGCACTGGTAGTGGCCAAGGTTTATATAGCACATGATTCGGCAATTGTGAAAGGCAGCATGGGTAACACCAAGGTAAAGGTGCAGCGCGGTATTGAGGATGTGGAGTTTATGGAAATTGTTGGCGGCGTGTCGGCAGAAGACGTATTGGTGAAACCATGAACATCTTTAAAAACAACCCGATAGTAAGAATAGCATTTGTGCATCTCGTGAGCAAGAAACGGCAAACGGTGGTAGCAATGCTTGGCGTAACTTTCGGCATAGCTGTGTATATATTCCAGGCAGGTTTAATTACCGGCTTACAGCAGTATATGGTAGATAAAATGGTGAACAACACCGCCCATATACATCTTTACAACGACCCTGAGCGCAATCCGCCGAGCATACTAAGCCAAATATCGCACAGCCCAAATGAATGGATTGTGGTGCGCAACCAAAAGCAAAAAGACATTCAAAAGAAACTGCGTAACAGCGCGCAGGTAATGGATATACTTGAACGCATGCCCGAGGTGGCAGGCGTTGCGCCTTTTCTCGGAACCCAAGCCATTGTGAAAGCAGGGTTCAAGGAAAAGCCTGTAACTATATCAGGTGTAAATATTGACCGCGAAAACGCACTTTTCAACCTGAACAAGGAAATGATCAGCGGCGATTTAACCCGCATGAAGACCCTGCCGAACGGCATTATACTCGGCGTAGGCGTGGCTAAAAAACTGGGGGCTATAGTGGATGATATAATTACCATCAGCACCGTAAACACAGTGCTTGATATGAAAGTGGTAGGCATAACGCAAAACGGCATTACTGCTATAGACGATAACCGTGCTTATGTAAATCTCCGCAGCGCCCAAAAGCTTATGAACGTGGATATGCTCTACATAACCGACATCAACATAAAGCTGAAAGACGTTGACCAGGCCGACCAATTGGCGGACGAATTGGAGCGTACACTCGGATTCAGGGCGCAGAGCTGGAAAGAAGCGAACTCGGGTATTTTCGGGGTGTTTAAAATACAGAATATTGCCACTTACCTTGTGATTACCAGTATTTTAATAGTAGCCGGATTCGGTATTTTTAATATTCTAATGATGATGATTTATGAGAAAATGACCGATATAGCTATTCTGAAATCTATCGGGTTCAGGAACGGCGATATCAGAACGCTGTTTTTGATTGAAGCAATAGTAATTGGTGTTATTGGCGGGCTGGCTGGGCTTTTAATGGGTTATGGCATGTGCCGTTTAGCGTCAACCGTAAAAATTGAGCTAAAGGGCCTTGTAAGCTTAGATCACCTGAATATTAACTACGACCCCATTTTTTATATAACAGGCTTTGCTTATGCGTTGGTGAGTACAGCCTTGGCTGGGTGGTTCCCGGCGGCTAAGGCTTCTAAGGTTGATCCTATTGATATAATCAGGGGGAAGTAAATTTTATATCGATGCATCACTTTATTTGTAAGGCTCATTTATTGACTTCTGGGGCATTAATCTTTACCTTTATTAAACCACTAATCAGCTATTAAATAAAGAACATATGTCAACGCCCAATTTTGATACATCAACTCAAACTCTAAGGAAACTAATGGGTAATGGATTGATATATAGTGTCCCAAGATTTCAGCGCGATTATAGCTGGACAGACGTAGAATGGGAAGACTTATGGGCAGATATGCAAAACCTGCTTGATGGTACAGAACCTGTACACTACATGGGCTACTTGGTCCTCCAATCTTCTGACAGCAAAAATTACAATATAATAGATGGACAACAAAGGATAACTACACTGAGTATTTTTATATTAGCCATCTTAAAAAACTTTGCGCGATTAATCATAGAGAATGTTGAACCTACTGATAACAAAATCAGACTTGATACACTAAGGAATTCATTTATAGGCTATTTAGATCCAGTATCACTAGTACCAAAGTCTAAGCTTACGCTAAACAGAAATAATAATGCATATTATCAAAACTATATAGTACCATTATTAGACTTGCCACAGCGCGGATACAAAGCAACTGAGCACCAAATGAGAAAATCGTTTGAATGGTTTGAAAAAAAAATATGGGAGGAGTTTGGCTCAAAAAAACAAGGCAGTCTTTTAGCTAATGTAATTGATCAATTAAGCGATAAGCTTTTTTTTACTGTAATAACAGTAACTGATGAACTAAATGCTTATAAGGTATTTGAAACACTAAATGCCAGAGGTGTAAAACTGTCTTCTACCGACCTATTAAAAAACTACCTTTTCTCAGTTGTAAACAAAGACTCTGATGATCCAATTCAACTGGATTACCTGGATGAAAAATGGGAAATCCTTGTAAGCAAACTCGGAAGCGAGAGTTTTCCTGATTTCTTAAGGACACATTGGAACAGTAAAAACAAATTCGTTCGCGCTACTGAATTATTTAAAACTATCAGAAGCTCCATAAAAAACAGGGAGAATGTTTTTACCCTTTTAAGAGAAATGGAAGCTGACGCAGATATTTATACTGCATTATCAAATCCGGAAGATGTTTTATGGAGGCATGAACCAGAGCAAAGAAATGCGATTGAGGAGCTTAGAATGTTCAATGTAAGACAACTATACTCACTATTACTTACCGGACATCGCAAAATGGAAAAGAATGACTTTACAGCGCTTTTGAAAGCCTGCTCAGTCATTTCTTTTCGGTATAATGTAATAAGTAATTTACTGCCCAGCGAGCAGGAGAAAATATATAACGGAGTTGCTGAGCAATTAAACAAGGATAAATTGATCACCTTAAATGATGTTCTTAAGGCAATGCGCAGTATATATCCCAATGACGCAAGCTTTCAGACTGCATTTAGCGACAAAGAACTTAAAACCACACAATCACGTAATAAGAGAATTGTACGATATATTCTCTTCAGAATTGAAAGTCATTTATCAGGAATTCAATACGACTTTAACAATGACAAATATAATATAGAGCATATTTTACCTGAAAACCCGGCAGATAATTGGCCACAATTTAACCACCGTGAGCATGAAGATTTTGTGTACAGGTTAGGCAATATGACTTTAATGACCGTATCACAGAATCGGGATATCGGAAATATTGATTTTACCTCAAAAAGAGCCGTTTTGGAAAGCAGCACCTTTCAATTAACACAAAAAATCGGGGTTGAAAATAGTGAATGGACTCCGTCAAGAATAGGTAATCTACAACGATGGATGGCCGAGCAAGCTAAAAGTATATGGAAAATCAGCCAATTGGCATAGTTAATTTAAGCACTAAACCATCAATATCTGACTCAAATAAAGTCTATAACTTATGGCTTTATTTGGGTCAAAACATTTGAACTGTTTATGATTACCCAGAATACCCACAACAAAAAAGCCGCATCTTACGAAGCGGCTCATTTGCGATTTGTATGTTGCTC
>JAZKBN010000065.1:37315-60691 GCA_040388605.1 Bacteroidota bacterium | reverse complement strand
TTGCCCAGTTTCTTCCACTTGTCGTTTTTGTTGGTGTTGGCGAGGGTAATTTTTCCGTCGGAGTTTTGCACCACATCAATTACATCAACTGCCTTATCGAAGCCGGCGGCTTTCATTATGCTTTTGCCTGCTGAAAGAATTTTGGGGAACTCGCCTTTATTAGGGTCGTATATCGATTTTGTATCGAGAACCACGTTGCCGTTGGCATCGTAAATAACGGGGAACAATTGGGCATCAATGGGTTTTCCGCCTAAAAAGTTAAGCGCCAATTGCTTAAGGCCCGAAGCTTTGCCGGCAGGATCTGTTTCGGTACCGGGGCCTGTTGCCGTGGTGGCAGTGCCTGTTGCATCGGCTGCTGTACGGGCGTTAGATGCTGTTCCGGCAGTATCTGTGGCAGGCGTTGTTGCATCTTTACCGGGTGTTGCATTGTCGTCTGTAATGGCATCGGCCACACCGTTGTCGGCATACAGGGGCATGCGGAGGGTTACAAAAACAGCCCCGTCTTTTTCAACCGGCTCGCCCTGCAATTGTGCGCCTTTAACTATGCCCTGCACCTGTGTCCTGATGTTATCGCTTTCCAGCATGAGGTCTTTCACGGTGGTTTCGCTGTTCACATCAACACCTTTTACTATTTCAAGCAGGTTACGTTGGGCATCTGCCATGGCTGCACGCTGTGCGGCGGCTTTGGCCTGTGCGGGAATTTTGAATTTCTCGTTATTAATAATTCCGGTTCCTTTGGCTTCAACAAATTGGCCGGTCCAGTTAACCAGGCCTTTGGCGCGTTTTTCAACTACGGGCTTGGCGGCGGCTAAAACGTTTTTAGGCAGTTTCGCATTTTCATCGAAGGTAACCTGGGCAATGCTGCCAAGGGCAGGAAGAAGCAAAAGTGCAGCGAGTATGTATTTTTTCATGGAGGGTAAATTTCAACAAATTACGTTAAAGTGATTAAGACGAGCAACCGGGCAGAAATTCCGCTGCACCGGGCTGCTGTTTTGTAAACCTAAGACAAATGTCGGCATAACCGGTTTAACTTATATTGTGCCAAGACTGCGGGTTAACATTTGCTTAACGTTTGATTAAGGGAAAAGGGGAGATATGCGGGCTTTTGTGCTTTTTCAGGTGGGAACGTTAACATGGTCGGGAAAGGAAAGGCCGGTTAAATGTTGCTATGCTGATTAAGGGTTGATAGTATTTTGTTCTGTTTGTAAGCCGGGGGCGCGTATTTGGTTTTAACGCCTCACCGCCGGCGCGGCTCGCCCTTTGCATTGAAAATACAAATCTCCGGCCCGCCTGCTTTGCAGGCTATCGCATTCGCGATGCCGAACATTTGAAATGTTTTCAATGCAAAGGGCAGGATAGGGTGCACGTCCGGGTTGAATGAACGCCTCAGATTGGTAAGATATGGGCGAACCTTGATCGGTTCGCAGGAATGCATGGTTTTAAGATGGTAATTATATGGGGATGATTAAGTATTGCATTACCTGCACTAACATTAATTTAAAGGTCAAAGTCAGGTACCTGAAATCAAACGGCATTACTTCGGAACCATTTAAAACCGGCTTTTCAGCATCTTTCCTTTATCCTATCTCTTTTTTCCCTTGTTTTGTATCCTGAATACTGAAAATTACTGTGTCTGAACTGAATTTGCTTCCCAAAACCTTCTCACCGGCCGAGGCTGAGCAGAAGTGGTATGCTTACTGGCTTGCCAATGATTTTTTCGCCGCCAAGCCTAATACCGAAAAAATACCCTACACGGTAGTAATTCCCCCGCCAAATGTTACCGGCGTGCTGCACATGGGTCACATGCTGAATAACACCATACAGGATGTGCTTATCAGGCGCAAGCGCATGCAGGGTTTTGAATGCTGCTGGGTACCGGGTACCGACCATGCAAGCATTGCCACTGAAGCAAAGGTGGTAGCCCTGCTCAAAGAAAAAGGCATAGAGAAAAAGAGCCTGACAAGGGAAGCCTTCCTGGAGCATGCATGGGATTGGAAAGAAAAATACGGGGGCATTATACTCGAGCAGCTTAAGAAATTGGGTTGCAGCGCCGATTGGGCCCGCACCCGCTTCACCATGGAGCCCAAGCTGACAGATGCCGTAATAAAAGTCTTTGTGGACCTTTATAATAAAGGGCATATATACCGTGGCATACGCATGGTAAACTGGGACCCTGCCGGGCGCACCGCCCTCAGCGACGAGGAGGTGCTGCACAAGGAAGCCCAAAGCAAGCTCTATTATATTAACTACCCGCTTACCGACGGTTCGGGCCACATTACCATTGCCACCACCCGCCCTGAAACCATCATGGCAGATTCGGCAGTGGCAGTGAACCCCAACGATACCCGATACACGCACCTTGTAGGTAAAAAGTGCACCATCCCGCTGCTCGGCCGCGAAATTCCAATTATTGCCGATAGTTACGTAAGCTTCGATTTCGGTACCGGCTGCCTGAAAGTTACACCTGCGCATGATATAAATGATTATGAGCTCGGCGTTCGTCACCGGCTGCCTGTAATTGACATATTGGCCGACGACGGTACCCTGAACGAGAAGGCTGTTTTATATGTGGGCCAGGACCGCTTTGCAGTCCGTAAGCAAATAGTAAAAGACCTTGCCGCCGCCGGCTTCCTCGAAAAGGAAGAAGATACCAAGAGCAACCTCGGCTACAGCGAACGTACCGGCGCCGTAATTGAGCCCAAGCTCAGCCTGCAATGGTTCCTGAAAATGGAAGACCTGAGCAAGCCTGCCCTTGAGGCGGTTATGAGCGATGAAATACAGCTGCACCCGGCCCGCTTCAAAAACCTGTACAGGGTTTGGATGGAGAATGTGCGGGACTGGTGCATCAGTCGACAATTATGGTGGGGACAGCAAATACCGGCCTTCTACCTGCCGAACGGTGCATTTGTAGTTGCCGAAACTGCCGAAAAAGCCCTTGTGCTCGCACAGGCCGAAAACCCTGATTACACCCTTGCCGACCTGAAGCAGGACGATGATGTGCTCGATACCTGGTTCAGCTCCTGGCTGTGGCCTATTTCCGTATTCGATGGTTTCGAGAACCCGGAGAATGAAGATATTAAATACTTCTACCCGACAGACGACCTGGTAACCGCTCCCGAGATATTATTCTTCTGGGTGGCACGCATGATAATTGCCGGTTACGAGTACCGCGGCGAACGCCCCTTTAAGAACGTGTACCTCACCGGCATTGTGCGCGACAAGCAGGGCCGAAAAATGAGCAAGAGCCTCGGCAATTCGCCCGATCCGCTTGACCTGATTGCCAAATACGGTGCCGACGGCGTTCGCACAGGAATGCTCTTCAGCAGCCCGGCCGGCAACGATTTACCATTCGATGAAAAGCTGTGTGAGCAAGGCCGAAACTTCAGCAATAAGATCTGGAACGCATTCCGGCTTATACAGGGCTGGCAGGTTGATGATGCCTTGCCGGCAGCCAACCATTCGGCAGTGCGCTGGTTCGAAGCAAGGCTGAACGCTTCGCTTACAGAAATTGAGGAGCATTTCGAGAAATTCCGCATTTCGGATGCATTGCTTACCATGTACAAGCTTATCTGGGACGATTTCTGCGCATGGTACCTCGAAATGGTAAAACCCGCATTCGGCCAAAGCGCCGATTCATTTACCTATAACGCTACCCGCGACTTCTTCGAAAAGCTGATGCTTATTGCGCATCCGTATATGCCTTTCATTACAGAGGAAATCTGGCAGAACCTGCGGCAAAGAAAGGATGGCGATTCCATTTGTGTAGCAGCCCGCCCGGTTGCCGAAGGAACTCAAAACGAAGCTATGCTGAAACAAGCTGAACTTGCATTTGAGGCAGTTGCACAAATCAGGAACCTGAGGAACGGTATGGGCATGTCGCCGAAAAATGCGCTGAGCCTATATATTAAAACAGCAGATGCCGCCGCCTGGGCAGATTGGACTGAAACCATGAGCAAGCTGGCGAATCTTGAAAGTATATCTTTCGCTGAATTGCCGGGAGCCAATACCCGAAGCTTCGCACTTAAGGCCGATACCTTCTTTATTCCGGTTGCCGCCCCGGCCGGCGCCGATGCGGAAAAGGAGCTTGCTGAAATTGAAAAAGAGCTTGAATATACCCGCGGCTTCCTCGACAGTGTAAATAAAAAACTGGCTAACGAAAAGTTCACAGCAAACGCCAAGCCCGAAGTTTTGGAACGCGAACGCGCCAAGCTGGCCGATGCCGAATCTAAAATTAAAACTCTTGAATCGGCCTTGGCTAATCTGAAGGCATAAGCAAGCCGTATTTAAAATTCAGGCATATAAAAATGCCAATAAAGCCCGGGCAAAATTGTCCGGGCTTTTAAATTTATTAAACAGTACATCTGCAAGCGTATTATTTTTCCGGGAAATGAAGAATTAAGGCAGGGAAAACGGCGGAAAAGGAATTTTTTTTAATACGGTTTTAATAGACGGTTAATGTGGGCTGAGTAATATTTTTTGCCAAAAATTTTGCACAGGATTTCAATATTGCAATATATATTTTTGTATTCTGCTGAATTGTATTAGACCCGTAAATCTTATTAATATTATAATGGGCTGTTAAACAACATCTTACTTGCGATTACTAAAACAATTGGTTGCTTACAGGCAGGCGCACAAAGTGATTTGCAGTGCTTTCGCGTCTGTTAAAAGTTCAGGAAAATTTTTAGAGGCACAGGAGTCCGTCATAGCCTGTACGGATATTATTAAAAATGAATAAGTAAGAATTTAATTAGAATAGTATAATTGCTTGTCATGTATTTTGTGATTATTTTAATTTTAGGCCTATAAAATTATAAATTCATTAACGTCGAGAAGGTTTTTCAATGCAAATGCGAATTCGCTCCCTTTTTGTTGACATCAGTACTTAAAAAAATTAAACCTTTTTGAATTACAAATTAAAGCAACCATCTTTGGGCCCAAATCGAAACACCTTTAAAACTGAAAATCTATGTATAGAAGGTTACAGTACTCACTTCTCTTATTTTCTTTTCTGGCTTTGCTTGTCCCGCGAGCATATGCCGGCACTTATTATGTATCCACAACAGGCAATAATGCTAACGATGGCTCACAGGCAACGCCTTGGAGAGATATCCAGTTTGCGATTAACAGCGCTGCCTCCGGCGACGTTGTTATGGTATTACCCGGAACTTATTCAGAGTTCGACTCAATTGGTAAACCACTAAGCCTGATAGGTGTATCTAACGGTGCGGGTGTAAAGCCTGTACTGAACGGTTCGGCTACCCCGCCTGGTGCGGCAGCCGGCTACGTTCTTGCAGTTGGCGCGCCTAATGTTACCATTTCAAACTTCACCATTAATGTTGACCAGGTATTCCAATACTATGGTATTAAGGCAATTAACGGCGGTTTCGATAATCTGACCATAACAGACTGTTATATATTGAGCGGCGCCAACATTTCGCCGAACAATCTTATGACTTTCGACAGCTGGGGCATTTACGCCCAAACGCTGGGTTCAGACAGGGTTACCATTAAGCGTAACCACATTATGCCTAAAATTCTTAATACCTCGCAGGCTTTCGGGCGTGCTATTCGCCTTTTAGGCCCTACCGGCTTTATTGGCGGTACAGACCCCGCAGACAGCAACGTAACGCTTGCTTACTACGGTGTACAGTACGGCGATCCCGGAGGAGCGTTCATAATTCAGAATAATAAGTTTTACGGGTACGGTGTTGAGCTGTTCGGTACGGCCGCAGGCCAGCCGGGCTTAATTGCCGATAACAAATTCGATACTTACAGCCCGCAATACATTGCGGCTGAACTTGAAATTAAAGATGTTCGTGCAAATTCAGGCTTAACGGTTACCCGCAATACATTTTCGGGATACGGTATTTTCGGCCTTATGGTCGAGAGGTCGGCTAACGTTACCATTGACGGTAACATATTCACACCAAAAGACACTGCAAAGAATTTTGCATCCATTATTCTTACCTCTAAGTTAGGCACCGGCGGAACCCAGCAATCAGCAGGTTCTGTATCTAACGTTGCTATTACAAACAACAGGTTTAACGGCACAACAGTTCCTTCGCCTAACGGCTATGGTATTGTGTTTGCCAACTATAACTACTCAGCTTCAGTTACGCCTTTCATAAACGTAACTGTAGGCGGCGCCGCTGCCGGCCAGGTCAACACCTTCGATTCTGACCTCGCACAGTGGATAGCACTTGACACTTCTAACGGTGTAAGCGTTGCGCAGCCTGTTTTTGCCGAGTACCCATCAACACCAACACACCCTGTACGCTACAACCTTGATGCCTCAGGCAACCTGTTTGAAATTGGCGGCAGCTTTAAAGCGCCTTCTGAACTGACCACTGCTGAGCTTGCCCTGTTGGAAGACAGGATTCAGCATGCCGGGGATGCCGACTCACTCGGTTTCGTTACTGTTGTTCCGGGCAATGCTTATGTAACCACCAATTCGTTCTTTGCAACAAGGAATACTATAGGCGGCTCATTACAGCGTGCGCTTACTTCGGTTCCCGCAGGTACCAATATTCATACATGGGTGCCAAACTTTGCTGCAATCAGCGTAACCAAAGATTTCACTTTAACAGGTGAAGTACCTGTTTCAACAGGAAATTTGGTTTCCACATCGGGCAAGACCTTAACATTGGGTTCTGCGCTTTCGGTTACCAACTTAATTAACCTGGCCTCAGGTCGCATCAGCATAGGCAATTTCGATTTGAGCCTTGCTTCCGGCGCTAACTTAAATAATGCAAACACCAACGGTTACATAGTTACCAACGGCAGCGGGCGTTTTGTTCGCCAGGGCATTGGTACTAACCCTTTGCTGTTCCCGGTAGGTACATCAACAGGCTATTCACCTGTAACTTTTACTGATGCTCCTGCAGGCGGCCCAACCGGCGACGATATAGGCGTAAAGGTGAAAGATGCAGCCACCACTGCTGATTTCTCTGCACCGCTTCCTGCACTTGTTACAAAATATGTAAGCAAGGAATGGGATATTACCGAAGCCACACCGGGCGGAAACAATGCCACCCTTACTTTTGAATGGCCTTCTGCCTCAGAAGTTAACCCGCCGCTTTCAGCAGGCACCATTATTGGTCACTTTAACGGTACCGATTGGGAGCAAAGCACTGCTGTGTACAGCGCAAATACCGCAACAGGCAGCGGCTTCACAAGCTTCTCTCCTTTCGCTGTTTGGGCTTTGCAGTTAACTGCAGGCAACAAATATTACGTTAGCCCAAGCACAGGTCTTGATTCCCGCGCAAATACAGCGGCAATTAACAGGTCTACTCCATGGAGAACCATTGCAACCGGTATTTCAAAATCATTGCCCGGCGATACGCTGGTGCTTATGGACGGTACCCACACCGGCGGTGTAACTGTTAATAAAGGACTTGTTATTATGGCAGACCCTTTAGCAACAGCCATGCCCATTGTTGTTGGCCCAACTACCGGAACAAACCAGGCGGTTTTCACGGTTGCTGCTAAAAAAGTAACCATTAAAGGCCTTGAAATTGATGTTAACCAGGCTGCTACTCAATACGGCGTTCGCGCAACCAGCACCGGTTTAACTTTCGACAGCCTTGTATTCAGAAACAACAGGGTACTTGCTACCCTTAATGACCCTAACCCGGGTTATACCACCATGTTTACCAGTATGGGCATGTTGCTCGACGGTAACAACGGTACCGACTATGTAACCATACAGGGTAACTACTTCGGACAAAAAGTTCCGGGCGTAGGAACAGGCACCAGCCAAACACTGGGACGCGCAATTCGCATGTTAGTCGGCCACGGCTTTATCGGCGGACCTGATTCTGCTACCCAAGGTAACTATATGTACACTGAATATGGTGTTCAGGCAGGCAGCCTTCGCGGCGGACCTATTCACCTGCAGGGTAACACCACATTTGGTATAGGCTATGAAATGGCCGGCCCGGTTGCTAACAGCGGTACCCACCTGATTGAAGATAACACCTTCTATACTTATGGTCCGGGTGTGCTTTGCGGTGTGGAAATAAAGGCGATTGCAGCAAGCCGCACAGGCGTGGAAGTAAGGAACAACAGGTTCATGGGCTTCAGCCAGTATGGTGTTTTAGTTGGCCGTTCAAATAACGTAAACATTAAAAACAACGTTTTCCGTCCGTCAACCACTGCTGCAAATACAACCGTAGATTGTATTCATATTAATACCAAGCAGGAAACCACCGGTGCAGGCCAGACTGCAATTACCGATACGAACATTACCGTAATCGGAAATAAAATGTTCGGTAACACCAGCGGTACTTCACGCGGACTTGTATTTGCCAACCACAACGGTGCTGCAAATGTGGTTCCTTTCAAGAAAGTATGGGTAGGCGGTCTTTCTGATTCAGCCAACACTTTCGATAAAAACCTGAAGGTTTACATAGCGCTTGATACTGCATTCGGTAATTCAAAGAAACTTCCTCTTTGGAACCAGACCAACTATGCAATCACCACCATGTTCCCTACGAAGTTCCGTTTCAATGCTTCGGGTAACTTGTTTGCAACTGCCACCGGTGCCTCTAAGCGCCCGGCAGCAATGACACTGCCTGAGCTTTTCAAACTGGAAAACAAAATTCAGCACCAAAGTGATTTCGATTCATTGGGCTTTGTTACAGTTGTACCGAATACTGTTTTCGTTGGCGACAGCAGCTTCATTCGTCGTCGTACATCTGCTCCCGGCCTGAGAGGTGCATTTGCAGCCGCTCTTGATAACTGGACCATTAAAACAGCCGGTAATAATTATAGTGATGCAGCCATTGATACCACTACTGTAACACTTGATTACACAGGCGGCAGCGCCTTGAGCATTGGTTCATTAACCTTGAACGGCGCAGGCAAAACCCTTACCCTTGCCGATAAAACAACAATAAACGGAGCCCTTAACCTGACTAAAGGTTTTGTAAGCATTCGTAACTATAACCTGACTGCAAACGGCGGCATTACCGGCGGAAACACCGGCTCTTATGTTGTGGCTGATGCGGCAGGTAAACTGGTTATTCCGAACGTTGGCAACGCTCCTGTTACCTTCCCAATAGGTTCAACATCTGACTATGCGCCTGTTACATTCGACGATGCAAACAGCACCGGCGATGCTATCAGCGCTAATGTATTCAGCACCAACTCCCCTTCAGATTTCGATCCCCCGCTTCCTGCTGAGGTTGTTAAGTTCGTTAACCTGCAATGGAATGTAACTGAAGCTGTACCCGGCGGAAGTAATGCAACTTTAAGCTTCGGCTTCAGCCCGACCAATGAATTCGGCGGCTCAGTGGCAACAAATACGCTTATTGCTAAATCTGACGGTGAAGAATGGACAGGCTTTGATGCAACTTATACTGCAGGCAGCACTGCCACCTCTAACCTTCCTTTCGCAAGCTTCGGTGATTTCGCAGTTTATACTTTAGATATTCCGCACGGTGTTGTTTATTATGTAGACAGCATATCCGGCGACGACTCTAGGTCTCCTGCACTTGCCCGTATTTCAACCACGCCTTGGAAAACCATTAAGCATGGTATTGCCACAACCTTCAGCTACGATACGCTTGACCTCCTTCGCGGAACTTTTGAAGCCGGCGATATTATTTCTAACGGAATTACAATTCGCGGTAACAAAGGTGCTTCTGCTTTGCTTAATGTAAGCATGTCAGATTCTGCCACCCCGGTATTCATACACGCTAAAGTTGGCGGAACAGTTGATTACCTGTACCAGGTTGATACCGCTAACGTAAACTTCGAAAACCTTACCCTGGTTGTTGATATGCGTACCGTAACACACGGTATTAAATCACTGGTGGCAAACACCCACAACAACCTGAAAGTTAGCTACTGTAACATATTGAGCGACGGACCTTATACGCCTGCAGCTCCTTTCACATTTGCAACCTACGGCATTCGTCTTGAAGGCAGCGGAACTGATGTGTACACTATAAAAGGTAACCGGTTCACAACCACTGCCGCTAACAGGAACGTATTCGGCCAGGCATTCCGTGCATACGGCGGCTCAGGTCTTATCGGCGGAACGCACACAGCAGATTCAAACCTGTTCGCTGCATGGTTAGGCATTCACATCAGCGGCGCCAAAGGCGGTCCTGTTCGTGTAACCAATAACCACTTGTATGTAAACGGTTTGCAAATGATTGCGCCTCCTGTATCACGCACGCCAAGCCGCATCCGCAAAAACCGTTTCGATGTTTTTGCTGCTGCCAAAGCTTATGTGCCTGCAGCGCTTGAGATTCGCGGAAACGAATCTGACGCAGCTGTTGAGGTAGACAGCAATACTTTCATGAACTACAGCGTAGGCGGTATTCTTTCCGGCCGTAACGCTAACCTGAAAATTACCAATAACGAATTCTGGCCTTTCGATTCAACTGCGCCTCTGAACACTGCATTCCAATATAAGAGCATCAGCATCGACAGCAAGCAGCATACCCGTGCTATTGACCTTGCTAAACCGGGCCTTCAGTTCTACGGCGAAATTACAGGTAACAAATTCCATGGTTCTTCTGCAATGAGCGGCCGCGGTATATCTTTCGATAACAACGATGCCCGTTCAGGTTTCGAATCATTTGCACCGGACGGTGTAAAAATCGGCGGCGAAGGAGATTCAGCCAACACATTCGATGCAAACCTTACCACTTACATAGCTAACGACTATGCAACCGGTATAAGCTCTGAAAACCCGATTTACGGTTCAGCAGACGGAACACCTAACACATTACAAGCTCCTGCAACAGCTCGCGCTGATGTGTCGAACAACCTGTATCCTTTCGGAGCTGCCACAAAGCGCGGAACAACGCTTACCCTGAGCGAGCAATATGCAGTTGAAGATCGTATTCTTCACGGTATTGATTACCCCGGCGCAGGTTTCTTCGAAATTGCCAAAAACACAGCTTTCGTTACTGCAAACAGCTTTGTTACCCCCATTACTTCAGCACCGAGCCTTACTCGCGCTGATATGGTAATTGGCGACGACGATACAATTAAAACAGCTGTTACCACATTAACTGAAGTTTCACGCTTCACACATACTTCAACACTTTGGGCTGCATCTGACCTGCACCTTGGCGGTATAGCCATGAACGGAGCCGGTAAAACCCTTACCCCTGCTGTTAAAGTTTTTGCTGCAGACAGCGTTCGTCTTGATTTAAGCGGCGGCTATATTAAGCTGGCCAATCATAACCTGGTAGCTTCTGCCTCTGCTATTATTGCAGGCGGCTCACAGGCAAGTTATGTAATGACCGACTCTGTTTCGGCTTTCGCTAAGAAAGGCGTAACGGCTGCTCCTGTTACATTCCCGATTGGTACAGCTGCTGATTATGCTCCTGTAACTTTTGATGATAACAACTCAACCGGAGACAGCATTACAGCTTACGTTGTGCCACGCGCAACTGCCACTGATTTCGTTCCTGATCTGCCTGCAGGTATCAAAACCTTTGTTGGCCTTGAGTGGGATCTTTCTGAAGGTACCCCCGGCGGCAGCCTTGCCGACCTCACCTTCGGCTGGAACGCTGCTGATGTATTCCAGAACTCACCTTCTGAACCTTTAGATAACTTCACCAGGGTAGCACACTACATTAACGGTGCATGGGAGCGTAAAGACGCTGTTTTAGGTGCAAACACTGCAACCGCAACAGGCTATACTTCTTTCTCTCCGTTCGCTGTTTACCGCGATACTGCTACAGTTAACATTACCATCTCTTTACCGGGCACCACCGTTTGTGCAGGTTCTACTGTAACTTCAACCGTAACTGTTGAAGGAACCGTTCCGGGCCCTAACACATTCACTGTTCAGCTTTCAAATGCTTCCGGCAGCTTTGCAGCACCGGTTAACATTGGTAGTGCAAACACTAACGCTTCAGGTACAATTGATGTAACCATTCCTGCCGGAACCACACCGGGCACAGGCTACATGGTTCGTGTAATAACCTCTGGCACACCTGTATTTACCGGAACATTGGCTACAACCATAACCGTGGTTGCTCCCCCGACAGCACCTGTAATTACTAACCTTACCGCTGGCGCTAACTGCTCTGGTACTGCTGCATTTGTAGCTTCTCCTGCAGGCGCTCCCGGCGATACATTAATATGGAGCAACGGCTTTAAAGGCGATACCCTTCGCCCTGCAACTGCCGGCTCTTATACTGTGTTCCGTAAGAATGCAAGCGGTTGTTCAAGCGCTGTTTCAGCAGCGGTAGTTGTTACAGCCACTCCGGCTAAACCAACCATAACTGCAAACAGGACTACAGGCGTTTGTGGCGGCACAAGCTTTACCTTACATGCTGCTGCAACAGGCAATGCTACTTTCACCTTCTTAGGCCCCAATACAAGCGGAGCTGCTCAAACAGCAGACAGCCTGGTTGTAACGGCAGATTCTGCCGGCGGTGTATTAAGGTATGCAGTTAAAGTTACCAGCGCAGGTGGCTGTACCAGTGTTTCAAGTGATTCTGTAACAATTACAGTTAACCCTCAGCCTGCAACTCCTGCAATTAATGCTACCCCTGCAACTTCAGGTTGCGCAGGTACTGTAATTACACTTACAGGTCCTGCCGGTTTCAGCAACTATGCATTCTCAGGTCAGCCTGTAGGAACTAACTCAAGCGTTAATATTACTTTGGCCGGTGCTGCAGGTTCTACCCGCAACTTCAGGCTTGCAGTTCAGAATGCCAACGGATGCTGGAGCGATTCAAGCACATTGGTAACCTTAACCACTTCAGGCTCGCCTACCGCACCAACATTCACGGTTAACGGTTATACTGCTTCGCCTGCACAGGTTTGCTACAGCTCAACATTCAATATCAGGATTACCGGTGCTCCTGTAGCAGGTAATACTTACCAACTGTACATTGATGGCGTTGCTAACGGCCCAACTGACCCGACAGGTAACTTCGTTCAAACGGCACCGGACCCAACTCCTCCGCCTCCGCCTGTTACTTATGAAATTCGCGCTATCAGCGGAACATGTACCAGCGCTGTAGGAACTGCATTCTCGGTTGTTTATAACGTGCCTGTAACTGCAGTACTTAACGTACAAACTTCAATTTGTCTTGGCGATACCATCAGGGCAAGCTCAACAAACACAGGTACATTGTACAGCTTTAACGGCGGTGCATTTACAGCTGCTTCTTCATTCAAATTCGCCCCTACAGCGGCAGGAACTGAAATGATCAGGCTCCAGGTTGTTAACGGTGCCTGTACTTCAGCAGTTGATACCAATTACGTTACTGTTCAGCCTCCTACTTCAGGCATTACTTTGGTTGCTTCTTCGGCCACAGTTTGCCAGGGTACTGACTCTGTAACCTTTACTGCCGCAGGCGGCGGAGCCGGTGTAACCTACACCTTCTCAGGCGCTGCAGGCTTTGGCCGCGGAGATACTTACAAAGTATCTGCCGCAACAGCCGGTACATTTACTGTAGGTGTGGTGGCTAATGTTCCCGGTCAATGCGCAAGCACATTGGTTAACAGCACATTCACTGTTAAGCCTTCGGGTGCATCACTTGGTTTAACCAGGTTCAGCGGTGTGGTTTGCGAAGGCCAGGCTATAAATGTTACTGCAACAGCAGGTGACTCACTTTATACCTTCAGCCTAAACGGCACAGCCCAACCGGCTCAAACAAGTAATGTATTTACAATTGCCAACCCAACAGCCGGACAGAATTACACAGTTACCTTGGCCAGCTCACGGGATACAGGCAAATGTGCTGCCGCCGGCGCTGCTGATACCGCAATGTATTTCGTAAGGAAAGCATCACCAGCGGGTGTTCTCAGCCAGGCTGTTACTTCGGTTTGCTTAGGCGCTGATGTTGTATTCACTGCCGAACTTCAGGATTCCACTTACATTTTCAATGTAAACGGAGTTGATTCTGCCGCAACCAGGAACAATGTACTTACCCTGGCAAACCTGCCTGCCGGTACTTATACTGTATATGTTCGTACAGCACTTAATTCTTCATGCGGATATGGCGATACCTCAAGGCACTTAAGCATTACGGTTAACCCTGCAATTGCTGCGCCTGCCGCACCAACTGTGGCTGCCTCAACTATCTGCCAGTTTGCTGCTGATACAGTAACTGCAACAGGCACTTTCGACAGCTTCATCTTCACAGTTAACGGTGTTGCATCTGCTTCTCAAACAAGCGGAAGTTTCGGCCTCACTACTTCAGGTACTGATTCACTGATTGTTTCAGTTCAGGGTGTGGTTGGTGCATGTACGAGCGCTGCTTCAGGTTCAGTTGTTGTTCATATCAACCCTGCACCATCTGCTGTTGTAACTGCCTCTCCTGCCCTTATCACTTGCGGTGACCAGCCTGTTACGCTTAGCGCACCTGCCGGAAACGGTTTCACTTACATCTGGAAGAAAGACAATGTAGCTACCGGCACAACAGCCTCTACGCTTACTGCAACCACTTCAGGTGTTTATACAGTTGATGTTATCTCTGCACAAGGTTGTACCACAACATCGGCCCTGCAAACTGTAAGTGTAAACTCTACCCCGGTTATATCTTTGGTTAGCAAGTCTGATTCTATGGCTGCAAATCAAAGCGACGGAAAAGTAGAAGTATCTGTGGCTCCCGCGAGTCCTGATTACGAATATACCTATCGTTATTTGAGCGATTCAGTTGTGTCTTCTTCGCCTGCTTACGCTTTCACTGCTACCTTGACTGCGCCTGTAAGAGTTACAGTTCGTAATAAAGTATCAGGCTGTACCTCTGCTGAATTCACAACAGTAATAAGGGTTAACCAGAATGTCTTTATACCATCGGCATTTGCACCGGAAGGTACAAGTGATGTAAACAGAACCTTTAAAGTGCATGGTTATTCTATAGATGAGCTGCACCTGAGGGTATATGACCGTAACGGTGTACTTGTTTACGAATCTGATAATGTTCAGGATATTACTACCAAAGGGTGGGATGGTACCAGCGATGGTAAACTTGCACCAAGCGGTACATATTTCTACAACATTACCGGCTTGCGCAATGGCAAAAAGGTTGTTGATGCCAACAATAATAACTCCGGAACTATTAACCTTATTCGTTAATCAACCTGACTCACATACCCCAAACATTTAATTGAACTGCAGATATATGTCGATTTCTATAATGAAGCGAAAAGTTTTATGCGCAGCCGTGACGGGTTTGCTGGGCTTAGGCCTGGTTACTGAATCCCGCGCGCAAGGCGTGTTGTTCGACCAATACCACCAGGTGCCACTTGCGACTAACCCCGCAAACCCTGCCATGTCGAATGCAATGTCGGTTACAGTAGGCTATCACAGCAATAAGGTAGCTACCAACCAAGGTTTGAATTCACTTAACCTTTCTGTACTGTACCCAATTTTCCGCACAAACCGCGGAGATACCACGCGTACCGGTTATGCAGGTTTCTATTTTCTGAACGATAACACCAAAATGGCAGGTGCTGCCGGCCTTATAGGCGGCGCTGTAAGTTATGGTCATAATATTCCAATCAGCAGTGCCGGCGACAAATTGTCGCTCGGCCTGCAGTTGGGTT
This sequence comes from Bacteroidota bacterium, assembly GCA_040388605.1. Classification (GTDB taxonomy): domain Bacteria; phylum Bacteroidota; class Bacteroidia; order Cytophagales; family Flexibacteraceae; genus JAZKBN01. Next base: position 45,157 of record JAZKBN010000065.1, on the reverse strand, counting down.
ATTTTCAGAAAAGCCTGAAAATTGATAAGTACACGGCAAGCAACCAGTTTAATACCACAACCGGGAACTTTGAATCAGGTGTTTTACCTGATATTCCGGGTAACGGCGGTACTAACCCTACAGCAAGCAATCTTATAGTGAATGCAGGTATTAATTATTACCGCGAAGATGACGAAACAGGTTTCATTAAGCACTACCTCGGTGTGGCTACAATGAACCTGAACCAGCCTAACTTCAGCTTCCTTAAAGATCAGAAAGATCCTGTTAAGTTGGCTATTGCAACTACAGGCGGTGTGGCAGTGTTAAATAATGACCAGTTCATTATTACCCCTAACTTCCGCAACTACTTTGTAAGCAGCTCTCAGATGCAGACCAACATTGGTTCATTGTTCCACTACAAAATATCTGAAGGTTCTATGGCCGGCGGTAATGTGGGCATTGGCGGTTGGTACAGCTCTTACGGCGGTCTTAAGCCTACAGGCGCCATCGTAAGCGTGGAAGCAAACATGCCTAACTTTGTAATTGCCCTGGCTTACAACTTTGCCGTAAATGATTTAACAACTGAAGTTGCGAAGGCCAATCAACAGGAAATTGTTGTGGGCTTCCGTAAAGTTATCGGTCGCAACCGCAGCAAGCCTGCTGCTTATACACCGGCTCCGCCTGCTCCTGTTGTTGTAGATACAGTTGTTCGTCGTCCTACGCCGCCACCTGCACCTGTTGAGCCTAAACCTGAGCCAATACCTGAGCCTAAGCCTGAACCTGTTGCTCCTGCACCTAAGCCTGAACCGGCCCCTGCGCCTGCTCCTGAGCCTAAGAAGGTTGTTCCTGCCAAGCCTAAAGCCAAACCTAAGGCTGCAGCTAAGAAGAAGGTAACCAAGAAAAAGGCTGCCGCTGCCACTGCTAAAACAGCTAAAGCTGTATCTAAAGCACAGGCTAAGAAAGATAAAGGCCTTAAACTTACTGCTGCCGAAAGGAAGCTTTTAGGTGAGATTCCTTTATATGGCTTCAACAGCACAGAACTTAATTCGCGCGACAAGGAAATTCTTGACAGCATCAGCATTCTTATGGCTGCAAAGCCTGAGCTGAAGCTTCAGATTGATGGTCACGCCGATAAAATTGGTTCTGATGCCGTTAACTTCAGAATAGCCCAGGCCCGTGCCGATGCTGCTGTTGACTACATGGTTAACAAAGGCATAAGCGCAAGCCGCCTGACTACTAAGTCTTATGGTAAAACCAAGCCAAGAGATACAAATGAAACCGAAGAAGGACGCGCAAGAAACCGTCGCGTAGAGTTCACGGTTATTCATTAAGCTCTTTCGTTTCCTTATTCAAAGCCTGCCGAATTCGTTCGGCAGGCTTTTTTATTGTTTTTACTGTTTTTATCTCTGGATTATGGAAGTAAATGAGCCCTGCTTACGTTCCGGCCGTATTTTCCTAAACCTGATTACCTTATATATTTTCTCGCTGAGACTTTGATTTTTAAAGCGCTGCTTAGAATTTTGGTTTTACTAAGGTGTTAAGCCAGAGTGGGTTTGCTGCTATAATTATTCAATTTCCCATTTATAGTATTATACTAAGGTTTTATGACTCTTAACACGCAATAATGGGTTTATTTTGTATATTTGCGGAGACGGCTTTTTATTTCCGATTAAGGAATCCTGAGCCGCATGTATGCCGGGCTTTTAGCTTGTATACATTTAGATATTATTTGTTTCATAGTGGTTTATTTGATGCCAAAGGCCGTACTCTTAGTATGGCTTTTGTTTTTTGTATCCATCTGCTACATAAACAGCATTCCGAACTTACCGATACAGTTTATTCCGGCAGTTTTCACCGTGTATTCAATGTATTTGAATGTGGGTTTGTTGGTAAAGTGCTATTTCTCTCTTTCCTGTTTTTCTGAATTAACTATGCAGAATGTAATTATGCTTTGTTTTGTTGTATTCTGAATTGCAGCTGCTTTTTAACTTGGTACTGACTGTTATGATTTTAGTCTGCATATTTTCATGTTTCGGCTCCATAATTTAATCTATAGGTTATATGTATATGGGTTTTGTTCAATCTCATGAAATGTTGAAGGTTTTACTGTTTCCGTAAATCGTTGTATTTTTGCTTAAGCATTGTTTTAGTTCAGATAATTAGAACAGCAGACCTATAAAATACACCAGATGAGCGCCCCTGTAACCGACTCTAAGCCATATCGTACCCAATATCCTGTCCGTATTGTTACCGCTGCCTCGCTTTTCGACGGCCACGATGCCGCTATCAATATCATGCGGCGCATTTTGCAAAGTACCGGCGCTGAAATTATACACCTGGGTCATAACAGATCGGCACTTGAAGTGGCAGAATGTGCCATACAGGAAGATGCGCAGGGAATAGCCATGACAAGTTACCAGGGCGGGCATGTTGAATACCTCAAATACATGCACGATATTTTGGCTGAACGGGGCTGCGGGCATATAAAGATTTTTGCAGGTGGCGGAGGTACTATTCTTCCTTCAGAAATTGAAGAGCTGCATGCTTATGGTATTGCCCGCATATACAGTCCCGATGATGGCCGCAGCATGGGTTTGCAGGGTATGATTAATGATGTTATGCGCCAATGCGATTATCCGACCTGGACTCCTGCAGGCCGCTTTGCCACTGCATTAAGCCTTCCTGATGGTTCAGATGACCCCGAACACGGCATTGATGTCCCCGGGGCTTATATAGGGGCTTCGGAGGCAGAAACATTGGATGATCTTTTTAAGGCTCTGCCTAAGCGTAACAGCCGTATAATTGGCCGCCTTATTTCTATTGCTGAAAACTATAAGGATGACGCCGAGCGGCTGCGTAAAATGCTTGCCGATGTTAAAGCCGATGTTAAAATTCCTATCCTGGGTATTACCGGCACAGGTGGCTCAGGCAAATCTTCCCTGGTAGATGAATTGGTGCGCAGGTATTTGGCCGATTCTCCCGATAAAACCATCGCCATTATTTCTGTTGACCCAAGCAAGCGGAAAACCGGTGGCGCCTTGCTAGGCGACAGGATAAGGATGAACAGCATTAATAATCCCCGGGTTTACATGCGGTCACTGGCAACACGCCAAAGCAACCTTGCCCTCAGCAAGTATGTGCAGGAGAGTATAGATATCTGCAAGGCTGCGGGTTTTAACCTGGTAATTGTTGAGACCAGCGGCATAGGCCAAAGCGATACCGAAATTACCGAGCACAGCGACGCTGCGCTGTACGTAATGACCGGGGAATACGGTGCAGCCACCCAGCTTGAAAAAATTGATATGCTGGATTTTGCTGACCTGATAGCCATTAATAAATTCGATAAGCGCGGCAGTCTTGATGCCCTGCGCGATGTAAAAAAGCAGTACCGCCGAAACCATAACCTTTGGGATACCCCTGAAACCGAGCTTCCAGTTTACGGAACTGTAGCTTCGCAGTTTAATGATCCCGGAACCAATACATTATACAGGCGGGTTATGGAAACCATAACTGAGAAAACGGGTGTTCGTTTTCGCAGCGGCCTTACTTTACCGGAAACGGCTACAGATAAAGTCTACATTATTCCGCCTGATCGCGTTCGGTACCTGGCGGAGATTGCCGAGCTCAACCGCATGTATCAGGACTATGTAGAGGAGCAAAGCTCACTTGCCAGCCGACTTTACCAGATTAACGGTACCATAGAGCAACTTCGTTCAGAAGCGCACCTGAATGCAGATAAACCTGCTGAGGCTGCCGGTACACTGGCCTTGGTAGAGGCACTGGAGAAAACGTATAAGAAAACAGAAACCAACCTGGCCGGTGAATGTCGCCTGGTTTTGCAGAACTGGAAACACCTGGTAGCAAAGTATGCAGCCGAAATGTACACTTACCAGGTTCGTGATAAGGTATTCCAGCTCCCGCAATATACCAAGTCATTAAGCGGAACCATGGTTCCGCGTGTAAGCCTGCCCAAGTTTAAAGACTGGGGCGATATTCTTAAATGGCGTTTTACCGAAAATGTTCCCGGTAAATTCCCTTATGCGGCCGGTGTTTTCCCTCTGAAACGTGAAGGCGAAGATCCTACGCGTATGTTCGCCGGAGAAGGCGGGCCTGAGCGTACCAACCGCCGCTTCCACTATGTATCGCTTGATATGCCGGCACGAAGGCTGAGCACCGCTTTTGACTCTGTAACACTTTATGGTGAAGACCCCGCTCGTCGCCCTGATATTTATGGAAAAATTGGCAACAGCGGTGTAAGTGTGGCCACCCTCGACGATGCCAAGAAGCTTTACAGCGGCTTTAACCTGAGCCATCCGGCCACATCGGTAAGCATGACCATTAACGGCCCTGCACCTATGCTGCTTAGCTTTTTCCTGAACGCAGCCATAGATCAGCAATGTGAGCTTTATATTAAAGCCAATAGCCTGGAGGCAGAAACTGAAGCGAAAATTAAAGCCATTTTTGCTGCTAAAAATTCTGTTCGGCCTGTTTACCAGGGTGATTTACCAATAGGTAACAACGGCCTTGGCCTGATGCTGCTTGGCGTAACCGGTGACCAGGTTTTGCCTGCCGATATATATGAAAGCATAAAAGCTGAAACCCTTTCTGCCGTTCGCGGTACCGTTCAGGCCGATATTCTGAAAGAAGACCAGGCCCAAAACACCTGCATCTTCAGCACTGAATTCGCTCTCAGAATGATGGGCGATATTCAGCAGTATTTCATAGACAGGAAAGTCCGTAATTTTTACTCGGTAAGCATCAGCGGCTACCATATTGCCGAAGCCGGCGCTAACCCGATAACACAGCTTGCCTTTACCCTCAGCAACGGCTTTACTTTCGTGGAGTATTACCTGAGCAGGGGTATGCATATAGATGACTTTGCCCCGAATTTCAGCTTCTTCTTCAGCAACGGCCTTGACCCTGAATACAGCGTAATTGGCCGTGTAGCGCGTCGCATTTGGGCAAAAGCCATCAGGCACAAATACAAGGGTAACGACAGGAGCCAGAAGCTTAAATACCACATTCAAACCAGCGGTCGCAGCCTGCATGCCCAGGAAATTGCCTTTAACGATATACGCACCACCCTGCAGGCCCTGTATGCCATATATGATAACTGCAACAGCCTGCACACCAACGCTTACGACGAGGCCATTACTACCCCTACCGAGGAAAGTGTGCGCAGGGCAATGGCCATTCAGCTGATTATTAACAAGGAAAGCGGGCTCGCTAAAAATGAGAACCCCTTACAGGGCTCATTCATTATTGAAGAACTGACAGATCTTGTGGAAGAAGCTGTATTAACTGAATTCCGGGCAATATCGGAACGGGGCGGGGTATTGGGAGCCATGGAGCGCATGTACCAACGCAGTAAAATACAGGAGGAAAGCCTGTTCTACGAAACCCAAAAGCACAACGGCGACCTGCCCCTGATAGGTGTTAACACCTTTCTCGATCCTAAAGGAAGCCCTACCATTATTCCGTCGGAAGTAATCAGGAGCGGAACCGAGGAGAAGGAGTTTGCCATAACAAGCTGCGAAAATTTCAGGCAGCTGAATGCAGAAACTTACGAGGATGATTTGGCACTGCTTCAAAAATCGGCCATTGAGAACGGGAATATTTTCGAGGCATTAATGGAGGCAGGCAAGCGATGCACCTTGGGTGATATCAGCCATGCCCTATACGAGGTCGGCGGACAGTACCGAAGAAATATGTAAATTGCAGGGGCTCAAAAAGCCCCTTCTTTATTACCATGCTGCACAAACTGAAAGACGCTTATAAAAAGTACGGTCACTATTTCCCCGCCGACGGCTGGGCCGCACTCAGCATTATTGTGGTTATTGTTTTAGGAATTTTGTTTTTGTAAGCAGGAATTATGGCTGAGAATAACTTTGTAAAGAACGTGCATATCGAGAATTTCAAATCTATTCAATCATTGGATTTGGAAGACTGCAGGCGTATTAATTTGATTATCGGGCGGCCGAATACGGGCAAGAGTAATATTTTGGAGGCGATGGGGTTGTTGTCGGTGCCGTATTTGCCACTTGATAATTCAGGTGGTATTAAGGACTTAATTCGCGTTGAGAATTTGCCGGAGCTTTTCTTTAATGGAAAAATTTCGGAGCCTGCCATTGTTCGTTCTGAAAACATGACCTGCGTACTTAAGTATAACTCGGAAACTGACCGTGATTTAAATCTGGATCTTCGTTTAAGCGATTTGATTTTAAAAAGCGGTTCGAAATCCATCCATAATAACTTGGACTTTTCGGCGAGCATTTCACTTGATTTAGAACTGCAAGTATATTCTGTAAGTTCCGACGGAATTGGAATTTTATTAAAGGAGGTTGAATCGCCTGTTAAGTCATATAAGTTTGATAAGGATATTGAATTCAAAAAGGGGCATGCGAAATATCTGATTTCTCCGAATGGAAGTAATTTGTATGAAGTGATAAAAAACTACCCTGAAGTTAAGGGGCTCGTTTTGTCTTATTTTGAGGAGTTGAACTTAAAAGTTATTTTTGATGAGAGCAGTAGGACAATAAAATTAATGAAAGACTTAGGCAATAGTGATGTTTTCTTACTTCCATACAGTGCAGTTGCCGATACTTTGCAGCGCCTTATTTTCTATTTAGCTGCAATAGCTTCCAACAAAAACAGCATTTTACTTTTTGAAGAACCTGAGGCACATGCGTTCCCGCCGTATATGTCAAAGTTTTCTTATGCGATGATGAGTAATAAAGATAACCAGTACTTTGTGGCAACACACAGCCCAAACGTGCTTTCTGATCTTTTGGAAAATGACCGCGAAGAACTTGCCGTTTACATGGTTTATTATGAAAATAATGAAACCAAGGTGAAGCGCCTGACAGAGGAAGACCTTGATGATATTACCCAATACAGTATGGATGTGTTCACCAATAGCGAGAGTTTTATATAATGGTAAGCGATAAGCTCATTATTCCGGAATGCTACCTGGATACGAACCTGATTGAAACCCTTATTCCGCCTGTTAGTAAGTATAATTATCAGAAAAGTTGCAGTAAAGTAGCAGGGGTAATGCATGAAGATTATAAAGATTCTTTCGCACTTGGCATTATAGATAATGATAAGGTAAAGCTTAAATATTTCAATGAATTCAACCCGGTTAGCCCGATTGAACAAGGAAGTATGGTTTTGCTTAAGCACAGCAACAGGCCACATTATATTATAAAATACATCCGGCAATGGAAGGATTCATTTTGGCCAACGCTGCTGCTGTTAATGTGGATTTGAAAGACTTCGGTTACCCACCCACATTAAGGGAGCTGTGCGACGTTACAAAGAACATTGCAGCTAAAGACGATAATAAGCTAAAACGCCTTTTCCTGGCCCTGAAAGAAAAATCGGCCCCTGATATAATCAGGCTTATAAAATGGGTGCAGCATTTAAAAAGCAATCCCTATGCTGCTGATTTAGAATACCTAAAATCCCTCTAAATCAAAGGCGCAGAAAAACTCCGCGCCCCTTACATTCCAAAATAGCTAAGCCCTTAGGGCTTCACCACCAATTTTTTTCCGCTAACCTTACCATTAACAGAGCTGCGAACCATATAGATACCCGGTGCCAAATCAAGCCCCAGTGCCTTCAGCGATATGCGGAACTGACCGTTCAAAGGCAAATCCTCTGAATAGCTGCCTACATTATGCCCAAGTATATCGCTGATTTCCAAGCCTATTTTTTTGCCTCCTAAAGCGTTGTAGCTTATTTCAGCATCGCTGCCGGTTGGGTTGGGGAATATGTTTAGCCCTTCAGAGAGAAAAGTCAGGTTTTCAGCTGCGCCGGTTATGGTAAGTGGCACATTGCCTATTTTAAGATCATCGAGATAGA
>JAZKBN010000065.1:17744-37305 GCA_040388605.1 Bacteroidota bacterium | reverse complement strand
GCCGCGCCGGGCACGCTCGCTTCGATGACGGTGATGCCCGCCTCCGCCGCCTGTTTTCATGCGCAGCCTGAACCTGATATGGTTCACATCACCCTGTATGTTCAGCTTTATGGAATCGCGACGCCAGTCTGTTGCAACCGGTATGTAAACCGGGTCGGTTACCGGGTTGATTACTGTTGCAAGCCTGGGCTGGCTTATGTTATTGCGGGTGAGTATGCGTGTCCAGGTCAGGCCGCAATTGTTGGTGTACCAGGTACTCAGCTCGTCAGTATTGGCTGCATTCTTTTTGGCATAAGCCAGGTGGTAAGAAAGGTACATGTCAGTTGAATCACGCAGGCTGCTGATGTCTACAATGGGGCTTAAAATATCAGCATAGTCGCCGTCTGTAAGTCGGCTGGGGTCTGTGTAAACGCAGCCCTGGCCGCTCCATCCGGCAACGGGAGTTAATATCCAGGAAGTATCAGGCGAAACGGTCCAGTTTACGTAGTTAGAAGAAGGGTCGATTACCGGGAAAGAACCATTTTCAAAGGACTGCTGAAAAGCGCCCGTGATCCCCGCCGTTCCGCCATCGGCAGTTATATAGGCAGGCTGATAAACAGTATCAGAACCAAAGCGGTTGCTCACAATCAGCTTTACATCGAACATGCCGGGGGTATTATAGTAAACGGTAGCTACAGATTGCCTTACAGTATCAGGCGTTGCGCCCGGTAAAATCCAGGTAAAGCGTAACGAAGTATCTGTTACCGAGTTTTCAATATACCCTTTAAAAGTAATGGGAATGGTGCCGCTGCAGCTGTAAGTAACCGGCGCATACAATACCGCCCTGGGCGGACAAACCTGGCCCTGTGTGGTAAAAGTACCTGTAGCGCGGAGGTTGTTTTCTGTCCAGAGGCTGTCGCGGGCACTGAAGTTGCTTTCAATGGCAGCCTGCATACGCAGGCTTTGGCCAATGGTGAACATGCGGCCGCAGTCGCTGTAGTCCATAAAGTTCTCTACGTTGGCTCTCAGGCCGTCGCAATTGGCCTGGTTCAGGTTGCAGCCCGATGATTGCCCGGTTGTGGGCGGGGTATCATCTACCTGGTCACCATCGTCTTCGTAACAGTTCGCATGCGGACCGGGCCCGTTATTGTTCCCGAAAGTATGGCGCAGGTTAATATAATGCCCGGTTTCATGGCTTAATGTGCTTGACCAGCTTGCGTTGCCAGAACCTATGGTGCCAAATGCTCTTGCAATTATCAGAACGCCGTCGCTTGGGTCGCCGTTGGGCCAGCTTCCGGGGTAATAGGCATAGCCGAGAATGGTTCCGCCCGAATTGTCGTCGTTGGCAATGCTGCGAACCACCCAAATGTTATAATATTTGGCGGTATTCCAGGCCGTGGGGCGCTTTACATTCTCGCCTGCCGATGCTGTATTGGCATCTTTGGTATAAGTTACGCCGCTTGTGCAATTCCCGTCAGGGTCAATGGTAGCCAGCCTGAATTCAAAATTTGTGTTACCCTGTATATGCCTGAAATCAGGATGAATAATGCCGGTATCGGGGTTTTGCAGGTTAAAGTCCTGGTTCAGAATGCGAATGGCATCCTGAACCTGTGCCATGCTGATGTATTCATGCCCGTTATTATGAATCACGTGCACCACAACCGGTATTATGCGCTTCTCGGTTGATGCAATTGATTTTTGTGCTTTTTTAACCGTAAACTGCCTGGTAAAAATATCGAGATCGGTAATGGCCTGTTTGCGTTCCGGGTGCTGCTGCAAATGCCTTTGCATAACCGCGGTGGTTCCGCAACGTTCTACGCGCTCAGCGTTTTGAGCCGATACCTGTATGGGTATAAGCGCTGCTATGCCCATTACTAATGCCAAAAATGTAAAATTTTTCAGTGCCGAAGGTTTCCGGGTAGCTCCCCGGCCGTTTGTGTTTGCTTGTGTCATTTGCGAAATGCCCGGAGCTTTTTGCTGCAAAATGGTCAGCCTTTGTATTAATAAGCCAAATAAATATCCGGAAGAATGTAAAAATACCAAAAAAGAATGAAAGGGTAAAAAACCAAGGTATTACCTTCATGATTACCTGGTTTTCACCGGGGTGTTAAAAGTAAAACCCGGCTTCCTGCTTCGGAAACCGGGTTTTACTTAATGCAGTCTTGCCTTCGTTGTATCCTTTGAAAATTCCGGCCGAAAAACGACTTGGGTTACAAACTGAAAGCCCGAAACAGTCTTATTTCCGGCTGCCTTCAAGGGCGCTTTTGGCAACGGCTTTATTTTGTAGGCGATAAACCAATCTTATTTTATCATCGGTGCTTACTATGGGCCTGAACATATCGGGTTGGGGCAGCTTGTCAGCGAATTTTGTGAGCAGCTCCTGTTCAAGCAGGCCGTTTTCAACTACGCTTCTGTTACGGAGTATGTGGCGCACATTAAGCCCGGCATCCTGCATGGCTAAAGAAATCATGCTGAAGCGGTGGCAAATCATGGGGTTGGCTTCTGCACACATGAGCACAGGTATTTCGCCTTCAAGCATCAGGGCGCGTATGCGGGCCATTCCTTTTTGAAACTCAGCTGATTTGCGCACTTTATCGTAATTCACCTTGCCGTCGGCATCAAGCATAGCCGGGTTGTTACGCCTGGCCCCGAAAGGCTCGGCCATGGGCTCATATTTCAGCTTGTTTTCGGTGAGCAGCGGTTCAAGGGCGTCGCGGTTAAAGCGCGGGGCAAATTCGGTTCTGGGCACGCTGCGCACATCTGCTACAAGGGTAATGCCCTTTTCCTGCAGCATGCTTATAAAATTGGCAGGTTCCATATCGGAATGCCCGATGGTGTATATTGTATTGTTCATGTGGAGCCGGGCAGGTAACCGGCGGTTTTGTTATTCTTAATTCATTCCCGATATAAAAAAGGGATGGCAGGTCGCAAATGGCCGCATTGCACAAATATACAACCTGATTGGGCCTTTTACCCGGATTTTATTTGCAAAAGCTGTGCAATGTTTAAACAGGGTAATTACACCAACTTACTTGCCCTGCTCAAAATAATCAACATTGGCATAACCCATCAGCCTGTCGTAACGTGAGCCTATGGGGCGGAAGTAGACAAGAATATCATAACGGTTTTCAGTCATGTTATAGCTGCCTTCAAGGGTTACAAGATCAGGCACAGCTGCGCCCGGTTTTAAGAGGGCATACATGTAGGCATAAAAGCCCTGCTTAAGCTTGGTGCGCAGGGTGTACTTGGTTTTTATGAGGCTGTCTGGCACCATTTTGTAAGCTTTATCGGTTTTCCAATCGCTGAACTGGCCGTAAACATACACATCGGAGCCTGCCGCATCAGGTGAAATGAGGGTGAAGTTGGTGAACACATAATCGGCCTCGGTGGCGCCGTTATGGGTTTCAAAATTATCTATCACAAAGCGCCCGTTAATATCTACCTGTTGGTTGTAGGCCTGCTTGTTTCTACTGCCTTCAGGGTATAGCTGCACCTCGGCCTTGTTGTTGTCGTACTTCGCAGTTTCAACGCCGCGCCCTGTAAACCGGACACTGCGGGTATCGAAAAGCCGCCATTCATTGCTGCCGGGGAAGCAGTTTTCGCAGTTGTAAAAGTGGTAATCAAGTGTCTTGTTTTCCTCGCGAATAAACATGGGTACCAGGTTTTTAATGGCATTATCCCATCGCCCGTTTTGCCGAACCGCTACTTTTACCATCTCGCGCGGGTTAATCAGATCGGTGCTGCCGTAATAGAGGTTAAAATCTATTTGCTGGTCGGTGAACCTGCGTTGCGGGTCTATGGCGAATTTAATGTCGGGCGTAACGGTAAATACGTTTTCATATACAATGTATCGGCGGGTAATCACCACATCGTCCTGGTCGCGGTTACGATATACTTTAATCAGGTAATTGCCGCTGAGCTTTACCTTGGGCATAGTGGCCGAGTAATGCATATATGGCTGGCGCGTATTGAGGCTGAGCTCATAGCTGTCCATTATGTTCTCGTTAAAGCTTTCGGTAAACTCCATATCGAGCAATATGGAAGGGCTCCAGTCGTAATTGCAGGCAATGAGCTTGTAATAGTAGTTTTGGTATTTATCGCCCCATTCATCGAACTCAAGTACCATTTTAGTTTGCTGATCATGCAGGTTCATAACCGGGTAATCAAAAAAGCCGGTTGATGAATCGCTTTTGGGCAAAAGGGTAACGGTACGTATTCCGGGCTCATAAATGCGGTCTTCGTATCGCATGGCTTTGTCGGAATAGTAAGTGCCGTCCTGTGCCGATGCGCTTCCGTACCTGCATATAAATGGCATGCAGAAGCAGAGAAAAAGCATGAAAAAGAACACTGCCGCATTAAAGGGCGTATTAATGGCTGCGGTAAATCTTGCCTGTAATTTCATAGGTTCCGGGTTTTGGCGCAGGGCCTTGCCTGCTGCAAATATTGCTTTATTAGCCGGGTTTTGCCGGAAGAAATAAGCAGATGCCCAAACCGGCAGGCTTATTTTTTGCGCTTATACCGGCCTGATACGCCGGGCAGCAAATATTTATAAATGCTGTACGTTTAAGACATAGCTTTGCGGTAATAAGTTTAACGGCGGGTTTAAATCAGCTTCGCCTGCTGCAAGACGGTTGAAAAAGGTGTGTTAAAAAAACTAACCGGATCTAAAATTTATTAAATGAAATTTAGGTGCGCAGGCATATCATAAACAGTATTCAGAAAGTGAAGGAAGTTATAAATCTTATACCAAAGGCTGCAGCATTGCTGCTGCTTATGGGGCTGCTCAGCTTCAGCGCCTCGGCGCAGTACACCCAAGAGGATGCCATGAAAGCAGATTCGATGCAAAGGGCGCAATCAGGAAGGCAACCAAACAACCAGGCAGAAAGGCTTGAGCATTGGACCAAAAAGCTGCGTCCCGGCGGCGGGCTGTCGGCCAACTTTGGTTCTGTTACTTACGTAAATGTAAGCCCTACCCTGGGTTATGCCGTTACCGATAAGTTTATGCCAGGTATTGGTGCCACTTATATTTACTCAAGCATTACCTACACGAACGGATATAAAGCAAGCAGCAATTATGTGGGAGGTAATGTGTTTGCCCGCTACATAGTTTACCAAAACGTATTTCTTATGACCGAATACGAGGTGCTGAAAGTGAATTTTGAAGCATCAGACGGTTCACATGCATCACGCACCATATTCAACCCCTTGATTGGCGGGGGATTGAGAATTCCCCTTGGCGAACGAAGCGGCATTTTGGTGTCGGCATTATATAACCTGAATTATAATGCGAACAAGTATTACTCCCCATACCCGAATGCATGGGTTTTAGGGTTTAATTTTGTGCTGTAGGGTTATTATGTTCATCATTACTTGTAAATTACTTCAGTATTGGGCGTGAATGCGCTGAGATAAAATTCAGACAGTGAAATTATTGTGTAAAGCAATTCAAATGCTGAAAGACAAAAAGAGCAGCTCCCTTTTAAAAGTGATTTTTGCGCTTATGGCCTGCATTGCCTTTGCTGCCTGCACCGGGGGCTATTACCTCCCCGGCGGACAATACCGGTCTAAAAATGCTGTATTCAAACCTTCTGGCAAAAAATTCAGGTATAACCCCCTGGTAGATTGCAGGCACCTTTACCTTTCAAAAACCCCTTTCACCGACCCTGACAGTATTCTGGCCATTGCCTACCTCGGCTTTTACCCCGACGGAAGAATGATTACAGGAACCGTTGCAAAAACTGCCGTACCGGGACAAGTCAGCCGGTTCAATTCCTACGATTCATCTGCTTTTATAGGTACTTATTTTACCGATGAAGATAACATAAACACCCGTTTTTATTACCCATCTGAAGGGGGGACTTATGTATTTAAGGAAGGCAAAATAAAGCCCGATACCTTGATTATAATTGAAAATATAATGGGCAGAAACTTTAATGTCAGTACCAGGTTCGATACCCTTGTGAGGTCAGCATACCCGCTAAGGTAATTCAGCTGCCGGTATGGCCGATTTTTTTAAACAGGCGCCCTTGTTTTTACTTCAATAGCCATATAGTCCCGCTCAGCGTCCGCATAGCCCCGTTCGGCGAATATGCCTTGGCCTATAGGCTGTTTTTGCTTACATTGTAGCCCCTTCGTACACATATATCCAAATTCTGATGCTCCGAATACGCTATGCTGCGGCCATCGGCCTGCTGTTTTTTTCTTTTTTAAGCAGTGCCCAAAAAGGAAAAAACCCTTCCGACACTACTAAGCCCAAAGCCGATAAGGATGAATACAAGGTTAAAACAATTGATGAACTTGTAAAGCGCAGCCGCAAAACCCCCGGCCTGTTTACCCTTTACCAGGATACCCTTACCGGCACCACATGGCTGCAGGTAGATAAGGAACAAATTAACAAAGACTACATCTATTTCTGCTACAGCCTCGATGGCGTTGCCGGGGCAGGCTTCCGCGGTGAGTTTCTCGATAACAAGGTTTTTACAATTCGCAGGTACTTTAACCGCATAGAGTTTGTAACCCGTAACAACGGCTTTTACTTCGACAAGTCTTCGCCCCTGAGCAAGGCCGCCGATGCAAACCGGTCTGACGGCGTACTTTTCAGCCAGGTAATTTCAGGTGAAAACAGCAGCAAAGACAAGTTCCTCATTAAAGCCGACGATATTTTCCTGAACGAAACCATGGTTCAGGTGAAGCCTGCTTATGTGCATGCTCCGCCGCCGGGCAGCTTTACCCTTGGCAGCCTGAGCAAGGAAAAAACCAAATACCTCAACCTGAAGAACTACCCGAAAAACACCGATGTATTGGTTGAGTACGTGTACGACAACCCGGGAACGGCATCGGGTGCGCCTATGGAAGTGGCCGAACGCAGGTATTTGAGCGTACGCCTGCAGCACTCGTTAATTGAGCTGCCGCAAAACAGCTACAAGCCCCGAATCGATGATCCGCGTATTGGCTACTTTACCACTTACCAAAACGACCAGACAACGCCATCGGTAACGCCTTACCATGATCTTATTCACCGTTGGAACCTGGAGAAGAAAGATAAGAATGCAGCCGTATCTGAACCGGTAAACCAGATTGTGTTCTGGATGGAGAAAACAACGCCCTATGAGCTTCGCCCTATTATACGCAAAGCCGGCCTTGCCTGGAACGAAGCTTTCGAAAAGGCAGGCTTCCGGAACGCCGTAGACATTAAAGAGCAAAGCGATACCGCTACCTGGGATGCAGGCGATCTCCGTTACAACGTACTCCGCTGGACATCTTCCCCAAGCCCCGGTTTCGGCGGCTTCGGCCCCAGCTTTGTAAACCCGCTAACCGGCGAAATAATAGGTGCTGATATTATGCTGGAATACATCTTCATCACCAACCGCATGAAGATGGATAGGGTATTCAGCAAAGCAGGCCTTTTTTCGGAACTTGAAATAGGCGGCGATTTGCAGGACGAAGCAAGCCTTTCCTCATGCTGCACTTTCGGGCATCACCTGCACCATTCGGCGTTATTGGGGCAGGCTGCATTAAAGGCCCGCAACGCAACAGCCGCCGAGGTAAGCGCGCTTATTGAAAATTCGGTGTATTACCTTATTCTTCATGAAATGGGCCATACCCTTGGCCTGAACCACAACATGAAAGCCAGCCAGTGGCGCAGCCCTGCCGAGCTTGCCAACAAAGCAGCCATACCTAACGGCGATATAACCGCCTCTGTAATGGATTACCCGGTGGTAAACATATCGCCCACCAAGGCCAACCAGGGCAATTACTTTACCTCAAAGCCCGGCCCTTATGATTTGTGGGCCATTGAATACGGTTACAGCGCTTCGCTCGAAGACCCTGCCGCCGAACAGGCCCGCCTGAATAAAATACTGATGCGCAGCACCGAGCCCGCCCTCGCCTTCGGTAACGATGCCGACGATATGCGCGCCCCCGGCAAAGCCATTGATCCCCGGGTTATGATTGGCGACATCAGCTCAGATGCCATCAGCTACAGCGCCGACCGCATGCGCATGCTTAACTCCCTGCTCGGCGACCTGAAGAGTAATTACAGGCCCGAAGCACAAAGCTACCACGAACTTCGCAGCCAGTACCTGCTGATAACATCAGGTCTTGCCGAAGCTGCCGGGGTTGTAAGCCGTTATGTTGGCGGTGTGTATGTAGACCGCAGCTTTACCAACCAAACCGCAGGAAACCCCGCCGCCCGCCCCTTTACCCCCGTTGGCCTCAACGACCAAAAGCGCGCAATGGGCCTGCTGGCCTCGCAGGTATTCTCGCCTATGGCCCTGCAGGCGCCTGCCGATTTATATACTTACCTGCAAATGCAGCGCAGGGGCTTCAACTTCTTCAATGCCGGCGAAGACCCTAAAATTACCGACCGGGTACTTGAAATTCAGGAAGGCGTGCTTGATCACCTGCTGCATCCCAATACCCTGAAACGCATTACCGACAGCGAAATTTACGGCAACCGCTACAAGCTCAGCGATTTATTCAGCGAGCTCACCATTGCCATTTTCCGCGATGATTTAACCACCCCGGTTAATTCATTCCGCCAAAACCTGCAATCGGAGTATGTGGACAGGCTCGTAAATATGGCCAACCTGAACCCCAAAAAGCCAAGCAATGTACATTACCCTGCCCAAAGCCTGGCTCTTTACCAATTGCGCGTAATTCAGAAAACCCTGATTAAAACCGTAGCTGCCGATGTGGCCACCAAGGCGCATCGTGATTTTGTGCTGCATAAAATCGGCCTCAGCATAAACGGCGGACATACTGTAGTTAAAGAGGTGGTTGAGCGTTCAGAAGGCGCTTACGGCCCGGTTCGTAAAAGCTTTGGCGGCGGAAGCAGCCACAGGAAGAAAAAGCGCAGGAGACATTAAAATACTGTGCATAAGCCTTGTAGCTTAGCTGATGACTTATAATATCTGCGGGAACTCTTTTACGGGGTTCCCGCTTTTATTTCGTAAATTTGTATAATATGATAAGTACCGCTGAAACAAACGCTGCCCCCGCTGCCGAAAATAACACTGCAAACAATACCGGCGCTGTGCCTGCCGGCCAAACTGCCGTGCCTGCGCAAGCCCTGCCCAAACAAGCCAAACCTGCCCCCAAGCCCGATATTCGCAAAGCTACAAGCGAGCAGATAAAGGCTTTTATGCTGGCAAACGGCGAGAAAGCTTTCCGTGCCGCGCAGGTTGAGGAATGGCTGTGGCAAAAATCTGCACGCAGCTTTCATGATATGAGCAGCCTGCATGCCAATACCCGCAAAAAGCTGGACGAGCATTGGGCACTTAATCCCGTAGATATTGATACCAAGCAGGTAAGCGCCGACGGTACTGTAAAGTCGGCCTTTAAGCTGTATGATAATAACATTGTTGAAGGTGTGCTTATTCCGGCAGACGATCGCATGACTGCCTGTGTAAGCTCGCAGGTTGGCTGCTCGCTCACCTGTAAGTTCTGCGCCACCGGCTATATGGACAGGAAGCGTAACCTGGATGCCGCCGAGATTTATGACCAGGTGGTTCACATCCGCAACCAGGCCCAGGAGCATTTCAACCGGCCGCTTACCAACATTGTATACATGGGTATGGGCGAGCCCCTGCTGAACTACAATGCCGTAATGGAAAGCATTGAGCGCATTACCAGCCCGCAGGGGCTTAATATGTCTCCGAAACGCATAACGGTGAGTACGGCAGGCATAGCCAAAATGATTAAAAAGTTGGGCGACGATGAGGCAAAATTCAACCTCGCCGTAAGCCTGCATGCCGCCGATGATGTGAAGCGTAACCAGATTATGCCCATTAACGAGAGCAATTCCTTAGAGGCCCTTATTGGTGCATTAAAGCATTGGTACCGCAAAACCCGCAGCCGTGTAACCCTTGAGTACATACTCTTCTACGACTTTAACGATACCCCGGAAGATGCCCGCAAGCTATGGCAATTCACCAAGCAGGTTCCCTGCAAGGTGAATATAATAGAGTACAACCCAATAAGCGCAGCCAGCTTCAAAAATACCGGCGAAGATACCTTAGAGGCTTTCAAAAACTATCTTGAACAACGCGATGTGGTGGTTAATGTGCGCCGCAGCCGTGGTAAAGATATAGATGCCGCATGCGGACAGCTGGCCGGTAAAAACCCGCCTGCAAGCCCGGCACAGGTTGCTGAGGCGGAAGCGGCATAGGGGAATTATGACGGTATGGGTATCATATTAATACCACAGTAATATTTTAAAATGCAACATAAAACCCGTACTGTTATATTTCAGCACGGGTTTTTAGTATCAATAGAATTGATTGCATTCCAGCTTACTTCACCAAAAAATTAATCATCTCCTTCCCTTCAAGATAGCCTTGTAACCTGTCGCCGGCTTTAACGGCAGCAACGCCGGCTGGGGTGCCGGTGTAAATAAGGTCGCCTTTTTTAAGCGTAAAATACCGGCTCAGGAAAGTGATAATGGTGCTGTAATTAAATATTAAGGTAGATGTATCGCCGGTTTGGCGACGTTCGCCGTTTACGTCGAGATGGAAATGCTGCAAATCAGGGTTCGGGAAATCTGTTTTAGGTACAAATTCAGATATGGGTGCCGAGTTGTCGAAACTCTTGCTGAGCTCCCATGGAAGGCCTTGTGATTTTAATTTTTGCTGAAGGTCGCGGGCAGTAAAATCTATTCCAATTGCCAGCTCATCCCAATACCGATGCGCAAATTCAGGGGCTATGTTTTTGCCTTCTTTGCAAACCTTGAGCACTATCTCTATTTCATGGTGAATATCGGTGCTGAAATCAGGGAGGTAGAAATCAGCGTTGTTTTTTACGAGGGCGGTGTCGGGTTTCATGAACACCACGGGTTCGGTTGGCAGGTCGTTTTTAAGCTCGGCGGCGTGGGCGGCATAGTTGCGGCCAATGGCGAAAATTTTCATTTATTCAGGCTTTGCAAAAGGCTGATACGATGCAGTTAAATTCAGCATCGGCCTTGGGGCGTAAATTAAGCAGGTTTTTCGGGGATGCCATAAGGCGCAGCCCACATAAGAGGCAAATGTGTAAATTGCCCGCTCTTTACATAAAGTATTCAGTTTATAATTTTCAGTTTATTCATCTTTATAAGCACATCTTCCTTATGCCTGCAAGGCCAAAAATTAAGTTAACGCTTTCCTCCGCTGATAAGATGGTTGAGAATGCCGGGTATTTTTTGATTGCAATACTTTGGCTCTTAGCAATTTGGAGCTATTTCACCATGCCCGAAATAATACCTGTACATTTTAACGGCTCAGGCACAGCAGACAGTTTCGGGCCCAGGGGAAGCATATTCATTTTACCGGCAGTGGGCACCTTGGTTTTCGGGCTGCTTACTTTACTTAATAAAGTACCGCATGTTTTTAATTACCCCGCAGCTATTACTCCTGAAAATGCCGAAGCGCATTATACCAATGCCACAAGAATGCTTCGGTATATGAAGCTTTCAATATGCGTTTTGTTTATAGTATTAGTATTCTTTACCATGCAAACGGCCAAGGGCAATACAAACGGGCTTGGTGTTTGGTTTATGCCTTTTATACTGGGCATTGTTTTTATCCCTATTGTGGTTTCAGTATTTAAAGCCCGAAAAATATAATGCGTCATATTGGCCTTAGCCGCAAACAAAAAGCCCGGAATCAAATGACCCCGGGCTTCATAATTAAGGCATTACCTATTAATACCTGTACAAATCTGATTTAAACGGACCTTCAACCGGCACACCAATATATTCGGCCTGCTCAGTTGAAAGGGTATCAAGCTCTACGCCTATTTTGCCGAGGTGCAAACGGGCAACCTGCTCATCTAATGATTTGGGCAGGGTATAAACCTGGGGCTCGTAAGCGGCAGCGTTTGTCCAGAGTTCAAGCTGGGCAAGGGTTTGGTTGGTGAAGCTGTTGCTCATTACAAAGCTTGGGTGCCCGGTGGCGCAGCCTAGGTTCACAAGGCGGCCTTCGGCCAGCACTATAACCTCTTTATTTTCAATGGTGTACTTATCTACCTGCGGCTTAATTTCGTCGCGGGTATCGCCGTAAGCGCCGTTGAGCCAGGCCATGTCTATTTCTGTATCGAAGTGGCCAATGTTACAAACAATGGCTTTATCTTTCATGCTGCGGAAATGGCGCTCGGTAATGATGTTCTTGTTGCCTGTGGCGGTTACAAAAATATCGGCAATTTTAGCAGCGTCGTCCATTTTCATTACCTGGAAACCTTCCATAGCAGCCTGCAGGGCGCAAATGGGGTCAATTTCGGTAACAATAACACGAGCCCCGGCTCCGCGGAGCGATTTTGTGCTGCCTTTACCCACATCACCGTAGCCTGCCACAACAGCCACTTTACCGGCCATCATAATATCGGTAGCGCGGCGAATGGCATCTACCAAACTTTCCTTGCAACCGTAAAGGTTATCGAATTTAGATTTGGTTACGCTGTCGTTTACATTAATGGCGGGCATAGGCAGGGTACCTTTGCGCATGCGCTCGTATAAACGAAGAACACCGGTGGTGGTTTCCTCGCTGATACCCCTGATGTCGGCAATGAGCTCAGGGAAGCGGTCAAGCACCATATTGGTAAGGTCGCCGCCGTCGTCGAGAATCATGTTCAGGGGCTTACGATCTTCGCCGAAGAACAGGGTTTGCTCTATGCACCAATCGAACTCCTCGGCATTCATGCCTTTCCAGGCGTAAACCGATATGCCGGCTGCAGCTATGGCTGCGGCGGCATGGTCCTGTGTGCTGAAAATGTTGCAGCTGCTCCAGGTAACTTCGGCGCCAAGCTCAATTAGGGTTTCAATAAGCACAGCCGTTTGAATGGTCATGTGCAGGCAGCCGGCAATGCGTGCGCCGGCAAGAGGCTTGCTTGCGCCGTATTGAGCGCGCAGGGCCATCAGGCCGGGCATTTCTGCCTCTGCGAGGCGGATTTCTTTGCGTCCCCATTCTGCAAGGCTCATGTCCTTCACGCGGGATGCTACGTATGTATCTACCATTTTGGTACTTTTTTTCTGTTCAGAATTCGGGTGCAAAATTACGGAATTATTTAATTGAAGATGCTTTAATGATCGGGGTAGTTTTTATGTGGTCGTTATGCCGAGCGGTGGTCCGGCATCCAGACAGGCTAAGTCATTTTCTTCAATTATGCTGTATTACAATCTAAACCGGCAAAACATGCAAATTGGCTTTACACCGGGCTTGGGAGCGCCGCAGTGAAAGCCAATTGTGCACGGAACTAAGCTTAATTATTTAGGCATCAGAACGGTATCAATTACATGAATTACCCCGTTGCTTTGGGTTACATCATAGGTGCTTATGTTTGCAGTATTGCCTTTTTCATCGGTAAGTGTAATATTGCTTGGGCCGTTCCATTTGGCCCAAAGGGTGCCCCCGCTTACAGTTTTCAATTCCGCTTTGCCCTTGCCTTTATCTATGGCAGCGGCTATGTCTTTCTTGGTCCATGCGCCGGCAACAACGTGGTAGGTAAGTACTTTTGTAAGCATGGCTTTGTTTTCGGGCATAAGCAGGGCGCTTACGGTTCCCTCGGGCAGGTTTTCGAAGGCATCGTTAACGGGTGCAAATACAGTGAAGGGGCCTTTGCCTTTCAGGGTTTCAACAAGGCCGGCAGCTTTAACGGCAGCTACCAGGGTGGTGTGCTGCTTAGAGTTTACAGCGTTATCTATAATGTCTTTTTTAGGATACATGGCCTCGCCGCCAACCATTACGGTTTGGGCATAAGTGGGCAGGGCAGTAAGGCAAAGGCTGCCCAGGGCAATACTGAAAGCAAGAATTAACTTTTTCATTGTTGGTATTTGTTAGTGGTTTATGGGATGGTTTTGTAATGGCTGAATTGCATTACAGGAAGATATACGGGGATTAGTGGCGGGCGGTTTTTTGAAGAGTGTTTTTTCAGCCGGAGTAAAAAGTGCGATTCAGCCATACTCGGAAGGTAGAAGCAGATATCACAGTCAAAAAATAAAGCCTGCCTGTACTTCCCTTGCTTTTGCAGGAGTTGTACAGGCAGGCTTTTCTATGCCTGTGAGAAAGATAAATCCCTACCTCCCCAAACTGATTATCTCGGAAAATACACCCGCCGAAGTTACTTCTGCCCCTGCGCCCGGACCTTTAACCACGAGCTTGCGTTCAAGGTAACGGTCGGTGGTGAATACAATCATGTTATCGGCGCCGCTCATGGCGTAGAAGGGGCTGTTGGCATCTACGGTTTCCAACCTGATGCCTACTTTATTACCTTCAATGCTGCCTATAAAGCGGAGTACGCCGCCTTTGGCTGCAGCTTCCTGCCTTTTTTGCTCGAACCAGGCATTTTCCTCGTCCAGCTTTTCGTAGAACTCGGCTACCGTTTTTGCTTTCAAAGCCGATTCCGGTAGAATGTTCTCTATTTCGATATCTTCGGGCTCGGTTTTAAGGCCGGTTTCGCGGGCAAGTATGAGCATTTTGCGACCCATGTCGCGTCCGTTAAGGTCGTCGCGCGGGTCAGGCTCGGTATAGCCAAGGGCCTGTGCTTCGCGCACCGCATCGGCAAAGCGTTTTGTTGCCGAAAAGTTGTTGAAAATGTAAGATACCGTACCTGAAAGCACAGCCTCAATTTTCAATACCCTGTCGCCGCTGTTTATAAGACCCTGTAAAGTGCCTATTACAGGCAGGCCTGCACCCACATTGGTTTCGTACAGGAACTTTGTATTGTGTGCACGCGCCAATTGCTTAAGCGCCGCATAATCTGCAAACTGCCCCGAGTTTGCCGTTTTGTTAGGCGTTACCACAGCAATGCTAGCCATCAGCGCGCGGGCATAATAGGGTATGGCGCTCGTGTTGGCGGTACAATCTGCCAGCACTGAATTGGGCAGGTTCATGGCCTGCATGCGATCCATAAATTGGCCCATATCTGCTTTTTCACCGGCAGCCAGGGTGTCAGTTATATTGTCGGTTACAATGCCTTCGGCATCAAGCAGCATGTTTTTGCTGTTAACAGCGCCGCAAAGCCTGATTTCAACGTTCAGCGATTCGGCAAGGTATTGGCGCTGGCGGTTAATCTGTTTCAGCAGGGTGCTGCCAATCTGGCCCGGACCAACCAAAAACAGGTTTATTGTTTTCAGATCCGATGCGAAGAAGGTTTCATGCAGGGCGTTAAGCGCCTTGCTCAGGTTGCTGCGGTCAATAACTACCGAAATATTGAGCTCTGAGCTGCCCTGTGCCGCCGCAACCACGTTAATACCGTTGTTCCCGAAGGCGGTAAATACCCTTCCGGCCACGCCCGGGGTGCGCTTCATGTTGTCGCCGATAATGGCCACCACGCTCAGGTTACGCACTATGCTTGGGCGTTCGAACTTGCCTGCGCTGATATCATGCGCAAAGGCAGCGGAAACCGCATCGGCCGCCGCATCGGCATCTTCCGGCGATACAGCCACGCAAATGCTGTGCTCGCTGCTGGCCTGCGAAATAAGGATCACGCTGATTCCCTGCCTGGCCAATTCACCGAAAAGGGCCGCAGATACCCCTGCAACACCCACAATACCTGTTCCCTGTAAGTTAATCAATGATATGTCGGCAATGGAAGATATGCCCTTAACAGGGCTGGGCCCGCTGCCGCTGCGCTCGCTGATTAAAGTACCCGGGTGGCTGGGGTTGAATGTATTGGCTATCCTGATGGGTATATTCAGGCTGAATGCCGGCTGAAGCGTAGGCGGGTAAATTACCTTGGCCCCGAAGTGGCTGAGCTCCATAGCCTCCTGATAGCTTACCACGGGCTGTGTAAAGGCGTTTTTAACAATGTTGGGATCGGCGGTAAGCATGCCGTCCACATCGGTCCAGATTTCTATGATGGATGCTTTAAGGGCAGCGCCAAGGATTGCGGCCGTATAATCTGAACCGCCTCTGCCCAAAGTAGTGGTTTCGCCTTTGGCAGTGCCGGCAATAAAGCCGGTTACAACCTGCAGGTTTTTGGCTGCTGCAAAATGGGCACGGGTAAGCTCGCCGGTGGCTTCAAAATCAACACGCGCTTTACCGAAGGGCGGGGTAGCGCGAATAAAACGGCGGGCATCGGCCGCATCGGCCTCTATGCCTTCCTGCGAAAAGCGGGCAGCAATTACTAATGAAGAAAGTCTTTCGCCAAAGCTGAGCACCATATCGGCGGTACGGGCTGTTTGCTCACGAACCAGGAAGGTGCCGTGTAAAACGTCTTCCAGCTCGTTGAGCATCATTTTAACGGCAGCCATAACGCGGCCCTGGTTACGTGGCTGCAACAGCGATGTAATGGCTTCGGTATGGCGCTGCTCAATTTGCCTGAACAGCTCTTCCCAGCCCGCATCTCCTTCAGCGGCACGTTTTCCGGCGCTTACCAACATATTGGTAACCTTGCTGAATGCAGATACCACAATGGCGCAGGGCCCTTCGGCAGCGGCATCACGCACAATCTGTTCCGTTTGGAGTATAGCGGCGGGGCTGCCGACAGAGGTGCCGCCGAATTTTAAAATCTTCATGATGTCAGGAAGGGATGTACATTAATACCGGGCAATTGCGGGTAAAAGCCGGCAGGGCAGGGGTAAAATAAAAAAAGCCACCCTGTTCGGGATGGCCTTAATAGTTTGCAGCGCCGATTAGGCGTTTGCAGCGAAGCTTTTCTTTATCTCTTCAATGTCCACGTTTTTAATAACGGGAACAGAGGTCAGTTGCTTTATGCGGGCCACACGGTTAGTACTAACAGCGCGGTTTCTTCTTTCTTTTCTTTTAAGTCTGGTTACTGCCATGGTCTTTATGCCGAATTTAAAACGAGGGCGCAAGGTTACGAAATTATTTTGATAAAAGGGAATAAGGTTGAGAATTTATTTTTGGTAAGTGGTTCTGAGCTGTGTAACAAGCTGAAATTTCTATGTTTGAGTATTGATTAAAACCGTATGCTGAATACATATCCTTTTTCGGTCTTGTCAGGAAATGTTTTTGAAAGCAGTGTTCCTAAAAGTGCTTTTTTGAAAGGCTGTTTTGGAAGAACAGGACAGGATGGGTTGCTGAAAGAACCGGATTGGAAAAGTCTACATCAGAGAGGTCTTCTAAAATTGCCTGACTGCTTATTGATTGGTTAATGCAAGGCAGAAGCGACAGAGACAGCATCTTCACGCATGCAGGATTTAATGAATGCAGCAAAACCGCCTTGATACCGGTGTGCCGTTGTTAATTTTGAGTCTTAAAAAAATTCAATTTTGATTTTTATCCTAAAACGGCGTTTATATAATTTGGTTACCTGCAAAGATTACAGAATAAAATTTTTATTTACCGAAACTAAGCAGAACAAATCTAAAAACACTGTTTTAACGCTAACCGGGGCATAAGGCACTTGTTAACATTAACATAACCTGAAACGAGCCCGATAAGCAATTGCAAAGCTGAATATTATTGTTATTTTTGCATCACTAAAAACATGGACTACCGGGCTTAACGGTAATTTTCGGTCCTTTAATTTCCTGAAATTGTGCATACGTTCGCGTACTCTCTTCTATTGCACTTTCCGCCCATTGCGGGTGAGGCAGCCTTGTTTGCCGACATCAATTGCCCCCCTGTAAACAGCAACAAAACCATTCAGTAATAATTAATACCTAACCTCCCGATAAAACCATGTTTAAAAGTTCTACCCTTACCGGTCCCCCGGAACTATTAAGACCGTATTGGAATAGTTTTATTTCGAAGCCCGTGCGCAGCTTTGCATGGCTCATGCTGCTGGCAGGCCTTTTGTCGGGAAGTTCGGCAATGGGGCAAAGCGCTGCAGATCTTTACGTAATGCCGTTTCATGCCACTACGGGAAGTGTTTGTGCTAATCTGAATTCTTCAGCTAATGTGCAAACTACTTTGAATGCAGGCTTAGGTACGGCAACATGGTCTACCGGGCAAACCTGTAATGCATTTGCCGGAGTTACAGGTGGTGCTGTAGCACAGAATACCGCCCTGACATCTACATTCACGATTGTGTTTTCCAATCCTTCGTCCGTTGTGTCAATCAGTTCCTTGTCGTTTTCTGCCCAGCGCAGTGCCACAGGGCCGCCTAATGTGGCCGTTACAATAAGCTCAACCGGCTGCTCATCTGCAAAAACAGCAACTGTTACAGGATCGCCCGGCAACGGAAGCTTTGCTGCTGTTTCGGCAGCTTTTACAGGTGCAAATGCATTTTCAAGCTGCACAGGTCCTATTACTATTACTATGACCTTCACAGGCGGCACCAATGCAAGCGGCTCCCTTCGTATTGATGATGTTGTGGTTAAAGGTTCAGTTAATGCACCAACCATCAATACCCCTACTTCTGCAGGCATAGGAAACACTACTGCAACCCTTGGCGGAAACGTGGCTGCAAATAACGGAAGCACCGTTACTGCTTACGGTGTTGTTTACGCAGCTTCTCCGGCAGTACCCACATATAACGGGACAACTTTTTCAGGTTCGCATGCCGATGTTACCGGCAGCGTATCAGGTGCATTTACTTCCAACATCACAGGCCTCAGCTCAGGCACGGCATACAATTATATAGCTTACGCTAAAAACGCAAACGGAACATCAGTTACAAGCACCGGCACATTTACAACCACGGCTCCGGCAGTCGCGCCTGCAATTACCACACCCACATCAGCAAGCGTTACCACCACTACCGCCACATTGGGTGGTAATATTACTTCAGACGGTAACTCAACCATTACTGAATACGGCGTTGTATATGCCGTTTCACCAACAGTTCCTGCAGTTGATAACGCGGGAAGTGTTACTGCCGGTACAAAATCAAGCACTACCGGCGCAACAAGCGGTGTCTTTACAAAAGGTGTTACAGGGCTGAATTCCGGTACCCTTTATAATTACATAGCCTACGCAGTTAACGGCATAGGCGCTACCTCTACCTCAACAGGTACATTTACCACGCTTGCAATTACTGCTCCTGCAGTTTCAAATACTTCAGTAGCTAACCTTGCAACCACATCCGCAGACCTTGGCGGTAACATTACTGCAGATGGCAACTCTGCCATTACAGAATATGGTGTGGTTTACAGTCTTGCCACATCAACACCTGCTTACGACGGCACCGTTGCAACAACAGGTACGCTTGTGAGTAATTCCGGCGCACATTCAGGCACTTATTCCAATAGCGTAACAGGTCTTGCATATTCTACGGCATATAAATATATAGCTTACGCCAAGAACAGCTTCGGCTTTACCACCACAAGCCCGGTAACTTTTACCACCAATAACCCTTCTCCTTCTGTTTCATCCATAAGCCCTGATAATGCAGAGGCCGGATCCGGCGCATTTACATTAACTGTAACCGGTACAAACTTTTACTCAGGCTCGGTTGTTCGCTGGAACGGCAGCGACCGTACCACCCACTTCGGCAGCTCCACTTCACTGAGGACGTCGCACTTGTCCTGATGGGGCCGCAGGATCCAGAATTTGCCACTCTCGGTGCCGACATAGATCTTGCCGTCGCCCACCACTTGGCCGTCGATTTTGACGACGGGCGTCACGAACGAGGTAGCGCTGGTGATGAAGGCTTCCTGGGCGTCCTTGGCTTCGACCAGGCTGAATGGCCGCTCAACCAGCTTGAGCTG
>JAZKBN010000065.1:16218-17734 GCA_040388605.1 Bacteroidota bacterium | reverse complement strand
ACGGCAGGCTCTGCAACAGTAACTGTTTTCAATACCACCCCCGGCGGCGGAACTTCAGGCGGGCAAACCTTTACAATTAATACACCTGCAGCAGCACCAACCATTTCCTCACTGTCGCCCACTTCGGCCACAAAAGGCGATTTAGGCTTTACGCTTACTGTTACCGGTACAAACTTCGAAGCCGCCTCAACAGTTACCTTCAACGGTGTTGATCTTGCAACAACTTTTGGCAGCAGCACATCGCTTACGGCATCTGTATCAGCTGCGAATCTTTCTTCAGCAGGCATTTTCGATGTTAAAGTTCGTAACGGAGCACCGGGCAACCTGCTTTCAACGGCTGCTGCCTTCACTGTTAATAATCTTGTTCCTACGGCTTCCTCATTAAGCCCTACAAGCAAGGCAGCCGGTGGAACTACTTTTACTTTAACGGTAAACGGTTCGAATTTCGACAATAGCACCTTGGTAAAATGGAACGGCAGCAACCTGACCACTACTTTTGTGAACGGCACACAGGTTACCGCATCGGTTCCTTCTGGCAATATCGCATCAACAGGCACTGCTGCAATTACAGTGTTTAACCCAACTCCCGGCGGCGGAACAAGTACCCCCGATCTGACATTTACAATAACCTTTGCCGATCCTGCTATTACAACCATATCACCGGCAACAGGCAGTACCGCAACTGCGCTTTCACTTACTGTAAACGGCACTGGTTTTTTAAACGGTGATACTGTTAAAATTAACGGTGTAAGCCTTGTTACCACATTCAACAGCTCAGTTAAGCTTACTGCAGCCGTTACTGCAAACGATGTGTCCAGTCCTGGTGTAAAAAACATCACAGTTGTTCATACAGCTGCTGCCGGCGGCGCTGCTTCAGGCACAGCCTCGTTAACTATAAGCAACCCTTATACCACGCCTGCTGCGCAGGTATTACCTTATACACAAAACTTCAGCTCATTAACCGGCACCGCTCCTGTTTATCCCACAGGCTGGCAGGGCAACACGGTTCTGGGAGCCACATTGGCCGTGGGAACCCCGGTATCCACGGCTCCGGCAGCCTCAGATTTTACAATAGTAGCAAACAGCGCAAGCAGCACTTCAAGCGGTGTTTTTGATTACACCGGAAAAATAGGCTTCCTTTCTTCGGCTTCAAATGTAAGGTCAATTTCTTTAGGCCTGAATACTACAGGTATGAGCGGTATTAAGCTCCGTTTTGTTGCCGCAACAGTACGTTATGAGAACAGCCGCACCGAGCGCCTGTACATTCAGTACCGTACAGCCAATTACGGTAACTTCACAACAGTTGATGCAGCAACAGCCTCAACCACCGGTGCCGATTATGTAACAGACCGTACCAGCTCAACCTCCGTTACCTCGGGCACAGCTTCGTTGTTTCCGCAAACTATGGTTTATACAATGCCATCGGCAATTGATAATAAGTCTTACGTTGAAGTTCGCTGGATATATGCTGATGTAAGCGGAAGCGTTAACCGCCCAAGCTTTGCTATTGATGACA
>JAZKBN010000065.1:11596-16208 GCA_040388605.1 Bacteroidota bacterium | reverse complement strand
TATGTATGGGCAACTCCAACAGTTGCAAGCCTTACGCCATCATCTGCATTGGTTGGAGACGGTAATACTACTATAGCGGTTAACGGAACAGGCTTCTCTAACGGTCATTCGGTTGTTTATTACAACACAACTGCTTTGAGCACCACTTTTGTGAGCGCTACTCAACTCAACGCTGTAATTCCTGCTTCTTTACTTACCAGCGGCGGCGCCAAAGCTATTAGCGTAAGAAACTACGAAGGTGATGCCGTATATGCGGCTAATTCACCCAACAGCCAGTTCTTTACAGTAATGAA
The DNA here is from genome assembly GCA_040388605.1 of Bacteroidota bacterium. Taxonomy (GTDB): domain Bacteria; phylum Bacteroidota; class Bacteroidia; order Cytophagales; family Flexibacteraceae; genus JAZKBN01. Next base: position 15,915 of record JAZKBN010000065.1, on the reverse strand, counting down.
CGCATCAGGCAACCCTGTACCGAACCTTTTCTCTATTTCATCCACAACAAAGAATGCAGGAGATGCAGGTTTTACTTTAACGTTGACAGGTTCTGATTTCGTAGGCGATGCTACTGTTGAATTCAATGGTGTTGCGCGCACTCCGTTAAGTAATAACAGTACAACCATTACAGTTGCAGTTAGTTCTGCAGATTTGGCTGCCGGAATTGTTTATGCAATTGCAGTAGTTAATCCGCCGTTAAGCGGAGACGGTGGCGGAGTTTCAGCTTCGTTTAACCTTACTGTAAATAACCCGGCCCCAACCCTTACTTCTATTACACCCGGCGGTGGTCTTGCAGGTTCGCCTGATTTTACTACCACTGCAACCGGAACAAATTTCGTTGCAGGCGTTTCTAAAGTAAGATGGAACGGCGCTGATTTGGCAACTACTTTCGTAAACAGCACCACGCTTACTGCCGTAATTCCGGCTGCAAACCTGGCAACAATAGTTGATCCCCCACTTGTAACAGTTTACAATCCTGCTCCTTCGGGCGGAACTTCAGTTGCAAAAACGTTCACAATCTTTAAGCAGGCAGAAATTACAAATTCAGCTGTATCTGAGCAGTTTGATAACTATGCTCCTGTTGGCGGTGGCTTATTAAGCCTTAAAGCACCGGATAACTGGCTTCTTACCGGCGAAGGCGGCTCTACAGGCAATACAGGCGGCTCATTCCAGGGTGCCGGCCCACCTCCTTCAGCAACCACAACCGGCGGCTGGTACGGCGGCAGCAGCACATTGGCTTTTCTTGGTTCAGGCAATGCCACCAATGGTACTGCCACTTGGATTATTCATAATAATTCAGGCCAAAACCTTACGGGCTTTAAGCTGACTTATGATGCCTATATGTTTAGGTCGGGTTCAATGGTTGCTGCGGTTTCATACAACGTATCGCCAACTTACCCTGCCGGAACGTTTACAAACTTCTCAGGAGCCGGTGCCGGATTTACATCCGCAACTTCAGGAATAGATAGTAACGGGGTAACTCTAACCACAAATACCGAAAATGTAAGCATTCCTGCAGGCTCTTATGTGTTTGTAAAATTCAGCTTTAATGGCGGCGGCGGAACCGGTGGCTTTGGTTTTGGAAAGCTTGTGTTTTCTCCTACAGGCCTGCCAAGCGGCTACTACCGTACTGTTCAATCAGGTAACTGGAGCACAGGCTCAACATGGGAATACAGCCCTAACGATAACACTTATACTACTCCCGGCTCAGGCCCGGGTTCTGATGCCCTCAGCATACAAATTAACAGCGGCCACAATGTTACCCTTACTGCCAGCGCGGCTGTAACAGGTAATTTAAATGTTGCCACAGGCGCTCAGCTGTTGTTCAAAAACTTCTTCCTGAGCAGCACAGGCAATATTAATGTTGAAACTGGCACCACGCTTGAATCTGCCAACAGCGGCGGCTTTGCGGCTACAGGTACTGTAGGCAGCATTCGCCTGAGCGGTACCCGTAAAATTGCAGGCAAAGGCGTTAACTTCCTCTTCGACGGAACAACCGCCCAAGCCACCGGCACAGGTATGCCTGATACAGCAAGCACAATTACAATAAGTAATTCTCTTGGCGTAACACTTTCGAAAGCACTTGCCATTACTGATTCTGTAAAACTGACCTCAGGTACTTTTAACCTGAACAGCCTTGTGCTTAAACTCATCAGCACCGGAACAAAAACTGCAGCAATTGGCCGTGTGCTTGGTACAGGCGCATTCAGCAATGCAGGCAACTTTACCATGCAACGCTGGCTTGAGCCAACAATGAGGCAGTATACAGGTGCCAACGTATTTGTTGGTCCGGCAGTGAGCGGCAAAACTGCATCTGCATGGCAGTCAGCATTGAACCCGTATTCAGAGTTCACTTATACTCCTTATCCTCAGCGTTACTCTTCTGTTGTGCTTTACGACCCTACTAACAATACTTCTGCTTCGCAAAACGGCTGGGTTAAGCCAAGCTCTGCAAGCCAGGCTATTGACCCCGGTAAAGGCGCAATGGTATTCTTCTACAACAACCTGTTTGCTGCCGGTGGCGTTTACTCTTTGAGTGGTGCTCCTGTAACCGGTAACAAATCGCTTCCGGTTAGCTTCTGCGCATCCGGTTGCCCTTCACCTTCTGCCGGCGGAACCAATGGTTTTAACCTGGTTGCGAACCCTTATGCAGCTAACATTAACTGGGATGCTACAGGTTCAGCCTGGACCAAGACCAATATTAACGGCGCTGTTTATATCTGGAGCCATAAACTGAAGGCTTACAGCAGCTATGTAACCGGCTCAGGCGGAGTAAACGGCGGCAGTAACCTGATTACTTCCTCACAGGCATTCTTTGTTGAGGCCAATGCTGCATCTCCTGTACTTACAATAACCGAGGCAGCCAAAACAACTGCTGCTGCTTCTATTATGCGTACTGCAGCAAGCAACCGCTTGGTATTCAGTATGGTAAATGCAGAAGGCAGTGCCGATGAAGCACTTGTTATATTCAACAATAATACCACCCGCGCATTCGAAAGCATGTATGACGCTCACAAACTGAGCGGTTCAGATATGAACCTGAGCACCAGCCCAGCAGGTGTTAAGCTTGCCATCAACAGCATGGCAGTTCCTGCCTCCGGCGATATTCTGGCTGTAAATGCAAGTGCAGTTACTTTAGGTACATACAGCCTTTCATTCAATGAATTGCCTGAAAATGTTACTGTTTACCTGCGCGATGCATTCAACAACAGCCTGCACACAGTTACCCCCGGTTACAGCTACAGCTTCGCAATTACTTCCGATGCCAACAGCCAGGGCGGCAACCGTTTCTCACTTGTATTTATGCCGGCTGATGTAACCGGATTGCAAACTACAGTGAACGACAAACCTGTTGTTTATCCTAACCCTGCACGCCAGGCTGTACACATCAGCATTCCTAATGCAAAAGGCAAAGTAACTGCCCGCCTGTTCAGCACCATTGGTGCCGAGGTTACGAGCGTAACCGGCGACGCTGTTAACGCTACCCTGAACATTGAAGGCCTGAGCAGCGGAGTTTACATGCTTAAAATCAGCAATGCCACCGGTTCATGGACCGAAAGGCTGGTTATTGAGTAATCTACCCAAGGTTATTTAAGACAGTTTAAAATTGCAACACCCGTCCCGGTTATCCGGGGCGGGTGTTTGCGTTTTAAGGAATGGGTATAATACCAAACCCCGACTGCCGCGACTTATGATCTGAATTCAGATGTGGTTACGCTCAAAAGCCGGGGCTACCTATAGAATAAACCAATAAGAGCCCGATAAATTCTTCCTGCTGTAAAACAGGAAAGGCGCCGGAGAATATCCTGCGCCTTTGGTGTAATTTGTAATATACCCCTTACCGGGGCTGTTTATTGTCAGGTTTTAAATGCCTTTATTAAACCGCGTATGCCCTGAGGGAGTGTTTCAGCTCTTTACGGGCAAGGTGAATGCGGTTTTTTACAGTGCCTATTGGTATGTGCAGCTTATCGGCTATTTCGTAATACTTGTAGCCGGTAAAGTACATCATGAAGGGGGCCCGGTAAGCCTCTTCCAAAGAAGATATTGCCCCGTCTATTTCTGCCATTACGAACGATGCTGTAGCCAGGTTTTGTGTACTGTTGCTCAGGCTGTCGAGGTAATGCAGGTTATCAGTTGTGTCAATAAAGGTTTTCTTCTTCATCATCCGTTGGTAATTGGTGATGAAGGTGTTTTTCATAATGGTATATAACCAGGCCTTCAGGTTGGTGCCGTCCGTAAATTTATCGCGGTGCAGCAAGGCCTTCAACATAGTATCCTGCAGCAGGTCGTTGGCGTTTTCACTGTCGCGGGTAAGGCGCATGGCGAAAGGGCGAAGCGAGCGAGATGTTTTGGAAACGGTTGTATTGAACTCGGCAGGTGTCATAGTGGCTCCGTTTTTATTTTGTTGAGCACAAAGGTATAAAAGGTTCAACAAAGGGCAAATTATTTTGTTAAATATTTTTAGGTAAAAGGTTAAACAAAAACCAACATTGGGGGCGAAATTGTTTAATGATGTTCATAACCACCTGAACAAAGCAGTTATTGTTCATAGTATGTGCCTGAAATTATACCGTTATGCTGCCGACCTCGAAATTCCCGCTAATTCAGTGCCGGCAATGTAGGTTATACTGCCAATTGTTTTAGCTTTTGTTACGAATTGCCGGAATTTGGGTACCAACGGCAGAATCGGTTTGTGCAACAGGTGTTGTATAAAGGTTAAACAGAAATCTGTGCCTGGCTTGTCTGCCGTTTTGTTCCGAATAAACAACCATTTCAT
>JAZKBN010000065.1:5830-11583 GCA_040388605.1 Bacteroidota bacterium | reverse complement strand
CCGGATTCTGCCACATGTAAACTGCCGATTTCTGTTAAACAAAGATTGTGGAACCTGCAGTTATTTTTTTAAGAACCGCCGGTTTCACATGACAATGCATTGATTTGGTCTTACTGTTTGACTCTAACTTGCGCTTAAGATGTTTAGATTAGCCAAAGCATTGCATTGACGCTTGCAATGCTTATCTTGTATTTCGAATGTGTCTTTTTGCAGGGCATATTTGTATACCGTTAACCTTTACACCATAGGTTTACCGGTTTTTAACGAAGCATTATGATTTTAAGGCGCAAATATTGCCTGCAGCTTTTGTTGCTTTTTTCGCTCTTGCCTGTGCTGAGCGGATGCTTCAGCCTGCGTGAGCCGGATAAGCCGGTTTCAGATTCTTCATGGAATACCCCTTATTCGGTAAAAATTTTACTGGAAGATATGCAGACAGCCATGAAGACCCTGAATGTGAATAACTTCCAGCGCTGCCTGAATGAGCGTAACTTTAAATTCACCGCCGACCCTACAGTGAGCGGTAACAACCTGGGTAATTTCAGCAACTGGACCCGGAACGATGAAGCCATTGTGCTTACCAATATTCTGAACTTTAAGAAGAACGTACCGGTAAATACAAATAACAGCCTTACGTTTACCGCCAGCTCTGTGCCCAGCAACAGCTCCGTAGATTCGGCTGAATACAGCTATGCTTATGAGCTGCGCCTTTTCCATGCCGACGGCAATTACCCATATACCGATTTCAGGGGCAATGCCACTTTCACAATAGTACGTTCAGCAAATAACGATTACAGCATTGTGGCATGGCGAGATAATCGGAACTCTTCGTTCCCATGCTGGAGCGAGCTGAAACAGCACTTTATTACATTATAAACGTCTTGAGTACATTTTGAACATTTCGGCACGGTTTAAGAGCAGCAGCAATTATGAACGCATTTGAATGAAAAGGGTTTTATGGTATATGGCCCCGATTTTGGTACCCCTGTACCTTTGCGCTTTGCTGATGCTGCAAAGCTGTAACCCCTTTGCCCCAACTTTCGATGATACACTTGTTGACCGCAGCAAATTGCTGGGCGACCGTAAAACCATTAAAGGCTTTTTCGATTATTTCAGGAACACCTATGAGATACGTGACTCTACGCTTTACGGGCGCATGCTCAACCGGGGATTTATTTTTCAGTGGTACGATTTCAGCACCGGCCGTAATATATATTGGGGCCGCGACCAGGAAATGCTGAGCACCTATAAGATGTTCACCAACCGAAGCGTAAAATCTGTAACCCTGAGCTGGGGCGATGATTATGTTTTAGCCGACACATTAACCGGCGATACCGTAGCCCGCGTTGAAAGATTTTTCGAGCTTACCCTGCTTATTGAGGATGGTAACGACCAGACATCGCTCAAAAGTTTTGGTCGTGCCAATATGACCCTGAACCGCCTCAACAGGCAAAGCGATTGGAAAATAAGCTATTGGATTGATAAGTATAATTATTGAACCTGTGCCTGTTTGCCGCTCATAGTTGGTATTTCAATTAGAATATCAGACATTATGACCGGAAATGAATCGGAACAATGCAAAGAATATTCAATAACTGTACTGCGCACGTTTGTTGCAGTAAACCTTGCCTAAGTAATTATTATGATTGAGAAAAAACAACACCTGACCGCAGACCAACCCGAAATCGCTGTACTCGTAGCCGTAATCACCGGCAAAGTAAGCAGCTTCGAGGTGAGTGAATATCTTGATGAGCTTGAGTTCCTTGCCGAAACCGCAGGTGTACGCACCATTGGACGTTTTACGCAGCGCCTCGATAAGCCGGAGAACCGCACATACGTAGGCAAGGGCCGACTTGAAGATATACGCGCATACGTGCAGGCCCACGATGCTGACATGGTAATTTTCGATGATGACCTGAGCCCGGCACAGGCACGTAACCTTGAAAATGAGCTGCTCGTAAAAGTGCTCGACCGAAGCCTGCTTATCCTGAACATTTTCAGCCAAAGGGCGCAAACGGCGCAAAGCCGCACACAGGTAGAGCTTGCGCAATACCAATATGTTTACCCACGCCTTACCCGCATGTGGACCCACTTAAGCAAACAGCGGGGTGGTGCCGGTATGCGCGGCCCCGGTGAAAAGGAGCTCGAGACTGACCGCCGGATTGTAAAAGACCGTATCAGCATTCTGAAAGAAAAGCTGTCGGTAATAGACAGGCAAAATGTAACCCGCAGGCAAGGAAGGGATAAATTGGTTCGCGTTGCCCTCGTAGGTTATACCAACGTAGGAAAAAGCACCCTCATGAACCTGCTTGCCAAATCTGATGTATTTGCCGAAAACAAGCTTTTCGCAACTGTTGACAGTACTGTACGCAAAGTGGTGCTTGACGGCATACCCATTTTGCTTACCGATACCGTTGGCTTTATCAGGAAGCTGCCGACCCACCTGATTGAGTCTTTTAAATCTACCCTCGACGAAGTGCGAGAGGCCGATATTCTCCTTCACGTGGTAGATATAAGCCACCCCCAATTTGAAGAGCAGATAGAAGTAGTAAACAAAATACTGGCAGACCTGAAGGTGAGCGATAAGCCCACATTGCTCGTTTTCAATAAAACCGACCAGTATTACCTGCATCGTAATGATACCACGGCCTTAACCAGCGGCCCGGTTGGTGCATCGGTAGAAGAAAATACATTTGTAACCTTAGAGCAATTAAAGGCCACCTACCTGAACCGAACAGAAAAACCTGTTGTGTTTATATCTGCAGCCAAAAAGGATAACATTGAGGAGCTGCGCGAAATAATTTACAAAATGGTCCTCGAAAAGCACCTTGCCATATATCCCAATTTCCTGACCGACAGGAATTACCTCACCGTGATAGACGATGAGGAAGAAGAGCTGAAGGAAGAAGAAAATGCGGAATAGTTAATGGAGTAGTTAATGAAGAATTTATTCAAAAGCTCATTCAACATTCTGTCAACAGCAGTTTAACGCAAAAGCCGGGCATGCCCGGCTTTTGCGTTAAACGAATTGTAATATAAGGCTGCTTTGCCGAACAGGTGCATTATTGCACGCCCTCTTCATCGAAGCGATGCTTGTTTTTCCTTTGCTTCCTGTGGTGTCGGCCACTGTCACCTTCGTGGTGGTGCTTATTGCGATGCCCGTGCCTGCCTTTGCGATATTCCATTTTATGGGGATGCATGGCGCTGTCTTCCATATCCATTTTACCATCATGACCATGACGGCCGTGCTTATGGAACTCACGATCATCGGGACCGCCCTCAGGGCCATCAGGTTCGTCGGGGCCATCTTTGAAACGGCGGTGATTTTTGCCCCTGCCACCCGGGCCGGGACGCCCGAAATCTCGGGTAAGCTCACCTACCATACTTTGCAGTTTTGTTTTTTGCTCAGGGGTGCAAAGCGCATACAGCTGCCTGTAGTGTGCCAGCGATGTTTTTTCAATACCAAGATGCAGGGCGCTTAATGATGCCAGGTCCTGTTGCTGCTTAAGGGTATCGTCAGGATTGCTGAACATATTTGACCGAACCGACTGTATGCTGTCTTTCAGCGCCGAAATTTTAGTCATCTGCGCTTCGCGAAGTTCCAGGTACTTGGTTTGCTGCTCATTGCTGAGCGCAAGCTCATGGCTGATATAGCCGGGCATGTCGCCTTTGCCGTGGGGGCCGCCGCCGTCATGCTTACCACCAAACCTGCCTCCGAATCTGCCTCCGAGCGGACCCGGCGGGCCGTGGTGTCGCCATATAGACCAGCCGAGGCCGAGCAGGAGCAGGTTGAGCACCAGCAAAATGCCGGTTGCTGTTCCGAATACAGCTGTCTTGGTAATTCTTAGCTTGCGCTGCGGATTATTGGGTGTCATAATATATTGTGTTTCAGTGGTTTAATTAATAATTAATTGCAATGTGCCTGAAGTTTATTCCTGCGCGATTACTCCGCCGTTTCTGCATCTTCATCAGGGAACAGATCAGCTGAGAGCTGCTCAGTTGGTGATTGGGCAACTGAAGCTGTTGTTGTTACTGAGGCAAGGGTTTCATCTGTTTGAGCTGTGCCGTTCATTTGTTCAAGTAGCGGAATGGCGAAGCCTATGTTGAGGGCTATAATTACAACTGCTGCCGCCATAATGCCAGCAAATTGCCCCGTGCTGAGCCAGGCAATATTCCTGACCGGGGCAAGGTTGCTTATGCGTTCCATTACCTTATCGGTAAAACCTTCGGCAGGTTCAGCTTTTTGTATGCCTTCAAGGCTTTTTATAGCAGCGGAGAGCAATTCGTCTTCTTTATTCAGTTTCATGGTTTGTGCCTGTTTGTAAGCTTTGGTGCAATAAACGGGTATTATAAGGGTAAGCCCGGCCCTGTTAATGCAGGTAAGGCGAATGAGCCGGTTTCCCGGTAAAAATTGCCGAGGCGCTTGCGCATGCCGTCTGATGCCCGCAACAGGAGTCCTTCAACAGCTTTTTCGGTACTTTCCATTACCTCGCTTATTTCCTTATAGCTCAGGCCTTCCAGGTGAAAGAGGGTAAATGCTGTTTTCTGCCTTTCGGGCAAAGTATCGAGCGCTTTAAATAGACGGGTGGCGGTTTCGCGGTTTTCAAGCTTAATGCCGGGATGCACAAAATCTGCATGGCCCTTGGTTTGATGCAGCAGCAGGCGGCGGAAACCATCGCGCACTTTGCGTTTCCTGAGAAAGCCGAGCGCTTTATTTACGGCAATGCGGTAAAGCCATGTGCCGAATTGGCTGCGCTCCTCGAATTTGGAAAGGTGCAGCCAGGCGTCTACAAAGGTGTCCTGTGAAAGGTCTTCGGCTTCGGCAGGGTCCTGGCAAAGGCTGAGTATGGTATTGTACACCCTTGTTCGGTATTGCCGAACCAAGGTTTCAAAAGCTGCGGTGTCGCCTGCTTTTGCCCTTTGTATTATTTGGGTGTCCAATGGAGTGTTCAGGATTTTATTTTTATGCGATTTGTTCTTTTGATGCAGGCGCCTGCCTAAACCCCCGCAGCTTCCCGAAAATAGTTTTCGGTGCCTGTGATGCAAAGCTTCAGGATGTTTGCATTTATCAGACTCGTAATTGCCGTCTTTGTAAATTCTTCACTGCATTCGGGCTTTTGTATGTCCTTAATTTACAAAATCAGGCAAGGCCTGCATTGGGTTTTCAGGCTCTTACCGCTAAAAGCCGTACCTTTGCAGCCCGAAACCCCAGGTTTCAATTCTCTTCAATATTTTCCCGGTTCTGCCGGAATTACTACAAGCTGTTCATGCTCTCAGTTTCCAACCTGTCGCTGCGCTTCGGCAAGCGCGTGCTTTTCGATGATATAGACCTGAAGTTTGCCTCAGGAAACTGCTACGGCGTAATTGGCGCCAACGGCGCAGGCAAATCTACCTTTCTTAAAATACTGAGCGGCGAAATTGAACCCACCACCGGTTCGGTAAGCATGACCCCCGGCGAACGAATGGCCGTGCTCAGCCAAAACCACTTTGCCTTTGATGAGTACCCGGTTCTTCAAACCGTAATTATGGGACACAGCACCCTCTGGAAGCTCATGGAGGAAAAAGATGCCATATACATGAAGCCCGATTTCAGCGAGGCCGACGGTATACGCGCCGCCCACCTGGAAGAGCAGTTTGCCGATATGGAAGGATGGAACGCAGAGAGCGATGCATCTAACATATTAAGCGGCCTCGGAATAGGAGAAGACCTGCACCCCAAGCTCATGAAAGAGCTTAACGGTAACCAGAAGGTACGT
>JAZKBN010000065.1:0-5820 GCA_040388605.1 Bacteroidota bacterium | reverse complement strand
ACCTACCAACGATCTTGATGTGGCAACCGTTGCCTGGCTCGAAGATTTCCTGGCCGATTTCAAGAACACCGTTATAGTAGTAAGCCACGACCGTCACTTTCTTGATACCGTTTGTACCCACATTGCAGATATCGACTTTGGTAAAATTACTTTCTTTACCGGTAACTACAGCTTCTGGTACCAAACCAGCCAATTGCTGCTGAAGCAACGCGGTGATTCTAACAAGAAAATAGAAGACAAGCGTAAGGAATTACAGGAGTTCGTGGCCCGTTTCAGCGCAAACGCGAGCAAGAGCCGCCAGGCTACCAGCCGTAAAAAGCTCCTCGATAAGCTTAACCCGGAAGAAATGAAGCCGAGCAGCCGTAAATATCCTGCCATTATGTTTAAGCAGGAGCGTGAGGCCGGCAACCAGGTGCTTACCGTTGAAAACCTCTCTAAAACATCAGACGGCGTTCTGCTCTATAAAGATGTAACCTTTACAGCCGACAAAGGCGATAAAATTGGCCTGCTCAGTAAGAACAGCATGGCCATGACATCGCTCTTTAAAGTGCTTAACGATGAAGAGCAGGCCGATAAAGGCGAGTTCAAATTCGGGGTCACCATTACCAAGGCTTACCTGCCCAACGATAACAGCAGCTATTTCACCAACGACCTTAACCTGGTAGACTGGCTTCGCCAATACAGCACAGATAAGGACGAAACCTTTATCCGCAGCTTTTTGGGCAGAATGTTGTTTACCGGCGAAGAAACATTAAAGAAATCGTCGGTGCTGTCGGGCGGCGAAAAGGTGCGTTGCATGCTCAGCCGTGCCATGCTGCTTTCAGGCAATTTCCTCACCCTTGATGAGCCCACCAACCACCTTGATCTTGAATCTATTACCGCATTCAACAATGCCCTGCTCGATTACAAAGGTACCCTGCTGTTTACCACGCATGATCATGAGTTCCTGCAAACGGTAGCCAACCGCATTATAGAACTTACCCCTTACGGCATTATTGACCGTCGCATGCCGTACGATGAGTACATGGCAAGCGAAGAAATTGCTGCGCTTAGGGCGAAAATGGGGGCGTAGGCCTTAGTAAGCCGGCTTCTTAAATGTAATTCTGAATTTAACCGGGTACCTGCAGTTCTAAGGAAAATGCGGGTACCCGGTTTTTATTTATTATTTTTATTAAAATATTCATACTTTTATAGTTACAGTACAATTTTAGGGAACAGCCCCCGTTTTACTGTTTCATCATTATATATGCACTTGGATAATTTTATAGAAGTTACTGATTTGCAGTATAGCAACAGCGATTTTAAGCTTGGACCAATCAACTGCACATTCGGGGCAGGGGAGTTTATAGTGGTTGTGGGCAGCAACGGTGCAGGTAAAACCACGTTCTTCTCATTGCTTATCGGCCTGCTTATTCCCGAAGACGGCAGTTTGCTGGTAATGGGTCTTAAAGATTCATGGAAGTACCGAAAACAATTCACCATCTGCCTCGACGACAGCTGTTTTAACCCGCAGGTAAGCGGCTTGGCAAACCTCCAATCAAGCGCCATCAGGCGCGGCCTGCAGATGCAAAATGCCGAAGATTTTATTAAAGGCTTCCACATGGAAAAGGCATTGAGTAAGCTATATGGCTCATACAGTTTCGGTATGAAGAAAAAGCTGGGACTTATTGCCGCACTTATGGCCGACACACCTTTATATCTCTTCGACGAACCCACCTCGGGCCTTGACCTGGAAGCTACCAAGTTCTTTTTTACAAAAATTGAAGAGCTTTTGGCAAAAGGTAAAACGGTTATGCTGAGCACCCACCTCACAAGTGGTTTTGAACCTAAACCCACTAAAGTCTGCCTCCTAAAAGCCGGGCTTGCAGAATGGGTAAGTCCCGAAGAAGAAGTTTATTCACAATCATGGTTTTCAGCGTTACTGGTTAAGCATTATGAGCTTGTATAATATTTTCCGTGCCGAGCTGATGCACTTTAAAGCCGGCAGGTGGGTTTTGCAGCCCTTAATTACAGTGGCTGTTATGCTTTGGCTTTTTCATTGGCGCAGCTTATTCCAATTACCTGTTTATGGTAAGCCACAGGCAATAATTGCTGAAGATATTCAAAGTATGATGGGCGCTTCCCAATCAATGGTACGTATAGCGCTTGCCTTCAGCCTTTCGGTATTTATTTACAGGGCCGCGGGCCACAAAATTCTTCATCGTGCCAGGCTCGACGGTCTAAGTAAAGAGGAATGGATTGCAAGTATAAATGTGCAGGCCATATTGGCTTCGGCGCTATATACGTTAATATGTATCTGTGTATTCACCGTTAACCTGCTCGTATCAAAAACAGGATTCAAAATGCTTGCCTCTGATCATGCATCGGGTTTTTGGGTAGCCATTTACCTGAAAACGGCAATTACGTATTACCTGGCTGCATTAATGGGTCTTACCGGTTCCCTGTTTTTAAAGGCACGGCTGGCTCCATTATTACTGCTTGGCCTGCTGGTTACCGAGTTGCTGGTGATTTATGCCTTAGAGCTGAAAGATTCTATATGGAAATATATGTTTTTTATTACCCATTTTACATACCGATCATCTGAGCACTTATGGCATTATGCCATGTCATTCGCTATAATATTCACCACTTTGCAACTGGCCCTTTGGTTTAAAGCCGATAAGCTGAACAGGAACACAACGGTATGAGGGTTTTATCAGGAGTATTCGCAATTCCTTTATTAATATTGGCTGCACTGTTTGCCGTTTCATACGGCACCGATTCCCGGCTCGATTATTTCCCGGTAAACGAGGTTATTGACTTAAAAAAACCTGTAAAAGCAAAGGTTGTACTCGTAAATGTTTGGGCCTCAATTTGCAGACCCTGCCTTAAAGAATTGCCGGAGCTTAACCGCCTGAAAGGAAAGTTTAAAGACAATGAGCTTGAAATAATAGCCTATGCTGATTTAGATACGGCTTCGGCAAAAACTTATATTGCCAGGCACCCTGAACTTGATAAGCTCATTTGGGCAATGCCCTCAGCATGGGAAGATTGGAAACTTGTATCAGAAGACCTGGTAATTGCCAATGCTACAGATTTTGAATTGGCTGTACCCTTTACCTATTTGGTGGTTAACAACCGCATTATTAACACCTTTGCCGGTTACTCGAAGGTCAATATGGAAGCCATGGAAGAAATTATAACCAGGGAGAACAAAGGCAGCAGGCCCTGATTCTATTTTATAAATGCTTTATTGCTTCACCAGCCGCAACTGCTTAATTCCGTAATCCGTTTGAATTTTCAGGGTATAAACGCCTTCGGCAATTCCGGCAGTGGCTACCTTTAATGAGCCGGATTTATTTACTGTTGCCTGCAGCGATGCTGCGTTTCGGCCGAGTAAATCTATAACGTTTATATTCAAAGGCTTACTAAAGCCGCTGTAATACAGGTTGAAATACTCTCCGCAGGGGTTTGGGCCCAGGCCTGTTATAATTATTTGGGTGGAATCAGATGCTGTTGTGTCTCCGGGTAAAGTATCAGAAGGGTTTTTAGGCAGAACGGTAAAAGGCAGGCTCACAGGCCCGGTGCAGAATTTTATACCTGCCGTTGCAGAGTAAACGCCGGGTGCATTTGCAACCGGTATGCTGCGCCCCATGAATGAAAGTGCTGCGCCGGACTTAAACCAGGTTATAGTGCCGGGGGTGTTACATATCAGACTGTCGCCGGAGGCATTTCGGGTTATAAGGGCCTGTTGAGGAATGGGTGTTATATGAACTTTTATAGTATCGGAAGTATTGCTGAAGCAGCCGAAGCGGCTCGTGCCCTGGAGTGAATAGCTGCCTGAATCTTTAACGGTAATGTTCCGGGTAGTTGCCCCGTTGCTCCAGTTGTAAGTTGGCATGTTGGCCGGGCCGCTCAGTGTAATGCTGTCGCCGGTGCAAAGTTCAGGGCTGCGGTTTACTGAAATGTATAAGGGGCTTAGTTGGGAGCAGTAGGCAAAGCCTCTGAGACTGTCGGTATGGGTGGGGCTTATAACTTTAACACTGCCTGTGGAGCCAAGCCCTACTTTGGCAATTATGGTGCTGTCGTTAATTAGTGTAAAGCTTGTTGCCGGGCTTTGGCCGAACATTACCGTGGTGGCGGCAGAGAAGTTTTTGCCCTTAATAGTTACTGTTTGGCCGGTGCCGGCCGAAATAGGCTTGAAAGAGTAAATGCCCACAATAGGTTGCGGGTCTGATAATTTAAGGAGAAAGGCTTCACTGGGGGGGCTGCTACCTGGCCCTAAATTTGGGCTGTTGAATAAACTGTCTTTAGGGTTAACTAAGGGAAAATCGTAGCTGCATGTGGACCCCGAGAAATATATGTTGCCGTCAGGAGAAACAACGCAGGATGCCGGGCTGTCATTAACCTGACCACCATAACGGGTGGCCCATAAAACAGCTCCGTTTGGTGCAAGTTTTGCAAAAATGCAATCCTGGGCCAAGCCTTGTACCCCGGGCAGATCATCAGGTAAAGGAAAAACGGCAGATTCATCTGAAGTTCCGTAAGTCCAAAAGTTTCCCAATGAATCGCGCCGGTAGTCGCCGGAGCCACTTACACCGGTTTGTATAAAAGTTCCCCAAAGTAATTCTCCGTCGGCAGAAACGTTTGCAAAGAAAGTCGCAGAGTTCTGCCCGTTTTCCGGCACTATATTGCCCGGCAGCTGAAAATCTGTAGATTTTGAGTTGCCCTTTATAGCCAATGAGCTGTCAAAATCAAACGCGCAGGAATATATCACATCGGTTCCGGAGCCGCCAAAGCATCGCGCCCAAAGCCTTTGCCCGGAAGCGCTGAACTTAAGCATAAAAATATCGGAATCTCCCCCCCTGTAAGCTTGTGCCTGGTTTGATACAGGAAAATCAGCAGATCCGGCCTGGCCGCAAACATACAGGTTACCTGCGGCATCGGTAATACTTTTCATAGGTGCCTCTGATTTTGTGCCACCATAGTATGTTGACCAAAGTAAATCACCTGCGCTTGAATATGCAGCCAAAAATGCATCCGCATCACCGCCTTTAAAACTTTCCTGGAAAGAACCGGGGAACGTCAAAGATTTGTTTTTTGAAATACCTGACATAAAAACTTTTCCCTGCGAATTAATGCACACAGTTGTGCTGTAGATATCGCCTGTATAGTTAACCCCGGTACCCAGCGTTTTAGCCCAAATTAAATTGCCTTCGGGAGAGAATTTGACCACAACTGCTTTAGAGTTGTAATAGTGATTTAATATCTGCGTTGCCCCGGTTCCGTAAATATTCCCCTGTCGGTCTATAGAAAGTTTAAATTCCGTGCAACCTGCATAACTTACAAACCAGAGCTTGTTTCCGTCGGGGGCAAATTTTACTATCGAGCAGGTGGTCCCGCTACGGTAGTAGTAATTATAGGTTGCGCCATAAATATTGCCTGCATTATCTGCTACCAGGTCATTCAAGCTTTCTCCATTCACAAAATAAGTTGCCCATGTAACTTCAGGGTCTATTGTAAGCGCCATTTTGGTGTCATAAGCATGTGTTCTGAACCCAATACTGCCGTCGGCATTTTTAACGAACCTTGTTTCAACCGGTTTTCCGTTTTGGAAACTCTGAGGTGCCTTTTCTTTAACAGTGCCCATCTCGGTTACCATTATAAGCTCACCTGCATCAGAAATTTCTGATTCAGCGCCTTCTGTAATCAGCTTTATCTGGCTTGGGTCGGCATTGGGGCTCAGCACAAAATCATATTTAATTCCCTGACCATTGCTGTAAATTTGTCTGGTCCTAAAAAAAGTTGACCGGATTTAGAAAGTAAAGATTGAAGATTTTA
>JAZKBN010000064.1:0-9820 GCA_040388605.1 Bacteroidota bacterium | reverse complement strand
AGGCAGGGCCTGGCCGCTTTTCCAATTGGTCAGGTTATTAAAATGCCAAGAATGAATAAGTGTATCGTGTTTTGCGCCCACCGGGGGATCAACCGGTTCAGGACCCGGGAGCTTATCTTCTATGCAGGAGGTTGCAAGAAGCAGCAGGCAGGCCAGCATTGACATCAGCCTTACAGGTGCCGGTATTGAATGATACATTCTTTTTATTGTAAAGTAACCTGCCATTAGAATTGATATTGGTAGCCTAGCCTGATTTGGTCTGTCCATTTCAGCGGGTCGGAGTTTTGGTCTTCTTTTAAAGGGTGGTAGTACTGCACTTTCAGCACAGAATCGAAGCCTTTAACATTGTAGGCATAAGCCACGGAAAGCAGTTGCTCGGTGCCGGGAACCAGGTTGTTCAGGTTCAGGTTTTCGAACTGGCAGGAAAGCGTGCTGCGCAACAGCAGCGAATTATAGTTTACCCTTGTAAGCAGCCCGCCTGATAATACCTTGCCGCCGTTGAAAGCTGCCGTGGTGTTATTGAAAAGTATATCTGAAGGGTCAGCCGGCTGCAGGTTAATTACATGGAATTCGGCCTGCGCAGAAAAGCCCATATACTGGGCGCTCGCATCAAGGCCATAAACAAGGCGCTTGCCATTAATTACCCTTACGCCATAATTGCCGCCAAGGCCAAGGGGCAAGGTATTGCCGGCAGTCTGGGTTTTATCGGTATAGCGGGCATTAGCGCCTATGCGGAACATGGGAATGGGCACATGAACCAGGTCAATTTCGTTATAGCGGTAGCGGGTCGGGTAGGCAACATCTATGCGGCCAACGTATTCGTAATGCCCGCTTGGGTCTGAGTCTGACATGGTGAGCATGTTTTCTCCCATACCGGTATAAACACCACCGTAAACGTTTATGCGTTGCTGCCAGCAGGGGTAATGCAGGGTAAGGCCCATATCGCGGCGCGAGAAAAGATCGCCGCCTGTTAGTATGCCGCGCGACCAGAAGGGCGTTCCGAACACATCGTTCAGCGAACCCTGGGAATAGGGCAGCTTATCGAACCCGAATTTAAATTTTACCGGCAGGCCGCTGTATTGCACGTAGGCGTTGGAAATACCGGGGTTTTCAGGATCGAAGTTGGCAGGGTCGGTATTCGACATTATTTTGGCGAAATCTACCTTGAACTTTGTTTCCCAGTTTTTACCGTTTCGTGCCTCCAGCTCAAACTGAAGATTGCGCAGCGTAAAACGATTGTTCTTATAATTATCGTTACCGGGTTTCAATATACGGTTGTTATAATAAACTGCCGCCAAGCCGGAAACCTGTATGGTGTTATCGCCGGACTGGAATGAATACTGGGCGAATGCAGGCATGGCAAACAACAATGCCAAAATGAATGCGAGCCCGGTTTTGTATATTTTTTTCAATGGGTTTTATTGGTTTCCGTTGGTAAAGCCGTTGAAAAAATAAAGACGCTGCAGGTCATCGGCGCTGATGATAACATTGCCTTTGGCATCAAACTCAAGCCCTTCGGGGTTAAGCACACCAATATTCGTCTTTTCTTTAAGCTCGTAAGTTTTGGGGTCAAGCCTGTAAACGGCCATGCTTTCATCGCTGAGGAGGTAAAGCTCACCATTGTAAAACCTGCCGCCCGAAATATCTTTAGCGGCTGTAAATGTGTGTTGGCGAATTACCCTGAAATTGGTATCAAGGTCCCAAATGCTAACCGGGTCGCGCTCGGTAACCATATTGAAAACCTTTTTTGCGGGGTTCCATACAATGGTTTCGAAGCCCTTATTGCGGCCGCCATTATAAGGTATATACCAATTACCCCTTACCGAAAGATCTTTCTTATCGTAGGCATATACTTTTCGGGTACTTTCGTCGCTTACAAAAAGGGTGTTGCCTTTAAGCTCTATGCCCTCAAAATCAACACCTTCTTCGGCGGCTTTACGCAGAATACTGCCCTTTGCATCGCATTCGAAGAGCTGACCATTATCGCTGACAATAAAGAGATTGCCGGTTTCAGGGTCCAGAACCAAGTCGGAAGGTTCTTTAACTGCGGTTTCGCAAAATGAAGTGAAGTGAGCGTTTTTTTCGGTAATACTCCTTGCCGCCGGCAGGCAGCTCAGGCAAAAAAATGAGGCAACAACAAGGGAGGTTCTTAACATGGCTTAGCGGCTTAAACAGACGCCTTCGTTTGTGCTGCAAAGGTCGCCCGACAATGTTATCTTAATATTAAGCGGAAGTTATTATCCTGTTTCCCGCAGGCAGAACGTATTAACATAATAATACAGGCAGGCTATCTCCGACACGCTTTTAAAATTCAGCCTGCACAAAATTCACCCCAAAGAAAGGCCCCTGTATTTGCCAACGGTCAATAAAAAAATTAAAATAAATTTTACGTAACGGAACTATCAACAAATCAAACACATACACTTAAATGTTTAAACACATATCAATGCGGGATCTGTGCTTTAAATATTCATATAACTTAAAAAACATTATGTATAAACTTTTATCGCAGACCGCATGAATTAAGTACCAGGTGTTTAATCATACTTAAAACCTGATAGTTTTACTTTTAATGCCATTGCTGAGATACGGGCCAGGTATGCCCCTGTTCAGGACATGGCGTTTTATACGCAAATTTGATATTATATATAATTTAAACCTTAATCTCCCGTTTATGAAGCTCAGAACCAATTACCTAACTTTTATGAGCCTGTTTGTTACTGCTTTTGCCCTACTGCTGAGCAACAAAGCAGGTGCAGCCGGTGATAAAACAGGCGCAGCCGGCAAGCCTGCCGATAATACCGAATTAATGAAACCGGCCTGCACCATGCCGGAGCCAAGAATTAACATTTACGGCGACCTTACCGCCTGCAACGGCAATGTAACACTTACCGGCCCCGGTTGGGCCGACCATTACATTTGGAGCACCGGCGACACCACCTCTGCAATTACAGTAACAGGCGGTGGCTCGTTTACCCTCCGTGTTGTTTCTGACGGGGGCTGCACATCCGGCGTGGCAAGCACAACCATAGTTACAGGCAGCAATTTAAGCGCACCCGTAATTGCAAACTACAGCAATACCAATAACCTCAGCTTCCCGAAGGGCAGCGCATTTATTGGTGTTGTAAACCATGACCCTATATCTAAAACCTCTGAGTTTTACTCAGGCGGCGCTACAGGCGGCACAGATTCTACCTACCTGCTTTATAAAGACGGCGTGTTTGTAAAAGAGCTTGAGGGTACATGGTTACAATATGTTTCAGAAAGCGGGAGCTATACCTTCCGATTCAGGAAAAACGGGTGTTTAAGCCCGCCGAGCAATGCCTTTAACGTTACATTTTCAAACGAAGCACCGCAAATTGTTGCAGCCACAACAGTAATTTGCCAGGGAGGCCGCGCAAACATTACTTATAACGGCAGTCTTCCCGGGGCAATAGAGGAATGGGAACGAGACGGGCAGGGTGTGCCTATGTACGCTTATTATCATAATGTTTGGGAGGCAGGCACTTATAAAATGCAGCTTACAGTAGGTGAAGGCGCAACTGCCGATTATGTTTCGGCATACAGCAACAGTGTAACCATAAGCTTCAGCGGGGCTATGCCAAACATGCCTTATATTGATTATGCCGCAGGCACCAATCTCTGCTCCGGCGACCCGATAACCCTGACTGCCTCAACAACCAACGGACGTTACGTTTGGAGCACGGGCGATACAAGCCAAAGCATTACCGTAAGCGCAGCCGGCACCTATACCGTTCGTTCTTATTTAGGTACCTGTACAACAGATGCATCTGACCCGGTTGTTTTATCAGTCGGCAGCCTGCCTGCGGCGCCTGCCTCTATCAGCGGGCTCAGTACATTTGCAGGAAGCAGCAGCCAAAACTACAGTGTGCCCGTATCTGCCGGCATATTAAACTACCATTGGTCCTATTCAGGCACCGGGGCAAGCTTTGGGTTCACCAACGGCATAACTTCAACGGTTACAGTTACATTCAATTCAGCGGCCACATCAGGCACGCTGAGCGCCAAGGCAGAAAACGCATGCGGCATAGGCGCAGCTGTTTCATATAACCTGACTTACAGCCCCGCAGGCTCAGACCTGAGCATCAGCAGCGACAGGACTTTGGGAAGCGGAACATATAACAACATTACCATAAGCGGCACGCCCAAAATCACTTTAAGCGGAAACATAAACCTGAACGGCAGCCTAAACCTGCCCGCCGGCGCTACCCTTGAAACCGGCTGCCATACCATAAGCGGTTCAGGAACCTTTAACATGGCTGCCGGCTCAAAACTAAGCCTCTGCAATACCGACGGCATTGCCACAACCGGCAACACAGGCGCTGTTCAAACAGCTGTACGCAACTTCAGCAGCAATGCCGATTATGAATATACCGGAACTGCTAACCAGGCAACCGGCAACGGCCTGCCGGCGCAGGTTCGTAACCTTACGATAAACAACACGGCCGGGGTAACATTGAGTGAAGCCACATCTGTAAGTAACGTGCTTACGCTTGCTGCCGGAAACTTTAATCTTGCCGGCAAAGCAATCACTTTGCTAAGCTCGGCAAGCGGTACAGCAAGGTTGGCTGAATTAGGAAACGGCGCAACATTCAGCAATGCCGGTCAATTTAGAGCACAACGTTGGCTTGACCCTTACAATGCTGAAAACGCAGCAGGCACTTTAACTTATGGCGCATGGGTAATGGTAGGGGCCAATACTAAAAATCAAACAATCAGCGCTTTCAGTGTAAACAATGCCTATACAGCTCAAACCTATGACCAAACAACCAACCGCGGCGGTTCGGTAAACCTGTATAATCCATCAGACGTTTCAGCAGGCTCTTACAACGGCTGGAGCAAACCTTCCGGTGCTGATATGCCTTTTGAACCCGGTTCGGGCGCAAGGGTTTGGTTTACTAAATCAACATTTTACGGAACGGGTGCCACCTACACCCTTACCGGGGAGCCCGCAACAGGGAACATTGTAAAACCACTGGAATACTGTGCATCAGGCTGTGCCAACTCAGGCAGCGCCGATGGCAGCAACGGATGGAACCTTGTTGCCAACCCCTACCCAAGCGCTATAGACTGGAACAGCAACGGCATAGGCAAAACCAATGTGAACGAGGCTGTTTATATTTGGAGTAACCGGAAAAAGAGCTACAGCAGTTATTTGGGTGGCTTAGGTGTTAACGGGGGCACCAACCTTTTGGCATCGGGGCAGGCCTTTATGCTGTCTGCAACCGGGCCAAACGCACAGCTTACTTTCAGCGAAAGCGCCAAGATAAGCAGCAACCCATCGGTTCAGCGTAACAATGCAGGCAGCCTGGTTCGCCTGAACGTACAGGCCGGTGAATTTTCAGATGAGATAATCATTGCCGACCGTGCCAATGCCCAACGTGGTTTCGATGCAGGGATGGATGCAAAAAAACTTTGGAACACCAGGCTGAACATCTGGGCCGAACCGGCCTCAGGAGCACAGGCCATTGCAAGCCTGCCCCTGCAGGACCGCGATTCTGTTAACTTCTCTGTCAGCAATTCAGAAGCAGGCCTTGTAAGCTTGGGCGCTTCTGAGTTTTCTGATTTAAGCAATCGTTTCGATATTGCTGTTCGTGATAATTCAGCAGGCAGCATTACCCCGCTTACCGAAGAAACAAATGCCATCAGCATTGCTTTGCAGGCAGGCGTCAGCAGGCATTTCACCTTGTTGCTGCAACCTAAGAGCGCCACAGGTATTGCAGCTGCTACAGGTAAAGCAAGCATGAGTATTTCTCCTGCACCAAACAAAGGCCGTTTTAACATCAGCCTCAGCAACGGTGCAATAGCAGAATCTGTTTTGCTGTTTGATATAGCGGGCCGCTTAATGCCGGTAAGCCTGAACGGAAACAATGTGGATGCCGGGCAGCTAAGCCCCGGCATTTATACATTGAAGGTTAAAACCGGAACCACAGTGGCAGTTGAAAAAATAGTTGTTGAATAATTTAAGATTGGCCGGGATTATACATTCCGGAGATTGAATCAAAAGCAAAAGTCCGTCCCGTGAAATTGGGCGGCCTTTTGCTTTTCGTGCTATTCTTAAACATTATTTCGCTTACCAATCAGAGTTTCATGATTACAGAATTCAAATCGGCATCAGCGTCTAAGTTCAGGCGCTTGCGGAGCTTTGAACGGGAATTGTGCACACTGCCGTCGGTTATGTTGAGCAGGTTGCTTATTTGCTTTACATCCATATTCATTTTAATGTAGCTGCACATTTTAAGCTCGCGCTGGGTGAGGTCGGGGCACATATTGTTCAGCTTGTCGAAAAAGCCGGGGTTTACGTCTTCGAAACAGCGCATGAACTCGTCCCACTCGCTTTTTACATCAATGAAAACGTTTACATCTTCAACAATACGCCTGAAAGCATTATCGTTAATCTCAAGGTTACGTATGCTCTCTTTTACCGAAGTAATTACTTCGTTCTTACGCACCATATAAACGGTGAGGTTACTGAGCAGCACGCTTTTCTTTTCCAAATCAGATTTCAGGGTTTCCTGCTTCATGAGCAGGTTCTCCTTTTCAACGGCAGCTGACTTACCCAACAGCTCATTTTCCCTTGCAAGCGTTTCGGCAAGCTTTTGCGCCTGCTGAACAGATTTCCTGCGGTAGGCAATTACAGCCAGCAAAAGGCCGGCGATAAGCACCAATCCTATTACCAAATAAACGAGCAGCTTTTTACGATCACTTTCTATCTGAAGATCCTTTTTAAGGTTTTGGTTTTCTTTTTCTTTCAGTTCGGTTTTGTATTTGGTATAGGCATCCTGCAAAATCTGCTCACGATCGAAATGGTAAATAGAGTCTTTTAAATTGTAATGTAAATGAAGGAAACGGTTTGCTTCAGCCGGGCGACCTAACAACTCCAATAAATCAGCTTTTAGAATATAAGCATCGTAACGTGTGCCGCGCATACCTGAACTCCCGGCAAGGCCTATTACAGAATCGCAGTACAGGCTCGCCCGCTTAAAGTCTTTAGCAGATTTATGAATGCGCGCTGCAGCCATAAAAAACGGCGCCGACAATCCGATATTAGCAGAATCGCGGAATAGCTGCAAGGCCTTATTAAGCATGGGTATAGCCTCTTTAAAGTTCTTACGCTCGGCAGCCAGGCTTGCAAAATCAATCATTACATTGGCACGGGCAAAATAATTTTTGGTGCGGCTGTAAATTTTCAGGGCCTCCCTTAAGTGTGCTTCCTTTTCAGGGCCAATATCTTCAACATTTGACAGGGCAACATATACCCGGGCTATATCCTGCTCTTTGCCTGCAAGCTGCATTTCACGAAGTGCCTGCTTAAAATGTTCAATCACCTGTGGCTTGTTGCCACTCATACCCAAAGAGAATCCTATCCCTAAGTGAATCATTCCTTTTTCAGTATGAGCAGAAGTATCAGTTATTGTGTTAAGCGCCTTCAGGTACCACTCAACAGATTCGGTGTACCTGCCCATACGGTTATAAGCCCTCCCTTTTAGGGCATACAAAGTTGCCGCGTGGTTCTTATAGTCGAGGGCAGACGGGTTTATTTTTTCTGCAAGAGCCATTGCCTGGTCATATTTATTAAAAATAAGCATTGCATCGGCATACATGTACTGGGTATATGCCGTAAGAGTATCGCTTTTTAATTCTTCGGCATCGGCAATTGCTTTGCGAAAAAGCGGAAAGGCCTTTGAACTGTCTTTAGAGGTATTATAATAGTAAACAGCCAAACGCACATATACATTGGTTCTTTGCTTACCAATGCCCAATTCGGCTATCTCCTTTTTAAACTTTTCCACCTGCTCATCTTCCTGCGCAAACAGCAGGCAAGGGCTGAGAAAAAGTATTACCAATACAGAAAACAGGAAGCAAAAACGTGGAAACAATTGTGCCTTAATCATAGATACTGCTTGAAGCCGGGGTTAAAGGAATATCGACCTCTGAAGGCCTGGTCAAAATTAATACGCCGGTTTTAATTCACCTAAAGTCCTGCTGTATCCGAAAACTTTTCAACCATAGTCATTAGGGTTTATGAACAATTTATTAGCTTAAAACTGAACCTTGCTTATAAATAGCTTACATTATTAAATCTCACACCATATCTAAAAAAGAAATATCAAAACATTGATATACATACATTTATATAAATAATACGTATTCATAACTCTCATATTATATTTTTAATTATTCTTAAATCCCGGTAAATAAGCCGATTGAAAGTGGATTTGCATGTGCTAAAAATAATTGCGGTGATGAGATTTTTAGTAGCAGCAATTAATCTGTCGGCTGTTGTGAGATTATACTTTTGTTGCCTGATGATATGGCAAGGTTTATTGCCTGCTATACACCGGGCATTAAAAATTAAAGAGCGGAAGCCGGCAGGCGACTGCTGATTCAAAAAAATAAAACCAGGCAAAAATGTAAAAACAAATCAACTCAACAGAACCGGGAACAGGTTAGCTAAACGCGCTTAATGTTCAAAACTATAAATATTAACTCCGATCAAACACTATTCAAAAACGTTTCAATTATACACTACATGAAAATTAACACCTTATACCAAAGTATGCTGAGGGCCCTCTTGCTCGGGCTGGCAGCGGCTGCAGGAAGCATTTCAATACCGGCAGGCGCTGAAACCATTTCCGGCGGCGAAACGAAAAAAGCAGTTTCGGTAAGCAGCCGGGAACACATTTTTACAGGCAGCCAACCTGGCACTTTAGGCGAATACCTGAACAGGCATGTTAAAGCCGGCCAAAGTAAAGCCGCTTCCGTTTTTATGCCAAAAGCCGCGCAGGCAACCTGCCCCACCCCGACTATAACGGCAGGCGGGGCCACCACATTCTGCCAGGGCGGCAGCGTTACGCTTACCGCTTCGGCAACGGGCCCATATAATGTTACCACCCTTTCCGGCACAGGCACTGCCGGCGAAACCGACGGCGCAGGCACATCCGCATCGTTCAGGCTGCCTACGGGAATTGCCGTAGATGCATCGGGTAACGCATTCGTTTCAGATTATAATAACAGCAATATCCGGAAGATTACCTCGACCGGTGTAACGTCGGTATTTGCAGGAGCAGGTGTTGCAGGGCTTGTAAACGCAACCGGCACTGCGGCAAAATTTGATCACCCGGCCGGTATTGCCATCGACAATTCAGGAAACCTGATTGTGGCAGACCGTAAAAACCACGTTATACGTAAAATAACACCCGCAGGCGTTACCACCACCATTGCAGGCACAGGCGCTGCCGGGTATGTTGATGCAGCCAGGTTATCGGCCAAATTCGATAACCCTACAGATGTGGCTGTTGATGAAGACGGCAACATTTACGTAGCAGACTACGGTAATAACCGCATACGCAAAATAGCGGCGGCAGGCGGCGTTACAACATTTGCAGGCAGCACCGCAGGTAATGTTAACGGAACGGGCACAGCTGCCAAATTCGATTCACCTTATGGTATTACTATAGACGGTAACGGGGTTTTGTATGTAGCAGATGAAGACAACCACAACATCCGCAAGATTACCGCAGCAGGGGTGGTTACCACTTTTGCCGGTTCAGGCAGCGCGGGCACAGCAAACGGAACAGGCACAGCCGCCTCATTCGGTGCGCCTAACGGCATTGAGGCCGATGCCGACAACAACATATACGTAGCCGATTTCACCAACGACCTTATTCGTAAAATTACCCCCGCAAGAGTGGTAACAACCCTTATGGGAGGTACGCAAGGCGCGGTTGAGGGTACGGCAGGAACATTTAAAAACCCATCGGGCCTGACCGTAAACTCAAGCGGGCACTTTTACATT
>JAZKBN010000063.1:0-8666 GCA_040388605.1 Bacteroidota bacterium | reverse complement strand
AGGCCCCTGTTTTGGGCGCTTCAGCTGACTTCGCGCTTTTTTCAAAAAACGGTGCAGTAGGTAATACAGGTCTTTCTCAACTCACGGGTAATGTGGGCACAAACAACGGTGCGGTAACCAATTTTGGTAACGTAGACGGTGTAATGCACAATGCCGACGGCGCCACAGCAACCGCTGCCGCCGATTTAACTAATGCTTACAACCAGCTTAACGCTGCTGTGCCTACTATGTTTCCTGCTTCACTGCTTGGTAACGGGCAGGTGCTTAATGCAGGTATTTATTCTGTGTCAGGCGGGGCAACCCTAAGCAATAAGCTTACTTTAAACGGACAGGGAAACGCTAATGCCCTTTTCATTTTCCAGGTGCAGGGTTCCATGTCATCCACTGTAGCGTCAAGCGTACTGTTAACCAATGGTGCACAGGCCTGTAACGTGTTCTGGAAGGTGGAAGGCGCAGTCAGTTTCGCTGCCAATACTGCTTTCAAAGGCACTTTAATAGCCAACAATGCTGCCATTGTGCTGAACGCAGGTTCCAGCATTGAAGGCAGGGCATTATCTACCACCGGCGCTATTAATGTTTCCGGTGTAACCGTAACCACTCCTTTAGGCTGCGGAAGAGCAATACTTAACGGCCCGGCTGCGCCGCCGCTTGGCTCTGTTGCCTGCTACACCTTATTCTCGGGTAACGGTGCGGTAACCAATTCAGGCATTAGTTATGTAACCGGCGATGTGGGTACAAATGTGGGCCTTACCACAGGTTACCAGGCATTAAACGTTACTGGAAACATACACCCTAATCCTGATGGCTCCACAGTACAGGCTGCTGCCGATCTTGGTACGGTTTATACCTCCCTTAACACTTTGACTACCGATATTGAGTTGTTATATCCCGCTTCGTTTGGAAATGGCCTGGTACTTACTCCGCATACATACTTATTGAATGGTGCAGCCAGGCTTACAGGTGTTGTATCGCTAAATGCGCAGAACAACCCTAACGCAGTGTTTGTCATTAAAATCAATGGCGCCCTTTCAACAAGCACCTTCGCTTCGGTTGCATTGCTGAATGGTGCCCAGGCAAAAAATGTGTTTTGGAAAGTAGACGGCGCCGTGAACCTGAACGACTATGCTGACTTTAAAGGAACAATTGTGGGCAACAACGGGGCTGTTTCGCTCAATACAGGTGTAACAATTACCGGCAGGGCACTTACTACCAACGGTGCGTTTTCAACCTCCGCCATTAATGCCCAAATGACACCCGGATGCATTGGCGTTGGCGAACCAACCACACTTAACATATCCACATCGGGCAATTACAGTGGTACCTATACCAATGTTGTAATCACCGGAACACCCACCATAACCCTTAACGGAACACTTCGCGTTACCGACAGCATTGTAATACCTGCGGGTGCTGCTATTGTTACGGGATGTAATATTATTACAGGCGGAAAGTTTGTATTAATGGCAGGTGCCCTGCTTAAGGTGTGCAACCCTGATGGCATAGCTAAAACCGGCAATACCGGTGCAATACAGACAATCACCCGCAGCTTCAGTAACGATGCCCTTTATGAATACAGCGGAACCGTTGCTCAGGCAACAGGCAACGGTCTGCCTTCAAAAGTACGCAGCCTGAAAATAAACAATTCCGCAGGTGTGCTGCTGAGTTCAGCCTCGTCTGTATCGGGCACGCTTACCTTAAGCTCGGGTAATTTCAACCTGAACGGCCTTACCTTTACCTTGCTCTCAACACAGGCCTTAACGGCCGGTCTTGACCAGGTACCCGCAGGCGCAGGCATAACCAATGCCTCAATGTTCACCGTACAGCGCTGGCTGGACCCGACTGCCGTTCGCAGCGGTGGTACAGGGGCTTATTACTGGCTTGGCTCCCCGGTAGAGGGGCAAACCGTAAGTGCCTGGAACGTGCCAAATAACACATATAACTTAGCAAGTTTCAACGGCTTGGCTAACAACGGTTCGGTATGGCTGTTCAGCAACTCCAATAACACCTATCCTGCCAACGCGGGCTTTATGAAGCCGGCCTCAGCAGGTACTTTACTGAACCCCGGAACAGGTATTCGTGTCTGGTTCCTTAACACCTGGTTTGCAGCAGGATCTACCGCGTCCTTAACCGGTGTACCGGCTACGGGAAGCGTAAACCTTCCGGTGAGCTATTGCAGCGGTACCTGCGCCGGCAACACAACAACCAACGGCTATAGCATTGTGGCCAATCCCTATGCAAGCACTATTGACTGGAACAGTGCCGCTTGGACAAAGACCAATATGACGAGCTCGTTGTATGTGTTCAACAATAAGTTGAATGCGTATGCAACTTATGTAAATAACGTAGGCGTTAACGGTGGCAGCAACCTTATTGCATCAGGGCAGGGCTTCATGGTACTTGCCAATGCTGCTGCGCCGGTCCTTAAGGCAACCGAAGCGATAAAAACATCTTCATCAACTCCTATGCTGCGCAGCTCGGCACTAAGTATTGCCAGGCTGCAAATATCGGCCGGAGGCTTTACCGATGAAACGGTAATAGCAGATAGGCCGAATGCAAACAGGGGCTTTGAATCCGAATCCGATGCATATAAGTACAACAATCCGGTTTTAAATATTTCCAGCGAGCCTACAGCAAATACCTTTATGGCAATAAACAGTATGGCCCTTACTGCAGGCGATACAGTTGCTCTAAATCTTAATGCCACATCTTCACTGCCTGTATTGCTTAAAGCAACAGACCTGAGCGACCTTGCCGGCCGGTTTAGTCTTGTTATTCGCGATGAGCAAACCCATATTGAGCAACCTTTGACGCTTAATAACTCGCTTAATTATAACCTTTCGGCCAACGTTCCATATAAGCTAACCTTATTATTGAATCCAAGCTCTGTATCAGGCATTAATGCAATCACAAGTTCAAAAATCAGTATTCAACCCAACCCAAACAACGGAACCTTTAACATCAGCAGCAATGCCGAAATGAAAACCGTTACCCTGTTCGACAATTTCGGACGCGTGGTTTATGCACAGGAACTTGCAGGTGTGGAAGGTAGTGTAAAAGCCAATTTGCCTGCAGGTATTTATATTGCCAAAGTGCAAACTGCCGGTGGCCTGGTTATCAGGAAAATAGTAGTGGAATAATAATTAAATAACACAAACCGAATAGCTGAAGCAGTTCGGGGAAGTTATTTCATAATAAGCAGGCTGTTCCCGTTTGGGGGCAGCCTGTTTTTTGTTGGTGTGCCCAGCATGTGCGCATACTTTAGGGTTAATGTCCCAAATACGCCTGGCAATTTGCGTATTAGCAGAGGAGGTCTTTTCCCAATTCAGGTTTACCCTTGTGCGATTAGAAAAAGTGATTTATATTTTTTGCATTAGTGATGTAAACGGAAATGACGGGAGGCCTATTTCAAGCCGTAGGGAATTGCAACATTACCAAGTGCAAAGCACGCAGGTAATGCACGAAGTACAGCCCGCCCCCCTTTTTTAGCGGGTAACGCCCAATTAATATTACGTCCCTTCCGGCAAAAGGTTGACACTAAACGTGTCAATTTATGCTTATCAGAGCAAAGCGCTATCCTGAAGCGCTAAAAAAGAAAGTAATTCAGTCTGTTCTTTCCGGAAAGTAAAGTGCGTACTCGGCAGGTCTTCGTTTCGGCATTGCCGGCAACAAGACCGTTTACCGTTGAATTGCACAATACGAATCCGGTAAATTTGCCCTTTCACAATCGGGAGAGATGATTTCACACGAACCAAAACCTGAACAAACCAACGCTGAAGCCGAGCTGCTCAGGGAAGAAAACGAGCATTTTCGGCTTAAGATACTGGCCTATGAAACCATGATTGAGCTGGCGGAAAAAGAACTCGGCATCTCTATTAAAAAAAGTCCTCAGCCAGGCTGTTACCCGGCTCCGGGTATTAAAGCCCGGGCTCAGCGTGGAATATATCTGCCGTTTGTTGGGCATCAGCAGGCAGGCATGGTATAAACGTGTGCAGGTGAACAAAGTGCAGGAAATAAAATTGCGCTCCTGCTCATTCTTGTGGGTGCGTTGCGCTCCCGGCATCCGCGATTGGGCGGGCGCAAGCTGCTTTACCTCTTGCAGCCGGCCATGAAACAAATGGGCTACGATATAGGCCGCGACAGCCTGTTTAATATATTGGCAGACAATGCTTTGCTGATAATAAACAGGCGCAGATGTGGCCCTAAAACCACTGATTCCCGGCTGTGGGCACAACAATATCCCGCCCTGCTGAAAGGTGCTCAGCTTACTGACAATGAATCTGTTTGGATGACCGATATTACTTACCTGCGTCCGGTCGAAGGCTTTGTTTTCCTGGCTTTAATTAACGTGAATTCGGGATAAGGCTAAGTATTAATGGACATTCAGGAGTGCCCTTTTGATATTGAGACTTGGTTTCTTTTCCTTAAAACAGTAAGCAGTCATACCTGCTATAAGATTAAGCAGGAATCCGTTAGCTGATCTGTGCCTTGTATGCTCAACCTGGGAGATGTTTTTGAGCTGGTCATTAACTGATTCAACAATAGCCCGCTTTCTGAGCAGCAGCTTGTCCACTTCCGGCATAAGTTGCTGTTTCATCTTCTTTTTGAGCTTTGTAATCAGCTCAATACCTTTATTAAGCAGGATTTCGGAAAGGGATTTACTGATATATCCTTTGTCGCCGTAGAGCTTGCCGAACAGAGTCCTGGTCATACATTGCATTACCTTCGGGTTGCGGTCGTCGGTGTTACCCCGGGTAATGCAGAAAGACACAAATTCTCCTTTATCATTGATTATCAGGTGTAATTTAAAACCGAAGAACCAATCCACAGAAGTTCTTCCGCGTTTGGCCCGTCCTGCAAAAACCTTATGCGAATGAATGCGGCGGTTATGGCAAACCTTTAAAACGTTTGAATCTATAAAGCTTATTCCAGTACACTTACCTGTGCAGCAGTAATGCAGGAAGGTCATAAAGGGATGAATTACTCTGGGCTGTAATTCCACAAAGCGATTATAACTCAGCAGACCGGGAAACAAGGCCCGATACTGCTGCCCGACTACATTCAGGTAGTAATGTTTAAAGCGATACGAACTCATATGAAAACCTATGAGTATGGTAATCATTTGAACTTCGGACAGGCGTGTGCCGCGATTACGGTGCAAACGGCCATCAGAGACCACTTGTTGGCGCATGGCTGCTATTTCAGCATGATATTTTTTGTAAAAACGGTTAACCGAAGCAGCAATTCGACTAAATTCATGCTTAGTCATAAGGAGTCTGAGTTGTTTAACTGTAAGATTTAGAGCACCTTAAGTTAAAAAATTCGCTCCTTATTTTTTTATTCCTTATCCCGGATTCAGGCAGTATAAAATAGGTTGTGGGCGGGCTGCCTATCACCCCGTACTCCTGCACGCATTCAAAGCTTTCCGCAGATACAGGCCCTGAAAGCCCGCAGGGACCGGGGTTGAGCAGGACTCGGTCCAGCCCGAGCATGGGCATGCCGAAAGGGTAGTAATCATAACCGAACCTGATAACCGGCTCTATAACGTTAAATGCCTCGCTGCCACTGTAAAAGCTGTCGGCTGGTAACGCTTACGCGCTCATCGCCCACAACAGCCCTTACATTTCCCAAATGATCTTTGAGCTCATAATCCCGCTCCCCGAGAACGCGGTAGCTCAGGCTTATATCGGGCAGGCTGCCGACAGGGGGAAATACACCGCTTTCGTCGGAAACCCTGCCTGCCGGGTGCCATATGCCTATCCTGTCGGTACCGTATAAGGGTATTTGGGTCTGTTCGAGCCTGGCAGCAGCAGCCTTGTTATAGCTGTAAGTGCTGAGCACATGCCCCTGCATATCACGTATATTGAATATAATGAGCGAGTCTCCCCCCTGGCTTCCCTGTATCCTGTCCACGACCCTGTTTCCCGATGCATCATGGTTAAAGGATACCCTCAGGGTATCCCCGGCAAGGTTGCGAACCGCGTAAGCCCTGCCTTCCATATTCCAGGAATACAGCCTGTTGGCGTTGCTGTCCTGCAACAATTGCCCAGATGCATTGTACACATACCTGTTGATTCCCTCGGGGTCCTCGGCATGCGCGCTCGGGTCTGCATGGTCTTGAAGACGACCCAGGCGATTGGTTTTTGGGAAACAGCTGTAATAAAGATCATCGAGGGTATCCCCAAAAGCATCTTTACGAAACAGCTTTTGCAGGTTGCCGTTGGCGTCGTAGATGTAGGGATAAGAAAAAAGGAAATAAAAATTTGGGCGTACCCCCTCCGGGGTCGGGCTATCTCTCCAAGCCCTTACTATACTGCGGGCTTTTCGTTCTATCCCTTACGCGGAGCCAATTATGTTTATATTACATCCAAAAACTCAATCTTAAATATTAAATCATCGAAATCTTCATCAGGATAACCATCATTACAATTGTATATTTTGTAACCATCTATCTCCTCAATTTGCATACCACATGACTGATACCAATAGTCTATTGTTCCTTTTCCAGTATCCCATGCATTACATACAATCAGTGTTTTATTCTTCGAAGTAATATCAATTATAACTTCTTTTGGTGCTGTATGCTCCCATAAAATTGTACTATGTGGTATTTTCCCATCTTCGATTTCAAACAGGCCTTTTGTTTTAAAAATAATTCCTTGCTTCCAATTGCTGTTGGTACTTATAAATGTAACTTTTATCCGCATCTTTCCAGACGGAATTTCTATCCTGTCAAGAAATGCGTATGTTTTACCATTATAAATTATTGGGTTACCACTAGCGGTATCCATAAGACTGTAAATTCTTGTTGGCTCCATATTATTTTCTAAATCGATCAATTATTTTGTGTTCATCGGGCCAAAGAGCTTTAAATTCGAATAAACCACCGCTTCTTTGTGGGGGATCATGGTGAAGTTCTTTACTTTCCATTAACCCTGTTTCTCGGTTCTTTCTCTGCGGAGCTAAGCCTTTTTTCATTCTATTTAATTCTCCAGAGAGATAATCTCCACCATTACTAAACGCTTCATTCTTCCAAAACCTCCGCCTTACAGTAGACCACGAAGGAATATTTCCGGTTGAGGTCAGGTTTTTGATTGATTCGCCAAGCTTCCAGCCGACTTTGGTAGCATCGAGGGCCTCAAGTGCCCCGTTGAGCGCAGTACGCTCAAGGGCATTACCCGCCTGCGCTGCTTTTGCTGCTTTACCCGAAGCTCCCGAGCCCTTGGCGAAGTACATTTCAGCAGCTAAGACCAAAGTGCTTCCGGCAAGAATCCCCCTGCTTTCAGCATCGCCGGAAGCAATGGTTGTCCAGGTTTTAACCCCGAGCTTCATGAGGTTGCTGCCCGTTTGTTCATAATTCACTGCCGCCATGCTGAGCCCGTAAACGAGCATCGCCGAAGAAAGCAAGGGGTTAGCGGCAGTGCCTATATTGCTGATTGCAGATTCCTTACCTTGGCTATACAAACCTGTACCTAATCCCCTGGCTGACCTGATAACTACATTTTCCCCTCCGCCCTCGGGCTCCCTGCCATCGGTGTCCACAAAGCTAATCGGGTTATTAAACCCGTAAGCATAAGAGGAAATAAAGGGCATTTTCCCCTCCAGGGGATCCGGCGTAAAGAACCTCGCAATGCCCGGATTATGCAGCCTGAACCCATAATCATACACATCGCTGAGCAAAGGCATTCGCTCTTTCCCGTTGTAAAGATAACGATAAGGGGCATCTAACCTATAAACTTTCAGGTCGGGGGTGCACTACTGGCTCCTTAGCAATATAGCAAGGTTAATTATTATACGACAATTGTACTTTGACAGCAGGCAACAATGTGATTTCACCTTTCTTTGCCATTTCCTTTATCACATATTTTGAGAGAATTTTATTGGTATACGGCACAATGTAATTTTCAAAATACTTATTTAACTGTTCATTTCTTATCGTATCATCCATTGATTTATCAAGATTAAAAACATCTAAATCTCTGATTTGGTTTGTTATATGTCCCATTGAGCTTTTTACAACCTCTTTACTTGGAGCATATTTTAATTCAAATAAGCCTTGAATAAATGTTTTAATGTTCAAGTAATAGCAGTCCGCAAAGTTTGATTTTTGCAGTTCAAGAATAGCTATGCATTCTGAGCTTTCCTTATACCAGTTTCCAAATGCAGATTTGAACCCGTATGACTTAGCTGTTTGAGCAAATACAGTTTTGAACTCCTTGTTGTTCATTGTTAGTATGTATCTAAAATAGTTTTCCAGTTTATTCCCTTAAGTTCAGGGTGTTTCTTAAGCGTGTCAGGGGATTGGAGTTCGTTCAAATATATTTGAAGCTGTTTTTGTCCCTGTTGCATTGCCCTAGGATTAAAAGGTTTCAATTCATAAATTATGCCATTGTTTATATCGACCAAATCTATCCTTTTTCCACTTGGCAATCTAAATTCTTTAATTCCATCTGATCCAACTTTATAAGAATTATGCATTTGACGACCAAGCTGTAAATTTGACTTAGTGTACTGTACCGCCGCTTCCTCTGCCACCTGCCCGGTTTTCGCAACCGAACTAAGCCCTGCAATTTTTTTGGTAAAATACAGTTCCGCAGCAAGTTCGAGACCCTGACCAATTACTTCGCCCCGATCCTGATCTGAGTTGCCTGTCAGCTTGCCATAAGAAC
>JAZKBN010000062.1:44408-70244 GCA_040388605.1 Bacteroidota bacterium | reverse complement strand
AAATAATTTCAGGATTTAACCCTAATCCTGTCAACCTTTTTTAGGACGCGACAGCGATTCCTTTTTCCCAAACTATACTTCTGATTCCTCCGACTGACTCCCTGTCGAGACGCCCGTCCAGTGGTTTCGGAATACCTATCAGGTGGATAAAATGTGTTGAAATTTCAGAGGTTTTAATGTTTCTGACATTCTTTACATTGTTCCATACCATTGAGGTTTCAGCCTCTATCTCGATTTCAGAATTTACTGTATGAAATGAATCTGATGGCTGAAAACCGATTTCAACCGCAAGAAACAGGAAAGGTAATGTTAATGAAGCATAAAGCTTGGTGCCGTTACCTTTATCTTTAAGCTTCACAAGCCTAAAAATAAACGCGCCCAGCGACCCTAACAAAATGAATGGGCCAACAAGAACGACAAGGCAAATCATACCCTCAAAGCCACTTAACAGGCCTAAAAAAATAAAGTGAGCACAACAACCCAAGGAAAAAGCAAATAAGTTTTATAGTTACTAAGTTGCTCCTTTGTGGAAAAGAGAACAGGTATTGCCCCAAGAACTACCGGTAAAACAAATACATATGTTATTGAAACGTTTTTATCTGCTGCCCTTACAATCAGCATGGTAAGTATGCCATACAGAACTGCCACTCCCAATCCAAGGAGTAATGTGGTTATTCGTGACTTTTTCATGGCATACCAAGCGTTTAGGAAAAGCTTGACGGACTTCAATAATTATGTAAAAAATTACTTACCAAGCCATAAAGCTAATTTAAACTTCAATATACAGCTTAGATTTTCGTCAATTCAACGCAAAAAATGCCTGTAATTTTATTCCAGAACAAAGGCTTAAAAAGCAATATAATTTTTCACAGGTCCAATTATGACTGTATTATTTGCCGATCGAAGTAATGATTTTAATACCACTATGAGCTCCTGCTCCCTTTTTAGAGATTAGACATAATTTTATCTGCCCATTAAAGCGCAAGCGATTTTGCAGGACAATTATTTCATAGTCGGATGGTTACCTTCTTCAATCCGGGGGCATAAAGCATTATTGCGATTCTTATAGCTAATTTTAAATACTCATTTATGAAACCCATACTATTTGAAGTAAATACCCTTATGCGCACACTTTCAGGGTATTCAAAATTTATAACTGCTGCTTTTTTAGTACTTAATGCAGCCTCAGCTTTTGCATCAGGCAATAATGGTTTTACAAAGCTAAACCCTGATTCTAAAACAGCCGACGGCTCAAGGGTACTCGGAAAGCCTAAGCATGAGGTTACAGTTAATAATAACATTGGTAAATCAGCGGCCGCATGTCCGGCACCTGCCATCGTAAGTTCCGGCTCTTTATCGTTTTGCGGCGGTGGCTCGGTTAGTTTAACGGCAGTTGCTTCAGGTGCGGCAACGGTGAGTACATTAGCAGGCAACGGCAACCTGGGTGCACTATCAGGAACAGGCACCTCGGCAGTTATACAAGCGCCCCTTGCTATAAGTACCGATGAATCGGGTAATGCTTATGTTAGCGCAAACAATGGCTACATATATAAAATAACACCTGCCGGTGTACCCACAGTTTTTGCCGGGCCAATCAGCAACGGAGGGAATATAGTTTTCGCCACTGTACGCGATAATGCCGGTAATTTTTACTATAGTGATTCAGAATGCCACTGTATTAAGAAAATTAGCTCCGCCGGGGTAATAAGTACCTTAACAGGAGCTACAGGCCGACCTTATGCCGACGGCAACATTTCAGTTGCGGGTTTTTTAACTCCCGGCCCCATTACATGCGATAACCAAGGTAACATTTTTGTAGTTGAAAAATACAACCCCAGAATTCGGAAAATAACACCGGCAGGCAATGTTACTACAATTGCAGGTACAGGGGTAGCTGGTTTTTTTGATACACCGGCCGACCATTCCCGTTTTGCTTCAAATATCGGCGGATTAGCTGTTGGTCCTGATGGCACACTCTATATAGCTGATACATACAACAATGCTATTAGAAAAATTGACCCCAGCGGCAGCTCAGTAACCACTTTAACCGGCTCGTATTCCGGCAATGCTAACGGCAGTTTATCTGCTGCACTTTTTAACAAGCCTACTGCAATGGCAATAGATGCGTCGGGCAATATATACGTTTGCGATAACGGCACCATGGTGCGCAAAATAAGCACTTCGGGCACTGTAAGCACCGTAGCCGGAAATTCCGTTGCAGCATATGCCGAAGGTTCTGCTGCATCTGCTCGATTTGGTGTAATAAACGGGATAGCCATTGACCCTTTCGGTAACCTGCTTGTTGCCGATTATGGCAATAACCGCGTCCGTAAAATTCAGCAGGCGGCCGACAGTTATTTATGGTCTTCAGGTGCCACAACGCAAAGTATAAATGTAAATGCCACCGGTACATTCACTGTACAAACAATTATAGCAGGCTGTACATCTGATGCAAGCACCCCGGTTAGTATAAGCGTAAGCGGTAGCATACCTGCAACACCGGTGGTTACTTCTTCAGGCACCCTGTTTAACTGCACCTCAGGAAGCGTTACCCTTACATCATCGGCCGCTTCCGGCAATGTTTGGAGCAATGGTGCCACTACAAAGACAATTACCGTTTCTGCCACGGGTAAGTACTCAGTGGTGGTTGTTTCAGGCTCATGTACTTCTGCACAAAGCAATGTTGTGGAAGCTAAATTTAATGTGCCACTTGCTAAACCCGTTTTAAATCTGTCTGGTCCTCAAATTTTGTGTGCCAATAGTTCGCTGACTCTTACAGGGCCTAACGACAGGGTTACGGTAAGCACATATGCCGGCAGTACCATTGGTTTCGCCGACGGTGACAGGCTTACTCAGGCAAAATTCGGCCAGTTAAGAGGAATAACACAAGATGTAGCAGGTAACATTTATGTAGCCGATTACGCAAACAGCGGTATTCGGAAAATAACTCCGGCCGGCATTGTAAGCACTATCAGCGGAACAAGTCGTGATTGGGGTTATGCAGATGGCACCTTAGCAAATGCCCGTTATTACGATGTTTACGATGTTGCAGTAAATGCTTCGGGAGAAGTGTTTGTATCTGAGTGTGAGAGCCAACGTATCCGTAAAATATCAGGTGGTTTGGTAAGTACATTAGCAGGTAACGGTACTGCAGCAAATGCAGATGGTATTGGTACAGCAGCCAGGTTCAACTATCCGCAGGGAATTGATATTGATAAGTCAGGCAATATTTACGTGGCAGACAGCTATAATTCCAGTATCAGGAAAATTACGCCTGCCGGCCTTGTAAGTACTTATGCCGGTAACAACATTAACGGAAGCACAGGTGGAATAGGAGCGCCGGCTGCAGTGGCTATAAATACCGAAGGCAGCATTTTTGCTTCTGATCTCCTGAACAAAGCTATAAAGCTGGCATCTAAAGACGGAAGCCTGACTAATTACGTCAATTATCCGGGCCCGCGCGGCGTGGATGTAGATGAAGCAGGAAATGTATATTTCACTACGGGACAAGCCCTTATCAGGTACAACACAAATGGTACTTATGTAATTGTTGCAGGCAGTTTAACAGAAACCGGCCTGGTGAACGGAAGCGGGAGCGTAGCCAGGTTCAACGGAATATTTGATGTCTTGATCGATGCCTCAGGAACAGCTTATGTCACCGATTTTAATAACGCTCAGATAAGGAAAATTACACAGGATGGCCCGCCCATCGACGGTT
This sequence comes from Bacteroidota bacterium, assembly GCA_040388605.1. Taxonomy (GTDB): domain Bacteria; phylum Bacteroidota; class Bacteroidia; order Cytophagales; family Flexibacteraceae; genus JAZKBN01. The sequence goes on along the minus strand of JAZKBN010000062.1, from coordinate 66,526 downwards.
ATCTTTGGAGCAACGGCGCAACAACCCAAAGTATTACAGTATCAACTGCCGGCACTTACACCCTCCAAACTATTTCACAGGGCTGCACTTCAGCACCAAGCGACCCAATTGTGGTAACAATACCTAACCCCGTTCCCACAATTACTGCCTTAACACCTGTAACCGTTTGCGGAAACGGAACGGTTATTCTGAAATCTTCAAGTACAACAGGAAATGTTTGGAGTAACGGGGCTACAACGCAAACCATTACAGTAAACTCTTCCGGTTTTTATTCGGTTTTTTGCCAGGTAAGCGGCTGCACTTCATTGGCAAGTATTGGTGTAACAGTAACTATTGGAGGACCTAAAAAACCTATTACAAACACTGCCGGTACTATAACAATTTGCTCTGGTGGAAGTGCTGTTCTCACCGGGCCTTCAAACGGAGCATTAGTAAGTACATTATTTGAAGATAACAACAGCTATGGCATGGGTGGCATTTATTACCATAACGATCACTACGCATACTTTACCTATAGTAATTCAAAAATAATGAAAATTTCACCTACCGGTGAAATAAGCACAGTATATACTTTTCCCGTAGGAAATTATTCATTAGGAAGCCTTGTTATTGATGCGGCAGGCAACATCTTTGTTGCAGACTGGCATGTTCCGGCTAAAATTCATAAAGTAACTCCGGCAGGTAATTATTCAATTTTCGCGGGCGGAACAAACTATAGTGGTGATGGACAGGGCACATCAGCCGGCTTTTACCGGATGGGTGGGCTAGCTATGGACCCATCTGGAAATATTTACACCACTGACTGGGCATTAAATGAAATAAGAAAAATTACTCCCGGCGGCTTTGTAAGTACTTTTGCCGGTGCCGGTAATGCAGGTAACACTGATGGCCCCAAAGCTTCTGCAACTTTCAACTTGCCAATGGACATTGCAATTGACGCTTCCGGAACTTTTTACATTGCAGAAGCTGGAAATCGTACTGTCAGGAAAATAAGCCCTTCAGGCATTGTTAGTACACTTATTAATCCAACCTATTCAGCTTTAACAGCCAATTGGAAACCTTCAGGCATAACTATTGATGCTGTCGGAAATATTTTTGTGGCAGATGAAACTCGTAATAGGATTGTAAAAATAAATTCAGGAGGTGCTGCCGTTGCCTTAGCCGGCAGCAGCAGTGGTGCTCAGGGCTCTTCTGACGGCAGGAATAGTGATGCATCTTTCGCGCTTCCGGGTATTTTAAGATCCGGCCCCGACAATAAATTATATATGGCAGAAGGTTTCCGAATTACTAAAATCACCTATTCAGAAACAGTAGACAAAGTAATTTGGAACACCGGCTTTGAAGGCAACGACCTTACTGTTTCATATCCGGGCATTTACTCCTGCAAAACAATAATCGGCAGCTGCACCTCGCAGTCAAGTCTACCGATAACTGTTAATACTACCCCGGTACCAACAACGCCGGAAATCACAAGCGCAAATACAATTATATGCTCAGGCGCTCCAGTAACCCTCACTTCTTCTGCTGCAACAGGTAACGTTTGGAGCAACGGGGCAACAACCAAAACTATATCAGTAAGTTCTGCAGGTACTTATACCGTAAAAGTAGTTACGGGCTCATGTACGAGCGCAACATCAGCGGGAACCATTGTTACAACCGGAACAATTCCGGGGGCTGCGGGTGCCATTACCGGCACTGCGACGGTTACTCAAGGAAGCAACGGCAACTATTCTGTTGCAACCATAAGCAATGCCATTACTTATAGCTGGACATATTCAGGCACAGGCATGTCTGTAATGGGTAACGGAAAATCTGTCGGGATAAACTTCAGCCCTACTGCCACATCCGGTACGCTTACAGTTAAAGGAGTGTCGCCATGCGGAAACGGAACATCAGCAACTTTAGCCATCACAGTTACACCGCTGAGCATAAGCAGTATCAGCCTGAACACGAATCAAAGCATTTCAGGCATTTACCAAAATGTAGTAATTACCGGCACACCAACTATAACACTAACCGGAAAGCTAACTGTTAACGGAACCATTACCATACCGGCAGGAGCCACGCTTGTAACAGGCTGCAATATAATTGCCGGCAGCGGCAGCTTTATACTCGAGCCCGGAGCAAACCTGGTTGTTTGCAACAGCGATGGCATTGCCTCATCGGGCAACACCGGTGCCATACAAACCGTAAACAGGAACTTCAGCACAGGCGGCAACTACAACTTCAGTGGTACCGTTGCGCAAATTACAGGCACAGGTTTGCCAAACCCGGTAAATAACCTAACCATTAACAATACCGCCGGGGTTAGCCTAAGTACTCGCTCCGGACTTACCGGCACCCTTACCATACAGGCCGGAAATTTCAACCTGGGCAGCCAAAGCTTTATTTTCCGTTCAACATCTAACCGAACGGCTTTTCTTGCCCCTGTTCCTTCCGGTTCTTCGTTCCTGAACGCAAGCTCTTTCACCTCGCAACGCTGGCTTGACCCTTCGGCAGTAAGGGGCCAGGGGGCTTACTACTGGATGGGGGCACCTGTTGTAAATCAAAATGTAAGCGTTTGGAATACCTATTCCAACCCATACGTGCCAACAACTTTTTATAACACATCAGGTACTCAAAGTTCAGTATGGACTTACAAAAATTCCGATAACACCATACCAGCCAACGGGGGCTGGACTACACCATTCGCGCCAACCTTTGCTGTAAATCCCGGCCTTGGTGTTCGGGTTTGGTTTGCCAATTCCTTCTTCGCGCAGGGAGCTCTAACCGAGATGACACAAAGCCCCGTAACCGGGAATGTAAACCTGCCGGTTAGCTATTGCAGCGGTACCTGTGCAGGCAATACCGGCACCAACGGATGGAACTTTGTGGCCAACCCCTACCCCGCTACCATAGACTGGAACAGCGCATCATGGACAAAAACCAATATAGCAGGCGCCATATACATTTGGCGTCATAAGCAAAGCGGTTATGCAACCTACGTAAACGGCGTAGGCACATTGGGCGGAAGCAATTTAATAGCATCCGGCCAAGGCTTTATGGTGCATGCAACAGGAGCATCTCCGGTACTAACCGCACGCGAAGCAATTAAATCAGACTTGCCGGTAACGCTGCTTCGCAATTCCGCAATTAGCCTGGCAAGGCTGAAATTGCAGGCTGCGGGCTTATACGACGAATCTGTAATTGTTGATCGTCCGGGAAGCTCAGTTGCTTTCAGCGCTGAAGACGATGCACATAAATTTAAAAATCCTGAACTGAATATCTGGAATGAACCGGCTCCCGGAAGTGCCGAAGCCATAACATCTGCCGAGCTGTCAGAGGTAGATTCTATTCCTTTGAAGTTAAAAAGCAGCAGGGGGCAAATTGCACAACTGATGGCCACAGACCTCAGTGACCTTACAAACCGCTACAGGCTCTTTATCCGTGACAATATTACAGGTGCTTTAATGCCTTTAAGGCTTTCAGATACCCTAAGTTTCACATTACAGGCTAACGAGGTTTACCCGCTTACGCTTTTAGTTCAGCCTTTAGAGGCAACCGGATTAAAAGCAGGCTCATCAGCAACATTAAGCCTTCAGCCCAACCCGAACAACGGCGCATTCTCGGTTTACAGCAACCAGGAATTACATGATGTGCAGGTGACTGATATTTTGGGCAAAACTGTTTATTCCGGCACATTGACAGGTAAAACCTGCATGCTCAGCTTAACAATCCCTTCCGGGGTGTATACAGCCAAATTCAGGACTGAAACCGGTATGGCAGTTAAACGTCTTGTTGTGGAATAAGCAGGAAGCTTAGATTTTAAAATGCCTTATTTCAGGCCAAAAATGCAGAAGGGACAAAGCGAATTTCGTTTTGTCCCTTCCATGCTTTAAAGCAAGCAGTTTACATGTTCAATACAGCCACTTCCCTTACTTCCACGCTGTTGTTATCGCCGTTGAGTATGGGGCAGCGGTCTGCAATTTCAACGGCTTCCTCCACGGAATTTACATTTACTATGATGTAGCCGGCAATAAACTCTTTAAGCTCGGTAAATGGTCCGTCGGTTGTTTTTTTGCCTTTGCGAACCACTTTTGCTTTCTCAGGATTTAAATGGTTGCCGCCGGGCGCAAGCTGACCTTTTGAGGAAATGCTGTCGAGCCAGCTCATCCAGGAGCTCATGCGATCCTGCATTTCGGCAGGGGCAACAGTATCTGGGCTTTGTGAAAGGCGGAAGATTAATATAAACTCTTTCATTTTCTACGAACGGGGTTTAGGTTCGTGGGTATGACTTGCAGGGGCGGGAAGACGGGACAAATATTATTAGGAATTTTATTCAGTCGGCAGAATAGTACCGGACTCATTCGGGTTATCAGACTGTTCCTTAATAATGCTCCGCATAAACTCCTCGAAACCTATTTCATACTCCTCTCTTTTCGGGGTACCGCGTTTTCCATAACGCACATCCAAATGATCATCGAAATATGTCAGATGTGGATTTCGTTTTTCCATAAAAGTACTCCATTATTTCGCCTCCGCATCCATCTGCATAGCCCCGTGCATATTCCCGTCGGGGTCAGAGAAGAATGCGAGCCAGCCTACAGTTGGAACTGCGAACTTTGGTTTCCATATTTTTCCGCCTGATGCTGTAACAGCCTTCAGGGTAACATCCAGGTTATCAACGTGAATGGTATTAATGGCAGGCTGCCCGGGTTCAACGGCTTTCATAACAGCGCCGTTGATACCGGGCTCCTTTTCTGAGCCGGTTTTGGCGAACCAGTATTCTTCATTACCCATTTGGCTGAACTGCCAGCCGAAAACAGATTCGTAGAATTTCATTACCTCCTGCGGGTTTTCGGCAGGTATTTCGAAGTGGAAGGGGCGGTTGGACATGGTTAATTTTTATGTAATTGAAAGATGTGAATTAAGTTCGGAACGCAGATTGCATTATTTCCTGCTCTTGCCGGCTGATACCAATTTCATTTGCAATAGTACTGTGTCCGGAAACGGCAGATTTTACTTCATTTAATATCTGGGTCATTTTTCGTTTATTAAGGCGAAAGAACTCACCTACCGACTCAGCCAACTCAAAATCAAGCTCATTGCTGTCGGTATCTATATTTAAAGCCAAGCCGTTTTTATCTGTTGACGGATTTAAATCATATGCGGGAGAAAGTCTCCAGCCTTCGGGGCCGAGTATAAAGCCATGATTCCGAAGATGGTCGTCGGTATTTGATACTGCTATATTGAACACTATCCTGCGCCAAAGCTGTTCAAGATCTTCGTTTACATTAGAACCATGCTGTTCAATAAAGTCGGCTATATCTAAATAGCTTGGAACTTTTGTACGTGTAACAGATTCATCGTTCCCCGTCATTGTCATTGCTGAAGCAAAATGAATTCGCTCATGGTTTTGCCTGTCGAAACGCCGCGTAAAGAACGAATGATACCTGCCTGAAATTTTGCTTATATAGCTATCCGACATTTGAACACCTGCATTTACGGCCAACCTGTAGGCAAGGTATTCCCAAGCTGCTTTGTCGGTAGAATCGTTTTTAGAAGGGAACTTAGCAATCCATAAATTGCCTTCTGAATCACGAATATTTGCTTTCGGCCTTGCGCCGCCCAGTGAAGAACCGGGTGCAATAAGTACAGAAAGCCATTTCCGCGATTCCAATGTATCATCATCATTTTCAATTTGTTCAGCAGCATATTGCAGCTCCCTTATATTGGCGATCGGTGGCGCTGACCAATTAGGATCATCATCTAAGAAAGCCCCTCCTTTATCAAGCTTAAACCTGAGTGCACCCATTCTGCCATTGTCATGAACACCCAGTAAATAATCAGTTTCGTAAAAGTTCTGCGCCGGCTTTCCTGTATCCCTTGCTTTGAAGGCTGCTCTTCTTTTCATTAAAGTTCTTCCCCAGGTATCGGGCATAGAATCAAGGAAAACACCGAAATTCTCTTTTTCTGACGGAAACTGCGGACCCGGAAACCATGTTAAATCCGGGTCGAGCAATACCTGCTCAGCTGATTGAATCCAACTTTCCTCGTATTCAAAACTGAAAGTTCTTTTTCCTTTCCCCTGTTGAGCAGTAAGCACGCCAATTTGCCTGGGCTCAGCCATTCCCTGCCAATGCGCATATACATGAATCTCTGTTTTCCCCGCCATCACTTCTTCCCAAATAAAAGCTCTAAATCCTGCAGTTTCCTGCCCAGCGGATCATCGGCTGCCAGCTTCATAAAATCGTTCTGAAGACCGAGAATGCGCATTACATTAAAGTAGTTACCGAACGATACACTTGGGTTGCCTTTTTCTATATGATAAAGCGTAACCCGGTTAATATTAGCCCGTTCAGCTACCATGGCCGTTGTAAGCTTACGGCGCTTGCGGGCCAGCTTTATGTTTTCGCCTATCTGCTCCATCATTTTCTGATACTTGGGCAGCAGTATGGTTTTCTTAGACGGCATATTAATGTTGTTTATTATCATCAAAATTAAATATTCTGATGATAATAAACAACATTTTAAATTTTAGAAATCCTCATGCTCCAGCGGCTGCCAAAGCTGGATCTTATTGCCGTCAGGGTCCATAATGTGTATGAACTTGCCGTAAGATACCACCTCCATCTCATCGCAGATGGTTACTCCGGCAGCTTTAAGCTGTTCCACAAGGGCTTCCAGGTCTTCCACGGTGTAGTTTATCATGAACTCCTTCTGCGATGGCTCAAAATACTTGGTATCGGCTTTAAAGGGGCTCCATTGGGTAAAGCCTTTTTCTTCCGGGTTATCGGCATGCAGCCATTGGAAGCCGGCGCCGTAGTCATCGGTATTCAGGCCGAGATGTTCGCCGTACCATTCTTTAATCTTCTTAGGGTCCTGGCTTTTGAAGAATATGCCGCCTATGCCTGTAACTTTTTTCATTGGTTTGTTGTCGGGGTTTTAATCATGGTTCCGGGCCTCAATATATGAAAAAGCCCTCGGCCGCAAATATTAAATTGCAGCCGAGGGCCTTTACTTAATTATTTAAAGCTTTGCGCTTAAACCGCCATAGCAGCGGCTGCGCTTGGTATCTGCTCGAACTTAACTGCCGGCTCGCCATCCTTAAAAGCCTTGCGCGGACGCAGGTTCAGGGTTTGGAAAAGCTCTTTATCGTTATCAATACCGTTGTTCGGGGTGGTGAGCAATTTATCGCCGGCGAAAATGGAGTTTGCCCCGGCAAGGAAGCAGAGGGCCTGCTCTTCGGTATTCATACGTACACGCCCGGCCGAAAGGCGAACCATAGCTTTGGGCATAATAATGCGGGCCGTCGCAATCATACGAATCATTTCCCAAACCGATACCCGAGGCTGCTCCTCGAGCGGCGTGCCTTCAACCGGCACCAGCGCATTTACCGGAACAGATTCAGGATGCTCAGGCAGGGTGGCAAGGGTATGCAGCATACCTATTCGGTCGGTATCTGTTTCGCCCATGCCTATAATGCCGCCACTGCAAACCGATATGCCGGATTTACGTACGTGCTCCAAAGTATCAAGGCGATCATCGTAGGTACGGGTGCTTATAATTTTGTCGTAGTGCTCTGCGCTGGTATCCAGGTTATGGTTGTAGGCGTAAAGGCCGGCGTTGGCCAGCTTATTGGCCTGCTCTTCGGTAAGCATACCAAGGGTACAGCAAACTTCCATACCCATTTGGTTTACGCCTTTCACCATATCAAGCACACGGTCGAAATCGCGGTTGTCGCGCACTTCGCGCCATGCAGCGCCCATGCAGAAACGGGTGCTTCCGGCATCGCGGGCATTGGCTGCAGCCTCAAGCACTTCAGCTACGGGCATCAGCTTTTGCACTTTTACATTGGTATGGTAACGTGCAGCCTGTGGGCAATAGGCGCAGTCTTCGGGGCATCCCCCGGTCTTTACGCTCAGCAGGGTGCAAACCTGTACTTCCTGCGCATCGTTAAACTCGCGGTGCACCGATGCAGCACGGTAAATGAGGTCAAGTACGGGGGTATTATATATTTCGGCAATCTCGGCGCGGGTCCAGGTGTTGCGGATAGCGGTCATTTTCGTTGGGAATGGTAAGGAATGGAGAACAAATATAGGGAATGATGCGGATCGGCAATGAAAAGCATGGGCTTTGCTGCTTAAATACCGCTTATTTGTACAGAGTTTACGTAATTTTCGGCACCTCAGCGCTCTTGCATTTATAACAGGCAGGCAAACAATGCCCTGCCTCAATGCTTCTGAACCAAAGAGAAGAAAATTGTTCAACATGTCCGAAACTTTAAACTTATTACTTGTTCAGCATGCCCACGTTGAAGGTGGTGTTGCGGCCAACCTTTCTGCATTGGAAGAAAACCTGCATGATGCTTCCGGGAAGCATGATATAATTGTGCTGCCTGAAATGTTCGCTACCGGGTACAGCATGGATGCCCCGGCCGTTGCTGAGCCCGAAAACCTGCATACCATGAAATGGATGCGGCTTATGGCACAACGAACCGGTGCGGTTATTTGCGGAAGCCTGCCTGTAAAAGAAACCGCCAAAGAAAGCCCAACCAAATACTATAACCGCCTCATCTGGATGCGGCCCGACGGTACTTTTGAGCGATATGATAAAAAGCACCTCTTTACTTTCGCCGGCGAAGAAAAAGTTTACAGCCCCGGTAAAGCCCGGCTTATTGTTGAATTAAAAGGCTGGAAAATTTGTCCCCTCATTTGCTACGATCTTCGTTTTCCTGAATGGTGTCGCAACCATGGCACCGAATATGATTTGCTGATTTTCTGTGCCGCATGGCCTATGCCGCGTGTAAGCGCATGGGAAACCCTGCTGCCCGCAAGGGCTGTTGAAAACCAGGCCTATTGCCTGGGCGTAAACGCATGCGGACCTTTCCAAAGCCAAACCTATGGCGGACACAGCAGCCTTTGCGACCCTAAAGGAAACATCATTCTAAAAGCCGGTACTGAACCTGTACAACTAAGCGCAGCCATTGAATTTGAGCCGCTTCAGGGCTACCGCGAAAAATTCCCGGTTTTTAAAGACGCTGATTTCAGCTGAACAGCATAAACAGCGTTTTCTTTCGTTATTGTTGAACAGAAAAACCGGTTTACCTTTATACAAATTTATTACAATGCAGTTTCAACCAGGCTTGGCCCGATTCAGGGGCGCTTTCATGCTTTTTCTGCCGGCGGCAACAGCCCTGCTGATGTTAACCGCATGCCCAAGCCCGCCTGAATACCCTTCTACCCCTGTCATTGGTTATAAAAGTCTTGGCTTCTACCCCGATGTGGTAACTCATTTCACAGGCGCCGGTCAGCAGGATATTATTAACGACCAGTTTAAAATTGCCATTACTTACCAGGACGGAGACGGTGACCTCGGCCTTGATGAAAACGACATAAAGCTCGATAAATTTAAGGAGTGGATAGACAGCGCTGCAGGCATCAGGAACCCCAATTTCAATAACTTCTTTGTAACCTTCCAGGAAAAAACCGAAGCCGGCTGGGAAGATTACGTGTTCCCACTCGCAGGTTTTACATATACCGGCCGTTACCCGCGCATTGCCGACGACAACCACAGCGAACCTGTTAAAGGCCTGATTACCTATACCATCAGCATGGGACAGGGCTCATTTGATATAGGGCAGGTGTTCAGGTTCAAAATTCGTATTCGTGACCGTGCTTTGCATACCAGCAACGAAATTGTTACCGACAGCGTTGTAATTCACAGGCCCTGATTCCCGCATGCAGCGGGAAAACTATTAGGGTATGAACAGGAAGAAATTTATTGGCTTATTCAGCAGCGCATTATTAGGGCTGCCGGCAGGTATATCAGCAGCGGGTAAGCGTTTCAATACTTTTTTAAAGCCGAATGCTTTTCAAAACCCTCATTTTCCGGATAACAATCCTGAATCTGCAAGACCTGAATCAGGTAGCGACTCAGGTAAAAAGAGGCTTTTAATTGTCCCGGCATTCTCTGCCTACCCATCAGGTCCGACGCAAGAATTATTGGCATTAAGGAAAGGAATAATGCGACCGCAGACGGTAATTTTTATTTCGCCGCATTGGGTAAGCAATGAGATTATGGTTGGTACCACAAATACTCCTGTGCCTATGCATTGGCTGGGACCTAAGGAAGGTGAATACGCGCAAAACAATTACTCCCCTGCCGCCGACAGACCTTTAGCGGATAAATTGCTTGAAGCATTAAATCCGCTGAATGCTTTACCTGATGCACACCGCGGCCCCGATTACCATTGCGGAATGGCTATGCAAACACTTTTTCCAGATGCCGCATTAGCCGAACCCGTTGCGCTTGTTCAAATCAGCCTGAAAGCAAATATGCGCATTTCAGAATGCAGGCAGTTTGCAGAAATCTTAAGTAAGGTTCAAAAAAACGAAATGATAATAATAAGCCTTGGGGCTATTGGCTGCAATAAAGAAGCCGTTACCCAAGCCGTTTTACTGCACGAAGCCATAAGATGCTTTATTGACTTTGAGCCGGGCGCTTAAGCCTTGCTTAACTATTAATCTTCGCTTACAGCTCTTATACCGCCCTGCTCTAATAAAATTTCACGGCTTTTGTATAAGGCCCCTATAGCCTTTTTAAACACTTTTTTGCTCATTTTCAGGGCATTGTATATTTCCTCTGGCTCGCTTTTATCGTGCAGGGGTAAAAAACCGCCTGCTTTTTTCAGGGCTGCCCTTATTTCAGTGGTTCCTTCTTCAGCAGCGGCATAACCCTTAGGCTGCAGGCTGAGGTCTATCTTATTGTCTTCCCTTATTTTCTTTATGAAGCCGCGCATGCGCATACCGCTTTGCAGTGGCTTAAAAACCTCGTTCTCGTATATAAGACCGAAATGCTTGTTGTTAATAAGCGCATTATAACCCAGATCGGTAGGGTTCAGAATGAGCAGCTGCACTTCTTCACCTTCCTCAACGGTCAGCTCGTCGTTTTTAATAAAGCGGCTGAGGCGGGTGCTGCCGGCGAGGCGTTGGGTTTGCTCATCGAGATAGAGGTAAACCGGGTAAACCATACCCTCTACAATTTTGGTTTCCTGCTCACGGAACGGCACCAGCAAATCTTTAGGCAGGCCCCATTCCATAAATGCCCCCTGCGGCACTACCGATACCGCTTCAAGGTATTCCACCTCGCCTATGTACATGGCAGGCTCAAGGGTGGTGGCAATTACACGATCTTCTGAATCGCGGTAGAGGAATACATCTATGTAATCGCCAATCTGTACGCCTTCCGGAATGTACTGGGTGGGTATAAGAATCTCGTCTTCGCCGGCCTGCAGGTACATGCCGAAATCGAGGTGCTTTATAATTTGTAAGCGGGACGGATAACCTAAATCTGGCATAGCGGGCGAAAGCAAAAGAGGAATTAAATTGCCGGAATTAACAACCGGATTTTCAATGTGAATTTTGTACGGCAAATTGGCCGAACAATTACCGGGCAAAATTAGTCATTTAAAGGCGGAAACCCTTTAAGCAGGTAAACCCGGCTTTTAAATTGCATACATCAGCTTTATGAGCAGCATAAAAACACTTGGCAGCATAAATCCGGCAACAGGGCAAACAATTGCCACATACCCGGTTAACACCACCGAAGAAACCGAAGCCATAATCAGCCTTGCTGAAAAAGCCTTTTCGGCATGGAGCCAAACAAGCTTTGCACACAGGGCAACCCTCATGCAAAAAGCAGCCGATATGCTGCTGGCTCGCAAAGCCGAGCTCGGTTTGCTCATGACCCGCGAAATGGGCAAAGTTTTAAAAGACAGCATTGCCGAAGTTGAAAAATGCGCCAATTGCTGCCGTTACTACGCCGAAAATGCCGAGGCATTTCTTGCCGATGAGCCAATTAAAACCGAAGCCTCTGACAGCTTTGTGGCCTATCAGCCATTGGGGCCGGTGCTGGCCATTATGCCTTGGAATTTCCCTTTCTGGCAGGTATTCAGGTTTGCCGCACCGGCGTTAATGGCAGGCAATGTGGGTATTCTTAAGCATGCATCTAATGTGCAGGGTTGCGGCTATGCCATTCAGGATATTTTCCGCGAGGCCGGCTTTCCGGAAGGCTGTTTCAGTAATGTGGCAATACCCGGCTCAGAGATGGAAGCGCTCATTGCGCACCGGGCAATAAAAGCTGTAACGCTAACCGGAAGCGAAAATGCAGGCATACAGGTTGCCGCAACAGCCGGTAAAAACCTGAAGAAAACCGTTTTAGAACTTGGCGGCTCAGATGCCTTTATTGTGCTTGAAGATGTTGATATACCCGCAGTGGCCTCCCTTGCCGCCAAAGCGCGCATGATAAACGCCGGACAAAGCTGCATTGCCGCCAAGCGCTTTATAGTAGTAAACTCCATCGCCGAGTCCTTCGCCAAAGAAATGGCCGCCGCCATGGACGCACTCGTAATGGGAGACCCTGAAAACCCTGCTACAAATTATGGCCCCCAAGCCCGCCAGGATTTGGCTGCCGAACTGGAAAAGCAGGTGAATGCCTGCCTGCAAGGCGGTGCGGTTGCGCGCACCAAGGCTGTACCAAAAGCCGACGGCGCATGGTTCCCGGCCACATTGCTTGATAATGTACAACCCGGAACACCCGGCTGGGATGAAGAGCTTTTCGGGCCGGTGGCATCGCTTATAAGGGTAAAAGATGCTGAGGAGGCTATTACAGTAGCCAACAGCTCCCGTTTCGGATTGGGCGGCAGTATATGGACAGCTGATTCTGAACGCGGGAAATTGCTGGCCCGGAGCATGGAAGCAGGCTGCATTTTTGTAAACGAAATTGTAAAATCGGACCCCAGGGTACCTTTCGGCGGAATTAAAAAATCAGGGTTCGGCCGTGAGCTCTCGCACCATGGCATTAAGGAGTTTGTGAATGTGAAAACGGTTTGGGTGAAGTAGAACTCACCTGTACACATACATAACACCTGAATCACCACCGGCACAAAATGAAAACAGGCACCGACATTTGTTTTCGGGGCCTGTTATTATTTTACTAAGCTCATTTCAGCGCCAAAATTAAGGCGTATTGGTTATAACCAGCCTGTTGGCAGCGCTTGTATTATCTACTTTGTATTGCAGCAGGGGCATATACGCGGGCCCTTTCAGCACATTGCCGCTCCAGTCGAATCGGGAGCCGCAGGCGGTATCTACCAGGAACAGGCCGCTGACATCTACCATAACGGCGTTTTGCTTATCGGCATTCCAGGGGCAGCAGCGTTCAAAGGCTACATAAGAGCCGGTGGAGGGACTGTGCACTATAAGACCTTTAATTCCGCCGGCATGATATATCCAATTGGGCGGGTTAATCAGCTTTAAGCCTTCGTAGCTGTTCAGGAATACTTCTTCATAAACCACCACCTGCGGAATCAGGTTACGTGTGTCGCCGCCGCAGGCAGAAAACAGCAGCAGGGGCAACATTAAAAACCTGAATTTCAGCTTCGGCATAGTTTAGAAATAGAAGGAGTAATATCCTTTTTGTCCGTTTTTGGTAACACCCTCAATAAGCACCTTACCGCGCAGGCCGTCAAGTTCTTCTTCGAGCTGTTTCGGGCTTCGTATTGATTTGTAGTTTACCGTTGTAATAATAAAGTCTTCGGTAATGCCCATGCGGGCAAGAAGGCCGCGGCCGGTTTGGTTAACAATGCGAACACCACCTTCAACCCCGTACCTGTCGCGCTCAACCTTGCTGATGGCTTCGAGGTTTGCGCCAAGCTTTGATGAGTTGTATACCTCGCGGCGAATTACACCGGTGGTTCCTTCGCGGTTAGTGAGCGTTACTGTTGTTTCGGCTACTTTGTTGTTGCGGCGGTAAGTTATACGTAATACGTCGCCGGGGTTCCTGTAGTATAATTCCTCATCAAAATTTGCCTTGCTGTTTACAGGCAGGCCATCTATTTTAAGGATTATATCGCCTTTTTCAAGGCCGGCCTTTAAAGCCGCTTCGCCGGGGGTAATGGCGCTTATTACCACACCGTCAAGATCATTGGTATTCAGGCGTTCGGCCATTTGCGATGTTAGGTCAGTGATATCGGCCCCGAAGAATACTTTTTGGAGGTCGCCGTATTTGATAAGGTCTTTTACAATTTTATCTACAATGGCGCTGGGTACTGCAAAGCCATAACCTGCGTAGCTGCCGGTTTGGCTGTAGATGGCAGTATTAATTCCTATAAGTTCCCCTTTCAGGTTCACGAGCGCCCCGCCTGAATTGCCGGGATTAATAGCAGCATCCGTCTGTATAAAAGATTCTATTGGGAACTGGCTGTTAACAATATTCAGGTTACGCCCCTTGGCGCTTACGATACCGGCAGTTACTGTGCTGTTCAGGTTAAAGGGGTTACCTACGGCAAGAACCCATTCGCCCACCTGCACGCGCTTGCTGTCGGCAAGATGAATGGCGGGAAGCTTATCGCCTTTAATTTTAAGTACGGCTATATCGGCATTAGGGTCTATTCCGATAACTGTGGCGCTGTAGCTGCGCTTTTCATGAATAACCTCTATATTTTCGGCATTGTTAATTACGTGGTTGTTGGTAATTACATAACCATCATGCGAGTAAATCACACCGCTGCCGCTGCCGAGCTGCTTACCGCCCCCACCGTTAAACCACATATCGAACCAGGAAGTTTGTGGCTGGGCCGATACCGTTTTTATATACACCACACAAGGCGTAGCAGCGGCGCTGCCGGCTACAAAATCTTCCATAATAGCATTGCGCCCGAGGCTGCCGTAAGGGCTTTGCGCCCCGCCGGCTGAACTCCCCTGCTGCCCGGTAAATGCCTGCGGACTGTAATTTGCATAGGAAAACCCATTGGGTTCTCTACCCGACTTATCTGTTAAATAACTGTAGCTGAAAGCGCCTGTAATGCCTGCAGCCAAACAAAGCGCGAAAGATTTAATAAGTTGTTTCATAAATGGCTTAAAAGTACCAAAGACTGATATAAGGCGGTACAGAAAATATAACGCCAAATTGCGTAAAACTGTCAAAATTTCAGGAAGGAAATTTGCAATGGCCGCTTATACGAAATCAACGGTAAAAATGGCGCATTAAACGGTGGTGCAGCTTATATACTCAAACAAACAAAAACCATGATTGAAGTAATAACCGCAGATATTACCACCATTAAGGCCGATGCCATTGTAAACGCCGCCAATAGCTCATTAATGGGCGGCGGCGGGGTAGACGGCGCTATTCACCGGGCAGGCGGACCTGCAATTCTGAACGAATGCCGTGATATTGTAAACAGGCAGGGCGGCTGCAAAACAGGTGAAGCAGTAATATCCACTGCCGGTAAATTACCGGCTGAATATGTGATACATACGGTGGGCCCGGTTTGGCAGGGCGGCAATAAAGGTGAGCCTGAACTGCTGAAAAATGCCTATTTAAACAGCCTCAAGCTTGCCGAGAAAAACAATTTAAAAAGCATTGCATTCCCGGGCATAAGTACCGGAATTTATGGCTACCCCAAAAGAGAAGCTGCCAAAATTGCAATTAAAACAGTGCAGGCATTCCTGGCAGAAAGTAAGGCAGTTAAGCTTGTTACCTTTGTTTGTTTCAGTGAAGCTGATGCTTCAATATACAGGGCCTTGTTAAACACATAATGCACCCTGTTGAAGTGCATTATGTGTGATTGGTAAGCTGTAAATATGGCAACAACTACCTACACCTCTGCCACCATTTCCTTAAAAACAGAATGCGTGGTAATATTTGCTTTTAATGCGTTCAGCATAGAATACAGGCCGTAATAAGTACGGTTAATATATAAACCGTCTTTCGAGCCGCGCGCAATTTTCGAATCTTTAAGCTCTTTCATCTGCGAGAGTTTTTCGCCGAATTCGTAAATACTGCTGAAATATTCATCGTCGCCAAAATCGAAGGTTTCGCCGTGGAAGGGACGGCCCAGCAATTCAATCATGGTTTTGAAAATGCGTCCGAAGAAAGCCTTATCCTGCGGGGTATCTTCCGGATACAGGAATTCAAGGTTATAAAACAGCTGCTCTGCCCTTTGACCGTCTTCAAGATTCTGAAGATTGATGAGCGAGAAATAATTTGTATAAAAGGACTTCGGCAATACTTTTACGCATCCGAAATCTATAACGCCCAAGCGACCGTCGGGGTGCATGAGGAAGTTGCCCGGGTGTGGGTCGGCGTGCACCTGCAAGAGGTTGTGAATCTGGAATTCGTAAAAATCCCAGAGGGCCTGCCCAATCCGGTTTCGCACCTCCTGCGAGGGCTTTGTTTCCAGGAAATCTTTCAGGTGCAGCCCGCTTAGGCGGTCCATGGTTAAAATACGCGGGCTGCTCAGCTCAGGGTAATATTCAGGGAAAATAAGATCAATGAGCGGCGCACAGGCTTTTGCAATCTCACGGCCGCGACGCAGCTCCAGGGCATAATCAGTTTCTTCCTGTAATTTACTTTCCACCTCTTCCATGTAACGCTCCACCTCGGCCTTATTGAGGCCCATGAGCTTGATGGCGAATGGTTTAACCATTTTCAGGTCAGATGCTATACCCGATGCAATGCCGGGATACTGCACTTTTACGGCCAAATGCTTACCGGCTTTAGTGGCAAAGTGCACCTGCCCTATGCTGGCTGCATTGCCTGCCTTCAAATCGAAAGTATCGAAAAGCTGCTGCGGACCTTTGCCGAAATACTGCTGAAAGGTTTTAACCACCAGGGGCCCAGAAAGCGGCGGTGCGCTGTACTGGCTCATCTGGAACTTATCGGAATAAGCCTTTGGGAGCAGGTTACGGTCCATGCTCATCATTTGGGCCACCTTTAAAGCGCTGCCCTTGAGCTCGCTTAAAGATTCGTAGATATCATCGGCGTTATCGGCATTAAGCTCTTCGCGGGTGGTATCGGGATTAAGGGTTTTGCGGGTATAATATTTCAGGTAGTTACCGCCTACTTTCAGCCCTGTTTGCAAAAACTTACCCGCGCGCTCAACTTTGCCCGTAGGTATCCTGGTTTGTTCTTTCATTCTTTTGCCCCGAAAGGCAAGCCATTAAAGGTGAACTAAATACAGCAAGCAAAGCCTGAACTAATTTTTCCGGCTTTGGAAAAGGAATTTCGCAAAATCGAAAGCAGAATCCAGGGTATTGCGGCCCATAACATCCATGCTCAGGTTTACAGCCTTTTCAATGGCAGCATCGGTTTTCTCGAAGCCTGCACTTTCGTCTTTCAGCCAGAAATTGATAACAAACATAAGCTGCAGCCATAAAGACTCACCGTACTTATCTGTTATATAGGGCCTTGCGGCAATTTCACCATCGGCAAGCCCCATGGCAACCAGGTTTTTGGCGTACTCAACAAATACCTTCCTGAAACCGCTGAGCACCGAAGGAAAAATGCGCAAAGGCTCGTGGCCGCCCTTTAAGGTGAGCAAAACGTAGCTGCGGTTGGTAAGCAGGTTCTGTACCAATGTAAAGTAAAAGCTGAGCAGCTTTTCGCGTATTGTATAACCGGCGTAAACCGGGTCGGAGGTTACTGTATCTATAGCCTGGGTGGCATAGCCAGTCCAGATGTCTTTTTCAAGGGCATCGAAGGAATTGTATTGCGTGTAAAATGCAGATTCAGAAATACCCAGGTCGCGGGCAAATTTAAATACAGATGGCGGACGCTGCCCGTTTTCGAGCAGGTATGTAATAAAGGCATCTTTCAAATCGGGCTGAGGCGCAGCTGCTACAGCTACGGTATCGGCTGTGTTTTCAGATTCCGATTCGTCGGGAGTAAGGTATTCAGGTTCCATTGTGAATATTTGAAGCGATATTGAAGGCAGATAGCAATCAGGCTATTAAGTTAAGGCTATTTTGGACCCGATAAGCATACCGCTGCCGGTTCACCTCCCGAAATTCATAAAACTCTTCGCCGAAATGCTGAATTGGTTTACTGAAGTTCTTATATACTAACGAAGTAAAACCGATTATAGTTTTACGGGATTGGAAAATATGAAGGTATCATGAATAAGCAACATGGGTCCTGAAGGTATTGCTATTAGCTGCATTGCAATAATTAATTATACTTTTCCATTTATATTGAAACTGCTTTTAACTATATTTTTTTGTATCATATATTCTTATTTTTTCAACACCATTTCTGGTTTGCTTTTCAACCGACCTTTATAAGAGTATAAATTTTAAAAAAACCGACATCAAAGAGGCTTTAATCCGCTATTTTAAACAGCATGAATCACACAATTACCACCTCACTTTTATTTGCAGGTGGCTTGCAGCAATTTTAATTATTAATTTTTGCAGAATGCATGTCCAGGCCACAAACCCTTGGCAAAACGGGTAAGCACGCCGTGCTTTCAGGGGCATTCAAACGCCAAATGCCTAAACTTCAGTATTGATGAAGGGTAGTTAAAGGCATTGCAACTATTGCTTAATAAAAAAACAATTTCACATTCTTAATATATACCCACATATTGCTTCGGCAATAATATCTGCCAAATTTTTATGGTGCGTTTCATTTTTTATTTACTGCTTACTTGCGGTGCTCTGCCGGGTTTTGCCGGTACTCCTGCATTTAAAGAAATACCGGTAGATACCCCTGCCTGCCATAAGCCGGTAATAAAGTCCTCTGGGCCCATAACTTTTTGCGAAGGCGGAAGCGTAAACCTAAGCTCTTCAGATGCGACGGCTGAAAGATTTGTGAGCACAATAGCTCGTTTTTCAAATTGTGATTTTGGGGGTCTACCTTGTACCTGCGGTGCAGGCAGACTTTCTATAGACTCATCCGGCAAATTATATGTAGGTGTTTGTAATGGTATGCGTACAGTAACTCTTAGTGGTTTAATTACAAAACTAAAGGCCAATTATCCTTTTAACAGAGACAGTTCAGTTATATTTGGCAGAGCAGGCCGCTTTGTATTTAATAAAAACTCAGGCACTTATTTTTCACTTTATTCTTCTAATGCTGCTACTATATACATATGTAAATTAAGGTCAGATGGTTTTTTCGATACATTAGCAGGCGGACTACTCGGCTATGCTGACGGAAAAGGCTCGACTGCAAGATTTCAATCAATTCAGGATATGATACCTGATGCTGACGGTAATATTATTTTGCTTGACTATAACCGTGTAAGGAAAATAACACCTGCCGGAGTGGTTACCACATTGGCAGGGAGAAGCGATAGTAAGAATGGATATCTAAATGGCCCTGCATTGAGTGCCGAATTCTATGGCTTAACCCACGCTGTACAAGATGATTCGGGTAATATTTATTTATCCGATGCTCTGAACAGATGCATTCGGAAATTAAGCCCGACCGGGATTGTAAGCACTTTTGCCGGCGATACTGTTATTGGTTATGAAGATGGCCCCGCAAACGAAGCAAGATTCTACTTTCCCGGAGCTATGGACATTGATGGTGTTGGCAATCTCTACGTTTGCGATGGACATAATGAAAGAATATGTAGAATAACTCCGGAGGGTGTTGTAAAAACAATTGCCGGAAAAAAACCTGCTTACCTTGAAACTATTGGAGGCTATATTGATGGCTCTGCATTATCTGCAAAATTTGATGGGCCTTCAGGAATTGTGCATGATAACGAAGGGAATTTATATGTTTCCGATGCCGGTAACAGTGCTGTCCGCAAAATATCTTTCGCCTCCTCATCTTATATTTGGTCTAACGGTGCAAGCACGCAAAGTATTAATGTAACAAGGCCCGGCATGTATACCGTTCAAACGGTTTCAAACGGCTGCACTTCCTTGCCTTCAGAACCGGTTTTTATCAATGTGTTACCGCTTCCGGCATCGCCTGGCCCGCCGGTTTCCCTGACCAATACAACAGCCTGCCCCGGCTATATGTTCTCATTGCAGGGGCCGGTGCTTCCTGAAGGTGAAAGCTATCTTTGGAGTAACGGTGACACCAACCGCATTGTGATGCTTAGCTCCGAAGGTTCATTAAGCTTGAGGGCGAAAGGTAAAAACGGCTGCCTAAGCCCGCCTTCACCGGTAATTAATATCAGCTTTCGCCGCCCGAGCCTTTCAGCAAACAATCCACTGATTTGCCCGCATCAAACTGATTCGCTCAAATACATTGTAAGCGGACTGCCGGGCTCTGCATTTCAATGGCAGGTTACAGGCGGAATCCTGCTTTCGGCTTCGGGCAGCATGGCCTTGGTAAGCTGGCAAACCGAGCCAGGTCCGCGCTTATTAACTGTAACGGAAACCGATTCTTCGGGCTGCATTGAACCGCCGGTTCAACTTCTGATTACATACGACAGCCTTGCACTCTTGGGTTGCGATATTACTGCTTACCCCATCAATATCCCTAACGTGATAACGCCTAACGGGGATGTGTACAATGAAAACCTTTTTATCAGTAACCTTGATTTATACCCCGGCAACCGTTTGCAGGTTTACAACCGATGGGGTAAAAGTGTTTTTGAAGCCCAACCTTATAAAAATA
This sequence comes from Bacteroidota bacterium, assembly GCA_040388605.1. Lineage (GTDB taxonomy): Bacteria > Bacteroidota > Bacteroidia > Cytophagales > Flexibacteraceae > JAZKBN01. The sequence goes on along the minus strand of JAZKBN010000062.1, from coordinate 46,126 downwards.
ATTGGGGGGCTGAAAACCTGCCCGCCGGAACTTATTTCTGCCTGCTGAGTAATGGCAGGGGAAGGGTGTTTAAAAGTAGTTTAACAGTTATAAAGTAAAAACTAATTCTTAATAAATATTTAACAATAAAAACTATTTAAGCATAAAAAAATCAGCATTTTATCTTTTTATTTTTACGTTGAGCATAGGACGATTGTTTGCCCAAAATACCGACACAACAAAAAGCTTTCGAGAAATGGCCGACCAAAAGTTGGCCCGTCTGAGCAAGGCGGGCATGCAAACAAATATTTTATACGATCGTGTATACCCGTGGGCTAATTTGGGTATCAAAAGAACGCCAGGTAAACCGGACACCTGCAATTCAGACAGGATGGCCCAAGCGGTATTTGAGCTCAGCCAAGCCGAACTTAATTCTACTAACTTTGCAGATGCGCCTGGCAAGCTGTACCGGCTTAAGCAAAAGTACCGCGGAAGCAATACCGTACCCTTGATTGTGCTTAATGCGCAATTAGATATGATTGATACTGCGCGAAATAGTAACAGGACGTAAGGTCGCTTCCGTTAATATTGCTGAGCGTGGAGAAGGTAAAGTGGATTTATCAACTCAAATGCTTGCATCATCTATGTATATTTATACCTTATATTTAGATGGTATCCCGGCCTCAACCCTGAAAATGACAATTGTAAGATAGCGTTTCAGATTCCTGTTAATTCATATATCTATGAAATACTACCTTTTGTATTTATTATTATTATTCTCATGCCTTTATGTTTCAGGTCAGCGACTTGTTTGGGAAAAGGATTATGGCTACCGCAAATCTGAAACTGTAAAAGCTGTTTTACGATATGATACCGGATGCTATATAGCATCCGGTAATAGTGAAGAGTTCGGCGGTTCAGATAATATGAGTAATATTTATTCGGGAGCTTGCCTTATTAAAATAAGTTCAACGGGGCATGTTTACTGGACCAAACCTTTACCTGATACAAGCGAAAGGAACTTTTACGGTAGCGCGGATGCTATGTGCAGGAATAATGAAGGAAATCTCTTTGTTGCTGTTTCAGTAGATGCACACCCTTTGTTTGGTCAAACTCAGTTATAAGGTATACGCTTATTTAAAACCGATACTTCAGGCAGAGTTTTATGGCAAAAATGGGAGAATGATACAGCAAGGGTTGAGGTTACCGACATGATTCTTTTACCCGATGGAGGTACTGTAATAGTCGGCCAATATTATCGGGATATGTTTGCCAGGCGTTACGATAAAGACGGCAACATACGTTGGAGCAATAAATATCCTAAGATTACAACCAGCGAAGCTTATCATGTTGAACTAAAGCCAAATGGTAATTACTTGGTATCAGGCACCGTTGGCCGCCGTCTGTGGCTTTCTGAGCTTCGAGCTTTAGATGGAGTTCCTGTACTTGATTTCAAGATATTTGAAACCCCAAGCCGTATCACTTTGAACGATGGTTTTATTTCACAGCATCCTGACGGAGGTTATGTAGTAAATGGATTTTATTCAGGTGCCGATTCTTCTTTCTTTGGAAAGTATGACCGGTTTTACACTTACCAATGGGGTAGTGTTATTAATGCAGGTACAATTAGTAAAGCCTATGTAAATACTGACGGAACAATAATAATGACTGTATATTCATTTACTGACAGCATTATAGTATTATTATACATAAGTTTTTTTGGATTTTATTCCGTATTC
>JAZKBN010000062.1:27174-44398 GCA_040388605.1 Bacteroidota bacterium | reverse complement strand
GAATTGGTAGATATAGTGCTACAGGCAGGCTTTTGGGTAAAGTAAGTTGGCCTAATGATCCTCGAAGAATACTAAAAGGTGCTGCCTATTCCGGGTTTGGAGATGCTGTTTTTGCAGGGTATCAGGATAATGCCTTCACACCGAGCGGCTTTTTTGATGATTTCTACTTCGCACGCGTTTCGGGTGTTGGTAACCACTATTGCTCCTCCCAATTCTTTTGCCCGGAGGACAGTACATGGATAGGTACAGATACGGTCGGCAATGTGAAGCCGGTTTCTAACAGGGTTTACTTAGGGCAGAATATGCCTAACCCGGTGGGGGAGAGTACAAGCATTCCTTATTTTATTCCTGAAGGCGTAAAGCAGGCTGAGATAATTGTGCATGATGTTTCGGGCAGAGAATTAAGTACAATACCTTTATTACAAAGCAAGCATGGCATACATTTATTTAGCCTATCAGGTATGCCTTCAGGTATTTATGCTTATTCGCTTATAACTGACGGAACACCGATTGCTACCCTAAAAATGGTGGTTATTAAATAGCTGATTACCCTCCAAACCCAGCCCTACCAACCCGGAGATAAAACCGATATAAGCACCCTCGCTCCCGGCCTGTACGTTTACAGGTTCACAAGCCAAGGAGGCGTTAGCACAGGCAAAATAATAAAGCAGTAATTTTTTTAATGCCTCACCGAATCCATAAACCCGATAAAATCTTCAAAGCTGTTGAGAATAATTACGTTCTCAGCAGGTGATTCGGGTACAGAATCTATACGATGACCGACCAACACCACCCTGCTTTCGGGGAACATGCGGCCCAGGCCCTCGGCATACTTCAGGAACTCGGCGGGCCATGCGGCGGCTGGGCTTACGCACACTATGCAATCAGGGCGATAGGTGTCGTAGGCGCTTTGCAGGTCTTCAGGGCTCAGGCTGCGGCCGGTGTACACGCTGCGCTGCTTGCGGAGGCGGAGCAGGTAATGCGCAAAAAGTAAACCGTTTTCAGAGGTTTCACTGTCGGGGAGGCAGAGCATGAACTTACCGGCCGAGGGGCTGCGGTTGCTGCTGGTCTGCCCGTCTATGGCCACAATCAGCTTTTGGCGCACCAGCAGGCGCACAAAATTCTCATGCGCCCGGCTCACCGATCCGGTTTGCCAAAGGGCGGCTATGCGCTGCAGGAGCGGAAAAATGACACTTGTCATGGTGCGGTCCAGACCGCAGTTCATGATGTTGTTGCTGAGCACTTTTTCGAAACGGTCTTCGTCGAGCTCAAGCATGCAGGAAATGAGGGCCTGTTGCTGGTCGCAGCAACGGCATTTGCTTTCTGTAATAGCCATTACCTCCTGCTGCACCGATTCAGGACTCATGCAGGCAATTTTACTGATGCGGTAACCATTAGCATTCAGCAGGCTGATGTTCAGCAGCGAACGAAGGTCAGAGTCGTCGTACAGGCGAATGTTTGTATCGGTTCTGCGGGGCGCTAAAATACCATAGCGCTGCTCCCAAATGCGCAGGGTATGCGCCTTTATTCCCGATATCTGCTCAAGATCGCGAATTGAGTAGCTGGCAGCCTGCACCGGGGGTGAGCAGGCTTTATGGTCATTTAAATTCTTATGCACCGGAAGAGTTTCAGACATGGGCTATAGGCCAAAAACACAAAAAAAAGAATTTTGTTTAAAACAAACCGGGTAAAATGTGGCCCGGCAGAAAAAAACTGCTTTAAACAAATCCTAAAGTGCCTGAATTACGTATGAAACTTAGGGGCTGCCATTTTTCAAAAACCGGGCAGGCTTTACAAAAAAGCCGTAAATACCTGCTGAAAACCTGATTACATTACATGCGTAAGTGCATACCGCATTCAGGGCTTCTTACTAAGTTTATTATGGCAAACTTTGCATTATACTAATTCAACAGGCATATTGGCCCACCTAAGCCGGGTGGCCGGGCTGAAATGAATAAGGGTGCACAAGCAAAACTCATAAGACCTGTTACCGGATATTAATCAGACAATGCAATTGAACAACATTAATCAGCCAACAGCTTCAGCCAATTATTTCCCGGTAATAACTATGCATCCATCAGATTTAAAGCTTGAAAAACCGGACCTTACTTACCTGCGCGATCTGGCCGATAACGACCCCGAGTTCATCCGCGAAATGATTGATGCATTTGTAAGCGATATGCCCCTGATGATGGCATCGCTTGAATCTGCCTGGCTGAGCGGGAACGGAAAAAGCGTACGCATGATGGCTCATAAAATGAAAAGCAGCGCGCAAATAGTTGGTTTAAATCGTTTTGCCCTGTTGGCCCGCACCCTGGAAGAAAACTGCATCGGCGAAAGCCTGCCTGCCAAAGAAGTGCAGGTGTCAATACCGGAAATGCGTGCCATTTTGGAACAGGCCTACTCAGAACTGGAGCGCGTATCAGATACGCTTTAAGGCAGATTCAGCCCTTAAAACCTTTTTTTAATTTAATTTTTAATGATTTTTCCCCGTATAATTACTTTTTCAGGCCTTTTCAGGCTTTATCCTGTATTCTTTGCCCTTAACATTTTATTATGGGTACGTGGTTTGCAACTATAGTTTTATACTGAACAAAATGCCAAAGCTGCTTAGCAGAAATAAAACGGCTTTTTAAACACTGTAAATCACCCTATAGAAGTGGAACTTTCTTTTATATCCCCGTTTCCATTAATGCACCAACCATCACGAAGCAACGGAAAAATTTTGATTATTGAAGACGAGGCGCTGGTCAGAAAAGCCCTTGAATTCAGGCTCAAAAGAGATGGTTATGAAACGGAATCTGCAACCGGCATGGCCGATGGCCTGTTCATGATGCAAACCGGTACTTACGATCTGATAATAACAGACCTTGTGCTGCATAACCGCACCGGCATGGATATATTGAATGCCGCAAAAAAAGAAGGCAAAACCGCCGTACCGGTAATTATACTGAGCGCAGGCGGCCTGGAAACAGAAGTGCTTGAAGCTTTCCGCAATGGCGCCGACGATTATATAAATAAGCCCTTCAGCCCTTGGGAACTGAGCATGCGCGTGAAGCGATTAATACAACAACCCGCTGCCGCATAGCAAAACCAACACAATCTTACATTACAAGCAAAACACCCCCGGAATAACTATCAGGCACAGACCATTTACAGGTTTGTGCTTTTTTTTCGCAACTTTTTGGCCTGAATTTACGCGGGCAGGTTTACAATTTCCATATACCACAGACCGGGGAAAATAACAGCCCATGTCTACGGATTTGATTTTTCTTATCTGCAGCATTCCCAAACTGCCGCCTTAAAAAATGTAATTTGCCTGCTGAAAAATCAGCATGGCGTTTTCAGCTCTGTGCTGCTACTGAAAAAATATTGAAATATTTTTATTTCCGGTTCCAACCCCGGCATTTAACCTTGTGTCTTAACCCCGAACCGCAAACCATTATGCCCGGATTAAAGCAAATATCTTTCCTTATGCTGGCTGCGCTGCTGCTTTTTGCTACAGCCTGCGATAAGGTAGATCGCAACCCGGTGCCGGTTACACCGGCGGCAACCCTCCCCGGTAATATTAGCCTGAAACCCACCCGCCTGAAAGCAGGCGAAGCTCTTTTAATTAAGCTTGAAGATTCAGTTAGCTTATCTGCCGGCCTGTCGGTTGATTTCCTGATACCGGTTTATGGTAAAATGACCTATAACCTGGCAGCAAACACATATACCTACAGCCCTTATACAGGTTTCAGCGGTACCGAAACCCTGCAATTCAGGGTTTGCAACTCAATTAACTGCAGCATTATCAGCCTGGATGTCCAGGTAGCAGCCCTTCCCGAAGACACTAATGTGTATTGCAGCTACAGGCTTCTCCCTAAACAACTGCGCTTCGAAAAGCCCGACACTTTATCGGTTGAGCTGATAGATTTAAAAACCGATAGTCTTTGCCTGCCGATTAACAGGTATAAAATTGAGATCGTCGGCACTTTGCCGGCCGGAATTCAAAAAGCCGAACTGAACGGTATGAGCCTGAAGGTATATATGGACCATATTCCTGATACGCCCCTGCAAACCATCAGCTACCAACTTATGCTTGATGGCTACAAGGTGTCTGAATCGCATCTCGATATTTACTCGCCAACCTGTGCCGGCTATTTCAGCCCTGTGAACGATACCGTGGATGCAGTTATAGATTCTGTAAGTGGCTCGCCTGCTTCCACAACTGTAGTTTCGGCTGAAATACTCATAAGCGATTTGCTGAAAAACGACATTTCATGCAGCAACGATTTAGATGCAGCCTCTTTTGCGCTGGAATCATGGGATAATGAAGCCAAAATTATTTCCATAGAGTATAAGAACAACCGCAAAATATTATCGGTAAAAGCAGTTCATGAACCGGGCACAGTGCCTAAAGACCTTGTTTATAAGGTGAGGTCAAAATCTGCCAATGCATTTAAAACGGCTAAAATTACGCTCAGGCTGCCCTAAGCCGGGCAAACAAAAATTATAAGCAAACAAAACCCACCTGCTTCTATACTTATTACCATTACCCAATTGCTAAACAAACCCCAACCATTACTATAAGCCCACAGCTTTAAACCAATTATCTCCCCAAAAACCTTTACTGAAATGAAAAAGTTAAGTACCCTTTTAATGGCCTTCCTGCTGGTGCTTGCCGGCATATCGGCAAACGCGCAGGCACCCGGAACAATTAACATTATCGGCCAGGTGGTTCAGCCTTCCGGCGGCGCCTTAATTCCCGTTGCAAATACTACGGTGTATCTTTACCCTGATACCAACAGCATGGCAGGAGGTATTACTTTTCAGACTTTATTGGCTACAACCAATGTTGACGGGTATTATGTTTTCAGAGATACTCCCCGCCTTGCACCCGGCCAAATTACTGATTACGTGGTTTTTACCTACGACTGCCGCCAGAACCGCGTATCTCAAAACCTTATTGCAGACACAGGTTCACTCCTGATGCCTCCGTACCTGATAGTATGCCCTGATAGTGTACCCCCGGTTACAACCACTATTCAATTAAGCGGAAGAATTATTTCAATTGATGCAAACGGTGTATTCAGCCCATTGGCAAACTACCCTGTAAGCTTAATTCCCGGACAGGAAAGCATAAGTGCAGGAAACAATTTCAGCCAGATGAACACAACTTCTGATGCCAGCGGAACATACCACTTTACTGTACCTTACAACGCCACGCCAACCTCGGTTACAAGAGATTACGAAATATTCCTTTTCGATTGCCGCCAGAATCGCAATGCAAGAACCGCAACAGCAACTTCAACTCTAAATCAATCAGGACTTGATTTAGTTGGCTGCCCTGCACCTGACCCCATTGTAGGAACCCTGAAAGGCTTTGTATCTGCCAATAACTCATACCCGCAAAATGCAGTGGTACTTGCATGGCAGCTTGGCTCAGATTATTCTGCATTCACCAACATTTCAAGTGCCGATTCAGGTTACTACTACTTCAACAACCTGCCTGCAGGCCGTTACATTGTACAGGCTTATGAATACGGTAATACTGTAACCACTTTGCCAACTTACGCACCTTCAACTACTGACTGGGCTAACGCAGGTACCTTCGCTGTAATAAGCGGAACTGCCAGCACTGCCGATATTACCCTTGTTAATGCCGACGGCACTTCAGGCCGTGACAGCCTAAGCGGCACACTTACAGGTGACTCTGTAACCAGCAACTTCCGTGTAGCCTACACAATGAGCGTTAACTACGAACGTGCCCGCATTATTCTTAAAGATGCAGCCAACGGCACTGATCGTTATTCTACTGCAGTTAACACCAACGGAACATGGGCTTTCGGTAACCTGCCTGCAGGTAACTACAAAGCACGTGTTGAATACCCTAAAGTTAGCTCATCAGAAGTTAACGTAACTGTTCCTGCTTCTGAAGGCGTTCACTTCGTGGTATCAGGCGGAAACATTGTTAACAGCGTTTCTAAAAATGTTGATGCCAAGCTTGTAAGCCTGTTCCCTAACCCTGCCACTTCAGCTCTTGAAGTTCGCAGCCCCGGCTTCGATATCAGCAAAGCAGTAATTGTTAACAGCGTAGGCCAAAGCATTGCCGCTAACGGCAGCGTAAACGGCAGCAGCCTGAAAATGAATATCGAAGGCATTGCCCCCGGTGTTTATACTTTACAACTGGAAGGCGCGAACGGCAGCAGGCTGTTCAAAAAGTTTGTAAAGCAATAATCGGTTCCTTTTAGCTGATTCATTGCCATACAGGCGGAACCTTCCGCGGTATAACCCGGGGCGCTCGCTGTGGCAGCACCCGGGTTTACCTGTTTAAAACAACAAGCGCCGGTAAGCCTGCAAACCATGCCTCTTTTAAATGCATTGTTGCATTCAGCCTTAAGCCGTACACGGAGGTAATTATGAATAGCCGGTTCGAACTTAAAAGCCTACCTGATTATCCGTATTAAATACCGGTTTTTACCCGGTTCAATTTTATAATTCAGCCTGTCGAATTTGGCAGGAATTGCTGAAATGCCGCACCGAAAACCGGGCCTTGTAAAAGGGGCCCGGTCACGGCGCAAAAGCGTGAACAGATTCAACCCCGGAATTTTCGAAAGAATTGAAGTTTACTGATCAGGAATTGGCAGAAGGCTGTCGGCAGAAAAAGCCGGCAATGCAGCGTGCCCTGTACGAAAAGTACGGGCCTCGCCTGCTTGCCGTTTGCCGAAGGTATATTCCTGATAAAATGCAGGCCGAGGATGTGTTCCAGGAAGCATTTGTAAAAGCTTTTAATTCCATAGCAGATTTCAGGGACGGCAGCCTTGAAGGTTGGCTAAAGCGTATTTTCGTAAATTTCTCTATTAACCACTTTAACAGGGTTATAAAGAAAAACAGGCTCGATGAGCTCAACGATGATATAACAGCCGAAACCGAACTGCCCGATGCGCTCGATGAAATGAGCGCCGATGAAATAATGGTACATGTAAACACACTGCCGCCCGGCTGCCGCCTTGTGTTTATAATGTTTGTAATTGAAGGTTACGACCATAATGAGATTGCCCGCCTGATGGAAATATCATCCGGCACATCAAAGTCGCAGCTGAACAGGGCCAAAACCCTGCTGCGCGAGCGCCTGGGCAGGTACGCCTATAAATAGTACCCCGAATTCATAAGCCGCGCAATCGATACCGCTTCGCAGGCAATAAAAAACAAAATGTATATTAACCTATACAGCCATCATGGAGAATGATAAAGACATAAGAGGACGCTTCAGCAAAAAATTTGCCGACAGCGAAGCCTTGCCCGAACCGGGCACCTGGTCTGCTATAGAATCGCGCCTCGATTCTAAGCCGCCGCGCAGGTTCCCCTTCTTTTGGTTCTTTGCCGGTCTGGGCCTGCTTACTGCCATTACCGGCATGTTCATTTTCCTGCTCCCCGACAAAACCAATCCCATTGCAGATTCTGTTGAGCTGAAGGAGAAATCTGCCGGTGAAAGCCCTGAGGCACGGGTAAAAATAATAACACCGGGTAATACAACGGGAACGGGAACAATTTCCCAAGCCGAATTATCGCAGAACAAGCCTGAAAGTGGGCAATGGAATAAAGACACTAAACCAGCTGTAAATGCCGGCCAGGGTAATAACCACAATGCAGGCAAAACCCAAAGCAACCCGGCAAACCCTCAAAGCCAAGGCAGCGGAAATACCGGGTCGGCGGGTAATGCCGGCGGTAGTTCTGATAACACCAAGAATGACGCAGGCAAAACAGGTGGTAAATACAGCAAGCCTGCCAATTCTAAAGCAACAAATTCTGCTCTGTCAGCAGGCAATTCAAACGCCGGTAACAGCCCGGTTGCCAACCCTGAATCTACCGCAGTCTCAGGCAAATATAATGAAACCGGTGCAGCCAGGTCAGATTCAAATACAAGCAGCAGCGCTGTTAACATCAGTAAAAATACAGGCCTGAACGCAGGCGCCCTTGCCACATCAAAGCAAAAAAACAAGAGGCATTTAAAGCCAAAAGCTTCCTTACCTGAAACTGAAACAGTCAAGGAGTCATCGGAAAACAACTTCCACGCTTATGGCACTAAGGTTCCCGGAGCAGAGCCGAAGAAAAAAAGCACAAAGAAAAAAAGCAGGCTTAAAACGGTCAGTACCGAGGTTGTTAATACGCTGCCTTCCGGCGGCTTTACAATAAATGTAAAGCCTTTCAAACTTAATGATCTTACCCCGGAAACAGGTAAAATTACTGAAAATAAAGAAGTTAAAACAGGCGAAACAAGCCAGGCCGCACCCGCCGAAAATAAGCAGGCTGAACCTGCCATAAGCGAAGCCCTGAACCCCGTGGTTGCAGGCAGCAATAAGCCTGTACCTGCCAATGACAACGGCTTTGGCGCTGAGCAGTCAGCAGCACAACAGCCGGCTGCAGATTCAGCAGGCAAAGCGCCTGAAGTAAAAACAGCCGCTGCCGAAGCTATCCCTGTCACTGATTCAAGCGCGAAGAAAGACTCTGACACAAATAAACCTCCTTTCTTAAGCCGACTGGCCTTTTGGGGAGATATTGTTGGTTCTTCGCAAAACCTGGTAATCAGCTCAGACCAAGGCCTGAGCATCGGCCAGGTCAGCTTACCCGGCCGATACGATGCCGCAAGGCTGAACTATGGCTTCGGGGCACAATTCAGCCTGCTTAGCAAAGGCAGGTTCGAGGTATTGGTAAATACAGGCCTCAGGTATCAGCAAAACCAATTGCAGCTGAATGTTACAAGCAAAGACTCAGGCTACCATCTTGTGCAGCAAAGCCCCAGTTCAGTGGCTTATGTGCAAAATACAAGCAACAGCCAAGTAAACCTGAATACATCGGCTTACCTGTTGCAGGCCGGTGCCGAGGCAAGACTGCATGTGGGCAGGCTCCTGTATATTTCTGCAATGGGTACATACAACTACGTTGTCGGCAGCAAGGTATCTGATTCAGGGTACCTGAACGCAATGCCTGATAATTTACTGCTTCGGCCTATGATTGGCTTTAAAATGAGCAGACTCAGCATTGCAGGCGGACCGGAATACCAGGTGTTTATGCAGAAGCAGCAGTCGGCGCCGGTTAAAATAACAAATACCGCGGTAAGCCTCAGGATAGCCTATACCTTAAAATAATTTCAAAAAATAAAACAGGTCGGGCAACCCAAGGGCCTGTAATTGTGTCTTCAATACAGATAGCCTTTCCCTGGCTATGGTAATACTGAGCAATTTTTTAGCCGGGCTGTTAGAGTGCCCGGCGTTTAATCATGCATTTTTCAGGCAACCTGGTTCCCGTGTGGTGTGGGAACCAGGTTGTGTAGTTTTACAGCAGTTTGTAAATGAATTTTTATAAATTATTCGGCCCGAAGTACTTTTTCAGGCCCGGTTTTTGTCTTTTCCGGAATTACAGAAATTATTGCCTTCAAAAAAATGCGGGCATATTAACAGGCAAAATCAGGATATATAATGGCAGCTCAGGTGCTGATTACAGGAGGTTCGGGGTTTATTGGTAAAAAGCTTACCGCATTTTTGCAGCAGGCCGGCTACAGCGTGGTTTGGCTTAGCAGGCACCCGGAAAAAGATACCTTTAAAGGCGTTCGCAGCTTTGCATGGAACCCCGAAAAAGGTGAAATGGACCCCGAGGCCCTGAAAGATACAGATGCCGTTATTCACCTTGCCGGTACCAACATAGGCGCAGCCCGCTGGACTTCCAAGCGCAAAAAAGAAATTATAGACAGCCGCGTAAATGCTGCCAAAACCTTGTATGAGTATGCTAAAAGAACAGGCAAGCTGAGCACCATTATTGCCGCATCTGCCACTGGGCTCTATGGCAGCGGCGGGCCGGGTATGGTTTTTACTGAAATATCGCCAAGGGGAACAGGCTTCCAGGCCGAGGCAACTGCGGCATGGGAACAGGCGCTTGATAACCTGCGCAGCATTCCGCAAAGGTTTATAAAGTTCAGGTTCAGCAATGTTTGGGGCATGGAAGGCGGTGCGCTGCCCGAAATGATTAAGCCTGTAAAACTACATGTGGGCGCCTTGGGCAGCGGCCAACAGGTAATCAGCTGGATTCATATAGATGACCTTTGCCGGGCAATACTCTTTGCCCTTCAAAGCCCTGAGCTTGCCGGCACTTATAACCTTGCCGCGCCCGAACCCGGTAATTACGACAGCTTCGTTAAACAGGCATCTGATATTTTACATGCAGGCATTTGGCTGCCGCGCCTGCCTGCATTCCTGCTGAGAATCGGGCTGGGAGAAATGGCGGACTTACTTATTGAGGGGGCTTATGTAAGCTGTGAGAGAATTCGCAGCGCAGGCTTTAAATTCAATTATCCAACCATGCGGGCTGCCCTCAGAAACCTGTTGGCTGCGGAAGACGAAACATCTTCCTGATACGAAGGTTGAATCTGCTGCAATCTTAGAAGCTTTCTTTGCGCTTGTTTTTTAATCCGGGCAGCACAGGTTGTAATCCAAATAATTTCCGGCTACTTCGCTTTAAAAAGCTTTTGCACCATTGCGGCCAAATCTCCGAGAAAGGGCAGCAGGAAGGAAAGAAAGCGCAGGCTTTTTGGGCCTATGGTAGCTACTACCGGGTAAATATAAGTATCGTTGGTTAAGTGCCGGGGCAGCTTCAGACCAATTAGGCCCGCTACCCAAAGCATGGTGCTTATGGTAAAGGTAATTTTTAATATACCCACCGCGCCGCCTGCCGCAGAATCAAGTGTACCGAAAAGTGTTCGCTTCAGGATTTTTCTTACCGAAAAAGCCAGCATGCGTAAAGACCAGATTACGAAAAGGAAAACGCCTATAAAAGCAATAACCGGCAGAATTACGCCTGCCTTCGGGAAAAACGGGCGTATAAGATTAACGCTTAAATCAAGGAGCATGAAGCCGGCAATTATACCGGCAATAAGCCCAAGCGTGTTTATAACCTCGGCGACCAAGCCCTTTTTATACCCGGACCATGCCGACCATAAAATAAGGCCCAGTAAAATAAAATCGAGGGGTTTCATGCAGGTGAATTTCGGAAATTACTTCTGAACCGTGAAAGCGCCGTGGGCTTTTTGGCCGTTGCCTTCAAGTATATAATAATATACGCCGCCCGGCAGGCCTGCGGCAGTAAAACTGTTGTCGTAAGCGTTACTGCTGTACACTTCTTTACCCCATCGGCTGATTACAATAAGCCTGCTTTGGTCGGCAAGGCGGGGGAAAACGAGTGCGTCGTTATAACCATCGGCATTGGGGGTAATTATGTTGGTAATGTTATCATGCCAAACTGTAAAGCTGTCGGCGGAAGATTTAATACAGGCACCGTTAATACCGCGGCTGTTGTCCCAGGCAGTGGTGCTGATTGTGTACTTGTGGCTAAGCTCGTTCCCTTGGCGATCATAAGTATGCTGCAATCCGCTGAACCCGGGCGTTTGAATGCTGTTTCCGTCGCCCCAGTTTACAAGGAACATGATGCCGGAATTTTCATCGGCAGCGGCGTTATTTCGCACCAGGGTGCTTTGGTTAACCAGCTTAACCGTTAGCGGGAAGCTGCTTGCTGAGCCCGAAACAGTATCAATTTTCATAACCAGGTTAAAGCTCTCGTTAACAGATACCCAACCCGGTTGGCCCGGGGCAGTACCGCCTGTAAAGGATGTATAGCAAGCGCTTTGCCTGTGGGTTACGCGCAGGTTCAGGCCTGTGCTGTTGGGTATAACAGGGCTTATTTGCCTGCCTGTGTACAGAATGTTCGCTTTGGGATCTTCCCATGAGAACACATAGTCATCGGAATTACCGTTGCTGAGCGCGGCGCTGAAATTGGCCGGCTCGCCATAGCAAACCGAGGTATCGTTCTGAACACTGAAGGCAGGGTTGGTGTAAACATGCACGGTAATTGTTGCGCTGTCGGAACAACCTTCAGGGTTGGTATATTTATAGAAATAGCTGTGCCTGCCAATGCCTGCCAATACAGGGTCGATAAGGCCGTTTACAAGGCCGGGGCCGGTAAGCAGACCACCTGAGGGCGTTATCTTCATGGCTGCAGGCGCTTCGGAAAGGCATAGTACAGTATCAACTTCTGATAGGCTTACAACGGGAGCGCGCCTTACCAGAATTACAGAAACGGCAGAATCGGTACAAACGCCGGAGCCTATGCGGTATTTAACCGACACGTTGCCGCCCAGCCCGGCCGGGTTAAAGTTGTTGTCTGTTACGCCGGGTCCGCTGAATGTGCCGCCTTTCAGGCTGGCCTCAAGACGATAAATGCCTGAATTGGAGCAGACCGTTGCCGGGGTGTTCAATTGTATATTTTGCAATGACTGATAAACGCGAACGTATTTTTTCACGGTATCGAAGCATGCATTTTGCCCGCCGGCAACTATATAAGTTATTTCAACCTGTTCCCCGGTAGGGGGTACCGTTGAGGGTAAAAAAGTATTACCTATTATGCCAATACCTGAAAAGGTTCCGCCGGGTTGCAGGGGCTGTAAGCGAACAGGCTGCCCACCGGAGCAGTAAGCAGAATCGAGGCCGCTGAATTCGGCATCGCCGCGGGGAATTACGGTAAAGTTCAGGCTTGTGGAATCACGGCAGGGGCCCTGGCCAATGTGGTAGAAGACTTTCGGGTTGCCTGTTAAACCTGCCGGGCTTAAAAGTCCGTTTCGCACGCCGGGGCCCGTAAATGTACCGCCTGCGGGGCTGAAATATGGTACAAGGCTAATGGCAGCATTATCGTTACAAAATGTAGTTTCAAGGCGGAGCGGGTTTACGGCAACAGCCGGGGCAGCCGGGTAAACGTGCACTTTTTTGAAAACAGTATCGGGGCACCCCGCTATTTGCGAGCTGATGTACCGCAGGTTATGGAAACCCGGACCTGCCAATGCAGGATCAAATTTCAGGGAATCAGTTACCACCCCGGGGCCGCTCAGCTTTCCGAAACCGCCATCGGCAGCTGTAACAGTAACCGGGCCTGCAGTTTGGCAAAATGCGGTATCGGGCATGGTGAAGGCGGCATTTGAGCCGTCGCTGAGCCTGATAATAATAGAAGATTGCTTTACGCAATTGCTGGTGCCGGTTCTGTAAGTTATTCCCACAGCATTGCTGCCCTGCACCCTTGATGCTGTAAAAAGGCCGCCCGGCGTTACGCCGTTACCTGTAAATGTTCCGCCCGCAGGGCTTGCAACCAGTTGAACAGGATCAGAATTCCTGCAAAGCGTCATTTCATTTTGGCCCGGAGCAAACACCGGGTTTTCAGCCGGGTTGCCTGTGGCGGTAATTCTCACGCGGGCATGGCTTTGGCGCAGTCGCTGCCAAAACTCCACCACCAAATCTACCGGGCCGCTTAGCTCGGTACCGCAGCCGTTATTGGCGCTGTATTCGGTATAGGGCTGCTCGGTATAACCATCAATTATCCAGGTTTGTCCGCCGTCTATGCTCAGGCGAATGCCATCGTCGGCCCCGACAAGGAAGTTGTAAAAGCCGGGTGCAAAAGTTTGCCTGCGCCGGAATCGGATGCTGTAGTTTTCAGTATAAGAGCAGCGTACAAAATTGCTGTCGCCGGAAAACACGCCTGGCATTGGCGCATAATCCCAGTTATAATTAAAGTTCAGGCTGTCTATTACAAAATAGCCTTTATAGCTGTTTGTCGGGAAAATGTTCTGCGTATTCCCGTTCCCGATAGTGCCGGGACCGGTGGGAGCCCAGGTATAGCAATGCGCCACCCAATTATTCTGCCCGAAGCGGTTGGGCTGCGCAGAAACTACTGTGCGGGCCCCGTTAATGGTAATGGCCACATTGTTCTGCACACTGTAGGTGCCTGATGGGTTAGAGCTTTTTATGCGAATGCGGTAACCGTTGCCGGGTGTTTGTCCCAATGGCACAGTGCAGGTTGCATATTGGTTTTGCGTGTTCCCGCCGGGTACCGAACCAATAATGGTTGGTGCGGCAAAGTTGCCGTTTTGGTCGCTTAGCTCAACGTTGAAAACATTAGGGTCGTTCATGCCTTCAGCATCAAACTTCACCTGGAAAGATTCTCCCTGGCAGAAATAAGCGGCGCCCCCCGAAGCGGTAACAATCTCGGGACGTGAAATGTATGGATTTTGTGAAAAAGCAGGCAGGCAGAATAATACAGCCGCCAATAAGGGCAGGAAAAAGTTTTTCATTAATCGGTTAATTGGGTACGGGCAGCGTATATCAGGCTTGGGCAGGCATTAAGGGTGCCTAAGCACAAAACACCGGCGGCGGGTTCAGCCGGGAATCTATTACGAAGCTTACGCAAAAATACAAAAAAACAGCGGATTGAAAGACAGAGATATTCCGGGGCAGGCAGAAGATAATTAATTTTTATTGCACCGTTGTGAGTACGCAATTACCTTGTTTTGGCATGGCAGAACTTTAAAAAATTACGTTTTTTCGGGTTGGCAATTGATTGCTTGCAAATTGTTTTGTTTCAGTTTTATACAGATATAAGGGCAATTTATTATTGCATATTAACTGATAAAATCCGGCCGATGGCAATCAAAAGAACCCTGACCCCTAAGCTCCATTCCTCCTGCTCAAAACATTGCAAAGCAGGTACAGGTAAAATTGCAATGTGGTACTTAAATAAAAACAAAAGCAGCCCTGCCAAAATTACGCTCTGGCAGGGCTGCTTAATATTAATCAGGTACTATAATGCCTTCGCTTTCCTGCGTGCTTTTATTCTCTTGGCGGCATAGCTTATTCCGGCAGCTGCCAGCAGGCTTGCACCGCCGTCTATGGGCACCCCTGCCGGCTGTGCCGAAGGAGTTGGACCAAGATCGCCCGGATCGCCTGGGTCCTGTGCCTGTGCCGGGACAAGAGCGACAAACATGGCAATGATAAGCAACACAATGGTTACCTTAAGTTTATCAGTAATAATAAGGAATTGGAAATTCATAAATCTTTATGGTTTATAAACAGGCCCGGTGATTGCTGATTGCAAAAGCCGGAACCTGTCTTGTTAAATAGTACATTTTTAGGCTGCCCGGTATTAAGCGGGCATTCTGCTTATTGCTTTACCACCTTATGCACCGAGCTGTTGCCTGCACCTGTACAATGCAGCATATACACCCCGGCCGGGAAGGCCGATATATCAAGTGTACGCATATTATTCATTTCGGAGCTTTGCATCAGGCGGCCGGCGGCATCATAAATGTTTATTTGGCTTTGTCCGGGCAGGCTTAACTGCAGGCTTCCGTTAGAAGGGTTAGGATGCAAGCTCAATTGCGGACCGGCAGTACTAATACCGCTAACAGTATTAATTCGAACCAGTTCCAACCGATTTTCGAAACGGCCTTTAGCAGTGCTGAAGCTGTAAGGCATGGCATGCAGGCGGCTGTCGGTATGGTCAAAAATGAACCAGTTGGCATCAGATTCCAGGGCGGAAAGGGTATGTATTCCTTCGGCCACAGATGCGTATGCAAGGCGCACACGGGTATTGGAGCTGTTGAGCATTTCCGAAGGCAGGCAGTTAATTGAGAAATGCTCGCTGCCGTTTAAGCTGTAGAGGCTCATGCCGCCTGCGTGCACCTTACCGGCATCTTTATCCTTATCGAAACCGCCAAATGCGTCATTTTCAAAGTAGATAACCGTTTCATCATCCGCGCTTCCGGCTGCCGAGAGTTGCAGGCGAATTAAATCGGCCCTTGATTCTGTACGGTAGAAGCTTGGGTTCATATACGTTGTAACGCGGTGGGTGTTCTGGAAGAACAGCGTTCCTGAATTATTAAGGTTAGCCCTCATAAAGAAACCCTGCATGGAAGCCAGGTACCTGCTGCCGCCGTTGTTAGCCACACCGTTTACATAGCTGCCGTATCGGCCTGCGTATTGCCCGGTGCTTTGGGCGGTATAGATCGCGTTCTCGAACTGCCCGCCCAGATCTGCCTGCACAAGGTTCCAGTCTATTGGTGATGGATAAGGATTCCCTGCCAGCAGCCAGCCCGAATTATTGGCGCTTCCGCCTGTAAAATCCACAGATGTTTCAGCGTTCACGAGATCGCCGCTTACCTGTAAAGTTTGGTTGGCGCCAATGTTTACAGAATACCCACGACAGGTTTCCATAATACCTGTGGGCACTTTCCAGCCAAGGCTGAAAGTATCGTGCTGCGTGCTGATACGGCTTTCATCGAAAGTGAATACGTTCGGGAAAGGCGTTACACTCCCCGGGCGGGCTGCCGTGTTGTAATCGGTATTCAGCATAGGCGTAAAATTGCCCGATGTGCTTGTGAGACCGCTTAAGCTTTGGTTTACAACCGGGCTGCTGTAATGGCGATAGCCTGTGCCCGAATTAACGGTTGCGGTAATGTATCGCTGAACTTTTGCCGTACCAATAGTACGGCCGACATTGTTAATTACCATTGCCGTTCCGCCTGCGTCAGAAAGCAGGGTTAACTGATCATTGGTAAAAAGGAAACCGAGCTTTAAATCAAGTACACGGCTTACAGACACCGGGTTGCTGAGCGATACATTATACTCATTATTAACAGTGAGGTTTCGCACTTTACCAGGCAAACCTGAACCGGTAAGCTGTGCAGCTATGCCTAAATATTCATAATTGGCATCGTTGCTGAAGCTGCGTCCGGCTGTTTGCACCGCCCCTGTGCTGCCTGAAGCAGAAATACCTGCAGTGTTACAAACTTTCAGCGTTCCGCCGGCTTGCAGGGTAAAGGTGCCGGAACCGGTTACATTATGGCAGTTGGTGTTAAAGGTTGCGCCGTCAGGTACTGTAATATTTCCCTGTACGGTTAAATCTCCACTGAGGGTAACGGTTGGGCTGCCGGTTATGGTTACGTTATTATACGTTCCGCTTATTGATTGGTTGCTGCTGATTGCCAAATCTGTTACCGATGCAGATGCAATATCCACATCAATATATGCCGGCTCGGAAGTTCCGCATGGGGTTTCTGCCTGCACTATTAAAGTACCGCTTTGGGTTCCGAAAGTAATGGAGACCGTAGCGCCTGAGCCTGTTATAGTGCCGCTGCCTTCAAATTCCCAGCTGTAGGAAGTTGCACCTGTTACAGGTGAGACTGAATAAGTATGTGTTGAGCCGGGTTGAACAGCAGTGCTTCCCGTAATTCCGCCTGAAATAACAGGGTTTGAAGCATCGGTAACAACCGTTGGCAAACTGCTTTGACTTGTGCAGGTACCAGAAATTACCCGGACTGTATAGCTGCCGGCCTGCGAAGCTGCAACGGTAATAGTTTGCGAGGTTGCGTTAT
>JAZKBN010000062.1:4855-27164 GCA_040388605.1 Bacteroidota bacterium | reverse complement strand
CAGGTTACCTGATGCGGAAGAGCTTGAAAGCCTCACAGATTGACCGCTGCAAAGCGTAGTGTTGTCTGATGCGCTTATGGTTGGCGTATTAGGAGCGGCGTTTGTAACCGTTATAACATTGCTTACCCCTGAAGTGCATGTGCGGGCATTATTAATAAAGCGAACCGAATACGTTCCTGCTGCAGTTACGGCTATTGTTGGGGTTGTTGCATTATTGCTCCACAGATATTGAGTAGGAGCTTTTGCTGCACTGCCACCGCCTGCAACCAAAGTTATTGTGCTGCCCGGGCAAATTGTTGTTGACTCGTTGTTTAACACACTTACGGAAGGCGGGGTGCCTGTACCGACTGTAACTACGGTGGCTGTGCCTGCAGCGCTTGTGCATGAGCCCGAAACCAATTTAACGGTATAGCTGCCTGCGCCAACGGTTATGCTTTGCGTGGTAGCATTATTGCTCCAAAGGTACCCGGCTGCAGCAGAAGCAGTGAGTGTGGTTGTTTCACCGGAACAAACCGATACCGGACCTGCGGGAGTTACAGCAGGGGCATTTAAAACGGTTGATGTTACAACTGTTGCTGAGCTTGCAGCGCTTGTGCATGCACCCGTAACTGATTTAACGGTATAGCTGCCTGCACCCACTGCTATACTTTGGGTGGTTTCGCCTGTGCTCCAATAGTAACCTGCAGCAGATGTGGCTGTAAGTGTTGTTGTTGCACCTGAGCAAACCTCAACTGCGCTGCCCTGTGTTACAGATGGCGACGAAGGCGCTGTATTGGTAACCACGGTGGTTGCACTGTTACCCGGGCTTACGCAGCCGTTTGTAACAATATATACATAATAGCTTCCGGCAGTTACCTGTATGCTTTGGGCATTGCTGCCGTTACTCCAGTAATATGCATCGGCTAAGGAAGAAGTAAGGGTTACGGTGCCTGAGCAATAGGTAGTTCCGCCCGGTGCTGAAATAGTTGGGATAGCAGGTTGTGTGCCTATTGTAATTACCTTGGCATCGCTTGCAGCGGCCGTGCAGCTGCCATATATTGACTGTACAGTATAGCTGCCCGATATTGCTGCCGAAATAGTTGAAGTCGTTTCGCCGTTAGACCACAGGTAAGCTGTTGGCGTTACAGAAACCTGTACAATTTTACGCAGCTTACCTGTGGGTGATTCAGAAATAATAAGATTACCCGATGCATCAACAATAATACCGAAAGGGTTTGAAAGCCTTGCATTGCTACCAACCCCGTCTGCATAGCCGAAGGTTCCGTTGCCTGCCGGTAATGTGCTTACAACGCCTGCCGATGTTATTTTACGTATGTATGAATTATCAGTAACGTATAAGTTTCCTGAGGCATCGGCAGCAACAGAGCTTGGAGAGCCAAAGCCGGCAGAGGCGCCGGTTCCATCAATATAACCACGGGTTGATGAGCTGCCTGCAAAAGTTGTAACCACTGCTGCCGGTGTAACTTTACGTATAAGTCCTGTTGAAATTTCAGCCACGTATAAGTTACCCAAAGCATCTATGGTCATGCCATAGCAAACACCAAACTGTGCATTTGTTCCGGTGCCGTCGGCAGTTCCCTGGGTACTGCCGGCAAAAGTTGTTACCACTGCTGCCTGCGTAATTTTACGTATGCGGGCGGAAATCATATCCAGTAAATAGAGGTTGCCTGATGCATCGCTTTCTATGTCATACGGTCCGTTAAGCAGTGCTGCCGAGCCGGTTCCGTCTGTGTTTCCGGGGGCTAATAAGGGGTTACCTACAAACGTGGTAACATTGCCGGCCGGGGTAATTTTACGAATGCTCCTGTTGCCGAACTCAGCCACAAACAGGTTTCCGAAAGGGTCGAATGTAAGATCCCTGGGGTAAAAGAAGGTGGCGGTTGTTAAAGTGCCGTCGTCGTGGCCGCCTGTGCCGGTGCCTGCAAAGGTGCTTACCACGCCTTGAGGCGTAACTTTACGAATCAGGTGGTTGGAATAATCTGCCACATAAATATTTCCGGAGGCATCTTTAGCCATGCCATAAGGCTGGTTAAAGCTTGCTGCTGCACCGGTTCCGTTGGCGAAACCGTTTGTGCCGTTGCCGGCAAATGTGCTTACAACCGGGCCTGACATGGCGGTTAGGGTTATAGGGCTGCCGTCACAGGAGGCTGTGGTTGCGCTTGTAATACCGGCCTGTAATGGTATAGTGCCGGCAACTACAACTGAAGCCGCAGATGTGGCAGATGAGCAGCCGCCCGAAATTACATATACGGTATAAGAGCCGGCTGTGGTAACAACTGAGCTCTGCGTGGTATCGCCGTTACTCCAGCGGTTACCGTGAACAGCTGATGAAGTGAGTATTACATGCGCTCCGCTGCATGATGTTAAACCTATAGGCGCGCTGATAGCGGGGGTTGCAGGTTTAGGAATAACATTAATTGTAACCGAATTGCTGTAGGCCGAAGTACAAGAGCCGCTGAACAGCTTTACCGAGTAAACGCCCGATTCAGTAATATTTAGTGTTTTTCCGGTGGCGCCGTTATTCCAGATAAAACCGGTTGATGCCGCAGATACAGCAGATAGGCTATATGTGCTGCCCTCGCAAATATTAATAGTGCCCGATACACTAAATGTGGGTACTGCCGGTGTGGAAACTGTTGTTACAGTTACAGATTCGCCAACGGTAGTACATGTACCGCTGATTGTATTAATGGTATAGGTACCTGCCGAGCTTACGGTTATGCTTTGGTTGGTTGACGTTGAGCTGCCGCTCCACTTAATGCCTGTAGAGGCGGAGCTTGTAAGTACCACATTGCTGCCGGTGCATATAGCCAATGAGCCTGATACGGTAATGGTTGCTGCCGAAGGCGGGGTGCCCATTGTAACTGTAGCAACTGCGCTTATATCAGAAGTACAGGAAGCCATAACCAGCCTGGCGCTTAAAGTTGCATTATCAGATACCGGCCTTATCCTGCTTGTGTTGCCGTCTGACCATAAAACACTGCTGTTAGCCAGGCTTGTAAAAGTTGCTTTCCTGATTATATTACTGCCTGGATTACAGGTAAACAGGTTACCGGCGGCATCAAATACCATGTTTTCCGGTACACCGAATGCAACAGTATTACCATCGCTTTTTACAAGGGTAGTAATATAGCCGTTACTTATTTTCCTGATATATATTCCGTTTGAAAAATAAATTTCCGAGCCGGATGCAGAAACAGCTATGCCGTTTGACCCGGATAAAGTTGCACTTGCCACCGGGCCGTCTATAATACTGCCATTACCTGTGCCGGCAATGGTGCTTACAACTCCTGCCGGAGTTACCTTACGTATATAGCTGTTAAAATCGGCAAGGTAGAGATTGCCTGCAGTATCAACAGCTATATCCATAATGTTACCTGTTTTAGCTGCGGTGCCTGTTCCGTCGGCATGGCCTTGGGTACTCCCAATAAATGTGGTAACGTTGGTTGAGGTAATTTTGCGCACCACATTGTTAGCTCCTCCCTGAGACAGGTAAACATTTCCTGATTTATCTGTGGCTATGGCTGCCATATCGGTAAAAGCTGAGTTCAGCCTGGTGCTGTTTACAGTTCCCCTGTCGCCGTTGCCGGCATAGGTACTTACCACCCCTGCCGATGTAATTTTCCGAATCAGGTAATTATCAATATCTGCCACATATAGGTTGCCTGCATTATCTATTGCCACATCGCTCGGGTGATTAAAAGATGCAGCTGTGCCTGTTCCGTTGGCTGAACCTGCTGTTCCGCTGCCGGCAAAAGTGCTTACGTCACCATTGGGAGCCAATTTGCGAATACGGTTGTTATAGTAATCTGCAATAAAAATATTGCCCGAGGCATCAATTGCTATGCCTCTTGGGAAGGAAAAGCGGGCATCAGTACCGTTGTCGTCAACCCAGGCAGATGCGCCTGCCTGCCCTGCAAAATCTTCAACCTCATAATATTCATCGGGTACCTGCAAATAAGCAGTATTGCCGGGGCAAAGCGCCGTACCGGAAAGCGCCCTTATAACAGGTCTTACGGGTGTTGCAAGAATGGTTACCGTTGTTGCATTGCTTACAGCCGAAGTACAACCGTTGCTGATGGTCTGAACTGTATAGCTTCCTGAATTTTCGGTGGTAATGGTTTTGGTTGTTTCCCCGTTACTCCACAGCCAGCCCGATGCCGCATTGCTGCTGAGCGTTACGGCATTTCCGGAACATACGGTTGCGCTTCCGGAAGTAACTGTAATTGTTGGTTTGGTAATGGCCACAAAAGTAAAGCCGCTCAGGTCATCGGTTGCCCAAACACCGTTGTAGTCAATTACTATGTGCCCGCTTGCGGCATCGCAGGGTACTTTTACCTTTATCTGCGCATCGGCCACCGATGTAATGGAGGCAGTCTTGCCGCCAACGGTTACGCTTACAACATTGTTGGTTGTAAAATTTTCGCCCGCTATGGTAAGAGTCACACCCGGACCGGCCGATGTAGGGCTGAAAGAGGTGGCATTGGGGCCGAGCAGGGGGTGGTTTGCCGCGCCGGCTTCGTGCCCGTTCAGCAAATTATAAAAGCTGCCGCCGGAACCCGACGGGGCAAGACCAACCGCACGGACATAGCCCGTACAGGTAAGCAGTGCAAAAAGTGTTAAGAGCAGTTTGAAGGTTTTTCTCATGGTTTGTTATACTTTAATAGTGTATGATTTTACAGAACGGGTTGTATTTGTCGGCATTAATGCCGGCTGCATGCGTCGGTGATTTCAATTGTTTGTACTTTTTTCTTCAGATTATCTTTTGCGGCTTTTTCTTTAAGCCGAAACAATATTATGCCCCTGCAATACCCGGCATATTAAATCGGCACTCACTATCAGCTAACGGCAAGCATGAACCCATGCGATTAAAAATTGCCCCGGAAACCCGCTTCCCGGCAATTGCCTGTTAAAAAAACAACCGGTGTATAGCTGTATAATGAGGTATGACTTAGCTTTAACATACATGAAAACAGCACATTAACTTAAATAATTCCGGCAGGTATGAGATAAACCTTGCACCTCGGTTTGCCATTGAAGGGCCTTGGCTTCGGTTAAAAATGCCTACCTAAAAACCGACCAGAACTATATATTTAAAAACATTCCCGGCATCCGGCAGCAATTTTAATTTTTACAAAATTCTGAAAACCGGCAGCGGCGGTCAATAATTACGCATGCCGGCCGGCCGGCTTAAGTTGGTATTCCGATTGCTTTCTTCAAATTGCATGGCGTTCAGGTACTGATACGTATTCATTCACAGGCTTTTTTATGGAAAATCGGTGGCACCGGCCGACTTTGCCTTTTATTTTTATCAAAGCCCGGCCAACCGGAAAGCAACCATGCCCTGCCTTTAAACAAGTGCTACATTGTCTTTTTTTAGCCTTGGTCATCTTCTTATTGCCAAGCCAAAGCCTCTGCGCGCAAAAAACAAACGCTGCCGACAGCCTGAAAAAGGGTTTGGCCGCTGCCCGTTCGCCCGAACAAAGAAACAAATACCTGATAGCCCTTGGCAGGGAGTATTACTACGAGCAGCACGATACCACAACAGCGTTCCCTTACATGCGAAACGCCGTTGTCGAAGCTTTGCAGGCCAATAACGATTCCCTTATTTCACTTTCTTATTGGCGCTTTGCTGCCATGCTGGAAAACTTTGGGGACGACAGCCGCCTGATTGAATACCTCGACAAGGTCAACACCAGGTACATTACTTATATACCTGATCCGCAGGCCATGATGTATGCTCGCAGGGGCGCTTATATGTTCAGGAGGGGTAAGTACACCGATGCAGTGGAGTATAACCTTAAAGCCATTAAAGCAGTAACCGATACTGCCAACCACAGCGCAATTGGGCAATATTACCGCAACCTTGCAGCTGCCCTCGGCATGAGCGGCAATACCGAGCAGGTGCTTGAAAATTACGACAAAGCGCTCAGGCACATGGAAATTGCCCGTGATGAGTTTAATATCAGCATGGTGCACATGAATATAGCCGAGGTTTACGGCAAGCTCAAAGACAGTAAAAATGAAAGGGCACATCTTGAAATTGCCATGCGCATAGCCCGAAAAATAAGGCATTACAGCGCCTTAAGCGGCGCTTTAAGCTCACTTTCGGCTTTGGAGGCCAATGCGCATCACTATGATAAAGCCCTGGCAGATATTCATGAGGCTATAAAAATCCGTCGCGATTCGGCCGGCATGAGCAACCTGGTTGAAATGATAATTACGGTAGCAGATATTTACAGCAAAAAGAGAGATTATAAAAATGCCCTGTATTATACCGACAGTGTAATTGCAATGGCAACCCGCAACGGGCAAAGCGGTTTCAGGAGCGAGGCCTATTTTAACAAGGCCCACCTCTTGCAGGATATTGGCAATTATAAAGAAGCCAATACCTACCTTAAATTCCACTACGCCCTTAAAGATTCCATTTTCCATGGCGACCGTGAACGCATTTTGCAGGATGTGTACACCAAATACCGCACCGAGGCAAAAGAGGCTGAAAACAAGCTGCTTAAAAAAGACCTTGAGCTTGAAACCGGGCGAAGGCTATTCCTGCTTATTGTAATTATTGCGGGCACAATGGTTATTGCATTGCTGCTGGTTATAAACTACATCCGCCGGAAATCTGAAGCGCGCAAACGGGAATTGCTTGAGAACAAATTTCAGCTTGCCGAAGCGCAGGCCCGCGAGCATGAGCTCAGGCATATAGCCGCCGAAGCCCGGCAGGCAGGCCTGCTTATAAAGCAGGAAGCGCTCAGCGAGAGCCTGGAACAGCGAAACCTGCTCCTGAGCAACCTTACCGCTTATATGGTGCGTAAGAACGAAATTATAACGGCAGTTAAAGAGGCCATATCTAAACTGCACAACCCTGATAAAAGCCTATTAAAAGTGGTTGATGATATGGATGTGTTTATAGATATAAACGAGGAATGGGACGAGTTTGTCCGCAGCTTCGAGGCTGTGAATCCCGGTTTTATGAACAGGCTCTTAAAGCAGTTTCCTGAGCTTACAACAAAGGAGGTTAAAATGTGCAGCTATATCCGTATGAATCTTGATGTGAAAGAAGTATCTAAGCTCTTTAACATTACGCCCCCGGTGGTTCACAATTTCAGGTCTCGCCTGCGCAAAAAAATGAACGTGGAGCCCGGCGCCGATTTAGATGCGCTAATTTTAAGCCTGTAGTCTTTTTATATATTGGTATGCCTGTACGGTAAAGTAAAATGCAGCATTACCACAGCACCATGTTATATAAATAATGGCAGGCACCGGACAGGCCTTTTGCCGGGCATATACCATATAACCCGGTTATAAGTATATCATGCGGCATTTTTGAATTAATACTGTAATTTGGCGTTATAAGGCGGCAGAACTAATTTCGGATACAGGAATAATTCAAGAAGCCTTTTAGGGTATATTTGCCCTAACTATTAATTTTCACTTAATAAATTTTAGCATTTTGTACTTCAACAGGCTGCTCACCAACACAATATGTATTATCCTGATGCTTGGCTTATTGGCAGGCTGCGGTAAGAAACAGGAAAAGCAAAAAGAAAAACCTGCCCCGAAAATTGAAGCAATCCCGGTAAAAGACATTCATTTTTTTGTTGAGACCAGCAGCTCCATGATTCCGTTCTGCTACAGCAACGATTATAA
This sequence comes from Bacteroidota bacterium, assembly GCA_040388605.1. Taxonomy (GTDB): domain Bacteria; phylum Bacteroidota; class Bacteroidia; order Cytophagales; family Flexibacteraceae; genus JAZKBN01. The sequence goes on along the minus strand of JAZKBN010000062.1, from coordinate 19,511 downwards.
AACCATTACCGGAGATTTATATGTAAAGCTGGGCGCTTTTTTCGGCAACGAAACCATTCATAACTACACCATACACGAAAAAATTTACCCCGACAGCAGCGACTCACGCACTTTCCGCGAAAAGCTGATGCATGCAAAGCTGAAGTTCGGCAACGGGTCTGATATTTATGACATGCTGGCGCAGGTGCGCAAAAAGGCAAAAGGCGGTGTGGGCATACTCGTATCTGACCTCTGCTTCTACACTGCCAACGACCCTACCGGGGCCAAAAGCATTGCCGATTTGCCCGACTACCGCAACAACCTCATGTCGGATTTTTACGAGATGCAGAAAAACGGTGATGCTGTTTTACTTTATGCCTTTACCGCCAATGTGGAATCGGCAAAGCACCCGGGCAAGGCCATGAAAAAGCCTTTTTACGCCCTTATGCTTGGCCCCGCTGAACAGCTTGAGCAGGTCTACAACAGGCTTTTTGCAGATAAGGGCTTTGCTGCCAATCTGCACAGCCATGCTGCATTCGGGCTGTACCCCAAAACGCTAAGCAATTACCGTCTCTTTAATACCGACTGCAAAAACCCCTCGAAGCTTGACCGCGAACACAAAACCGCCAATCTCGACGGACTTGGCGCAGAGCCTAAAGAATTTTGGCTGGGCTTTAATTCTTCGGGCATAGATACATCTCTCACCGGGCAGTTGCAGGCAAATGCCGGCATGTTTGCCCTTGAAAGTCCTGCCAATACACAGGCTAAGGTTACCGAAGTGCGGTACTTAAGCCAGATGCATTTGAGTGCAGAGAACGCTTCTTTGCATGAAAACGAAAATGTGTTCCTGCATGTGGAGGTTTTAAAAATGTCGGCGGCCAATGCGGTTTGCAGGTTTAAATTGCCGCGTACCAAGTACGGCTTACTCAATATGCAGCAGCTTTGCGTTGAAAACACGGTTGAGGCCTATAACCGCCCCATGGGTACCCCCGGCCTGCGCCAGGTGCTTGATGCCGCCGCGCAGGGCTTCGCCAAAACCGACGAGCAGCCTGCCTGTGATTTCAATGTTCCCTTTTCGCGCTGAGTAATTTGCTGTATTTTGTTTCCCGCCCGTGTTTTATTTAATCCGTTCAGGGGTTCTGCTGCCCGCCGGTATATTTTAACTGACATGCACAGCGCATAAGCTGTAGCTTAAACCCTTAGCCCTTCCTGCCGTCTGAACAGCGGGAAAATATTACCCAGACCCTGGCTTACTTATTCGCAATATTGCCCTTAATACCCAAAACCACCATGGAGTTTATATTTACCTTCTTCGGGGCCTTAAGCGAAAACCCGCATTATATAGAACACCAGCAAGCTTACCTCGACAGCGTTTTCCCGCTGGCCGGCTTGTTTCTCACACTGTTCGGCATTGTATTGCCACTTGGTTATTATTTGGCGGGGCGCTTTACCTCGGCATTATCAACAAGGGGAATATGGTTTTGCTTTTGGGCATTGGCCGGTTTGCTCAGCGCATGGTTCTCTTTAAAAATAGCGCAGGCGGCGGTGTTCCTTGAGGGCCAGCTTGACCCCGACGGCTTTATGCTCAGCTTCTTCTTCATACAGCTGGGCTATACCCTGCTTGTGTTTTTTATTGTAAGCCTGCCTGCCCGTCGCTTCAGCATACATTCAAAATACGTTCCTCTCTGATTTCTTAAAAACCAACAGGCACCAAAGGCTACATGGGAAAATTATTCATTTTCGGCATAGGCGGAACCGGGGCGAGGGTAATGCGCTCGCTCACCTTCCTGAGCGCCGCCGGGGCGGCATTCCAATCTGCCACGGTAATACCCATATTAATAGATACCGATGCGCAGAACGGGGATACCATACGTACCCTTCGCCTGCTCGATATGTACGAAACCCTGCGGAAAGAGCGCACCGGCGGCGATTTCTTCAGCACCGATATACAGAAGCTGAGCAGCATGCAGCTTGCCGGCGACACCCAAAAAGAGCAGATAGACAAAAGCTACCTCCTTAAATTTTCGCAGGCCAATATCACCTTTGCCGATTATTTAGGCGTAAGCCGCCTTGGCCCCGCCCTGCAGGACCCATCACGCGCATTGCTTGAAATGCTCTATGATAAGAGCGAAAAGAATAAGCAAAGCGCCGAGCTGAACCTTGATATGTCGGTGGGCTTTAAGGGCAACCCCAATATAGGCGCATTGGTTTTTAATGATTTCAGGCAAAGCGCCGCATATAAATTCTTTGAGGCGGCTTTTAATGAGAACGATAAGATAATTATAGTCGGCTCCGTTTTCGGCGGAACCGGGGCATCGGGCATACCGGTGCTGGTGAATACCATTAGGGCATCTGCAAATCCGGTTATTAATGTGGCTAAAATAGGCACCGTGCTGGTTTTGCCATACTTCGGCATACAGGGCAGGAACGACAGCGCCATTAATGACCAGCTGTTTAATACCAAGGCCGTGGCGGCCCTCAGCTATTATTCCAACCACATGTACAGCAAAATAAATGCTGTCTATTACATTGGCGACAGTGTAAAGCCGTCGCCCTTCGAGAACAATGAAGGAGGAACAAAGCAGGCCAACTCGGCCCATGCGGTAGAGCTCTTTGCCGCCTGCGCCCTCTCGCATTTCGACAGGGAAGCCGACAATTTGGGTGCTGCAACAAGCTTTTTCGAGTTCGGGGTAAAGAATAAAAACCTGCCGCTGAGCACATCGCTGCACTTTGGCGAGCAGTTTTTGAGGCAGGTAATTAAACCAATGGCCACTTTTATGCTCTTTACAACATTGCTCAACCGAACCCTTGCAGCCAACGATACTTTCAGCGCCCGTAAAGATGCCGGTATCAGCGGTAATTGGCTGGGCGCCCTCGGCGGCAGCTATGCCCTGCTCGAAGAATTCCTGAACAGGTTTTCAGACTGGCTCAACGAGCTTGCCAACGAAACCCAAACCTTTAAGCCCTTCAATAACCACAATTGGCATACCGCCGACCCTAATACCTTCTTAATGGGTAAGGAGCTGAAAGCAAGCCTGCTGGGTTTTGCCAAAATAGGCCCCAAGCCGGCCGAGCTGAGCACGGCCATGCATGAGCTAATAAAGGCCAACAAGGCAAAAACGGGCACCTTCCCGGTAATTTTTGAATCGTTCCATAAAGCAGCCGAGCAATTGATGAACGCGCATTACAGCAACCTGTAATTCAGCAGCCAAACACCAATATGAGCACCTACAGACTACATAAAAGCGGCCCCATAATTACCAACGGCTGGCAGGTATCGGCAGAAATAAAGAGCGAGGCCCTTGCTGAAATTCCGCAAACGCTGAATGTGCAGGGCGGGGCCAATAAAATAGCCACATCAATACCTACGCCCTTTGCGCGTATGTATATGTTTGAAACCGCCTTTGAGTATGTAACCGAAAAAGGCATTGAAGGCAATACCCTGTATCACCTGTTGGTTTCTGACTGCCTTGATTTGCTTGACCTTATTTATGCCGGCGCACCTGATGAAATAAGCTTTAACCTCTGGCGCGCATCCTCTGAAATTGAAAAGCTGCGAACCACGGGCCTTAAAACCCTGGCCGACGGCCTTGAAACAGAAATAAAATCGAATAAGCTTTTCCGGCTGGCCGATGACTCTTTCGACGGCTTCAGCTTTATATATTGGAACAATATATTGGTGGGCGGCACATCGCCACGAACACTTGCCTTTACATCACCTAACTGGCGCGAAGAGCTGAAGAGCTCGGGCAGGCCTTTACCTAAAGGCAGCCATACCACATCGCTATTCTCTGACGAAGCCCGCAGCCTTGCCTCTGAAAAACGCAGCAATGAGTTCCGCGATTATATATGGGCACTTGTAAACTCCAAGCGTAATACCTTTTTCGCATCCCTTAAACCCTTCCTCAATTATGTTGACAAGGTTCTGGGCACCACACATGCCGCCGAGAAAAAAACGCCGGAAGCATTGGGCCTGAGCCGGGCGCAGGCAGGAGCCAATACCCCATTGGGAACAGGCGTTGCCGAACAGCAGGTGTTTTACTATACCCAAAACCGGGCTTCGGTAGAAGATAAGGTGCAGCATGAATCAATGTTCAAGGTCATATCGCTGTCGCCGAAGAATGTTGAAAAGAAACCCCTGCTCGATAAGTATTTCGGGGGCCGCACCCCATTGGCGCTTATGGATGGCATGAGCATACCGGGCGTATATGTTACCGGCCAATGGGATCAAAAAACACGCGTTCCCAATGTAGCCAACCTGCCCTTTACCGAACGGAAGCTGCCCGATACATCCATACAATACCCTTGGATAGGTATAGATGATTTATTGGAAGACACCTTATTAGTGCTTGACTACGAGCTCAATACCGAGTTCTTCCATGCAGACAAAGGCGCATCGGGTGTATTATACCCGGTGAAACCCCTGTTTATAGAGCTTTTCGGAAGCGCCAACCTGCTGCAAAATTTCAGCATCAGGAAGAGCGGCAACGAATATACGGTAAGCCTGGGCATTGAAACCGAGGCCGCGCCCATATCTTTTGTGCGTAGCTATTCAGATAAAGGACCCTTTAAAGCTGTTGTTTTAGCCGATTTTGTGATGGGAATTTTCCCTTTCATAAAAATTAAATATAACACTGATCTCAACCATAACTTCGTAATGAGCGTCAGCAGGAAGCTTGATGCCGGCAAAATAAGTCTCAGCTTTTATGATGAAGCCATGCAATTGCTCAATGTGCCACCCGGCATACGCGAAACAGAAAACGCCTTTGCCGATAAGCCTGAATATGCCTTTTACGAAATACTTGGCTCGGTAACTGAATTTATAAGCGTTAATGTTGGTAACGGCAGCAGCGGGCGTTCAGGCATAATTATGCCGAAATATGCCTTCCGCAACAGGGAGCTGAACGTGCCGGGCACCAAGCAATATGTGGCAGCCATAGATTTCGGCACCAGCAATACACACGTTGAATGGGGCGAAAACGGCGGCAACCGGGCCCTTCCCCTTGATTTGCCCGATGCCCGGCAGCAAATGGTGATGCTGAACGCACCCAACCGGGCAGGCAAAGAGGTTAACTACTTCTATGCCTTCCGCGAAAACACATTGCGGTATTTTACCCCGCCGGGCAACAGCACGGCATCTGATCAAAAAAGCTATTTCCCGCTGCCCACCGCCTTTGCTGAACGCCCTGATTTTGAGTCGGCGAGCGAGTTCCCGCTGTTTACTACGGGCAATGCCGGCTTTTTCTACAGCAGCGATCAGCCTGCTCTGCGCGGCGAAAATTATAAAACCGGCCTGAAATGGGCCCTCGATACCAAGAAAGCCGATGCCGTGCACCGTGCCAGGGTAAGCCTGTTTTTCAGGCACCTGCTGCTTATGGTAAAAGCCAAATGTCTTTTGGAAGACGGTAACCTGCAAAAGCTTACCGTGGCTTATACGCTCACAAGCGGCATGAAATCTGACCTGCGGCGCATTTATGTAAAGCTTTGGGAAGAAGCCTTTGCCTTCTGCTTCCCTGATCCCGGCAATTCAAAATTGGTTGGTCTCAGCGAATCAGAAGCGCCATTCCATATAGTGAAGCAATTGGCCAATATTGCAGCATCGCAATACCTTGTGAATGTGGATATTGGCGGCGGCACAGCAGATTTTGCCTACTACGACCAGCGCAACAACCGCCTTTTCCAGTCAGGCGTTCGTTTGGCAGGCAATGATCTTTGGGGCCAGGGCGACCGAGACGGCGCAACGCCGAACGGTTTCAGCATAGCTATCAGGAACAGCGCCAAGCTGCCGCTAAAAAAACTGGTGGAGCGCATTCAGAACAGCAGCATGAAATCAGATGATTTCTTTAACCTCATATATTCCCTCGCCACCAAAACCGAGACGGATCATATAGAGGAAAGCATTCTGGGCAACAACCGGAAAGTAATTTTCCTGCTGCATTATGCCGCCCTGCTGTTCTATGCAAGCAAATGGGCTGCGGCCAATAAGCTTGAGCCGGCCCACCATTTCAGCTTTACCGGCAAGGGCAGCAAATACCTCGATTTTGTTTTTGAAACGGAATCTCAGAAGAAATTCACCCGCCTGTTCCTCAACGGCATAGAGGCCCTGAAAGGCGCTGCCCTGCCCGATGCGCCTGATTACAGTAAAAGGCCCGAGAAAATTATTCGGCCCGAAGAATCTAAGGAAATAACCGCAAGGGGAGCCGCCCTAATGGCCGGTGTCGCCGAGAAAAATGTAGAGCTTTCGGCCAATGCAAGCACCTTGTGGCTCGGTTTCGGCCTGCAAATGCGTTCCGAAACAGACAGCTATATTATTACAGATACAGACCTTCTCTGCTCGGAAGGAATGAAAACCTTTAACGAGTTCATATCCGTTTTCTTCGACAATACGGCCTTCCGCCGTTTCCTGAGAGATGATTATGATCTTGAACCCGACAGCATAATTGTTGAAGAAGAAACGCTTCGTAATTTCCTGCTCATAAAGGCTAAAGAAAATATTGAACACCATTCCGTTGGCCTGCAACCCGGCCGCGAACTTGAAGAATGCCTCTTTATATGGGCCATTCGCAACTCCCTTTTCGAACTTACCAACCTGGTTGATTGATGAAAAACCTCTCCCGATTTTTAAGAAAGTTTTTACCCGGCGCTGCAGCTGCATCGGCAATATTACTTTCGGCATGTCCTGTACCTGTTTCTGCCCAAGGCACCAGCGACCCGAATGTATTTAAGCAAAAGCCTGTTGTACCCAACTATGAGCAACGTTATATACTTAACACTGAAAGCGGTAAGTATTACGTAATTTACAAGGGTATTAAAGACTCGCTTAAAATTGAGCCTTTGCTTACCCCCGGTGAAGCCGAACCCCCGCTCGTTATTTACGACAGGCATACTTCCACCTACGAAATACCAAAGCCTGCCAAGCCGCAGCTGCAACTTGAAAATGAAAAGGTTCAAAAAGAAAACGATGATCTGAAAACCGAAGCCGAAGTGCTCAGGCAGCAGGCAAAAGTCTGGCTGGCAAACCCCTTGTATTTCTGGCTGCTCATAGGTATCAGCGTTCTGTTGTTTGTCGGCTTTGTGATCATGTACCTGCAATGGCGCAAAATGAAAGACAAGCTTGAGGCACCCGGCAGCCCCATACCCGGCGCAACACCTGCCGAGGTTATCAGCATAGAAAAGCAGCGATCTGAAAACAAAAAGCTTGTTGAAGCCAACCGCGGTCTTGAAAGCAAAACCCTGGTGCTTACCCAGCAAAATGCCGAGCTGAAAATGCAGTTCGATATACTGAACGATAAATACAATACAGCTTTCCCCCAGCCCGAACCGGAGCCGGAGCCTGAACCCGTTATTCGTCATGTTTATTACGCCGGCTCGCCGCGGAGGAATACAAACTCATTTGTGGCATCAGACCTTGTAACCGATGCCGACATGATTCAGCCAAAGCACCATTACATTCTTGAAACAGAAGGCGTTAAAGGCACTTTTCAGCTGAATACCTTTTACGACGACAGCCTGAGGCTGGCCTTCAGCGAAGAATCAGACAGGGTGCAGCCCTTCAATAATATAGAAGGCAAGTATTATTCTAAGGTTGAAGTTACCCGGCCCGGCACCATTGAGCTGCAGGCGGGGAACTGGGTAATTACAAGCAAAGCCAACATACTTCTCAGCTAGGGCCAGAACATGGTAAAATACCTGTTAGCCCTGCTCTGTGCATTTATTTGCATGAGCTGCGGCGACAACTTTTACGGGCACGATAACCTGCACCGCGTTGCCGATATTGCCGACGGAAATACCTTGGTTTTAAGCTCGGGCATTAAAGTAAAGCTCTGCGGGGTTTCGGCAACGGAAGAATCGGCGGTATGGCTGAAGGAGCAGATGCGGGGAAAGGCAGGCCCATATATTTGGCTGCGCATGGACCGTAAAATGCCCGTAAAGCCCCAAGGCAAAGGCAGCGAGATTTGGGCTTATGCATTTATGCCTGCCGAAAAGCGTTCGCTGAATGCTGTCTTATTAATGACCTGCAAAGCACCGCTGCTTGCTAATGCCTACCTGGCCGACAGCCTGTACAGTTTCGGGAACCTGGCATCGGCCTGCAAGCCTGCCGCACAGGGCAACACAGATAACGCAGATGATGAACCGGCGGTACCGGGCTTGGCAGGCAACAATTCCGGTACCGGGGATTATGAAAACGGCGGGCAAAGCGAAACGCCGGCATCGCCGGTTGAAAAAATAATTGCAAGGGCTAAGCTGAGCACCTTTTTTGTAATTAACAGCAATGCGCAAAGCGAGGGTTCGGCATTTTTAATTGGCCCGGGACTTGCCATAAGCAATTACCATGTTTTCGAAGGCGGCAACCTATGGCTATTGCGCAGCGAAAACGGCAAGGAGTACAAGGTAACCAAGGCCGACATAATAAAAGCGATGCCGATGTGGACTTTGTGCTCTTCAAAGTAAACTGCAGCGAGATACCCTTAAACATTGCCCCGAGCCGACCTGCGCAGGGCGCCGATCTTATTGCCATAGGCAATCCGCAGGGTCTTACTTTCAGCGCCACACGCGGTACCTTATCGGCTTATCGTACCAATGAGCACGGCACATTGCTTATTCAAACCGATGCTGCCATTTCAGGCGGCAATTCAGGCGGCCCCCTGCTGAACAGCCGCGGCGAGGCTGTAGGCATTGTAACCTCTAAAATGGTAAAAGAAGGGGTAGAAAATATAGGATTCGCAATAAGTCTGAACTGGCTCATGAAGCATTTTAATATCAGTAACCCGCAATAACACATGCCCTCACTAAGCTCTGTAAACCCCAATCTGCTCAGCAGCCCATAAAGGCTATACAGAACCTTTGTTTAAGCTTGGCTGTACGTATTAAAACGGTATAAGAACTGAACCGGATACAGGTAATGCAATTTATTACTATATTGAATCGGCTTTTAAAGGATTAACACAGGCCGCCGAGGAATTAAAATCAGCGTACAAAATTGATTTAACCAATACAAAACCTGATTTTGCAGAAAATTTAATAAGTAACTACTCTTATACAGAAATGCAATCGGACAACAGGGATACGCTGCTTAGCCCGGCAGAAAGCACGCTTACCATACCTATAAACCTAAGCCCCGAAAACAGTTCGGTTGCGGTAAGAACAGCACCCGGTCCGCAGGGCCTGAGCGATAATGGCGCTAAGTGGTACAGCGAGCTGCTTGCATTCAGGCTGCCAAAGGCCTATCCGCAATTCAAATCTTACGCAGGCCTCAAATACGCCGATGACGAAGATCTTAGTAATTTAACCGATCTGCCTGCCGGCAATATACTTTTGGCAGAAGCCGGCCCGGGCTCTGACACTCAGTTTACAAATGGCCTGCTTCACCCCGTTGTAGCCATGGAAATGGAATGGATGCCAACCGACCCCATTACCCAAAGCAAGGTTAAGCTGTTTGCAGTACCGGTAGCCACCATTAATGAGCACGGCGAAAGCTTCGGCGGAAAATTTCAACCCGGGCAGGAATACTGGCTCCCGCATTTCAGCATAGATATTACAGGCTGCAAAGCTGCTCCTGTTGAGCAAAAAAACAGGCTCCCCATTAATCCCTTTATGCCGGCCATACCCGAAGCAGAGGAAAAGAAAACAGAAAGCTCCAATACTGCCGGCGCATCGCTGCACAACGGCCTGCCTACCGAAGTGCTTATTCCTGCAGATTTTACACTGAAGAGGCCTACTCGCCTGAACTTTAAAAAGCCGGGCGCACCTGAATCTTTACCGCCGCCGGTACCTGCACCGGTTAACAACAAGCAGAATAAGCAAAACAGGCAACCGGCACCACCACCTGTACAGACTAACTTGCAGAACAATGCCCCGGTTAATCAACAGCAGTCTACGCAACAGGCACCTCAAACGCTGCCAAATTCACCTTACCCTGCAGAAGGTACCCGTGCTGACCGTACCGGTTATATATTAGCCCTGATTGTTTTCACAATTGGAGAAACCTTATACAATATGGCCATGAACTGGATTTTCCCTGAACATGGTACTTTATACTATATTCTTTCAGTACCGGTATTGATTGCCTATATTGTAATGGTTATTACCGCCGGCATAAACCGCTGTAACGATGCCAACCTGAATGGTTGGTGGCAATTGATTCCCGGTATTACCTTTTTCGCACCCGGCACCAAGGGTCCTAATAAATACGGGCCGGAGCCTAAATAAGTACTAAACCGCCCTAAATGCCCGATTTATCTGACATTAACCCCAACCTTGTAAAGCGCATACAGGATTTGTTTGCGCGGCAGGGCAGGTTTACAGCTGAACAGGAGCATGGGTATTTCGAACGCTTCAGGTACTACATACCTGACCTTAGTCCCGAAGATTTTAAGAGCCTGCTTGCCGATCTTCAAAAGAAAACCCGGCTGCTGACTGCCGAAGAGCTTGAGGCAGAAGAAGCCAATAAGTTAAAGCAGGAAGCGGAGGAAAAAGCCGCGCAAGAAGCCAATGCAGCAATTACCACACAAGCCGGCCCGGTTGAAAAAGAAAGTGCAAAACCTTCAGTAGCTGCAACCGGACATGCCCTTGTTGATGAAACACTTCTTCCTGGGCCGTTAACGCCTGCAGAAGATGTTTTAATGGAAGTTGAGCAGGCAAGGCTAAACGCTGAAAGCAATACTGAGCCCGTAAACGAGCTTGCCGAAATGCTCAAAGCTGCAAAAACAGGCATCCCCGGGGCCCAGTTTAAATTGGGACATAACTACGAAAAAGGCATTCTTGTTGATCAGAATATTGGCGAAGCTTTACGCTGGTACAGGTATGGCACAACCCTGGGCGACGGCAAAGCCGCCAACCGCCTCGGAGATTTTTATTATTATGGTGACCGCGTAAGCCTTGACCCCTCAGAGGCAGTAAAATGGTACCAAAAAGCCGCCAACCTCGGCAATGCCGAAGGGCAATTTAACCTCGCCGCCTGCTACGATTCCGGCACAGGCGTGGTTAAAAACCATACAGAAGCCATTAAATGGTACAGCAAAGCAGTGGCACAGGGCATGCACCTGGCTGCCAACCGCCTCGGCGACCTTTATTTCTACGGCATCGGGGTTCCCAAAGATTTTAAGCAGGCCGTAATCTGGTACAGCAATGCTGCTTTTAAAGACAATACCGAGGCGCAATTCCAGCTCGCCTTATGCTATGAAAATGGTTTCGGGATAGAAAAGAACCCGGTTGAAGCCCTGAAGTGGTATAAAAAAGCAGCCGATGCCGGAGATCAATCGGCAAAAACCGGCTTAGAGAGGTTGGGTGTAAGCTTGGGTAATAAAACCGCCCCATTAAATGCAGGGCCAATACAGGCCAGGACCGGGGCAGATGCTATAGGGCAAACTTTGGCAGGCAGCACCAATTTCATGCTGCCAACCGTTTTCCATGTCCTGCTTAAAGGCCGCCTTTCCAGGAATATGTATGCGGTGCAGCTTGCTTTCCTTGTTGGGCTGTACCTGTTTTACCCGGTTAGCCTGCCGGGCCTGAAAGCTTTTTATGAACATCCCTTACAAACTTTCGGCTATTGGCTGTTTGCAATTCCTTATGTACTGGCATATATAACAGCTTATATTTCAATTGGAATTCGCCGCTGCCACGATGCTGATATGACCGGCTGGTGGCTGCTTTTTCCCATAGTTCCGCTTTTTGCCGAAGCCGTAAAAGGCTCGAATAAATACGGACCCGAGCCGGGCAAATAAGTATTTGCGCGAAAAGCCGGTGCCACATACCTGCAACAAAAACCTTCATTGCCTATTTTGTACCTTTGCCCTAAATCAAGCAGGCGGCAAACCCCAACATGGATTTCTATATAGATAACAATTACAGCTTTAACCTGCTCAGGCAGCGTTTCAGGCTGCTTTTTGCCTTTAAAGCCAAATCGGTGAAAGATGCCGACGATATTATTATTAACCTCAACGAGGCCCTGCATAATTACGGCGCTGCCCTAACCGCCCCCTCCAAGGTAATACAGCTCCTGAAGCCTGCCGATATTTCCCTTTTTGAAGAAAAGCAAAGCGCCTATAAACCCAACTCTAACATTACCGTTACAGAATACCTGAACGGCAAATACGGCAAGCGCAGCAAATACCAATTACCGGCCGAAGGTTTCAGACAAAACAATAACCTGCCCCTGCCGGAAAATGAGCTTTATATTAATATTGAAGTGATGCGGAAGCTGAGCTCGTAGGTTCGCAGGTGGTTGAGCTGTTTCATGCCAAACCTAATTTATCTCCCCAACTCTTTAATATTGACTGCCGATTTCATGGCAGCTAAAATACCACAAATGAAAATCAAAGGCAGCGATGTAATCTACAGCGGCTATTCAAAATACCTGGTGCTTGAAGTGGAAACCGGGAAAGGTAAAATCGTTGAGCGTGAGCTGCTTGTCCGCAGGAATGCGGTTGCGGCTATGGTCTATAATACCAAGGCGCAGGAATATGTGCTGGTGAGCCAGTGGAGAGCAGGTACCAATACAGCTGTGCTCGAAATTGTTGCCGGTGTTATTGACGACGACGAAGCCCCTGAAACCGCCATTCAGCGCGAAATTGAAGAGGAAACCGGCTTTAAAACCGATAAATTAACACTTATAGTTTCCTGCTATATGTCGCCGGGCGTGAGCACCGAGCTTATACATATTTACTACTGCGAAGTATCAGGACAGGTACATGCCGGCGGCGGGCTCGAACATGAAGACGAAGAGCTGACCATTCACAACCTTGATTTTGCCGCCCTGCAGCAAGCCCAATTCATTGATGCTAAAACCATTATTGCGGCAGACTATATAATAAAAAGGCATAACACATTATAAATCAATAGCTTTTAAACATTAATAAAAACAAAACAGCCAATCATTTTCGAGGTGATTGGCTGTTTTCATGTTCATTCAATTACTATTTACCGAGCTTCTTTTTCAGGCCCTGGTCCAGCAATTCAAGGAACTCCTCGGTGTAGAGGTAATCACGGCCATGCTCAACTTTGTTGCCGTGTACGCATACAGCAAGGTCTTTGGTCATGTTGCCGTTTTCAACTGTTTCGATACAAACTTCTTCCAATGCCTTGGTGAATTGAAGCAATTCAGCATTGCCGTCAAGGTTGGCACGGAACTCAAGTCCGCGTGTCCATGCGAAGATAGAGGCAATCGGGTTGGTTGAAGTGGGTTTACCGGCCTGGTGATCGCGGTAATGGCGGGTTACAGTACCGTGGGCAGCTTCCGCTTCCATGGTTTTGCCATCGGGCGTAACCAGTGTTGATGCCATAAGGCCCAGTGAGCCGAAACCTTGTGCAACGGTATCGCTTTGTACGTCGCCGTCGTAGTTTTTACAGGCCCAAACAAAGTTACCGTTCCATTTCAAAGCCGATGCCACCATATCATCTATAAGCCTGTGCTCATAGGTTATGCCCGCTGCCTTGAATTTCTCTTTGTAATTGCTTTGATATATTTCTTCAAAAATATCCTTAAACCTTCCGTCGTACTTCTTAAGGATGGTGTTTTTTGTTGAAAGGTATAAAGGCCAGCCTTTCATTAATGCCTGGTTAAAGCATGAATGGGCAAATCCTTTTATTGATTCATCGGTGTTGTACATGGCCATTGCCACGCCGTCGCCTTTGAAATTAAATACATCGAAAGATTGTACAGGCGAGCCGTCTTCAGGCGTATAGGTTATGGTCAGCTTTCCTTTTCCCTTGGTTACGAAATCAGTAGCGCGGTACTGGTCACCAAAGGCGTGACGGCCAATAACAATTGGGGCTGTCCAGTTAGGTACCAAGCGGGGTATGTTCTGCATAACAATGGGCTCGCGGAACACGGTGCCGTCAAGAATATTCCTGATGGTTCCGTTCGGCGATTTCCACATTTGCTTCAGGCCAAATTCTTCAACACGGGCTTCGTCAGGGGTAATGGTGGCACATTTAATACCCACACCATATTGCTTTATTGCATTGGCGGCATCAACGGTAACCTGGTCATTTGTTTCATCCCTGTGCTCTATACCGAGGTCGAAGTATTTAATATCGAGATCGAGGTAAGGCATAATAAGCTTGTCTTTAATGAACTTCCAAATAATTCGGGTCATTTCATCGCCGTCGAGCTCCACTACGGGGTTAGCTACTTTAATTTTTGCCATACTTATGGTGTTAATAAATGTTATGTTTTTGCTGTTGATTTATTTCGGCAAAATGCCCGGCCTGCGGGCAATTACCTTAACAGGTTTTATTGCAGAATTGTTCCTGCGCTTATAACCTAACCTATGACCGGCGGAAATTCCCCGTGGTTTTCGGACGGCAAATTTAGCTGACTTATTTTTATAAATGGCCTAAGGCAGCATTTATGCGCATGCAAAACTGCCAATGTTATAACAATAGCCCTGTAAGTCTTAGGTTGCGCCTGCTTAAAGGCAATATGCAGGCCCCTTAAGCTGCTATTTAGGAAAATATTCCCTGAAACTTAAATATACTGCATAGGCCATAAACGCAATGCCCCGTCAAAGAACAAAACATAACTGCAATAAACTGTATATAAACACCTTAAGCTGCCCTACCTGCTCAAAACAAAGTACCCTGATTTTTTAAAGCTTTGGTTTTGGAAGGTATAATCTACGAGGTAATAATAGGTTGCCGTTGGCATGTTACCACCATCCCAACCGTTTACCGGGTC
>JAZKBN010000062.1:0-4845 GCA_040388605.1 Bacteroidota bacterium | reverse complement strand
TTTGTAAATCAATTTACCCCAACGGTTAAAAACCTGCAGGCTGAAAGCTGTAAAAGAACATGAATAGGTACCAAAGCGATCATTATTACCGTCGCCGTTGGGGGTAATAATATTGGTTAATTCCTGCACAACGCAGCAGCGGCTCAAATCTGCCGGGGCGCTAGTAGCGCCATCGCCGCATTCCTGCGAAAGTACAGCCCTGAACATGGCTGTTTCCGACCCTTCGGGCAGGTTGTTTACAATAAGGGTATTGCTTTGCGCACCGCTGTAGAGACCGCTGTTTGATAAATCGGCCCAGGTGCTGCCGTTGTTTATGCTTATCTGCCAGCCGTATTTAATGCCGCCCTGTAAAGATGATACGGTAAATCTTGCTGAACTGTCGCGGCAAAGTACCAGGCTGACCGGCTGCACGCTGATTACAGGCGGAGGCAGCCTGTTGAGGCTTACTGCTTCGCTGATTGTATTTGGGCCGCAATCCGGAATATTTGCTACCACGCTCCGGAATCTATAACCCTCCATGGCCGCCTTCGGGGCATTTATGCGAAGTGTTGCAGTGTTTGCACCGGTGTATTCAGATGTGTTAATATCAGTAAAGCCTGAGCCTGTATCTGACTGCCATCTATAGCTAACAGGTTGCGTGGAAGAAACCGCGAAAACAATTGTATCACCCTCGCAAATGGTTTGGTTTGCAGGTTGCAGGTTAATTATTGGTGCCGCCTGCCTGTTAAACCCGGCAGAATTACTGACAGCAGTTGCTGTACAACCAATATTGCTGACGACGCACCTGAAGTGCCATGCCGCCATTTTTTCAGCCGGAGCAGGTATGGTTAATGTTCGGGTTTGAGCTCCGGGCAACATAGCCGGGTTAATATCATAATAGCCTGTACCTGTATCGGCCTGCCATTGGTAATTGGTAGTATTTGCAGCAGAAACAGAAAATATTGCAGGTGCGCCTGTGCATAAAAGCCAATCCTGTGGTTGCCCGGTTAATTCTGCCAAAGGGCTAAGCCTAATTTCTATAGGGTCACTGTACAGAATATCGGTACATGGCTGATTGGCTGTTAAGCGAACACGGTATTTATACCCGTTTGAACCGGGAGCCACGGAAGCCAAATTGAAAACAGGCTGATTAGCAGATACATTACCGTTAATATCTGCAAAGCCTGCCCCTGTATTTTCCTGCCATTGGTAAGCTGCCGCGTTCTCTGCCGATATGCCGAACGATAACACAGAACCCGGGCAAACAGTAGTGTCTGCCGGAAGCCTGTTTGTAAAATATGGTTTCTTTATAACATTCAGCATGGCAGCGGCCGATGGTTGTGCAATAACGCAGGTATTGCTAAGCACCATTCTGTATTGGTAGCCGGCCATAGAAATGCCGGGGTTTAAGACCTGCATATTGGCCGTGGTTACGCCGGAGTAGCCGGGTCCGTCGGTAATATTGGTAAAGGTTGCGCCATTATCTGTGCTTACCTGCCATTGGTACTGGTTTCCGGGATCAGTTGAACCGCTTTGGAATTGGGCCCGGCCTGCACCTTCGCAAACCACTGTGTTTTGCGGCGGACTAACAGGGAGGTTGAAGGGAGTAACCTTAAATGTTAGCCTTGCATCGGCAGGGTGCTGAAAGTATTCAATAACCAAATCTAAGGGGCCGTTCAGGCACAAGCCATTTGGGTTAGCGGTGGCCGTGGTTTTGGTGCTGTTAACATATTCCTGGTCCTGCCAGGAATCGAGCAGCCATGTTGCGCCCCCGTCGGTACTCATACGGATTCCGTCGTCGCCGGCAATGCTGAAATTGTACCTGCCGGGCGAAAAATTCTGCCTGCGCTTCAGGCGCATGGCATAATTGTTAACAAAGGCATTTGAGCCGCAGGTAAAGCTTGAGCCGTTTGCCGCGCTTCCCGGAACCCCACCGGTGGTGCTGAAAGAAATATCGAGGCTCAGCGAATCGTAACGGGCGTGACCTTTATAATTTACAGAATCGAAAAAGTGCTGGGCATCCACTAAAGTCGGGGTGTTAATGGGTCCGGCAGTGGTAGGCACCCAAGTGTAAATATGACCAACCCATTGTCCGTCGCCTGAGGTTGTTTGTGTAACCGGAGGCAGGGGGCTGCTGCCCGCCACTACAGTTATATGCCCTTGCCCCGGGCAGCGGAAATTATCAGATGAATGGTAGCCGCTTGAAGAGCGAATGCGCATATTGTAACCTGTACCGGGCAAGGTGCCGGCAGGAATAATAAAGCGTGCCATCAGGTCGCTTACATCGCCGCGAAAAGTATAAGGGCCGTTGGTATAATTGGTACCACCGTTGGTGCTGTAAGCAGCCACCGACAAATTTTGACTTCCGGCGCCGAAGATCCCGTTTGCATCAGAAAGCTCTGCCTGCACCTCGCTGCCGTTGGGCAGCCTTTGAACCTGGAAAATTTTGACGGTAAAGGAGCCGCCGGTACAAACCACCGGGCAGGTAAACGGCACTGTTTCTGAAAGAGAAATATACTGTGCTTCGGCTTTGCTGAAAAGGAGCATGAAAAACAGCGCAATGCCGACCGGGCGAATAATCATAAGGGCGTATTTTCGGTGTTGGTGTGTGGGTTTCAACAATAGCCGATTAAATCAGCAATGTCAAACTTTGTTCAAGAATACAGCATCAGGCACAGGCATTCGGCCCATTAAGAAAATAAACTGCGGTACTGCCTGCGTTTCGGGTTCCGGCTTATAAAACGGGGCATGGTACCGCCTGCAAGTACCTGCAAACCATGGCACAGCAAAAAAAGCCCCAGGCATTAAGTTTCAGGTTAATGTGCCGAAACAGTAAAATTAAAACGGTCGCAAACCGGCTTGGCACCTCAACTTTGTAAGCCGATTATAATAATGCCGAATCGCCTACATTTCATCGGGTTGCATTTCATAGGGCAGGCCAAGGTATTCGCGTGGTGTTTTGCCGGTATGCTTTTTAAATACACGGTTAAAGGTGGTTTTAGAATTGAAGCCTGCCTCGAAGGCAACGGCCAAAAAAGTATAATTCTTAAACTTCTCGTTGCGCGAAAGGCGTATGAACTCTTCTATTCGGTATTCATTTACAAAATCAAAGAAGTTTTTGCCATAGCCGTCGTTAATAAGCCAGCTTAGGGTATGCAGGTTTATGTGCATGCTTTCAGCCAGGTCTTCAAGGGTGAGCTTGGGGTTCAGGTAAGGCTTTGCCTTTTGCATAAGCGCATCAAGCTGCTGCTTGAGCTCCTGTAAATCTTCCTTATGATGTGTTTGTGCATTTATCTCGGGCCCGGCTTCAACCCGGGGCTCGAAGAAAATATGCGGCGAGCGCAGGTACAGGTACCCCTGGAAATAGATTCCTGCTGCAAGGAAAATCCAAAGCAGGTCTACTATAGATTCCAGTACGCTCCATGCCTCGTAGTGAAACCATGCGCTTACACCGAAAACAATATCGGCAAAGAGCCAAAGCAGCATCACAAATCCGCTCCAGGCCAGCGTGGCCTGCGCATAAGCTTTAGCCTTTCTGTAACGCTCTTCCCGCAAAGAAGAACCGCCATCGGTACCCAGCAGGCGGGCACAAAGCACAAATATGATAATATTGTAAGCCGAGGCTAAAGCCGAGCAGGTATGGAAAAAGGTATCGTACCGACCGGTTAAAATACCCATTGTAAAATCTTCTTCCGGCACTACAACAACAGGCAGGAATACTGCAACCGTTATAACCAGCACACCGCTAAAGAAGATAAGCACCCCGGTTTTGTTGCTGCTGATGCCCATTACGCTCCTTGTAAGAAACCATACAGCCGGGCCATAGAGCACATAAATAAAATCAGATAATACGTAGAGCTTAGGCTGAAGCAAAAAGAAATCGTAATTATAAACGGCAAGACGGGCAAAGAGGGCCAGGCCGGTTAAAAACAGCAAACCGGCAAGGGCAATGCTGTTCTGCAGGTTTCGGTTTTTGTTACTGAGTAAAACGGCAATCAGAATCAGGCCCTGGCAGGTCGCCATTATTAATACTATGGCGAGAAACAGGTTTTTACCTCCCTGCAAATCCTGCCAGGCTAAAATTTCGGTGTTTATTGAAACATTAGAAACGCCGTTATCCCAAACGGTGGCGCGGTTATGAAGCAGGCGGCCGTTATCTCGGCATTCAGCCGCTTTCCAGCTGCCCCGGTTGAATTTATAAACAAGGGTATCTGTATTGGTTTTCTGAATTTTAATGGCATAGCTGCCGTCGTCGAACTTAATAAGCCTGTAATTGGGGTCTGTTTCTTTCCAGTTATTAAAGTTGCCGGAAATGTAAATCTGGGCATCCGGCGGGGTGTTGGCAGGCATGTGCTGAACAACTATATCCCAGCTTTGGGTCTTGGCAAGGTCTTCCCAGCTTACCACCTGCACTATTTCGGTATGAGGCATTTTTTGGAACCCGGTAAGGCCGTGGTCGCCAATTTTGCCGCCGTGAATATCGCCCTCAACGGAGGGCCAGCTGCCGCGTGTTATTTTAAACTGGAAGGGGCGGCTTTCATTGGGCAGGCTTAAAATAAAAGTGCCGTCTTTCTGACGGGTGAACATGTAATTTTTATTCCCCGGCTCCCAATTATTGAGCGATGTCGCCATATACAGCGTATCGGTTAAGGGTGTGTAAGCCGGTACCTTATTAACAATAATGGTTACCTGCGGCCATGCGGGTATGCCTGCTAACAGCAGGAATACGGAAAGCAGGGCAACAAATTTCGCTCTTAACATGCCTGTTTAAAACTTTGGTGTGTTTAATTGGGGGAGTCGGCAAAACCGACAGGAAAATTCAGACAATGATTCTTACAATATTAATGCAAAATTCTGTAGGTTTTA
>JAZKBN010000061.1:0-26853 GCA_040388605.1 Bacteroidota bacterium | reverse complement strand
GCAGATCTGCTGCATTAGGAGGCGTGGCTCCCGGACCGCAGTAGCACAGGTAGTAAGGGTTAACGGTGACGGTAAGTACAGGAGTTGTTACTGAACCTGTGGCTGAACAAGTGGTAACAAACTTATAATAGCTTGTTACTGTAAGCGCAGGCGTGGTATAGTTAACTGAGGTTGCTCCGGGTATATCGGTAAATGTACCGTCGGCGGTTGCTGAGGTTTGCCATTTGTAGCTCACACCTGAAGCTGTAAGGCTGCTTGTAGCGCCAACCGGGGTAAATATTGCGCTGCCGCCGCTGCAAACCGATGTGGATGCAACGGTACCGTAAGTAGGAAGGCCGCTGCACATTGGCGGTTCGGTAACGCTGATATTGTCTATACCCATATCATCGAACCCGAAATCAGAAGTTGCGTTAAAGCGGATTACAAAATCAGCCGCGTTATAGCCTGAAAGCACAAGGCTTTGGTGAGTCCAGCCGAAGCTGTTGGTTAAACGCAGGGCTGTTCCGTTAGGATTGATAAACGATGTGCCTCCGTCTGTTGAAACAGTTACATCAATAAAATCAGCACCGTCAGGGTTAATCCAGTCGAAAGAGAAGGTGCGGTTATTTGCGCCTGTGAAATTCAGGTGCAAATCCAAAGCAGCCTGCTCGTCTTCATCAGCTTCATAAGTATGGAACCTGGCTGAATGGCTGCTGCCTGACCCTGACGGAGAATAGGTTCCGCTTGAAATTAAATCCCATCCTGAACCATCGTCTTCACGACGCCAGGAAGCGTTCGCGTTTAAGGCAAAATCAGGTGAAGTCTGGCGCCATGAAGCGGAAGGAATTTCCTTTGTGTTACACAAATCCAGCCAGGTGTTTTCAAATGTTTCAGTGAATGGCAGAGTTGCAGGAGTCGGTGCTGCTAAAGGCACAATATTTACAACATCAGAATATCCAACGCCGCCCGCAGCGCAACTTACTTTTAAACGATAGCTGCCTGCCTGGCCTGTTACATCGGTTACGTATGTCTTAGTGGTACCGCCGGTGCCCAATGTTACACTTGACCAAACATCAGGGTTTGTGCCGGTACGTTTTTCCCATTGGTAAGTTATACCTAAGCCAACAGACAATGGTTTGGTAACAGTGCCGGTGGCAGTAATTGAAACAACCGATGAGGCAGTGCAATAGTAAGCTGCTGCAGGAACACTGCCGCCGGAGATTGTTCCGCTGCATTGCTCTGAAACCACTATATTATCAAGCCCTATATCAGTAGCCCCAAAATCGCTGATTGCAGTAAATCGGATAACATAATCACTGCTGTTAATCCCGTTTAAAGCACTTGTGAAGCTGCCCCACGCAGCGTTGTTCCGGTTAGATTTCCTAATCCTTGTAAAGTTTACACCATCGGCGGATCCTTCAACAAGAAGGGAATCATCACCGCTTTTATTATAGTGGTCATAAGTAAGCTGCCTGTTTACAGCGCCGGTCAGGTTAAGGTGAAGCTCCAGGGTTGATCTGTTTCCGTTTGCTCATCGCCTGCCGGCCATCCGGCAGAGGCACCGTCATCGTTACGTCTCCATGACGAGCCGGCATCAGACGAGAAGTCAGGTGCCAGCTGCAACCATTCAGCTCCCGGTTTGTCATGACTTGCACAGCCATCAAGCCAGGTGTTTTCAAAGCTCATAACGTAAGGTGCAGCAGCGGTTACTACAGCAGGAGTTACAGTTGCTTTGTTCACCGTAACAACATCCGAATAAGCTGTTGCGCTAGCGTTGCAGGTAACTTTCAGCCTGTAATAGCCTGTTCCGCTCATGCTTCCGGCTGTTGTATAAGAAATGGTTGTTCCGCCTGTACCGGTTGAAACATCAGCCCATGTTTCAGGTGAGGCAGATGTACGCACCTGCCATTGGTAAGCAATACCGGGACCTGCAGAAAGCGGTTTTGAAACAGTGGCTGAAGCACTTATAACGGCAGGGCTTGTTCCGCAATAAATAACCGAAGCCGGAACATCGCCGGCCAATGCGCCGTTACATGGTTCTGCAACTACCACATTGTCGAGCCCTATATCAGAAACACCGTAATCGCTGGTAGCGGTAAAGCGAATGATGAGCTTCGCAGTAGTTAAGCCGTTCAGGTTTACTGACTTAGCTACCCAGCCGTTTGTGGTGGTAAAGGTGCCTTGTGTGCTCCAGGTAGTTCCGTCATCGGTTGAAGTTGAAACCACGAGATCGTCGTTTCCGTCTTCGTTATTATAATCGAAAGTGAGCAGGCGGTTAGATGCAAGCCCGGTCAGGTTTAAATAAAGCAGCATTGAAGCCGATAAGCTTTCAGGGGCATCATAGACATCAAACCTTGCAGAGTGGCTGCCTGATGAAGCAGCAGGAGAGTATGCACCGTCGGTGCCCGGCCATCCGCCGGAAGCTACCCCGTCGTCGTCCCTCCTCCAGGATGTTCCCGGGTCAGATACTTCATTGGGAGCCAGTTGGAACCAGCTTGCTGAAGGTACTTCCCTGTTTGAGCAGCGGCTCTGCCAGGTGCTTTCAAAGCTTTCAATAAACGGCAGCGAAGCGTAAGTGGCTGTTACCGGAACAAGCGCCAGGATGTTGGTAGATGAGAACTTGGTTCCGCAGCTTACTTTAAGCCTGTAATAGGTTGTTGAAGAACCTATAGGGGTAAATGAATAGCTTAAAGATGTTGCACCGCTCACAGTTACCCAAGTGCCTTCGTTGCCGGAAGGCGAAGATTCCCATTGGTAAGAAAGGCCGGTTGCCGCACCTGTAGGCGTAAGGGTAACTGTTTTGCCCAGGCAGAAGCTTTGCGTGGCAGGTAAAGTGCCGGCAGCCGGCGGGCTTACCACCACCTGTTGAATTATTTCATCGCTGGTACTGCCGTTCGCACAGGTAACCACTGCTTTTATCAGGTAGCTGGTTACCGTGTTAGAAAGCGTGTTAGAAAGTGGCACATCAGTTAAGAGCACAGGGCTTTGTGCGCTTGCGCCCAGGTTACTGAATGTAACGCCGTTATTGGTTGAGCGCCACCATTGAATGCTTATACCGTCTTCTGTGCTGTAATCATGCAGGGTGAATGTATAGGTTTTGCTGCTGCATGGGTTTGCCGGGGGCGTAACGGCAATTGTTCCTGCCGAAGGCTGGGTACACGCCGGCGAAATGCTGATCTCAACATTATCAAGTCCTATATCTGTTCCGTTGGCAGCGGCAAGCTGGCCCTGTCCCTGGAATCTTACAACGGCATTGCCGGTAAAGCTTGCGGGTATCAGTACGGTTTGGGTTGTCCAGTCGGCATTGGTGTAAAACGTTCCCATGCCGGTAAAGCTTGTTCCGCCGTTGGTTGAAATTAATATGCTGAGAGCGTCGTTGCCGTCGGTATTAATGTAGTCGAATGCCAGGCGTTTTGCACCTGAACCGGCTGAGCCGAGGTTAACAAAAAGGTCGAAATTTGAAACAGCCGAGGTTGTGGAAGAGTGGAAGCGCGCCGAGTGGCTGCCCGATGAGCCGAAGGGGAAATAGGTACCGTCGTTTACAGTAGCAGGTGTCCAAACGCCCGGGTCGTCGTTCCTTTTCCAGGCGGCATCACCGGTTATGGCGCTGCTGCTTCTCCATGAGTTATCCGGTGCATCGCTGCTCCCGCATTCCGATGCCCATGCGCTTTCAAAGCCCTGTGAATAAGGCAGGCTTGAATAATCAGGAGCGTTGAAAGTATAGGTAAATTCAGGCGTTTCTGTAGTTGTGCCTCCACAGGTAACAGCAGCCTTGAAATAAGTGGTAGACGTAAAGGTGGTGCCCGTTGTATAGGTCGCTGATGTAGCCGATTGAATATCAGTAAATGTACCGCCGGAAGTGGTTGAGCTTCTCCACTTGTAGCTTAGGCCGGTATAGCCTGTTGTTTGCCCGCTTAGTGTAAATTTAGCCGCGAGGCCGTTACAACCGGTTGCAGGGCCGGTAATGGTGCCCGCAACCGGTGTGCCGCTGCATGCCGAAGGGGCAACAAGGCTTACAAAATAATCTTCTGTTTCGCCGGAGCTTACAGCAAGGCAAGCGTCATTTGCTGTTAACCCGGTTTCAACACGAACCCGGAGTATGGCCAAACCTGTTGTTGCAAGGTTTGGTACGGTAAAGCTTGCCGTGGCTGCTGTATTAGCGGCACTTACTGCTGTTACCTGTGTGTACTCCGATGCCGCAAAAGTTCCGTTTCTGTCGGCATCGAGCCATACACCAATGGTTTTACCTGCCAGTGAAGGCGTTACTGAAATTGTGTAGCTTACGCCTGCAGTTAATGTACTTGTGGTAACAGACGGCGGGTAATAGCTGTAACCGGCCGAGCCGGCAGGGCAATTTGTATTGCTGTTGCTAAGGGTAGTTACCGTACTTGGCGAATTGGCCGGAGCTGCCACAGCTACAGATTTTATGTAGTTGCCGGTGGTGGTGCAGGAGCTTACATGCAGGCCGGTGCTGCATACCGGGTTTTGAATGGTAGGTGCAGTGCCTGTTGGAGTAGTTGCAGCCGTAATAGGGTCCGGGCTGATGCCCGTGATTTTAACCGAGGTAAGGCGGGTTCCTAAAATATCATCGCGAACGGCATTGCTGCTTACATCATACAACAGCCAGAAGTAATTATGACCTGCCGAAAGAGTATATGCGCCTGTAAAGGTCATGGGCAGAGCAGTAAAAGTTGCCAGCGTTGTGGCTGTGGCTGCATTGTAGGTTGCGCTTGTGCCGGTGCTTACAATTTTAGCGCCCACAACATCGGTATTAAAAGCCGTTGAGCCTGTGCCGGTGAAAGTTAAAGTACCCAGGTCAAGCGCTGCGCCTGTGCTCATTTCAATATCGAGTTTGGCAATTACATTCCCTGTGCTTCCTTTGAAAAGCGGGTCAGAAGAAGGATAGCTTAGAGTTGGCGTTCCCACGAGGGTCATAGGGTTCATTAAAACCCTGCTTGCTGTTCCGCCGCTGATTGATGCGTTGGTTACAGGGGCAGAGTTCAGTACATAGCTGCTGATAGTTGCGGCTACTGTATTGCCCTGTGAAGCCCCGGTACTCGTAACATCATAAGTTACCCAAAAATAGTTGTCGCCTGTTAGCAGTTGCTGGGTACCGTTTACCGCAAAAGTTGCAGCCGGGGAGGTTACTGTACTGCCGAACTGCGTTGTTGATGCAAATGTTGCGCTGTTGCCAGTAAAGTAAACTTTGGCGTTCAGTATATCGCTCGCAAGGGTGGTACCTGCAGTGCTCAGGTTTAAAGTTTTTAACGAAATGGCATTGGTTACACCGGTTGTCGTTATTTTAACCTGTTGCATTCTGGCGCCTGTTACCCCCAAAGGTAGCGTGGCGTTTGTAGGCGATGTTGATGCCGCGCTGAAAGCCATGGCCGGTTCGAATGTAGGAAGGCCAATTTCATCAAGCACAATATTGTCGCCATAACCGGAAACAGCCCTGAAAACTATATAACCGGCCGCAGAAGCAGGCAGGTTTACACTGTAAGTATGCCAGCCGACAGTTTCAGAACCTGCTATTGTGGGTGTGAAACCATTGTTTGCACCTGCAGTAGTGGGCGTTCCGCTAACGGCATCTGTTTTAGTGTTAATTCTATTAATGTAATAAAGCAAAGTTGAGCCGGCAGGCAATGCAGCTGTTGATGTCGGCTTTGTGGGCGACAACCAAACCATGAGGTAATCAGGGCTGCTCGTAAATGCGTTACTTCTGTAAGTCGAAAAGCTAACAATGGCATTGTTGGCGCCACGGTTGCTTAGGCTGAGTTCAGGCGAAACCAGGTCGGCAATTGTGCCTGCCGGGTAAGTATCTGCGTACGAGTTAAAATATGCTACTTTGCCCGTGGCAGAACCTGCACCGTCAACATTAATAGTTGGGTTGCTTACAGAATTGGCCACCATATTTTGCCAGGTAATGTCAGCGGAACTTCCATAAACCGTCCAGCCGGTATTCGGAATGGCGGCATTGAAATTTTCGGTGGTTTGCGGCGATGTATTGTAAACCAGCCTGTACCCTGTTGGGTTGGGTGTACCCACAGCAGGGCTGCCTGAAGCGCTGTAATCAATTCCGTTTGCTGTGAACTTAGTTAAAGAAGCATCAAGCAAATCGTATGTTGATGCGCTGCTTTTTACATTATATACCAGCCAAAAATAATAAGTGCCGGAGCCAAGGTTAAGCGTTGTGGTTGGTGTAAACGTAAAATCTGCACCTGAACTAAGGCTTGTTACAGTTGTGCCCAATTGCGTTGCTGTTGAAAAGGTGCTGCCTGTGGCTGTATAATACAACTTGGCCGAAGTTAATGCACTTATGGCAGTTGCTGAGGTTGTATTAAATACAAGTGAATTCAGCGGTATTGCTGCTCCTGTGCCAATCGTTAAATTAAGGCCTAACATCTGAACATCGGTTGTTCCCGGATTCACATTAACCCCATTGCTCAGTTGACTTACAGATGCCGCTGTTACAGTTGCAGGTGCAGTTATACCCCTGTTTCCGGAAGGTGCGGTGGTGGTGGGTATCCTTGGTGTTGAATTATCTATAAGTGTTATGTCTGTAACTTCACCATCTATTACATCACCTGTGGTTGCGCCTGCAGATACATCATACACCAGCCAGAAATAATTGGTTCCGGGAACAAGTGTTTGCGTACCGGTTACTGCAAATGTGCCGGCAGACGAAGTAACATCGCTGCCGAATTGAGAAGAGCCTGATTGACCGGGACCGGTAAATGTTGAAGTGGTTCCTGAGTAATATACCCTTGCCCTGCTAATATCTGAACCGCTTGCAGCAATTACAGCATTTGTTGAGCCGTTTGTGCTGAAATTGAAGCCCTTTACAGATAGTGCATTTGTAGAACCCGTAGTTACAACCGGAATCTGCAAAATATTTACAGCTGCTGTGCCCGGTACTATATCACCGGTTTGCTGCAATGAAGTTGATGAAATATAGGTTTGATAAGTTGGGAAAACCGGGATTGAAATTTCGTCCAGGTATTGGTTCCTTGCACTTATGCCCACACCCCTGAAAACTACATAGTAAGAACCTGTATAACCGGCCGGTATTGCGGCTGTGTATTGGTTCCAGCTGTTTGCGCCAACTGTACCGGCAACACCCGGGGTTATGTTGTTGTTTGTTGAACCCGTAGGTAAACCTGCAGGTAACGTGTTCTGAGTTGCGCTTCGGCAAACAACATATAAGAGCGTTGCGTCTGCAGCTGACATTGCTGCCCCGTTAACAGGTTTTGTATTTGCCAGCCATACTTCAATTTGGTCCCTGGCGCCTGAGTTACCTGCATTAGCGTCCCTGTAAACCCAGAAAGTGATATTAGCCGCGTTTGAACCCCTGTTTGTGAGCTCAGCCAACGGAGAAATTAAATCTGCTGTTCCCGTTTGGGCGCCCGAATTCAACCTTGCCGTACGGGCTGTTGTGCTGCCGGTTGCATCACCCGGCGGCGCAGGTGCAGTTCCGCTTGAACCTACAATACTGCTCCATACAAGGCTTGCGTTACTTGTGCCTGCAGACCAACCTGTATTTGGAATAGTTGCTTCGAAATTCTCTGTAACAGAACTTGCAAGTGCAGAATATGCGTAAAAATTACCGCTCGGTGAGCAGTTAATGGTGCAGGTTCGGGTTGTGCCGTCAATTACACTGCTTACAAATGCTGCATTCAGTACGTTAAAGTTCACTGCCGTGGCAGAAACAGTGTAGTTCAGGCGAAAATAATTATTGCCCGGTGCCAGCGCCTGTGTAGGTGTAAACGAAAAAGAAGCTGCGGGGTTGGCAACTGTTCCGATTAATGTGCTGTCGGTAAAATTGGTGGTGCTGTAGTATAGTTTGGCAGATGTTATATCGCCAACTGTACCTGAAGTGTTTGAAAAATTCAGCGCAGTCAGGTTTACTGAGCCTCCTGTACTCGTATTTACAGTAACATCAAGCGTTTTATAGCTTGAACCCTTAAAAGCAGGCCCTGTGGCAGGTCTTGAAACTGTTTGGCTGTTGAATGTCATTGGGGCTGTAACAGTACGCGTTGTGCCTGTTTGTACTGCCGACGGCTGTGTTCCGGCGCTTAAAGCACCGGTTGTATTTGTAAAAGTTAAGCCGCCTGCCGGCAACTTTGCGCCAACAAGATTGCCGTTTGCTGCTGTGCTGCTAAGATCATATGTAACCCAAATATAGGTGCTTGCCGAACCTGTGGCAATTGAGGAACTTAATCCTGTAAAACTTAAAGTTCCGCCTGAAAACACTTTTGTGCCGGTTGTTATTTTAGTAACGGGTGCAGCAGATGTGCCGGTCCAAAGGTTAACATTTGTAACGTCAGCATCATTGGTGTTTAAACTGCCCAGGTTCAGGCCCGTAAGCGTATAGGTTCCGTATATTCCCGCACCGGTTGTAATTGCGGTCCTGAAAACCTGGACATCTGTTGCGCTTGGTACAGTGGTGGTGGTGTTGGGGTTAGTTCCTGCTGTAGAGAATATGCTTGCGGGGTTGTTATCGGTAATTTTAAAATTATCGATAAACATATCGCTTGAGCCATAAGAAGCGCCTATCTTAAATTCCACTTTCATGCCTGTGCCGCGCTTTGCATCCGGTATAATATAATCCATGGCTTTGCAAAGCCCGCCGTTTGTGCCCGTGCTGGGCACCACTGCCAACAGCGTAAAATTGGTACCGTCCTGTGCAACCATAAGCGAGCATGGCATTGTATTGGTAGGATAGTAATAAAGAAAGGTTACGTGCAGTTCTGAGCCTGCAACATACCCTGTAGCTGTTGAAGTTGTGTTAACTGCAGGCGATCGCAGCTCTCTTATAAAGGCGCCTGCTGTGGTGGCGTTGGTGGCATTGTAATAGTCATTATACCAGGCGGTTCCGCTTCCACTGAAAGAGGAAGCAAGGGGCATGGTGTAATGTGTTGTATTAATGGCGCCGGTTTGTACGCCGTTTGCAGTAAAAGTGGTTCCGCTGATACTAACCTGCTGAAAGTCTTTTCTTCCGTCAGTTTGCACGCCACCTGTTGGTGCGCCGGTATTACCGCTTCCTGATCGTATTTGTGTCCAACCTGTTGGCGCGGCAATGGTTCCGGTCCATGCTGTTTCAAAATCTTCGGAAAGATATGTTGTTTGCGCGTGTCCCCTTTGGCTCCCTAAAAGTGCCGGAAGAAAGACGAGCGCGAAGAGAAAACCATACAACTGACCGGCTTTAAGGGCCTGCAACAGAACGGTTACCTTCCGGTGAATTAAATTGCGTACAGATTTTGTCATAAGAAACGGATTAGGGTAGTTAGTCAATTTGCAATTTCAACCATTGTGTACACGCTAATAATGGGTACGCAATAGCCTGTGCCCGGCAGTAAATGCAAGGCAGATCCTTAAGCCCAAAAGGCAGGATTTTTTCAGGAAAATTTCGTTGGTAATTATTGGTGCGGCACACGAAAAACGCGTGCGGAATATTGCTGAAACCGAGCAGATTTCAGGTAACAGAAATATGACGCTGGCCCGGGTTTAGCAGCCGGGCATATATGATATTTTACTCCGATAAAGAAAATTAATTGTGCTCCGTGTGACAGGAGTCATAAAGTTGTTCCCTTTATTTCTTTACCGGTTCAGGGTAATTTCAGCGAGTATGATTAAGTATTAATCTGCCGGCGACCGGCAGATATAATAATTAATCTTTTTTTAATACCCGGCCATGCCGGATAAAGGGATTGTTGGATTTGTGTGCACTGGCGAAATGCAACATAAAGATATACTCCGTACAAACTCAACAGAAACAAATATAATGAATTTTACAATAGTCAAACATTGCCCTTTAAAATTTTACAAAAATGGCAATCAGGGGAATATAGTTTTGTGATTGTGCTAATTGGCCTCGTTTTGCACTTTTGTCGGATTTTTAATTTACAGGCAGGTTGGCTTAAGTACTCTATAATAGTATGTAACAGGCAGGTAGTTAGTATCCTGTTTGAGAAGTGAGATTTTAATCCGAAATTAATTCGTAGCACAATTCAAAGTGCGGTATAATTTTCCCCCTGTAATTGCCTGCTCAGCGCAGGCTAAAAATATTTCGAGAAATATTCACCGTAAAGAATATCTGTACAAACAAGTCTGTATATCCGTGTTTTATGTAATCAGGGAATATTAGTCGGTAAATTTAGGGTGCCGAAAAAGTTACAAGGGCTAAAAAAATACGGAGTTCAAAAATCAAAGCAATTGCACTTTGCTGCCTTACATGCTGTTGTTAGAACTTTAAGAAGGCAGAGCACCCAGGCAGGGCGCCCCGGCCTTCGTTAAAGTTGTTATTTCAGCAACAGCGGCCAAACAATTGCAAAGTGGCAGTTCAAATTTTAAAAGCCAATAAGCATACAGTTTATTTTCCTTCCTCTACCACCAGCTTATGCACCGAGTTGCCAATCCTGGCTATATAAACGCCCGCGGCCATGCCCCTGATATCTATATTGTTGTTGCCGGCGTTCAGCCTGCCCTGGTGTAAAACCCTGCCCTGCATATCGCTGAGGGTATAGTCGGCAGGTTTTTGGCTGCTGATGTTTACAAAGCTGCTTGCGGGTACCGGGTAAATTTCTGTTTCAGGCGCATTGCCTAATTGCGTTTCAATGCCCTGCGGAACTTCAAGTGCGCGTCCGCAAACCTCGAATTCGTAAATGGAATAACCCCATTGCGTATTGCGTACAGTTCCGTTCAGCTTTATGTACCTGAAAATGCGGTTCAGTGTATCTATAATATCTGTGCGCGGACCTGCGGGCATATTGGTCTTGGCTGCAAACTGTGTCCATGTGGTCCCGTTCAGGGAGCCGGACAGGGTGTAGTTTTTTGCGTTCGCGTTTTCCCAGCTGATGTTAATGCGGTTTACAGTTGCCGGCACACCCAAATCAATGGTTATGCTCTGCGGATCTGCAAAGCTGCTTTCCCAGCGTGAACCGGTATTTCCGTCAATGGCAAGACTTGCGTTTCCTGAGCTGGCAGATGCGCCAGTCGGCGATAAGCCGTAGCAGCCTGTTGGCAGAGGCGTTGTTGGTAATGAAGGGTAAGTGAGTAAAGTGCGGGCGGGCACGGTAAAGCTTGCCACTACAGAGCCTGCGGTATTAAAAACATGGCAAACTTTTTCAGTTGTAGCAGGGTTATAGGCCACCGCGTAGCCGAAACCGCCGGCAGCGTTCTCAAAAACGCTGCTTGTCGGGAAATCGGTACGGTATTGAAATGAATACTTGCCCAGGTTTTGGCGGGCATGGGTATAGTAATAAGTCATACCGGCTACATCATAATCCATAATGTACCTGGGGTCCGATGTGGGCAGGGCCAGGTTCGTTTCCATAAAGGCAGCCACATATCCGGGGTCAAAGAGCTGCCGGAAGCCGAGTGCAACATGCGCCCAGTCGTCGCCGAAATCAAGCTCGCTTTGGCGGTTGTCAACGGCCGCGCATTCGCGCATCATATCGGCATACTCGCGGGCTGCCCAGGTAGAATCGCGGGCAAGGTATTTAAAGCCGGGGTTAACCGGCAGGTATTGAATGGCATGAATGTGCAGCGGGCTGCCGCTGAAAAATGTTCCGTAAGCAAAACCTGAGTTCGATAAAATGCCAACCATGTTATGCGCATAGGCAGGCGGCAGGTTACGCTCCCGCCAATCAAACCAATATTCAAGGGTTGCATTGCTTTCGCTGCTGTAACCAAAGGCCCCTGCGGCACGCATATCGGCATCGCCCATAATATCGCCGAGCAGGAAAAGCCCAATCCACGCCTGCATAGATTCAGAAGTCGATTCCTGGTTATTGCCGCCTGCCGAGCCGGTGCCGCCCGCATAGCTGTGCCCTATCCAGGGGTCGAAGGTTCGCATAAAGGGCAGGGTGGTATCTGCCCGGTCGTAGTTGGCATATTGCTTTGCAACTATTTTCAGCATGGGGCCGTATTGTGTAATAAATTCAGGGTCAATGGTGCCGTACATAGCTGCCGCGGTAATCAGGTAGCCATAGTGAAAATGGTTATCGGTGAATGAGGCCGAGCCATAGCTTTCGTTAAAGCCCACACATGCACCCCAGCGATCATATCTGGCAAAGAACTTATCGGTTTCACCGGGGGTATAGGTAAGCCAGTTAACAAGGGCTTCCCTTGCTTTTGCTTTTAGGGTAGGGTATGCCTGGTGATTCAGCTCTTTGGCCATAAGCGTGAACTTGGCGAAGTTCACCAGGTCTTTGCCGCCCCAATAGGTATCTGAGCCATAGTCTGTCTTTTTAGAAAACTTCGTCAGCATATCGAACATGGGGTTAGCCTTGTACGGATGTGCGTTGGCTGTATTGGAATAAGGTGCGTTGAAGCTTGGAACAATACCTGTAAAGTCATAAGTAAATGTAAACGAGCTGCCGATTGCCGTCTTCATGGTTCCCCTCGGGCTCAGGTAGCTGTTTGCCGAAAAGTTGACATTGTTTGCCGCCCCCAAATAAAGGTGTGGCAAAAAGCCCTGCATGGTGCTGCCCGAGGGCAGGCCTTTCAGGTTTTTGGTGCTGATGTTCCAGGTGCTGCTCACCTTGCCCTGCAGTATATCGTAGTTCCAGCTTACCTTGGTGCCGGTAACCTTGTTAAAAGCATAAGTTTCGTAGCTTGTTAAAGCTGCCGGGTTCGGTAAGGCCGACACTACGAAATAAGAATCTGTGCCGTTGGTGTTCAGCACCAGCCTTTCCACCTGTGAGCCGTCAGATGCCCAGCGGGAGTTCAGGTTGCCGTCGTTCACATTAGTAAATGCCCAGGGGCTTTGCGTGCTGCTTACAGTTACCGGCTTGCCCTGCGAAAGCAGAGTTGCGCCGTTGTACACCCGCATTTCATAAAGCGAGAAGGCGAAAATGGTTCCGCGCTCTGTCAGGCCCAGCTTTACATATCGGCCGGATGTATTGAACATCAATGAATCTATGCCGCCGTCGCCGTTTGTAACAGTGGCAACAGTATTATAAGTTACGTCGTCGTTGCTTACAGCAAAGAAATAACCTTTGCCGTAAGCATTTTCCCAGTTCAGCTTCAGCTTGCTCAGGTTCTGCACCGAACCCAGGTCTATTTTCACAAATTGCTGACCCTGAATTTCAGCAGTTGTATTACCGGGCAGGTGTACCCCGAAATAGCGCCCGTCGGTTTGAACCACGAAGGAGTTATTGGCAGGCATGGTAATGCCGGTGCCGGCAGCATTCAAATAGGCAGCCCCTGAGCCGAATGAAAACTCAGGGCTTAGCCCCTTGGTTTCGAACCACATATAAGGTACGCCGTGAGCCATGGTAACATCAATGTTTTTATTGTTAACGCTGTCCCACATGCTCATGGTAAGGCCCCAATCGCTCCAGTCTTTGGCAAAGCTCTTAGTAACCGTGTACCCTTCAGATTTTACCTGCATATAGCCGCCGTTATTCAGGTTTGTGCCTTCGGCGTTAAAGCTGTTGGCAAAAAATATCTTGGTGCCGTTTACATCCGGGTCAACCGAGAGCGGGTAGGCCCAAAGCATGCCACAGTTTTTACCGCTTACAATCAGGTCGGTCCACCAGTCGTTGGTGGGTATTGGGCTGCGCCTGCGGTTGTTGGCTACATATATGGGTCGGTCGTAAACAAACTGGTATAAATCGCCAAGGCCGTCATTATTCCAATCGTCGGTATTTTCTGATTGTGGCGGAAAAGATGCATAGCTGCCTGCCCCTGCCGGTACTGCCACCTGTGCGCGGGCATTGCCCCATGCGCAGAGCAGCATAATGGCCGCCGCCGGCCACCAATAGTATTTAGAACTGAACATATAATTTGGTGATTTTATGGTATTGCAAGTTTGCTTTTTTTTCTGACCATTCAAAAAAGCATGCTTTTATGGAAGCCGATATTGTGTGTAAATCATATTGCTTTAGTGCTGTTTTATCCCTAAGCATTTGGTCAATAATTGTTTATAAAATAAGAAAGCCCGGCCAAGCCGGGCTTTCTTATTCACTGGTAAATTCACCGGCTCAGCTAAGCGTTTATTGCCTGCTCCCGAATGATTATCAGCGGTTAAGCAACGTTTTTCAAAGCTGCTTTTTGGGCTTTCCTTTTTGCGCGAACGCGTTTCAGGCCGTAGCTTATGCCGGCAGCAGCCAGCATGCTTGCTCCGCCGTCAATGGGCACGCCGGCGGGTTGGGCCGATGGAGTAGGACCTAAATCTCCCGGGTCACCGGGGTCCTGTGCAAATACAGGGGCTGCCGAAAGTACAAGCAGGGCAGCGGCGGTACATAATAAAGCTTTCAATTTCATGGTTTAGTTAAGGTCTTGTATCGGTTTTTGAAGGGAATTAACATCTCCCGGTTTAATGCCGGGAGATGCCCATAAAATTTACCGGAATTATTGTTTTACTAATTTTTGTACACTCATGCCGCCGTTATGCAGGCAGCGCACGGTATAAACGCCTGCAGGCAGGTGGGCTATATCAAGAACCGCATCGTTGTTAACTTCGGTTTCGAACGATACTTTGCCGGCTGCGTCAAGCAATGTAAGCTTGCTGATACCGGGCATAGAAACCTGTATTTTGCCTGTGGCAGGGTTAGGGAACATGTTCATTAACTGAACTGTTGGTTTAACAGAGAGTATTGATGTATTCCTTACCAGCTCCAGGCGGTTTTCGAAACGGCCGGCAGATGTGCCGAAAGTGTACGGCAATGCATGTACCTGCATGTTGTTGTAGTCAACAATATACCAGTCGCCGGGTGCTTCAAGAGCAGTGATTGTGTGCTGCTGCGCAGCTGTGGCAGTATATCCCAGCGGAATACGTACGTTCATGCTGTTAAGAAGTTCAACAGGCTGGCCGTTAATTGAGAACCTGCGGTTACCATGCAATGTATAAAGTGCAACGCCCCCGGTATGTACCTTGCCTGCATCCATCATGGCATCGAAGCCTTCAGTACAGCTGTTCTGGAAGTAAACTACGGTTTCATCGGTTACGCTGCCGGCTGCGGATAGCGATAGGCGAACCAGCTCAGAGGAAGCATTACGGTAGAAAGAAGGGTTTGCGTATGAAGTCAAACGAGCAGAAGGATCAAAGTTAACATCGCCGCCGCCTGCTTTTGCTTTTACGAAGAAACCTTGCATAGAGCTTACAATAGGGCTGCCACCGTTATTGCTAACCCCGTTAACATAGCTGCCATAGCGGCCGTCGTATTGGGAAGTGCTTTGGGCGGTATAAACAGCAGATTCCATGTTGTTATTCACCATGTTAGCGAAGTTGATTGGTGCAGCGTACGGGTTGCCTACAAAGGCCCAGCCGCCGTTGGCTGCACCGTTATTATCCACGTTAACAGAATATTCGCTGTTGTTAAGTGTGCCGCTTACCTGCAAAGTCTGGCCGGCGTCAATATTAACGGAGTAGCCGGTACCGGCTGCCATACTTCCGGTTGGTACAAACCATCCTTTGCTGAAAGTATCGGCCGAAGCGGTAACCAGTGACGGGTCAAATGCGAAAACATTAGGGAAAGGCAGTACAAGCCCCGGACGGGGTGATGTATTGTATTCGGTGTTCAACACAGGGCTGAAACCGCCTGTAGTGCTGCTAAGGCCGTTCAGCGATTGTCCGCTTACAGGGCTGCTGTAGTGGCGATAGCCTAAGCCGGAATTAAATGAAGGGTCAATATAGCGCTGTGCTTTTACAGTGCCTGTTGCGTCTCCGTCGCCGTAAACCACCATGCCTGTTCCGGCTGCGTTA
The DNA here is from genome assembly GCA_040388605.1 of Bacteroidota bacterium. Lineage (GTDB taxonomy): Bacteria > Bacteroidota > Bacteroidia > Cytophagales > Flexibacteraceae > JAZKBN01. The sequence continues at coordinate 11,165 of JAZKBN010000061.1, read as the reverse complement.
GAAAGAAGCGTGAAGCGGCTATTTGTGCTAAAGGTACCATTTGTAAGCGTAAGCACTTGGTTTACAGAGCTTGCAGCGCTAAGGCCCACACCGTTTCCGTTATTAATGGTCAGGTTGCGTACTTTGCTCGGCAGGCCTCCGCCTGTAGATTGAGCAGCTGTGCCGTTATATTCATAGTTGGCATCGTTGCTGAAGCTGCGGGTACCGGTAGTTTGAACAGCGCCTGCGAAAGCGGTACGCTCAATACCATCGGTATTGCAAATGGCAAGCGTTCCGCCGGCTTGCAGGGTGAATGTGCCGGGGCCGTCAATAGTATTGCAGTCTGTGATAAGGGTTGCGCCTGAAGGCACAGTCATGTTGCCGTAAACAGTTAGCCCGGCAGAAAGTGTAACAACCGGGCTGCCTGTAATTGTAACATTATTATAGGTGCCGTTTACACTTTGGTCTGAGTTAATAGTCAGGTCGTTCAGGTTAGATACGCCGTCGGCATGTACTGCGAATGGCGAGAAGCTGCTGAAGCCAATTGCAGTAGCAGAATTAGAGCCGTAAACAGCAACAGTAGGTACCCATGTGCCGCCTGTATAGTGGTCAACGTAAGTTCCTACGTTCAGAGGCCCGTTTACTTCAGAAGAAGCCGGCCATGCAAATTTCAGGGTGGCATTATTTCCGCCGGGTACTGCTTCAGTTATATCCCATTGTTTGGCCACAAATTTTGTAACAGTGCCGGGCAATGCAGGGGTGAAGTCGAAAATGTTATCGGTATTATTAACTTTTACAGATATATCATCGTTGCTTGGTGCACTTAGCACATCGGTAAATGTTACCGGAGCATATCCGTCTGCTGAACCAACAGGAAAGAGAAGGGCAGTTATGCCTACGCCTTTACGTGTAAGCTTGCCTGTTCCTTCTGTAATAACGTAACCGTTTGAGCTTGCGTTAGAAACCGTAGCGGCAGATGAAAGAACCAGGTTGTTATTACCGATATTCACAAAGCCCGATGACAGGTTCAGGCTTCCTGATACATTCAGCTGCGAGCCTAAAGTGAGGGTTTTACCTGAGGTAAGCGCTAAAGCGCCAATTGTAACGGCGCTTTGTCCGCTTAAGGTAAAGTTCTTGGTAACACTTGCTGATGTGAATGACGTGGCATTTGTATGAACCGTTGCGCCGTCTGCAAGGCGGGCCTGAATACGGTTGAGTGCATCTGAAGCCGAGTTAACCGGGGCTATAGATGAGTTACCGGTTACGTAAGCATGGCCCGATACCAGGGTTACAAAGCCTAAAGAATCGGCATCGCCGCTGTGCTGAATTTTATCTTCTGCTGTAAAAAGCTCGGCTGTAGTCATAGCCGACGGGAATTTATAAACCCCGTTAACCTCGAACTTATTGCCTGAAGCGTCAAGGCTGTAAGTTACAGGGTGGGTTGGTGTGGCAGGTAAATATAATTGAAAGGCCGGAGATTTATCGCTGGTACCGTTTGAAGTATCAAGTGTTATCCAGTGCTCAAGATTGCCGGCGAATTTATTTTCCTGCCCCGCTATTGAGCCGCCTATAGTTACATTTTGGAACGGGGCAACAGATGGAGACCAGTTAAAGTTGGCCAGGGCAACAGCATATCCGTTAACTGAATCAGCTGCAGGACCGTTAAAGCGATTATTGGTAACAGAAACGTTCGCCGTTGTGCCTGAGGCCTGTTGGCTTGCGCCGCCTGAACCCAGTTTATTGGTTATAAAAACCGCTGCAAAGTAAACGCCTGTGTCTTTAGGAGTAAAGTCGTTATCATTAATGCTGATGTTCGATGATTTTTCAACCATCAAGGCAAACCTGCTGTAATTGGTGAAGGCGTTGCGGGTAACGCTGATTGAGTTACCGCTTCTTACATCTTTAATTTCAAGCTCGGCAGCTATATTCTGGCTGTTGAGCGTTGTAAAGGTATTGTCGGCTATCAGGCCGCTGTAGTTGTTTAAATATGAGTGCAATTCAACGCCATAGCCTGTGAAAGTATTGTTCTGAATTACAAAAGCACCGCCGGGGTTGCCAATCTGCATGCCGTAATATGCTACAGTTGTGTTTCCGTCTGCAGGATTAGGCCCTCCAATTACTACATTAGGTCCAAGTATGCGGATTGCACGTCCGAAGCCTTTGTGAGCCAGTGATTTAGGGGTAATGTTATTGCGTTTCAGTGTTACCAGGTCAGTGCCGACAGATTGAGCATAAATACCCCAGCTGTCGTAGTAAACTACGCCTGTTGCAGCAGGGCCTGTGCTGTAAATATCGCAATCAGTAACCGTTAGGTTATTGATACCTGATGTTCCGGCTTTAATACCATAGTATTGGAAGCTTTGGTCAACTTCAATGGTGAAGTTGGAAATGGTTACGTTAGGAGAATTTACGGAAAGCACATAACCGGCTATTAAGCCGGAAGGAGTTGCCGCGCCCGTAAGCAAAGGCTTTACACCGCCTGAAGACACGCCTGTGAGCGTAATAGGCTTTGTAATTGTGGTGACTTCACTGTAAGTACCTTGTTGCACAAATATTACATCGCCGGAAGCAGCGCTGTTAATGGCAAACTGAATTGTTTTCCAAGGCGTTGCCTCAGAACCGTCGTTGCTGTCGCTTCCGCTGCCTGAAACATATAGGTTTGTGGCATAGCTGCCAGAAACTGTAAATGCAAGCATGAAGCACATCAAAACTTTGAACTGTAACCCTCTTAGCATATAAATTTAATAGATTAGGTGGTGATTGAACTGTAAATGTGGCAAAATACGGTACACTTTCAAAGTGCAATTTTTGAGATATTTTAAAATGATGTTAACATGGAATAATTCCTTTGGTATAAATTTATTAAGATAAATTTTTTATTTGAATAGTTATATCGTGTACATGATCTTTATATTCTTGTTATTGTTTTTTTATTTCTTTAATCAAAAATTAACCTTAAAGGGATAAATACAAGGCCTTATTTTATGAAATTGGTAATTTTCCGCATGTTTAATTCTTTACTTCCATTTTGGCAAACTGTGATTGTTGGTATAGTTTAAATAATGATTGTTAAAATAATGTAATTATTTTTAGTTGACATTTTTAAAAATTAAGTTATGATTTATTGGTATAATGCTATATGCTGTAAATTAATTGCGATATTTTGAGGTGTTGAATTTTTAATGACACAGTCGAAAATTCTAAGTAAAAGTCTGCAATTTAGGTCCCTATATTACACGGTTGAATCAGGTTTGCGTACATTAATTATTTGTAGTGAAAGGCTTGGTTTCACGGGTTTCGTAATCGTATTTACTGAGTTAAATAAAGCAAAAAACGTAAGTCCCATTAACCGGGACTTACGTTTTTAATGTAACAAATTAGGGTCTTACAGCTGAAGTAACCAGGTATTATTTAACTACCACGGTCTTTAATGCGGTTTTTCCGCTGAACGTATCTTCGCAGCGCAACAAGTAAATGCCGGCTGAGTGCAGGGTGATTTCATGGTTTTCATTACCGGCGACTGTAGAGGTATAAACCGGCTTACCCAATGAGTTAAACACAATTACCTTATTATACCCGTGCCCGTTCCCGGCCAGGGTAAAATTCCCGGCCGAAGGATTTGGGAATACGCTCAATAAATCACCTCCGGCAACGGTATTACTTACCGATGTCGGCAAATCGGTACGGCAGGTGGCGCCGGCAGGTATAGTAAGCCCGTTTCCTTGCGGGCCATTCGAGAAATTGCCTGCATCAGGCTGACCGTAGTAATAAATGCCAATGTAATAAGGGAATGCTGCTTTACCCGCTGCATCCATGGTTACAAAGTACGCATAAGTGCCCTCCGGGTATTCAGGCGTTATACAGAAGCGGCCGTTATACTCATCAAGCGTACCGCCGTTAGAGGCCAGCCATTCATAATCTTCGCAATAAGTACCAATTGGGTAAGTCCCGTTCACAGGCGGTCCGTTTTGTGTTGCAGCCGCACCGCCGGGCATGGTTGTGCGTGTGGTTATATTGCGCAGGCTGTACCCTGTTCTCATGCGGGTAACCGCGCTTGTGGCATCATTCGGGTCGGTATAGCCGTATGGGCCGTAAACCGGGAAGCCGTCGTAAGCATAGCCTACAAGCGGAGAATGCAGGTTTGTTGCAACCCTTTTATATAGCCTGAAAGGCGTTGTATGTGAATGATAAGCACCCTGCTGCTGCGGATGCGCACCCAAGGCTGTATCCAGCACAAAGCCTTCGCTCAGGCCGACTTCCACATTCCAAATACCACGGCCCCCGGCCTGCGGGTTTGCATTTGCGGTGCCGCTCCATGAATTGGCATTGCTGAGTCCGAAAATGGGCACCCCGTTGGTTAGCAGTCCTATTGAACCAAGTTTAGAAGATATTACTTTTGTGGTTGCCTGAACCGGGTTTCGCGGAAACCTGAAAGTATAGTTTTGGGCCACTGCCCCGCCTGGGTTCAGCCATTTGCCCATATTAACGGTAAGGCCCTGGCAGTGCACATATACATCTGATGCTGTATAGCATACCCTTACAGCATCAGCAGAATCTGTCATGTTAACAAAGTTGTATGTGGGCGGCATGCCGCCGTTATTAAAATACTGGCTTGCTCTTCTTCCGTTGGTGTTCAGGAGCCAGCTGTTGATTAAGGGTTGGGCAATGGCTATGCCCGAGTATAATACCAGGATTGCTGACAGTGTAAATAGCTTCTTCATTTCAGTTAGGTAAATAATTGGGGTTATGCAGAAAGGTTTCGTCGGTTAAGGTTTTCAGGAAGGCAATGAGGTCACGCTTGTTTTCTTCATTTAAAGGAAGGCCGCCTTTAAGCCTGCGGGGCAGGTTATTGCTTTTTTCAATACCGGAACTGTAATGGAAAAGCACCATTTGCAGGCTTTTGAAGCGGCCGTCGTGCATATATGGGTACGTTACTTCAATATTTCTGAGGCTGGGCACCTTGTATTTATGCAGGTCGGCGGGTTTGCCGGTAATTTTCATGCGCCCTGTATCATGCAGGCTTGTATCAGGCGGCAGGCCTATGGTCTCGAAGCTGTTGTTTGTAAACAGCGGCTCGGTATGGCATGAGGCGCAATGCCTTTTAAACAGGCTGTAGCCGCGCTGCTCGTATTCATTAAACACAGCCTCGCCGTTTTGCACCAAATCATACTTAGCCCTGCAGCTGATCAGCGTAAGCATGTACTGCGACAATGCTTTTAAAGCATGTTCACCTGTAACCTGGCTGTCGGCAAAGGCCTTAGCGAATTGCGATCTGTAAGCGGGTAAGGCCTGCAGCTTTGCAATCACCTTTGGCATGCTTTCGTCCATTTCATCCGGGTTGGTAATGGGGGCAAGTGCCTGCATATCGAGATTATGTACGGCGCCATCCCACATGAAAGACCTGCTCCATGCAAGGTTTACAAGGGCCGGGCTGTTGCGTGTGCCTATCCTGTTTTCAATGCCGTGGCTCAGGTCATGGTCGGTATGTGAAAAACCGGTTTGGGGCAGGTGGCAGCTCGCGCATGATATTGTATTATCGCGCGATAATACCGGGTCGAAGAAAAGGGCTTTACCGAGCTCAATCACCGGCTTTCTCAGCGGATTGCTGCTGAAATCATAGGCAGGCTCAGGCCAGCCGGCCGGTACCGAAAAGGGCGTATCGCTTTCCTGCGCAAATGCGCTGCACAGGAAAATGAATGCGGGCAGAATAAGGTAAATAACCTTCCTCATTTTTTTCGGTTATCGGCTTTGCCGGTAAACAGTTTACCTAATTACCGACAGAAAACATTCCTGCCGCCTTTTTAGAAAGTTCAGTAACCCGCTTGCCGGGTGTCATGCTGTTGGCCTCATTAACCAGCATTTCCCGATTTATAAATACCGAGGCATCGGCCTTGATTTGAATGGTTGCGGCTTTGTTGTTAACAGGCAGTACTATTTTTTGCATGCAGTATTCGCCCTGCCTGAAACCGCCTAAATGATATTGGAAACCATGTTTTCGCGTTTTGCAAAGGGGGCTGCTGCCTTCAAGAATCATGTTAATATACCCGCTGTGCCAGGCCCAATACATGCCGTTGGCTGCATCAAGGCTGCCGCCCTTTGCCCCGCCGGCATTTGTCAGGCTGTCTATGCCCAGATTAAAAGCTATTCGGTTATAAGCAATTCCCTTCGGAATGTTTAAAGGAATTTGCAGGCTTGCCGGCTTTGATGCATCTGCTAAATGATAGCTGCCTATGCCCGCTTCGGCCCAAATCGTTTCATTGTTAAGCATCAGCCTGGTACCTGATATGTAGAACCTGAAATTGCTGATTGCCAAGCTGTCCTTAGTGCCGCTTTCGAGCCGAACTTTTGTAATTGTTTCATCGCCTGTTTTTATAATGGTGTTTCCGAACACAGGCATAATTTGAAGGCTTACAGTTTCCAGGCCCTGTGCCTTTGCATTTAAGGAGCTCAGCAAAACCAAGCCCAGGTAAATGGGTATCAGCGCAATTGCCCGTTTGTAAATACCATCATTAAGCCATGCTTTCAAATGATTCGGAAGTATAAAGGCAGGGTCTGTAAGGTAAACAATTTGTAGGTTTTGATTGTCAGATGCCTGATTTGCCATGAACTTGCGGGGTGACCGAAAATATTCCGGTAAATTATTCCAATATTAGGCCTGATAAATACAGGTATAGGTACATTTTGCTGTAATTAACAATATTTTCTATCCATGCGCCGGTATTTTCCGGCATGGGCATCTTATCAATTATAGATTCAAACCAATTTACGGCTTCCGGCCCAAGCCTTGATGTTGGATGAACCCGCGCTGATTTCTTCCCTTAAAAATGCTGAATCCAAGGGGTTTAAGGAATTGATGCGTGCATACGGACGAATGGTGTACAACACTGCCTTAAGCATTGTGCAGTACCCGCCCGATGCAGAAGACATTAGCCAGGAGGTGTTTATTACCGTTTTCAAAAACATCAGCAGCTTTAAAGGCGAATCTAAGCTGAGCACCTGGCTGTACCGTATTACCACCACAAAGTCGCTTGAGCATTTGCGTAAACGCAGGCGAAAAAAGCGCTTTGGCTTCATGCAGTCTTTGTCAGAGTTATTCGGTGGCGGCACATCTGCCTTCGAGCCCGTTGAGTTTGTGCACCCTGGCCTTAGCCTCGAAAATAAGGAGCGGGCTGCCATACTCTTCGCCGCAATAAATCAATTGCCCGAGCAGCAAAAAGTGGCCTTTATTTTGTTTGAAACCGAGCAGCTGAGCTACCAGGATATTGCCGAAAGCATGAATATTTCGGTAAGCGCCGTTGAAAGCCTCATGTTCAGGGCCCGCGCCCGGCTCAGGAAGTTGCTTGGCGCTTATTACGACAGCCACGAAAGATAAGCTCCGTATTTATTATTTAATATCAGGCAAAGCAGATCGCATTAAATACCAACCGGTTAAAATACACATTCCAATGAAAGGCAAAGAAAAATGGACAAACGAGGTGCTGGGTTCCCTGAAAGGCATGCAGCCTGCAGCCCCCCCCGCTTACCTTGAAGCGCGTACCCTTGAATTGCTGAATAAAAGCATGGCAATGCCCGCACAGCTTACAAGGCAGCTTTCACCCTTGTTCAGGTTTGGGCTGAGCGCCGGGGTAGTCTTGCTCATAGGAATTAACCTGTTCTGCCTCATTGGCCTGAAACCCGGGAGCCAAGCAGGCGAACTAAGCCCTCAGAATATTATTTCAGATGATTATTTTAAGCCCTTAGGAAATATCTGACATGCAGAAACCTGAAACGTTTCTTAAGTATATTATCCTGGTTTTGGTGCTGCTTAATTTAAGCACGCTTGGCTGGCTTGTGTTTTTTCGTTCCCCCGGCAATTCAGGCAACAGGCATGAGTCACCGGCCGAATACCTCACCCGTGAGCTTTCCCTGAGCCCGGAACAGGAAGAGGCATACGAGGAAATGCGCTTTCACCACCATGAGGCTGTGGAGGGTTTTCGCCGTAAAGCCGGCGGTTTCCGCCGAAGCATACATAAGATTTTAAAAGGGCAAGCGCTTGATTCGCTCCGGATTATAGCCTTGTCTGATTCCGTAGGAGCCTGCCAGAGAAACATTGAGCTGGTTACTTTTTACCATTTTAAAGAAGTACGCGCTTTATGCAATGCTGAACAACAGCAAAAATTCGATTCGGTAATAGACGAGGCGCTGCAAATGATGACACCTCCCCATGGCCCCGGTCCGGGCCGACATGAACACGGGCCGGAGCATTAAAATTCTGCCTGCATTCCGGCAAAATTGCACGCAGTAAGGCCGAGGTGAAATACCTGCACTTATAAATTATTCAGGAAGTTATTAATATCTGCCCCCGGATCAAGGTTCAGTTTTTTGCGCAGCCTCGACCGGAAATTATGTATGCTGGCATCGGTAATATTCAGCAGGCGGCCTATTTCTTTTACTTCCAGGTTCATGCGTATATAGCTGCACATTTTAACCTCTTTTTGGGTAAGGTCAGGGCAATGGCTGTTCAGCCTTTCATTAAAGCCCGGGTTCACGGCCTCGAAACAGCGCAGGAATTCTTTCCATTCCTGGTCAAGGTCAATAAAGGAATCCATTTCTTCCATTACCCTTTCCAGCTTTTTATCTTTACCATGCACTTTTTCAATATTCAGCTTCATGCTGGCAATAATCTCGTTCTTACGCACCATATAGGCTGTAAGGTTGCTCAGTTCGGTGTTTTTCTGTTCAAGGTTTGCTTTCAGGGCATTCTGTTCGGTAACCATGCGGGCCTGCTCGGCAGCGGCAACGCGCTTTTCAAGCTCCTGCTGTAGTTTTTCATGGGCAAGGTTGCTTTCCAGGAACTCCCTTTGCCTTACGGCCGCTTTAATGCGCGTCAGAAAAAGGAAAGTACTAAGTATCAGAACCACAACGAGGGCAGCAATGCCGGTCAGCAGCAACCAACGGCGCGTGTTTTCTGTTTCAAGGTCTTTTTTAAGCAGCTTGTTTTCCTGCTCTTTAACCTCCGTTTTGTATTTGGTATGGGTTTCCTGTAAAATCTTCTCGCGGTCGAAATGGTATATAGTATCCTTTAAGGCATAATGCAGCTTCAGGTATTTAATGGCCTCTTTATAGTTTCCGACTTCATCATAAATACGGGCACGCAGGTAGTAAGCTTCGTCAAGAAGGCCGCGTTTTTGTTCCCGCTTAATCATGGCAATAGAGCTGTCGCTGAAGAATATGGCTTTATCATATTGCTTCATTTTGAAATACGTTTCAGCAATTGCCGAAACAAAATCAGGCACCATGGCCCCGGCAACAGAATCATGCCTGATCCTGATGGCGTCTGAAAGGTATTGAAGCGCCTTTTTATAGTTGCCCCTTTCAGATTCTAAAGAGCCAAGATTGCCATAAGCAGATGCCAAACCCTTATATCTTTTCGTTTTCCTGAACATGGAAACAGCAAGTTGAAGGTGTTTTTCTGCATTGATTACATCTGCTGCATTGGTGTACACATTGCTTAAAGTAATATGTACAGTGCCTTCTGAATTTAAGTCACCTGCTTTTCGGAAATATTTAATGGCCTCGGTACAATGTGCCAACACTTCTTCGCGGTTGCCGCCCATGCCAATAGAAACAGCCAGGTTGCGGTGAAGCAGGCCAATAACGCCAAAGTCTGTTGTATCTTTTATTGCCCTGAGCCCGTCTACATAAGCTTTAACAGCTTCCGGGTATTTTCCTTGGTTATGGTATGTAAGGCCTTTTCGGAATAATATGCGGGTAACCGGGTTTTTCATAAACCCGAGGTATTTAATATTTATTTCATCAAGGTAAGCCAATGCCTGCAAATCCTGCCCGAAGCTTTGCAGCATGAGTATGAAGTGCCAGCGAACCACTGTTTTCAGCGAATCGTTGTTATTATGTGCGGCAGTAAACAATGCCTGCCGCATATACGGAAATGCCTTTGATGAATCGCGGTTAGTGAAATAATAATTGCCATAGCCAACCAGGGCATTGGCAGTTTGAACGGTCGTTTTAGCAATTTTCAGCTCACGGGCAAGGCTGTCTTCTTTTTCTGCATTGCTGTGCTGTGCCTCGGCAGGTTTAAGTCCGCTGAGGCAAAATGCAAGGCACATTGCAAAACAAATAACAGTGCGCAAAACACGGCCGGAGCATAACCCGCCAAAAAATTCAGCAACCATATTCCATTAATTTACCTGCTGCATAAGGACCGATAACAGGAGGTATTATTGTTTTACCTGACTGCAAGTTCAGTATTATTATGATATAACAATGTTCATAGCCAGGGTTTAACTGAATTTTAAGAAATAAGCCTTAAAGTCCTGATTATAATGCAAATCTGTTGGGCATTATAATAAGCCTACCTGCTAATGCTATTAACTTTTGACCTGATGCAAGCCGACATACTTTCTGATTTTTTCAAAGCCTCTATTATTTCATCGGGTAACTGGGTGCCTATTTTACTACTCTTACCGTTACTTAGTTCAAGTTTCAAAACAGGGCTTTTACGTCGGGGTATGAATATATTGTTTAAGTTTAATCTGAATCCGGTGGTTATTACTCCGCCTACAATAATATTAACGTTGCCTTCTTCGGAATCAAGAATTTCGGCGCTGACAATAGTTTCCGAGCTGAAAAAAGTATAGAAAGGCGAAAACGGGCTGAATCTCACATACACACCTTCCTCGCATATCCTGGTTTTTAAAGTGGTCATTAAATATTTGAATGGGAATATTAAAGCAATTACACACCACAGGTAAAAAAAAGAAATGTCTTCAGGCTGCTCGTAAAAAAAGAAAAAGTAAGTTATGGTTAAGAAAGCGCAGTGTATGCCAAGTGCAGCCCAAAATACGGATGAACTGAATTTCTGCTCTTCAGCGAAGAGTAAATTTTTAGAAGGGGTATTATAGAGCCATGTATTCATTAGAGTATTTAAAACATGTTCATTAAGCTATTTCACAGCACTTTCCGCCACACACTGCGCCATTCCTGATTTCCTAAGCGCTGCAATAATCTCATCAGGCTTCCTTGTTCCAATGAGCACCTTTTTACCATCCAGCAATTCAAGCTGTAAACCCATATTACCCGATACGTTGTAAAGCCAGCCCTTATTTATACCATACCTGATTCCCCATCCGCCGTATTCGCCCATAGGGCTGTATGTCCGAATGTAGGCTTTGGCTGTTTTATCGGCC
>JAZKBN010000060.1:67026-72026 GCA_040388605.1 Bacteroidota bacterium | reverse complement strand
GCATAAAATACCGTTGGGAAGCTATAGATGCTGAAAACCTGCTCATAGCTGAGGCAAAGAAAAGCAAACTGCCTTATGAGCCTGAACTACTCAGCAACGGCGATACAGAAAAGCAGCTTCTTATCAGAAGCCGTTTCCTGCTCTTTAAACAGGAGAATAAGTGGTCAGACTCACAGAAGGAAAGGGCACAATTACTTTTTGAAAGGTACCCGCTGCTGAAGAAAGCCTATGACCTGGCTATAATCTTGGGCGCATTTACAGCTGCGACACCAAAGAGCAGGCTTTTAAACACCTGGCAATCTGGTATAACGATGTGGAAGCGGCAGGCATAGAAGCATTCGGAACCGTGTCCCGCTCGGTGCAGCACCATTATGAAGCCATACTTCGTTACTTCAACAATAAGAGTATTCACGAGCGCAGAGCGCGAAGGGAACGGGCGTAGCCCGCTTCGGCAGAATCTTTCAATGCTAAAATCAAAGGCTTCAGGGCTACTTCAAGAGGGGTTAGGGACATACCTTTCTTAGAGCTTTTTTAAAAATGGCATAGCCTTTAAAAAAGGCAATCTGTCCGTAAATTTGGGTTACGACACTCTAATTTATGGTTACTCAATATAATGAGCTTACAGATTGCCAATGGCAAATTATCAGCAGTTTATTCAATATCCAAAGGAAGCGGAAAAATTCGCTGTGGAGTATAGTGAATGCCATACTTTATATTGTACGAAATGGTGGTCAATGGCGCAATTTACCTTCGGAAAAGTTTCCGAAGTGACAGCTTGTCTATTACCTACTTCAGGCTTTGGACGGACGACTATACCATTGAGCTTATGAATTTTACATTGAATTGTCTTGCGCGTGAAGCAGCAGGCAAGGAGTCTACACCAAGTTTATGTTGTGTTGACTCTCAGTCAGTTAAACTTGCTCCAATGATTAATGAAGAACGGGGTCTTGATGCCAACAAGAAGATTAACGGCAGAAAGCGACAGGTACTTACTGATACCACAGGTTTGATTTGGGCAGTATTTATTCATGCAGCTAATAAGCATGACAGTATAATGGGTTGTGAGCTGCTTGAACGCATACAAGGATACTTCAGCCGATTGGAAAAGATACTTATTGATGCCGGATATAAGGGCACATTTGCTAATAAAGCAAAGGAAGAGTATGGAATAGAAACTGAAGTAGGCTCAAGACCACCAAGCGAAAAAGGCTTTATTCCTGTGAAATGGCGGTGGACAATTGAACGAACATTCGGATGGACAAATTTCTATCGCAGATTGGTAAAAGACTATGAAAGAACTACAAAAAGTACTGAATCTATGCTTCTGCTGGCGAACTGCACCATTGCTTTGAACATAATAAGCTCAGTATCAATAAATTAAAAATTTAAACACGCTCTTATACCGGCTCGCTAAGATTTATGCTTAATCAAGAATGCCCCACAAGAATACCGCTTGACCCGAACACTTCCCAAAGTCCGCTTCCTGCCTAACGCCTGCGGCCTTATGGCGTGTTTTTTCGGCGAAGGCATACATTAAAAAAACGGCCTCTACAGAGGACGTTTTTCAGGTATAGTGCGACATTTCAGATAAGGTTAGCGTTTGCCCCGCCTAAGTATAGGATTTTCCTATATCACCGATTGCTTCCATTGATAGGTCTGAAAGGGAATCTATAAACTGGAATGTGGGTTAAGCATTTTTTCTGAACGAGTCAGTTGAAGGAAAGCAAATGATCATCCACTAAGAGGACATAAACTTTTCCTTAGAGAATTGACCGGATAACCGCACCTTCCGAAATTATTTACCCATCTAAGCTATGCTGACCACTGAACAAGCCATTACCGATTTCCTGAACCATTGCAGGTATGAAAAAAATCTAAGCCCAAAGACACTAAAATTCTATACCATAGACCTACGCCAGTTTACCGAGTTCCTGCAAAGCCATAAGTACCCGTCTCTAATAGCAGAACTTGATAAGGTTAGTCTGAAGGCCTATCTAAAGGAACTCTACGTTTGGAAGCCCAAAACTATAAAGCGTAAGGTTGCCACCATAAAGGCCCTGTTCAACTATCTCGAATATGAGGACCTTATAGCCATTAACCCTCTCAGGAAAATAAAGATCAAAATTAAGGAGGCGACAATATTACCAAAGGCATTGACCAAAAACGAAACAGGTCAACTACTCCAAACAGCTTACACTGCCTTGGCAACAGCCAAAACTGGGCACTATGATTACATAGAAAAGGTTCGCAACACAGCTATAGTCGAAATGCTCTTCGCTACAGGTGCTCGGGTATCCGAAATCGCAAACCTCAAGATAAGCGATATAGATCTCATATCTGGCAAGATTTACATCAAAAGCAAAGGGAATAAGGAAAGGATTATTTATATCTGTAATGCGGACACCCTCCAAACCCTGAATAACTATCGCAACTCCGTCAAGGCCAAACAGGCATGCAATAACGAGTATTTCTGGGTCAATCGTCTGAGCAGGAAGCTGTCCGATCAATCGATACGCATCATGGTCAGAAACCTGGCTTCAAACGCACAAATAGGTAAGCGGGTTACGCCGCATGTCTTCAGGCATACCTTCGCCACCCTGCTTCTGGAAAACGATGTGGACATTAAGTACATACAGTCGCTCTTAGGTCACAGCTCCATTATGACTACACAGATTTACACCCAAGTCAATCGCGAGCAGCAGAAAAGGCTGTTGGAGGAGAAACATCCCAGGAAAGAGCTTATGCTGAATATCAGTTCATCCGAATAACGGATAACTGAATATTATACATGGATCCCAAGTTGGCTATAGTGCAATTAATTTCAGTCAGCAGGGCACTGGCTGCATTTACTTTTATTTCAATAGCTTTAGTTCCTGCGCTTGCATGGCTTTCTGTTGGTTTACTGGTATATGCCTTAATAAGCGACTTTGCCGATGGTTATTTAGCCAGAAAATGGAACCGCGCTTCAAAAACCGGACGCGCCTTAGATTTATTCGGCGATAAGTATTTAACAATTATATGTCTTACGTATGCAATTGCAAGAGATTTGCCCATTATTCCCTGCTCGGTCTCCATACTGAGGGAGGTTTTTTTATTATCAATGAGGACTATTACACTTAAGAATAAAATATTGTTTCCTCCTAATAGAATTATAGGTACTCTGCTTGTGATTCCAATTTGGGTCACAACACTATTTCTGTTACTTTATCCGGGCCATTTTCCTTTCGCACCTACAGGATATACGACATTTCGAATTTCTGTTCCATTTTTGGTTTATGAATATATATATTGGATAGTCGGTATACTTACATTACTGAATTTAATAATTCGTGTTCAGAAAAACTGGAAATTAATTATAGAATCTTTCAAAGAAGATATTTGAGAGCAATTGTGCAGGCATACCATAAGTTATTTGACAATAGGTTCTACAAGGTGTTTGTATTTATTTACTGAGTCCAGTATTCCTATAATTGCGGCTGTGCCAGTGTATATTCCCAATACCATTTTCGTAATCTGCTTAGAATAAGGCCATTCTGGAACAGAGTTAATTTGTTTAATTACATGCTGCATGCCATTTAAAGAATCTATATGGCTTAATAGTAACGCTATATTTTCTGGCTTTTTCATATTGGACAAAATAATGTTTTGCCTGTCTGTAATTTCTTTAAGATATTGCTTTTTATGAAATTTAATCAACTCCATTAAGTAATAGGCTGGTACTGTATAAAAAACCAGCAGAAATAACGTAGCCATAAACAGCCCTATGAGCGGAGTCGCGTCCAGTTTTTGGTGAACATAATACACAGCCAACCCATTTAGAGCAACAATGCTTAGTAAAGGAATAAACGGCTTAATCACAATTTCCATAATTATAGCAACTCCGCCATTTCTGTCGTGATGATAGGGTTGCAGATTTATAAAGGCCTTAGTTTTTGCATCTTTTAGCAGTTTTACTATTGTAAAAACAAGTGTGATATAGATATGAGCAAATGCTGGTAAAAAAAGCACCCATAGATAAAACTTGAATAAACGAGTGGCAGTATATCCGAAAGGATGGAATATTGAATCCCAAAAATCAAATGCTAAATATCTGTATGGCTGTTGGTTCTGATAAGTATTAAATGCAAGGCAAATAAATCCGGCTGCGGTTAACAGGTAGTATAAAAATCTGCTTACTCCGATATCCCTCGCTGAAAATTTCCTGAAGTAATCAGCATATACTGAAAGGTCTGTTTCGGAATGAATAATATCATTTCCGCTTAAAAATTTATAAAAGCTTTTCAGAGCAGCACTAATATTGAACGGAACAATTGCACCCATACAAAAGAACACCCAAATAGAAGGGTGTTCCAGAAAGCCCATTGCCTTGCTCCGGATTAAAAGTGTATTATCCAACACTGCCGCTATTGCCAAAATTAGAACAGAAAGCAATAAAACTAAAAGTAATTTTATATCGAAACGCCAATTAAGAAACGAGGTTGCCCGC
Source organism: Bacteroidota bacterium (assembly GCA_040388605.1). Taxonomy (GTDB): domain Bacteria; phylum Bacteroidota; class Bacteroidia; order Cytophagales; family Flexibacteraceae; genus JAZKBN01. The sequence continues at coordinate 67,540 of JAZKBN010000060.1, read as the reverse complement.
ATTATAAATCCAAGGATAGGGTATCCATTAAAGATTTCATCTGCTTGACTGTTCATGGTGTATAATATTCAGTTATCCGTTATTCGGAGTGTATTTAAGGTAGTACTACTTTTTAAGGCCCATTTTGTTGTATCAAACCGAGACCAGCATTACTATAGGTAGCCTACTCTGAGCATGCTCAATAACTCATTTGCATGGTCGCGAACAAATATCATTCTATATTTCGAAATTTCATACATCGCTAAAGAAAATAAAACTCAACTTAAATATTTATCTTTAATGTTTTCAAGTAGCTTATTTCTGTCTATAGTTTGCCTGTGAAGGAACTTAATGAAGATGCCCAATTCCCAAAAAAGGAAGAACGCCCTTTAATTTGGCGTTCTTCTATTGTAAATCGATCTTTCTGGTCAGCGTTTACCACCTATGCGGAGGTTTGTCTTTAATTCCTGCATAGTGGAAACTGCGCTTTCCTTCAGCCAAACCTTTTACCAAAGAACAATTGCTCGACTGGGAC
>JAZKBN010000060.1:58980-67016 GCA_040388605.1 Bacteroidota bacterium | reverse complement strand
GAAATACAATTTCTTGCCCCTATGGAAATGGGGGATAAGACGTTTACAGGTGAGACCATACATTGTGCTGCGTTTAAGACCAGTAATCTTACAGGCGAGCTCGATCCCGCCCAAGTCGCTTTCTCCCGATTTTACCTCGGGTAGTTGCAGCCTGATTTTTTTAGTTCGTTCCTAAATCATCCAGGCGGTTCAGGATTATCTGAAAAGGATTTACCATTGTATGTTTATTCAGAGTAAGATTCAGTGTTTATATTGCCGTTCAGCTTCATGAAGTCTTCGAGCTTCTGCTCCATCTTTTGGTTCAGGTCTGCTGCCTTGGCCTTAGTAGTCAGAATGGCAGCCATAGCCTTTTGCTTTTCCACTTCCCTGGCCTGTAACTCCAGTTCCAATTTCTGCTTTTGCAGATGCTCATATTGCTCCCACATAGCGCTGTCCTGTGGTAAGGGCGCAGGTGTCGGGGGCGGAGCAAAAGGTTCCGGGGCAGTTGGAAGTGGCAGAGATTCTTCATGCTCAAATTCATCATCTTCGGGAATGTAGTCGTCAGAATTCGGTCCCGGTAGTTGAAGAACTTCGCCCGTATCAATAAGCTTTGGCTCTTCAATTTTCTCTTTTTTCCTGAAGAGGGGGACAAATCCATAGATGAGCAGAATGGTAACGAATATGGCCGACATAAAACCGGTATCACCTGCATGTCCTGCGCCTGTGCTAAGCGTATCCATGGCTATATCTGCTGGTAATTTTCACGAATATGTCGATACACAGTGTTGGCATCACGGATGCGCCGCTGAAGGTCTGCCCGAACAGCGGCAGTATTGGTCGAAGGCGTGGTCAGCTCCTCCAAATCCTTTATCATCAGGTCAGCTCGGCGCTGGGCGGTCTGCTGCGCCATTTTCGCCTGGTTCTCAGCAAATATGGTATAATCCGATTTGGCTATCATTTTCAGGATAATTACCATGCTTTCGATAAAGGCGCTGATCACAAAGCAGATGCGGCTCCAAATGGCAAAACTCTCGCTGTGGTATTTGTCGGCTGTCTCCTGCGCTTCGATGAGGGCTGCATCTTTTTCGACGACCGAGTAATGCGGCTCAGATGTCAGTTTGAAGAATTCGCTGCTTTTTTGCGCTATCACGCTGTCGAGCTGTAAATCGGAAGAAGCGGCAACCAAATCGAGATCCACAGCCTCAATCTTTTGGCTTTAGTTGGCGATAAGCTGCTTGAGCGTATTAGCCCTTGGACCGTCCCCGGCCACGCCGCTTACCGTTCCTGTCTGATTAACCACTTCTCCGGTACGCTCCTCTACCAGTTGCGCTTCCAAATCCTGCTTTTCCAGCAAAAGCTGCTGCCTTTTGGCGGCAAGCTCGCCCTTACGGGCCGAGAATTTTCCGGCAGCTTCCTTCTCAGGCGCTATTGCCCGTATGCGCTTGTCTTCATATGACTTATCTATCTGGGCTTTTATTTCCTTTGAGAATACCAAATGCTCATTGCTGCGATGAAAGTGGTTAGTTGCGCCAAGCAGGATAATCAGCCTGAATGCCGTACCCACGTTACCGGGTACGGCAAATTGGATACGCTCAAGCTGAAAGAGCAGAATCGCATAGCACGATACCATAACAGTCGTGGCGATAATGCTGCCCATGACCGACCAGATGAGCCAGCCCCATCGTAGCCCAGCTTAGCAGAACCACGATAATGATGGCAATGCCGACCGATCTTTGCAGCAGGCGGGCTGAACGAGTTGCCTGCTCTATCAAAACAGGATCAGTGAAACTTGCCTGCTCGGCGAGGCGGCTGATAAAACCGGATTTCTTGTTTTCCATTGTTTTTAGGATTGGTTTGGGGGTTAAAATTTAATCGCAAATACTTCATAATGAAATGCTGTGGGATTTGGCTGTGCAGTAACCTCCAAGCCTGAGCAGGAATCTCCATGACCCGGAAGCCGCGTTCCTGATTACCACATCAAAGGCTTTAAGCTTAATCTGTATGCCTTTGGACTGCACCTGGGTTTTACCGCGCAGATGCGACTGCAAACGCAGCGTGACCTTCAGCAGGCGATTATACAGGACAGAACGGCAAGCACGTTTCCGCAGGCTGTGATTGGGTCCGGCGGATTTTGCATCTGCCCTGACACTTGCCGACAACCTGTCATAGAGCAGAAAGAAGATAAGTGCAACGAAGTAGTTTTCGGATACGATGTATCCGACACTTGCGTAAAAGCATCTTCTGTTAAAGAAGCGAGCAGAGAAATCAGGCGGATTGCCACCAGCCCGACAGGCAACCCGTTTTTCTTGTTTTCCATGATTGAGCACATTTAGCTGAGAGAGAATTAATTTGACAAAGGCTGCACAGCGCAAGGCTTATATGCCAGAGGAGGCCTCCTGTTCAGGCATTCAAAGCGCAGCAGGCAGCTGTTACGTTGCCGTATTAGCTGCGCCAAAGGTGAAACAACTGAATTTACTTTCCGGTGCCTGTCCACTCTTTGTCCACCCTTCAAAGCGCGACAAAAACAGTAATCATATAAAAATCAATTAATAACAAAACTATGTATCCACTTTCCGCCTTGGCTGCCAAAGAATACAACCCGGCAGTCTTCTGCTGGGTTTTTGCTGCTGAAGGTATAATTTACAGGTAAATAAACCGCAAAGCCGTTTACAGCAGACTTTCCAGCCAGTCGTCCATGTCTTTGGCATTTTCAAAGTCAAGCTGCTCCCTGAGCCGGGTTTTGTAGCGGATCGCCGACCTGGTTTCCACCTCCAGAAACTCTGCCATACGGGCGGGAGAAAGTCCTTCGGCAACAAATACAAGCAGGGCAACCTGCTCCTGCGTGAGTTTCTTCTCAGTTCGTTTAGCGATACCGGGCAGAAAACCTGGGTGCTTTTCAAAGAATGCCCGGCAGTATTCTTCCAGATCGTAATTCCCTTTTATATAAATAAGAAGCTTGCCCAAATGCCCTTCCAGCCTTGCCTGCTTTTCTCCGGACATAGCTTTAATGTCCCTGATTATATCTTCGACTAGCTGCCGAAGCTCGGCACGGCCCGCAATTTCCCGACGCCTTTGCAGGCTTGCCTGCAACCTGCGCTCCTCAGCCGCAGCGGCATTCTTTTCCGCCTCTGCCATTTCCGCCCCTGCCCTGCGCTCTATATCTCCTTTCTCTGCCTTTACCCTCCTATGTTGCTCCGCTTTTTCAGCTTTTCGTTTTGCATCGTATCTGTAAAACAGAAAACCGATAAGCGCTAATGAAAGGGCGATGCCGGAACCCTTATATGCTTTCGTTTTAAATAAGGCTGCTTCCGACTCTGCATTTTTTCTTTTCAGGGCTCATTATTTAACTCGGCCTGTGCGTGAGCTTGGGGGAGTTTATCGCTGAAACGGGCCTGTACCATCTCACGGATTGTGTCAAAGCAGAAAAAACCCTCACCGTATTTCTGCATATTGTAATACACTCCTGCCTATCGGCGCAGGAAAATGTAGATTTCATCATAGTCCCCTGCCGCTTCCGCAATTGCTATGGCGCTGTCCAGATAGGCAATGGCCTTTTCATGTTGGCTGTAGCCTGTCTCATAAATATTGGCGAGCGAATGAAAGGTATTGGCATATAGGAAAGCGTATGCAGGTCTTTACCTGACTTTACCGATACGGAGGTTTGACTTTTGTTCCTCTATGATGGTAAACCTATACAGGAAAATATACATACAGGTCATCTGTACAGATACTCGGCATGGAAGTCTTTTCCACGTGCGGATGTGAAATTTTATCGTTTCACCATAAGCGAGATTTTTGATTTTGGATGAGCCATGTTGCTCAATATCTAAAGCCTGAGCTTCAGCCCGCCGTTCACCACAAAACCGTCGAGCGGAGCATAAATCTCTTTAAATGTGGGACTTGTGATACTACCTGTGTAAATATTGCCGAACCTCGTCTGCCGGGTATCGGTGAAGTTCTCGAAATTGGCGAATACGGAAAAGTGTTCCCACAGCTTTTCTGCCATAAAGCCCATTATCCAATAGCTTTTCCCTATGGTTCCGTCGCTCAGATGCTGCGGACTGAAGTAGTATGCTTCAAGCCCTATCTTCCATTTTTCCTCAATCTCGTACATAAGCACATTGTTCAGGCGGTTTTTGGAAACAAGCGGGTAGGTTACTGATGTGCCGTTTCTGTCCTGCCTCACATCGGCGAAAGTATAACCTATAAACAGCTTAAAGTCGGCATAGGTCAGCTTTACGTTTGTTTCCATGCCCCTTGTGTTCACATTACCGGCTGGCTGGATGTATTGCGGGTTGCCGTCTGCCAAAGCGGTAAGCAGGATGGGGTTGTTGATGCGGGTATAGAAGAACATGTGGTTGATGCTGAACCCGACAGCGTTGTCGAAAAGACGGGTACGGTAGTTCACATCATAGTTAGCCCCGAAAGACCTTTCAGCTTTGGTACCGGAAATGTTTATCGGAAGCACATTCCTGAACTGTATGCGCTCGGCATCCTCGGTAAACACGCTTGGTGCCTTGTAGCCAAACCCTCCGCCGAGGCGCGTGGTAAAATGCTCGTTGAGCTTCAGCATGGCTGACAGCCTTGGCAGTAGGAAGAAGCCATACTCATTATGGTAATCACCCCGGAGACCCGACTCCAAAGTGAACTTCGGTGCAATGTCCCAGGTATTCTGCACAAAGCCGCCGATGGTTTTGTAGTTATAATCACGCACAGGAAAGCTGCCTGCTTTATTTTCGCTAAACTTCTCCGTCCAATAGTTTACACCTGCAACCCAATCTGCTTTTTCGCCGGAGCGGGAATAGTTGGCTTCGCTGTAAGAGGAGAACTGAATGCCTGAGAACCTGTAATCGGGCAATGCTATGGAACGGTCGAAGTAGCTGACACTGTTTTTAAAGGTCAGTTTTTCCTTGTCGTTCAGCTTATGGTCAAACTGTGCCTGTGTGCTGAAACGGTCTGTTTTGTTTTCCTCGAAATAGCTGTGCTGTGTGCTGCCGCGCCCTTCTATATAGTCCACATCACCGCCGATACGGTTTTCAACAGTTCCGTTAATACCTGCGTAAAAGTTCGTCCGGTCGTTGATATAAACGTACAGCTTAGGATTAAGCGTGAAGCGGTTAAACTTTGGAATGGCCGTGAGCCCGATACTTGCCGGGTCGTAGGCGTTGCCGTAGTTGTAGGCCGCGAACACCGTGGTACCGAGCCTATTGAATTTCTGTGCGTAGAACATGCTTGCATCTAACCCTTTTGCCGAGGTTCCGTTGAGCATGAAATTCATTTGCCGCTCATCGGTGGGCGTTTTAGATACGAGGTTCACCAGCCCGGCAATGGCACCGCCACCGTAAAGCGTGGATGCAGAACCTTTAATAACCTCTACCTGCTGCAAATCGAGCGGGGCAATCTGTAGCAGGCCCAAGCCGCCTGAAAAGCCGGAATACAGCGGGAATCCGTCGCGGATAATTTGGGTGTATTTACCGTCAAGGCCCTGTATTCTGATACTTGAATTGGCGCTGGTGGCAGAAGTCTGCTGTGTTTGAATGCCTGTACTTTCGGCAAGCAACATACGAATGTCGCCCGGCTTCATGTTGCCTTTTTCGTCCAATTCCTCTCCGTCTATTACTTCCACCCGTGTGGGGATATTTGAAATGGTGCGGGTGCCGCGTGTGGCGGTTATGGTTACTTCTTCGGACTCCTCGGCTTCGTCTTCCGGGTTGAGCAGTATCACTATAGGCTCTTGTTGAACTAAGGGAAAAGTCAGCGTATCGAACCGGGTTTCATAGCCCATAAAGCGAAACTGTATCACGTGCTTTCCGGCAGGAATGGATGAGATGGTAACATTACCAGATGTATTGGTAATGCCGCCAAGATTGCTGCCTTCGAACAGGACGTTTGCCCCGGTCAGGACTTCATTTGTTTTACCGTCTTTAATAACGGCGTTAAAGGAATTTTGAGAAAAGGCAAGGGATGTATATAACAGTGCCGCTATGAGCACATAAAGTGATTTCATTGGATTTTGTGTAATGCTAATACCTGTGAGCAGCCGTAACCAGGCTGTAAAAAGAGGGTATTAACTCAATTTCGGCGGTTGCCAGATGGCAAGCGTTACATCCTTTAAATCAGGTTGCTGATAGGATGTGTAAATAATAAAAGGCACCTCTTCAATCTGTAACTGCAATGTAAGGGTGAAAGGCTGTGCAGGAATAAAGCCCGTGCAGGAGCCGCAGGAGAAAAACGGTGAGCAGTCCCTGCATTGTTTTTCGTGTTCTCCTTCGTTCGGTGACTTGCTGCATTGTTCCGCTCGTTCAATGGTATCCTCCATACAATTATCCTCCGCGCAGCATGGGCGTACTGAAAGCAGTACAACAAGCAGAGACAGAATAAGGCAGAGAAACTTCACAGGGCAAAGATATTACGATAGTGGCATGGTACAGAATTTCAGAATTTTTTGTTTACTACTAACCAAGATGCAAAGGCTCCTTTATCAAATAAAACAGCATACAACCTTTGGTTATATTTTACCCCAGACAACACGAAAAGCGCCCTCAAAAGAGTGTTCTGCATTATATAGGAAAGCATATACAGGTCATTATTTGCCTTTACCTCTATTTGAGGTTCATTGACCATTGAAGAGGCGTGCCGGTTGTCAAGAGTATAAGACGCCATCTTAATGTAAAACGCTTAGATGTAAAATTTATAGATTTGATCTCTGCCAAGGCAATGATTAGCAGCTTAGCTATTCGGGGCAATATGGCTATAATAGCAAGAAACAGCAAGCTATGGAGCCTTTCAGCTACCGAAGTTAACGAATGCACAAGTGGGATGTTTCTCAAAACATTCTGCCCCTTAAGGCTTTTGAGCCGGAGCTGGTGACTGATTGTTCAGCACCACTGTAAGCACTGCCCTGAACAAAGAAGAGAAAGCCTTGGTGGTCGAAAAATTTCAGCCAAGGCTCTACATTAAATGTCGTTAAGGGCACAAATCTCTTCGTAACTGAAGCCGCCCGCATCCAGGGCAGCAAGAGGCATTTTGGCCTTAGTACAGGTTGTACCCGTCTGCGAAGATATCGACAGCTTGCTCCGGCCTTTGCCGTAAAGTTTTAAAATCTGTACGATCTTACTCATGCTAAGTGTAGTATTGGCCATAGCTAATGTTGTTAAAACCTTCAAAAACAGGCCTGCTCACACAGCTTTAAGACTTTGTTCCCGTAATCAGTTTAAATCGAAATCACATGTCAATATCACTGAATTCTCCACCGTCAGAAGCAGGGAGTTTTCGTGTGGTTTATCCGCTTAACCAACAGTCAGGTTTTACAACAGTACTTCACAATTAATTCTTTACCCTGTTCTGCTCGCTTTCAACGCCGTTGGCTTCATGCCTGCGCTCGTTTGAGACTGCTTTACCGAAACGGTAAGATAAGGACAGCACTAAGGTTCTTGTATCGCCGAAGTTAGTCCAGTCGGCTGTTGTCTGGCTAAGGTTATTAATGGTACCCAACGTACGGAATGTGTAAAAAGCATCATTAATCACGAGTTTTATAGTAGCGGCCGGAGATAGTTTTTTAGATGCAGCAAAGTTGATCTTTCTTTTACCTTGGATAACAAACTGGGCGCTGGTGATTTTACTTTGGTAGAAGCCGTCAAGCTGAAGTGTCCAGTCTTTACCGGGCTTAAAGCTGAGCACGGGCCTTACGAAGTAATAAGTGCCTTTGGTGTTAAGCAACCCTGTATAGAAATTGCTAACTGAATGAATTTGCGCTGCATGACTGTGGAACTGGATATTGAGCCAGGCGGCAGGGTCAAGCGTGGCATCGAAAGACATGTTTATTACCGTGGTTTTACCAATATTTCCCGGGCGACTGTAATAAATGCCGTTTACTATCTCAATGGTTTCGCTTACCTCATTACTTGTGCTGCTGTAGCTGAGCGTTGTTGTATAACGGTCGTGGTATGTATGCGACAATTCAAAATTGTCAGAAAAAGAGGGTCGTAAAAAAGGATTTCCATTATAAAAGGTAAACTTATCTAATGGCGAAATGAACGGGTTCAGGTCCTGGTAAT
>JAZKBN010000060.1:36149-58970 GCA_040388605.1 Bacteroidota bacterium | reverse complement strand
GGTCGGTTAATACGTCGGCCGTAATCAATACCTATAGTATTAATACCGGAGCTGTCGACTTTATATTGCAGGTAAGCGGTAGGAAACAAGCTTGTATATGTTCTTCTAAATACTGAATCAGGTTTCTGTATATTTCCCAACTGATGACCGTCAGACAAAGTGCTTTCCATGCGCAGCCCTGCCTGGTAAGAAAAGTGCTTATAGCTTCCTGAGGCATTTGCATAGCCTGCATTAATGTTTTCCTTATACAGGAAATGATTGGTTTTGTTATAATCCGGCTGGGTACTGCCGCCCGATGTATAAAAATATTCGGCCAGGTTATCGGTATGCGTGTAGCTTGATTTGAGGCCTGCATCCAGTTTCAGGCCGGCGGCGAAAGGATGCTCATAATCGACTTTAGCAGAATAGATATTGAGATGTGCAGGCAGGCTGCCTGTGAGCAGGTAGTTATTACCTATCTGGTTTCCGTTGGCCAAAACACTGCGGTTATCGAACGATTGATTGTTAGTGGTATAGTAATTCAGATAATCGATGTCGGCGCTCAGCTCCGGCCCTTCTTTTTTGTACACATGCCGAAAGTTCAGGTTTACCCCGCCGTTACTAAGCATATTTTGCTGCTCATTTGCTGCAAAAATGGTTGAATCGGGTATATCGGCCGGGTTAGAAAAGCTGCTTTTTACCGGCGTGCTCCTCCTTTGCGGATTGTAAAGTCCTGTTAGATTTAGCCCCAACGTGCTTTTTTCAGAAAGGTAGTAGTCTGCCCCAATCTTAGCCAGGTAATTATTGCTCCGGCTGCGTATATAGGAACTCTGCACAAAATTGCTGACAGGATTGCCGGAGGCATCAGTAAAGTGCCTGTTAATGGTAAGATCAGTAAAATTATTACCGTAGCTATAGCTAAGGTTACCTGTTACATTCAGCTTACCGTTCCTGTAGTTAAAGTTCAGGCTGTTAATGGTTTTGGCGTATCGGCCTTGTATATAGCTTAGATTAAGGCTTCCGTTAAAGCCCTTTACCTTGCTTCTCTTTGTCCGTATGTTAATGATTCCCCCGCTGCCTGCCGCATCATATTTTGCAGGCGGGTTGGTCATTAATTCCAACTGGTCAATACCGGCCGAACTTAGCGAACGCAGGTAGCTTTGCAAATCTGTTCCGGAAAGATAAGCCGGCTTACCGTCTATAAAGATGGTTACGCCTTTTCCTTTCAGGCTTATATCACCGTTCTGATCAATTATTACACCCGGCGCTTTTTCCAATACATCTAAGGCAGTACCGCCGGTATTGCTGATAATTGCTTCAGGACTAATTATAGTCCTATCTATTTCCTGCCGTATGAATGGGCGGGAGGTGTTAATGGTTACTTCCTGCAAGGCTTTGCCGGCAGCTTTAAGAACAATGTCTTGCAGCCTTTTGTCAGCTGCCAAACTGAAAGGGCCAATTTTAACAGGACCGAACCCAATCATAGTAACAGACAGCCTATAATCTCCGGCGGCCTGTTTGCTGAAAATATAGTTACCTGTTTCATCGGTTAAGGCAGTTTTTACCAGGCTTGAATCTGATGCCTTTAGCAGGTATACCCCTGCGCCCTCCAAGGTATTATTGTCGGGGCTTATAATTTTGCCACTGAGTTGGAAATTGTTTTGCGCGCTTACAAAAAACGGTGTTATACAAAAGCATGCGACTAAAAAAGCCACGAATTCTAATTTCATAGTCTAAGACTTAAAAGGGAACCCCGAATGCAGGTAGTTCACCTGGGTCATAGTTACCCTTTAAGCTCCGTTCCGGCTATTGTTTTTTTATGAGTGGCAAATAAGCACTGCATATTGTAACTATTTAGCCGGATTCAGCTGCCCTGCCGGCTGCTCTTTGCGTACCTGAATTACGATGCATGTTTTAACCTGTCTTCTTTCACTGTTAATATAATGCTGCTATCTCCGGACTTTAAGGAAAGCGAATTCAAGTGAAAAGTACTTTTAGGACAGCTGTACTACTCTTTAACCGCCCTCAGCACCTTAACGCCGGCTGCGGATTGCAACTTTATAAAGTACACCGCAGACGGCAAAGCCGAAAAATCTATGCGGCTAAGATTCAGACCCGGCTGCAACTGCATAATATTCTGATGCACCCTTTCTCCGTTAGCAGTAAGCACCTCCACATTAATCGTTTCCGCTGACAGGCTTTGAATACTGATACCTGCCGATCCCTGAATCGGGTTGGGATATACTAAGGCTTCCCAATCGGCGGCGGGCTTATTACGACTGCCCACATGTATTACCGGCGAGAGTTCTCGTTTACCGTTATAATCTGTTTGCAGCAATTGGTAGTATGCATCAGCTGAATTAAGACTGTCGATGAATGTGTAGTCCTTTACTGAAAACGAATTACCGGCTCCCGGCACGAAGCCCCTTTTTTCAAAATTATCTGCCTGACAATGGTTGCTGCGCAATATGGTAAAGCCAAGGTTATTGTTTTCATTTGCAGTGCTCCAACGCAGCACGGTACGGCCATCTGCCATGTTGCCGGTAAAATTAAGCAGGGTTACAGGTAATGGCGAAGCTTTGTCGGCAGCGGCCCAGTCAGAGAAACTGTTTACATGCTTTGCAGTAATTGTTTTTGCGGATGCATCTATAAAGCAGCTGTCAACCTTAAGCCAGGTAAGCCCGCTGTTGGTGCTTTTATAAAGGGTAAGATTTGATGTTCCCAGGTTGTTGAGCTCGTTCGTACCGGTGAGATACCGGAAAATAAAAGTGGCGTCAAGGTTTGCGTCGTTGGCCGGTGTAATGGTGTACCTGCGCTTCAGGCCGTGGCTCATATTATAACCGGTAACATCAGTACCTATATTTCGAAGCACATAGGTATTACCCGGGTTTGCACCCTTTGCCGTAATTACCACGCCTATGTTGCCATAAGTATCGGTAACGTTCTGCAGTGTATTATGTGTTACCTCTATTGAGCCGAATACGTATGCATTGTCGCTTTCGCCAAGAAGTGATGCGTTACTGCCTAATGTTATCCTGTTCGAACCCGTTGAAAGAATACCTTGCGTAACAGTAAGCACGCCGATTACCGACAAATTGCTTCCCAAAGTGGCATACCCTGAAGAACTGCGGTTCATTGTAAGGTTATTTAAAGCTGAACCGTCAGTAAAGTTAACGGAGCCCATATTTCCGCTGCCGCCAATGTTAAGGTTACTTGCAGAAGTTGATCTTACAGTGCCCGAACCTGAAACTGTTCCGTTAATTGTAATGTCCTTACCATTCAGGTTCAGTGTTGAGCTGCTGCCCAGGTTCAGTATTCCTGATACGGAGGCATTACCACTGAGTACTGCACCGCCGCTGCTGTTGATACTTAAATTACCATAAAAAGCTGACGGAAGACTCTGCAAATCGTTGCCCGAGAAATTAACTGTGCTGCCCGCTGAAGGGCTGAATGTACCGGAAACTGTTGCATCTCCTGAAATATTAAGTGTTGCGCCGGATGCTACCGAAAGGCTTGCCCCTGCTGCGATTGCAACATTACGGACGTTCGCTGTTCCGGTTATTGCCGGCTGGCTGCTTCCGTAAAGTGTGCTAATGCTTATATCTTTTGATGCTGAAGGAAGCCCGCCGGCCCAGTTAGCCGGGTTAGCCCAACTGCCGTCGGTATACCCCCACCAGGTACCGGGTGCCGACACCATTACACTAACCGAGTTTGAACTGCCGGCGCCGGTGCACCCCCAAGCCGTTACCGTAACTGTGGCTGTGCCGGTAAATCCGCTGCCCCAGGTTGCCACCCCGGCATTGGTAATGCTGTTACCTGAACCTGTTACGGCGTAAGTATAGCTAACAGCATTAGTCGCAGCAGATGTGAACGCAGTGCTGCCTCCTGAAACCGCCCTGAGTGGCGCAGCAGGGCTTAAGGCCGTTATAAATGCCGGAACTGAGGGAGTACCCTGTAAGGGGGTAATCGTAACAATGACAGGAGTACTTGCCGCCGATGTGCATCCGGAAGCGCCTATGGTTCTGACAGTAAGGCTTGAGGCGCTGCTGACTGTAATTGATTGAGTAACTTCCCCCGTGCTCCATAAACAGCTGCCCCCGGCTATAGCCGAGCAGGTAAGTACAATGCTGCCGCCGGTACAAACGGCTACAGAACTTCCGGGTGTAATGGTTGGAGTCGCGGGCGCGGCAATTACAGTTACCGCTGCCGACGCCCCGTTATTGCTGTAATCGGTTTCAACAAAGCCGGTGCCTGCAATTGCAGCATAGGCAATTAAATTACCGGCCTTAGCTGATACAGGTATATTTCCGGTAAACGTAAGTGTTTCCGTTGCACCGGCAGCCAGGCTTGGTATTGTCCAGCTGCTGCCGGCGCTGTTATAAGATCCAGTTGAAGCAAAAGAAGATACATAAGTAAATACTGCCGGAACACCTGCGCCTATAACAGTGCCCGGTACGGCGTATGCGGCCGGGTTTGTAACGGTTACTGTGTAAGTGAGACTGCTGCCGGCGCAAAGACTTGCCGCCGAGGCGCTTATACTCACCGAGAGGTTGCTGAGCTGGCATGGTGCAACACCAAAGGTCAAAACGCGGTTGTTGTAGTAATCATCCGTCAACAGCCTGCCGTCGGCAGTAAAATTTAAACCGTATGATTCAATTAAAGCAGCAGGGCCAACTCCCACTCCGTTCGATGTAAAATCAGGCTGGCCCAGTACAATATCTGCCGAAGCGCCGTTGGCTGTGGGAATGCTGTTGTACAATAAGACACGGCTGTTGCTGTTGTCACTTACTGCCAGCCTGCCTGTAGCATCCGTTGCAACTCCACTCGGGTTATACATTTTTGCAGCACTTAAGCCTGATGTATACGTAGTGAAATTTGGTTGACCTATAACCACATCGGCCGGCTGGCCGTTTGTAACAGGAAAGGTATTCCATACAAGTACACGGTTGTCGCCTGAAGATCCTGCTATCAGCTTGCCCTCCGGCGAGCAGGTTACACCGTTAGGGTAATTCATTTTTACAGCGCTGTTGCTGTTTGAAGTTGAGGTGAAATTAGCCTGTCCCAGAACAAGGTCGGCGGCAGCACCGTTTACAGTCGGTATGGTATTGTAAACCAGTATGCGATTGCCGGTAATATCGGTTATGAGAAGCCTGCCGTTGTTGGTTACGCTTATGTCAAAAGGCCTGCCAACCAGTGTGGCCGAGATGCCAAAATTTGAACCCGACATGGAAGTTTGCCCTATAACCACATCCGGGGCCTGGTCACCGGTAATGGGAAGTGAATTGTAAACAACTACCCTGTTGCTGTTTGACTCCGGAATAATCAGCTTGTTACCGTCGGGGCTGAAAGCACATTTGGGTATGTCGACTCCCGGCCTGTTTAGGGTCAGGTAAGGTGTTGTGGCATCCGGGGTGCTGTAAAGCGCCACATATTCATTTCCGCCTATGGCTTTTATCCCTTTGCTGCTTATTACTGCCTCCAAAGGTTTTGAACAGGCAAGAGTGCTTGTATAGCTCATGCCGTTAGTAAAAGCCGGCGCTGTTGGCGTGGTGTTTATTGTGGTCGTAATCACATTGCCCGCCGCCGAGGTGCAGCCTGTAACCGTATTGCGAATACGCAATGAATAGGTTCCTGCAACGGCAGTTGTAAGTGTTGATGCGCTTGAATTATTACTCCAAAGGTATGCCTCGTTTGCTCCTAATACATAGCCTGCGGAAAGCGTTGTTGTTGAGCCGGCACATATTTCCGCAACACCGGTAACAGTGGGCACAGGTGTGGTAATCACTGTTACTGCGGCCGACGACCCGTTATCTGAATAGTCGCTTTCGGTATAAGCGGTGCCGGTAATTGCCGCATAAGCCTTTACTGTTTGGCCAGCCGCTGAAAAGGGTATATTACCGGTAACAGTAAGCGTGGCCGTTGCCCCGGCTGCCAGGCTCGGTATAGTCCATGTGCTGCCGGCGCTGTTATAAGTGCCGCCTGACATTGACGAAGACACATAAGTAAATACGGCAGGAACACCGGCGCCTATAACCGTGCCCGGTACTGCGTAGGCAGCCGGGTTGGTAACGGTTACGGTATAGGTAATGCTGCTGCCCGCGCATACGCTTGCAGCCGAAGCGCTTATGCTCACCGAGAGGTTGCTGAACTGGCAGGGGGCGGAACCGTAAACGGAAACTCGGTTATTATATTGGTCGGCCGCCCAAAACCTGCCTTCAGGCGTGAATGCAGCGCCGCAGGGGGCATTGAATGCGGCCGGGCCGCTTCCGTTGGTTGAGCTGCTGAAATCAGGCTGCCCGAGTACCGCATTGGCGACGGCGCCGTTGCTTGCCGGGACACTGTCATACAGTAATATGCGTTGGTTCCCAAGCTCGGTAACGGCCAGCCTGCCTTTGGCGTTGCATGTTACCTCGAAGGGATAGTACATTTTTGCATCAGTTGTGCCTGAGGATGCAGTTGTTAAGTTTGCCTGTCCTATTACTACATCGGCCGGCCGGCCGTTTGTGGTCGGTATGGTGTTCCACACATGCACCCGGTTGCAGCTGGAGTTCGACACGATAAGCTTACCTGCCGGCGAACAGGTTACGCCATATGCTATGCCCAGCTTATCAGCTGCGTTGCCTATTGAGGAGGTGCTGAAATCAGGTTGCCCCACAACCAGGTCGGCGGCTGCGTTGTTAGCCGTGGGAATAGTGTTGTACACCAATACCCGGTAATTGGAAGCGTCGGCGATAAGCAGCCTGCCGCCCGGTGTAACAAATATCCCGTATGGGTTATTAAGCTGTGTGGAAGATACGCCCGCGCCTGTACCCGACAGCGACGTTTGACCGATAACTACGTCGGGTACTTGTGATGCGCTTACCGGAAGTGTATTGTAGATAACAACCCGGTTGTTACCCGGTTCTGAAAGCAGCAGCTTGCTCCCGTCGGGGCTGAAGGTGCAACGCACCATACGCGACGACGGCCTGCTGAGAGTTAAATAGGGCGTTACAGCATCGGCGCTGCTGTAGAGCGCCGCAAAGTCAAGGCCTCCTGCAGCTTTTATGCCCTTGCTGCTTATAGCTACCGAGCCGGGGGAAGTTATGTTCGCCGTCGCCGAATAGCTCATGCCGGTTGTAAAAGCAGGGGCAGCGGGCGTGGTGTTTAAAGTTGTTGTAATCACATTGCTCACCGCCGAGGTGCAGCCTGTAACCGTATTGCGTACGCGCAATGAATAGCTTATGCCTGCGGTTCCGGTTGTAATTGTTGAGCCGGTTGAGGTATTGCTCCAGAGATATGCCTCATTTGCTCCCAAAACATAGCTTGTTGAAAGTGTTGTGGTACTGCCTGCGCAAATTGATTCCGTGCCCGTAATTACCGGCGCTGAAGGAAGCGCTGTTAAGCTTACTGTTATGGCATTGCTCGCAGCTGATGTGCAGCCCGTGCCTGTGTTACGTATGCGCAGCGTATAACTGCCAGCCAAGCCGGTTGTAAGGTTTGAAGCTGAAGAATTGTCGCTCCATAAATAGGCTTCATTCGCGCCTAAGGTACGGCTTGTTGAAAGGGTTGTAACGGCGCCGGCGCATACGGTACCGGAGCCGGTAATGGCCGGCGTTGCCGGAAGCGCAATGGTGCTTACCGTTATGGTATTACTCGCAGCAGAGGTACAGCCGACTGTATTGCGTATGCGCAACGAATATGTGCCCACAGTGCCTGTTGTAAGCGTTGCACCCGATGAATTGTTGCTCCACAAATAAGCCTCGTTAGCGCCCAAGGCATAGCTTGTTGAAAGGCTTGTTGTGGAACCCGAGCAAATTGCAGCTGTACCGGATATAGTCGGTGTTGAAGTTATGGTAACAGGCAGGGCCGCGCTCGCTGCTGAAGTGCAGCCGGTGGCGCTTACAAACCGCACTGTAGGGTTCGATGCAGTGCTTACTGTTATTGATTGTGTTGCGGCACCCGTGCTCCATAACCATGTACCGCCGGCAATTGCCGAGCTTGTAAGCACCACGCTGCCGCCCGGGCAAAGGTTAGCAGTACTGCCCGCTGAAATGCCTGGCGTTGGTACCACATATAAAGTTACCGAAGCCCCGTTATTCGAATAGTCGGTTTCGGTATAGCCCACACCTGTGATACCTGCGTATGCCGTTAATGATTGAGGCACGAGCGATGCAGGAACTGTTGCTGTAAGCGTAAGTACGGCCGAACCGCCTGCGGGAACGCTTGGTATGGTCCAGGTATCACCGGCAGAGTTATAGGCGCCGGTTGTGGCCGACGATGATACAAAGCTGAGTCTTGCCGGAACCCCGGTGCCAACTGCCACATCGGGTACCGCATACGCGCCCGGATTTGTTACAGTTACAGTATAGGTAATGGTTCCGGTGGCGCATGAGGCTGTTGAAGATGATGTAATTGATACAAACAGGTTTGCTTTCTGGCATGGCGCAGTGCCGAAGCCGGGTGCTTTTGAACAGCCCTCATCAATTGTTAAAAGTTTTCCTTCGGGTGTAAAGCATACTGAACCTGGTGACAAAAAGCTGCTCGAAAAACAGGCACCGGCGCTTGATGTGAAATTGGCTTTACCGATTACAACATCGGCATCTGCCCCGTTTACAGTGGGTATGCTGTTATAAATTAAAATGCGGGCATTACCCCTGTCCACTATAGCAAGCTTACCCGATGCATTTACAGAAACACCATTGCAGACGCTGAATTTTGAAGCTGTTACACCTGCGCTGTTGGTCGCGAAATCAGGCTGACCAATAACCACATCGGCAGCCTGGCCGTTCGCAGTCGGGAAAGTGTTCCAAACCAATGTGCGCCTGTTGCCGCCCTCTGTAACAAGCAGCTTTCCGTCAGGCGATACAGCAATTGCAGTAGGGTGGTCAAGTCCCGAGGCCCCGGTGGCGGCCGTGGCAGTGGTAAAGCTTGTCTGCCCCAATACCAGATCGGCTGCGGAACCGCTCGCGGTGGGTATGCTGTAATAAACCAATACGCGGTTGTTGTTATAATCGGCAATCAGCAGCTTACCATCTGGTGTGCAGGTCATTCCGTAAGGAGCGCTGAGCTGCGTGGCCGAGGTTCCGGCTGTTGTTCCCGTAACAGAGGTTTGCCCTATTGCCACATCGGGCACCTGGCTTCCTGATGTAGGTAATGTATTGTAGATAACCACCCGGTTAGAGCTGTATTCTGAAACTGCCAGCTTGTTTCCGTCGGGGCTGAATGTGGCATTGCCAATTGTGCTTATCCTGTTAAGGAACAAGTAACCGGAAGTTGCATCGTAGCTGCTGTAAAGCCTTACCGTAGACCCGGGTATAGCCTTAAGTCCTTTGCAACTTAAGTTTACAGATGACGGTCCTGAATTGTCGGTGAATGTGCTTGAAGTGCCCATGCCGGTAGTAAAGGTCGGCGGGGTAGGTACAGTATTGATTGTGGTTGTAATCACATTGCTTGCCGCCGAGGTACAGGGCGTTACCGCATTAACTATTCGCAGTGAGTAGTTACCTGCCGTAACTGCGTTAAGTGTTGCCCCTGTCGAATTGTCGCTCCATAGGTAAGTCTCGTTAGCGCCTAAGACATAGCTTGTGGAAAGCGTTGTGGCGGAGCCTGCGCAAATAGTTGCTGTACCCGTTATAACAGGTGCTGTACAGGCCTGCGGATTTTTAATTTCCTTTTCCTTAGCTTTTGCCGCAACGGAATTCGCTGCGCAAAGCAGCAAGGCCATTGAAACAGCCACTAAGCTTCTTACTGCGCGCCTGTAAGTGTTTTTCGAATAATTAGTTTTCTGTGTTGCCATGCCGGTTATTATGCTTAAGGTTCATAGCGCAGTTTTCACGCGCACGTTTTAAGCAAGGGAATTTAACCCGACAGATGTCTATTGGCTAAAAAAGTATGCAAAAGGCATTTACAGGTATGTATAAGCTTGCAGGCAGTGTATTTTCATGCATAGGTTTTACCTTTCGCGGCACGGCATTGGCAGGTTAGATTAGGGCCGCTCAGGCAGCCAAATTTTGCGATTATGGTTAGAAGCTCATAAAAAACAGTTACTTGCACCAGGGTTCAGGCCTTATGCAACCGGCTGTTTTTACAACAATTCATTAAACCTGACCATGACGAAGCCTTTAATAATTTTTACTGTATTACTTATGCTCGCGCTTACAGGCGGTCGCTGTTCCGACAAATCGGCTGCCGACAGCACTTTGGCCGCAGCCCTTAAAGTAACAGACCACCAAAGCCGCCTTAATGCACTCTTCAGGGGGGCAATTACTTTCCGCGATGAAGCAAGGCTTGAAAAGCCCTTCGCAAATGCCTTTTGGCATATACAAAAGCAACAGCCTAACGATACGAACAGGGCCAAAGGCCTTTACCTCCTCGCCGATGTTGAGCTCAGTGAAGGCGCATACGAAAACTGCCTCAGCCATTGCCTTGAAGCGCTAAAGCCGGCCAGGCGCCGGAACATGTATTACCTGCAGGCTGAAATACTGGCCGACATATCAGGAATATACTTCCGTAACGATGATTTGGATGAATCGCTGGAAACAATTAAAGAGGCAGCAGAAATAGCGCATACCCATAAAAGCCATGAGCAGGAAGCCCGTATGCTCGAATTGCTAAGCATTCGTTATTTTCTGAAGGGGAGAAAGACTTATGCAATCCGCTTGCTCGACTCGGCGCTTGCAGTAACTAAAAAAGGAAAGCCGGGACAGGTATTCGATATATTAATTAATAAGGCCAAAATGCTGGCCTTATCAGGAGAGCCTGAAAAAGCGCTCAGGATTTACAAACAGTCTTTGCCGGCCAACGGCACTCTTACCACAGATCAAAAAGCGTTTTCCCTGACAAGCATTGCCCGAATATATTTAAAACTCAAGCAACCTGTTGAGGCAAAAAAGAGCTTTGAGCAGGCACTCGCTATTGCAGATCAGATAGGTGACCCTGACTATAAACTCTCTGTTTACGATGGTCTTTTCCGTGCCGAGCTGATGATGGGAAACATAGAAAAAGCTGATGAAGCCCACCTCAGGTATGAAGCACAGCAAGACTCTGTTCATTCAAGACAG
This sequence comes from Bacteroidota bacterium, assembly GCA_040388605.1. GTDB lineage: Bacteria > Bacteroidota > Bacteroidia > Cytophagales > Flexibacteraceae > JAZKBN01. The sequence continues at coordinate 47,952 of JAZKBN010000060.1, read as the reverse complement.
AAACGCGAATTGCTGGCCGACCTGCGCGCCAAATATGACAGTGATCTGAAAGACAGCAAGCTTTCGGCACAAAGCGAGCAGCTGAACCTGAACCGGAAAATTAATATAGGCCTGGCGGTACTGGTTTTAATGGCAGCTGCAATAGGAATGATTTTATATATGAGCCGGCAGCGCATACGCAGGCTTTACACGGAGAACAGCAGGCAAAAGGAAGAGCTTACCTTACAAAAGGAAGAACTCAGCCGTATTAACCTGTTAAAAGACAAGCTGTTCAGCACAATCAGCCACGATCTGCGGGCACCTATAAACACCCTTATTTCGGCGATTTACCTGCTTGAAAGCCAAAGCGCTGAACCGGAAAAGCTGGCAATGTATATGCGACATTTAAAAGCAGGCCTTGGCTATACCTCAGACCTCATGACAAACCTGCTTGAGTTTGCACGCAGCCAAATGAACGGCCTGAATCCCAAAATGGAGCCTATTGAACTGCCCGATGTTGTTAACGAGGTTGCTCAGCTATACAGAACTGCCCTTGAGCAGAAGAATATAACGCTTACCCAATCAATTCCGGCGCATCTTAAGGTTTATGCCGATGAAAATATGCTGGCTGTTATTATACGAAACCTGCTCAGCAACGCCCTTAAGTTTACTCCCCCGGCAGGCGAAATAGAAATAAGCGCAACAGAAGCTGATAAAGGCCATATAAGCCTCTCTGTAACCGACAGCGGCCGGGGCATTTCGCAAGCAGATGTAACAGCGTTTAACAGCGCGGAAGATGATTTGCAACCACTTTCGACACAGCCCGGAACCGATGGCCAAAAAGGTACAGGCCTTGGCCTGATGCTGAGTAAAAGCATGGCTGCCGCCATGAAGGGCTCTGTTTCACTGGAAAGCGAGCCGGGCAGCGGCGCCAGCTTTAAAGTACACCTTCAACACGCAGGGGCAAGGGCTTAAGGCAAGCGCTTAATATGGCGCACATGCATGGCTTCCGTAACCTGCTCCCTGTATTGCGGGCTCAGGGGAATCTGCCTGTTGTCGCTAAGTATAACCACAGCGGAACTGAGGGCTTTTATATGCATTGGGTTCACCATAAAGCCCCTGTGTGTACGCTGCAAATAATTTAAGGGCAGCTGAAGCACCAGGTTTTTAATGTTTACCAAAACGCTGTGGCACTCTTTTCCCATGGTATAAATTTTTGTAAAATTCCCAGCGCTTTCTATATAGGCTATGTCATGCAGCGCAATCTTTATCATCAAATCTTCAGCACGAACCAGTATGCCTTCCGGTATGGCGCTTACAGGTAACTCAAGAGCGCTGTCGCTTAGGATTTGCGCTTCATCTTTTTGGCTTTCAATAAGCTTTGCCGCCTTTTGAAGAGAGCGCAGCAGCCTTGGCAGGGTAACCGGCTTCACAATAAAATCTGCAACATCAATCTCGTAGCTTTCTGCAGCATAGGCAGAATGAGCCGTTGTAAAAATAAAAACGGGCTGCTTCGTGAGGCTTTTAACCAAACCGAAACCGTTTAGGTTGGGCATGTCAACATCAGAGAAAACTATATCGGTTTCCGTTGTCTTTAAGGCGTTAAAGGCTTCAAGGCCATCGGCACACAAGGCTACAATTTCTGCCATGCCTGTTTGTTCCAGCATCAATTCCAAGGCAGCACGCTCCACAGGGTTATCTTCGGCAATAATGCATCTGTACTTCATAAAAGCATCCTTCCTGCCGTATAATGCCGGCATCGCTGACACAATTATAAGCATTATAATAACTAAGCATGCGCAATTCACTTTGTTAATCTGCAGCATTCCTAAAAACCCCTAAGTTTGCAGTATAACCACCCAGGTATGAACGCCACAGTTTTAATTATTGACGATGAGAAGAAACTGAGCGGTCTGCTTGCGCGAATCCTGGAGCTTGAGGGTTACAGGGTTTTGCAGGCAGCCACAGCCAGGGATGGTCTTAAAACGCTTACCCGTGAAGATGTACTGCTCGTTATCTGCGATGTAAAGCTGCCTGATGGGAACGGCGTTGATTTGATAAAACTTATAAAGGAGCAAAAACCTTATGTCGAAGTCATAAGCCTTACTGCTTACGGCACCATTGCCGACGGAGTTAAAGCTATACAGAACGGCGCCTTCAATTATATTACCAAGGGCGACGACAATGACAAAATTATACCGCTTCTGGCCCTTGCTTCAAACAAAGCACAGGCTCAATACAACCTGTTCAGGCAACATAAAAAAGCAGCAGAGAAGATTGGCTTTGCTCAAATTATTGGTCAGTCGCCGCTGATTACTGCAGCTGTGAAACTTGCCCGACGGGTTGCCGCAACAGATACAACGGTTTTACTGCTGGGTGAAACAGGCGTGGGTAAAGAGGTTTTTGCCTCGGCAATTCATTACGAAAGTGAGCGCAGGCTTATGCCCTTTGTGGCTGTGAATTGCAGCAGCTTTACCGGTCAGTTGCTTGAAAGCGAATTGTTCGGCTATAAGGCAGGAGCCTTCACTGGGGCAAATAAAGACAAAAAGGGTCTTTTTGAAGAGGCGCAGCATGGTACTGTATTTTTAGACGAAATAGGCGAAATGAATCCTGAGCTGCAAAGTCGCCTGCTGCGCGTGCTTGAAAGCAAAACCTTTATAAAGCTCGGCGACACCCAAACCACAAAAGTAAACGTGCGCATAATTGCCGCAACCAACCGTGACCTGGAAAAAGACGCTGAAACCGGCCGATTCAGGGCAGATTTATTTTACAGGCTCTCGGTCTTTACCATCAGTTTGCCTGCGCTCAACGAGCGCCGGGAAGATATTAAAGAGCTTGCCGAATACTATGCGCAGGAGTTTTCAATAAAAGCACACGGAGGCAACGGGCAAATTAAAATGAGCCCGCTTTTTCTTCAAAGCCTTGAGCGACACAACTGGAAGGGCAATGTGCGCGAGCTTAAAAATGTAATGGAACGCGCGGTAATCCTGGCCGATACCGATATGCTGACTCCTGACCTGCTGCCTGCCGAGTTAAACCATAATCAGCTGCCGACCGACAGCCTTGCATTAGCAGAAGTTGAAAGGCGGCATATACAGAAGGTATTGGCCTATACCAAGGGCAACAAAACAGAATCGGCAAGGCTGCTGGGCATTGGACTTACCACGCTCTATCGTAAGCTTGAAGAATATATACCGGGACAGGCCTGAGCCGGCAAACATACTTTTTTGAAAAAACAACCCTTCCAAAACGGAAGGGTTTACTGTTTTACAGAGGTTCCTTTTTTTGATTTAATATTTTTAAAACACTGTATAACAATATGTTATACAACAGCTCAGTATTACAGGCACCGAGCTTGTTGTGCAGTAAGGAAACAACCTGTGTGCGCTATGACAATAACCCTGCTTTTGGCTGCCATGCTTTCCGGCATGTGGCTTATGTATAAATCCGTTGATTGGTTCGAAAAAATCTGAAGCTATGCTTATCCTCTTTATTATATCGCTGGCAGTGTTTGCATACATGGTGTATGTGCTGCTGAAACCTGAGAAATTCTGATTGTAAAAACATGAATACTGAACTCGCAGGCATTATTGCCTCCTTTATTATAACCCTGGCAATCGGCATTCCGTTGGGGAAATACCTGGCCGGGATGTACGCCGGCCAACCGGTATTTACCGATTTTATGAAACCCATTGAAGCCGGCATATTCAGGCTTTCGGGCATAAACCCGAAGGAACCAATGAAGTGGAACCTGTTTCTGAAAGCCATGCTTATTCTTAACTCGGTTTGGCTGTTCTATGGTTTCTGGCTGCTGCTTTTCCAGGATAAGCTGCCCCTGAACCCTGACGGCAATCCCGGCATGAGCCCTGATTTGGCTTTCAATACTGTAATCAGCTTTGTGGTGAACTGCAACCTGCAACACTACAGCGGCGAAAGCGGGGCAACGTACCTCACGCAGCATTTCCTGTTTATGTTCCTGCACTTTACAAGTGCAGCTACGGGCATGGCCTGCGCGGTAGCTGTTTTCAAGGCATTCGCTGATAAAACAACGAGCGATGTAGGTAATTTCTGGAACTATTTTCTGAAATCTATCACCCGCGTGCTGCTCCCGCTTTCATTAATTATCGGGGTTATCCTGGCTTTTACAGGTGTACCTTCATCGTATGCCGGTAAGGATACTGTTATAACCTTACAAGGTGATACAGTTCAGGTTTCACGCGGCCCGGCGGCGGGCTTTATAGCCATAAAACACTTGGGTACCAACGGAGGCGGATGGTTCGGGGCCAATTCAGCCCACCCGCTTGAAAACCCAAGCTATGTTAGCAACATGGTTGAAATAGTAGCGCAGTTTATATTACCCATAGCTATGGTTTTAGCTTTCGGGTATTTCACAGGACGCAAAAAGCTGGGATGGATCATTTTCAGTATGATGAGTTTAGGCATGCTTACCCTGATGATACCAACAATAGTCGCCGAGCTGAACGGAAACCCTGCAGTTGCAAGTATGGGAATTACCAAGGCAACAGGTGCTATGGAGGGTAAGGAAGTACGCATAGGCCCATTGGCGACAGCATATTGGAGCACGCTTACCACAATAATTTCAACCGGATCTGTTAACGGAATGCACGACAGCACCATGCCGCTTACCGGCATGTATCAACTCTTGGGTATGATGATAAACGCCTTCTTCGGCGGTTGCGGCGTAGGGGTGCTCAACTGGTTTATATACCTGGTAATAGCTGTATTTATTTCCGGGTTAATGGTTGGGCGAACGCCCGAGCTGATGGGCCATAAAGTTGAAGCACGCGAGGTTAAAATAGCAGCCCTTATAACATTGCTGAGTCCCCTGCTGATAATGGCAGGTACAGCCCTGGCCTGCTTCGTTTTTACATCTTACGGCGGCGCAGATTGGGCAGTAAAACCCTCGGCATGGCTGAACAACCCGGGTTACCATGGCTTTACTGAAATGCTGTATGAGTTTACTTCTTCCAATGCCAACAACGGTTCAGGCTTTGAGGGGCTCGGCGATAACAATGTGTTCTGGAATGTAAGCACTGGCTTTGTGCTCCTGCTCGGAAGGTTCCTGCCCATTATAGGCCCGGTTGCCATAGCAGGCCTGCTCGCTGAAAAGAAGTTCGTCCCCGAATCGGCAGGTACGCTGCGTACCGACAGTCTCACCTTCGGGTTCATGACGCTCTGCGTAATTGTCATACTCAATGCCCTCTCGTATTTCCCCGCCTTGGTTTTAGGCCCCATTGCCGAGCATTTATCAATGCTCAAATAAGCAATACTCATAACAAATACATAAAATCCATGCTGAATTGCTGCATGTTATGAAAAATAAAGAAAATAAATTATTCGAATCGGCACAGGTAAAAACCGCTGTTTGGTCTTCGTTTGAAAAGCTTAACCCCAAGGTGATGCTGCGCAACCCGGTAATGTTTACCGTTGAGATTGGCACCGTAATTATGCTGTATGTAACCTGCTACAGCCTGTTCAACAGCGGCCAGGGAAGCTTCGGCTATAACCTTGCGGTGTTCATCTTGCTGCTGCTTACCCTGCTGTTCGCCAACTTTGCCGAGGCCATTGCAGAAGCACGCGGCAAGGCGCAGGCCGACAGCCTGCGAAAAACAAGGGAAGACACCCCCGCCAAAGTGCAGGGCCCTGACGGAACCATACAAACCATCTCATCGGGCAGCCTCAAAAAGGGCGACATCTTTATCTGCGAGGCAGGCGATATTATTGCCACCGACGGCGAAATAACTGAAGGCCTCGCTACCGTAGATGAATCGGCAATTACGGGCGAATCTGCCCCTGTAATACGTGAGGCCGGCGGCGATAAATCATCAGTAACAGGCGGCACAAAAGTACTCAGCGACCGCATTATGGTACTGGTTACAACACAGCCGGGCGAGAGCTTCCTTGATAAGATGATTGCCCTTGTTGAAGGCGCAAGCCGTCAGAAAACGCCCAACGAACTGGCCCTAACCATTCTGCTGGCAGGCTTTACATTGGTATTCATCATTGTCTGCGTAACCCTTAAGCCCTTCGCCGACTATGCAAATGCTCCTATAACCATAGCATCGCTTATTGCACTGTTTGTATGCCTTATTCCCACCACAATCGGCGGCCTGCTTTCAGCAATAGGTATTGCAGGCATGGACAGGGCCCTACGTGCCAACGTAATTACCAAAAGCGGCAAAGCCGTTGAGACTGCCGGCGATATTGATACCCTGCTGCTTGACAAGACCGGCACCATAACCATAGGCAACCGCAAGGCCACTAAATTCTGGCCCGCACCGGGCATTGGGGCCGAGGAATTAATATTTGCCGCCGTACTTTCTTCTCTCGCCGACGAAACTCCTGAAGGTAAATCAATAGTTGAGTTGGTTCAGCAGGTCAAAAGCAATATTTCGCTCCGCCTGCCTGCCGGAACCGAGTTTATAAAATTCACTGCCGAAACCCGCAGCAGCGGTGTTAATACCCCCGACGGCCTGCGAATCCGCAAAGGCGCTGCCGATTCGGTACGCAAATTGGTGCTTAAGGCAGGCAACAGTTTTCCTGATGCCGTTTCTGAAAGGGTAAAAACCATAGCTTCAGACGGCGGTACCCCACTGGTGGTAATGCAGAACGAGCAGGTCATAGGCACCGTTGAGTTGCAGGATATTATAAAACCCGGCATTGCAGAGCGTTTTGCCCGCCTGCATAAAATGGGTGTTAAAACCGTAATGGTTACCGGCGACAATCCGCTCACTGCCAAATACATTGCCGAAAAGGCCGGTGTAAACGATTTTATTGCCGAAGCCACCCCGCTGGATAAAATGGCCTATATAAAACGTGAGCAGGCAGCCGGCAAATTGGTGGCCATGATGGGAGACGGCACCAATGATGCCCCGGCCCTTGCCCAGGCAGATGTGGGCGTTGCTATGAACAGCGGTACCCAGGCCGCCAAGGAAGCAGGTAATATGGTAGATTTGGATAACGACCCCACTAAGCTGATCGAGATTGTGGAAATAGGAAAGCAGCTGCTGATAACACGCGGTACCCTCACCACTTTCAGCATAGCGAACGATGTGGCCAAGTATTTCGCCATTGTACCGGCCCTTTTTACGGCAGCCATACCCGCTTTGCAGGGAATAAACGTGATGCACCTGCATTCGCCCGAAAGCGCCATACTTTCGGCGGTAATTTTCAACGCCGTTATTATACCGCTGCTTATTCCGCTGGCTTTAAAAGGTGTGGAGTACAAGCCCATAGGCGCAGAGGCACTGCTCCGGCGCAACCTGCTTATATATGGCTTGGGTGGTGTTATTGCTCCCTTTATAGGCATTAAACTCATAGACCTGGCAGTAGCCGTACTAATTTAACCGCAAAAGACAATGAAAACCAATATAATGCAGTCTGTAAAGATTACCCTTGTTTTAATGATACTGTTATGTGTTATCTATCCGATCAGTATTATGCTTGCGGGTAAGCTTACACCCGGGGGCGGAAATGGTGAAACCTTATCGGTAAACGGCAAAGTTGTGGGTTATGCAACCTTGGGCCAAAAGTTCAGCGCCGCCAACTATTTTTGGGGCAGGCCATCGGCTGTCGGCTACAATGCCGCCGGTTCGGCGGGCTCCAACAAAGGCCCATCTAACCCCGATTACCTTGCAGAAGTAGGCGAGCGTATCGACACGCTGCTGAAATACCATCCAGGTCTTAAAAAAGCCGAAATACCTGCCGATTTGGTAACCGCCTCCGGCAGCGGCCTCGACCCGGATATATCGCCGCAGGCCGCCAAAATACAAACATCTCGCATTGCTGCCGAAAGGCGCCTACCCATACATGATATTGAGGAGCTGGTGGCCCGCAATACGGAAAGTCCCTTCTTTGGCCCCGCAAAAGTGAATGTGCTCAGGCTGAACATAGCTTTAGACCAAATTACAAAGAAATAATTAACGCATGTTCAGGCATGGTTAGCCATGCCTGGTCGTGCTTACTAACCCAATTTAAAATTGAAAATTGCCGCTTAAAGCAGCATAAAACATTCAGCAATGAAATCTCTTTTACTCTTCCTTATTGGCTTAATTGCAGTTTTGCAGCTGCAAGCCCAGGACAGCGCATCTGCTGCACCGGCCGGTAAAGTTACTGTTACAGGTTATGCCGAAGTGTACTACGGCTTCGATTTCAACCGTCCGGCCAATAACAAGCGTCCCGAATTCGTATATTCACATAACAGGCATAACGAGGTAAACCTGAACCTTGGCTTTATAAACGCCAATTACGACAATGGTTTTATACGCGGAAATCTTGGCCTCATGACAGGCTCTTATGCCAACGCCAACCTTGCTGCCGAGCCCGGCGTACTCAAAAATATATGGCAGGCAAATTTGGGTACCAGGCTGTCTAAAACAGCTAACCTGTGGCTTGATGCAGGTATAATGCCCTCGCATATAGGTTATGAGAGCGCTGTAAGTAAAGACTGTTGGACGCTGACACGCAACATGATGTCAGACAATACACCCTATTACGAATCGGGTGCCAAGGTAAGTTACGGCACTTCATCCGGTAAGCTCAGCGTTTCAGTTATGTACCTGAACGGCTGGCAGCGCATATCACGTCCTGATGGTACATCCAAACCATCGGGAGGTCTGCAGGTTACTTATAAACCAACACCTGCTATAACGTTTAACTACAGCAATTTTATTGGCGGGCAGGGCCCCGATTCTGTAAGTGTAACACGGGTGTATCACAATCTTTACGGTATTTTTCAATTGACCGATGCGCTGGGCCTTACTGCCGGCTTCGACTACGGAATGCAGCAGAAAACGCACGAGGGCAGCAGTACTTCTGATATTACCACAGGCGTGTTGGTGCTCAGGTATGCCTTTGCCGGCAAATGGGCTGCTGCAGCCCGCGCCGAATATTACCGCGATAAAGACGGTATCATTATACCTTCCGCAACCCCAAATGGTTTTAGTACCCAAGGATATTCCCTTAACCTGGATTATGCACCTTTCAGCAATGCCTTAATGCGTATAGAAGGAAAGCTGCTCAGTGCAAGAGATGCGCAGTTTAACAACCGGGGCACTGCAGTTAAAACCAATTCCCTGATTACCGCAAGCATGGCTCTTTCGTTTTAATACCGGTAATATGGACAGCTCTGTAAAAGACTTTATTGAGCTGCTGCGCAAACAAAGGCGGGGCAAGCTGAAAGTATATTTAGGTATGAGCGCCGGCGTAGGCAAAACATTTAGGATGTTGCAGGAAACGGCTGCGCTGCTGCGTAATGGCATAGATGTGCAGATTGCCTATATTGAAACACATAAACGCCCTGAAACCCATGCCCTGCTTGAAGGCCTGCCTGTAATACCCCGCAGAAAAGCCTTTGTTAAAGGTAAGGAGCTTGAAGAAATGGATGTGCAGGCAGCATTAAACCTGCACCCCGAAGGGGTTATTGTGGATGAACTGGCGCATAGTAATATAGAAGGCAGTAAAAATGCCAAGCGATGGCAGGATGTTTTCGATCTGCTTGACGCGGGTATTAACGTAATCAGCGCGGTGAATATTCAGCACCTTGAAAGCCTGAATGCCGATGCTGAGCGTATAACCGGTGTAAAAATAACCGAACGCATACCCGACAGTGTATTGGAACAGGCCGATGAAATTGTAAACATTGACCTCACCGCCGATGAGCTGATTGAGCGACTGCGCAACGGAAAAATATACGACAAAGCGAAGATGGAAACCGCCCTGCAAAACTTCTTCCGTACCGAGAAGATTTTGCAGCTTCGCGAGCTCGCCCTGAAAGAAGCTGCACATTTACTGGAGCGAAAAATAAACGCGGAAGTAACAGGGGCGGCAAAACTGCGCCCTGAGCGCTTTCTGGCCTGTATTTCATCAAATGCCGAAACCGCACGAACAGTAATCAGGAAAACTGCCCGGCTGGCATCTTACTACCGTTCGCCGTGGATTGTGCTGTATGTTCAAACTGCGCGTGAGAATGCCGACCGTATTAACCTTGCCGCGCAGCGCCACCTGATTAATAACTTTAAGCTCGCAACCGAGCTTGGGGCCGAGGTAATTAAACGCAAAAGCGAGCATATTACAGAAACCATTACGGAGCTTGCAACTGAGCGTGAAATAACCACTATTTGCATTGGAAAGCCGCACCTGAACCTGTTGCAGGTCATACTTAAAACAGCGGTTTTCAACAGGCTGCTGAATCGTATCTCTTCAACAGATACCGACTTAATAATATTATCATGAAAATTAAGAATAAGCTCAGGCTGGGTTTCGGATTCCTTTTTACGGTCGTTTTTATGTTCGGGTTATTGTCTTTGTATTACATGCGGCAAATATCAGAAAGGGCCGATAATGTACTGAAAGACAATTACGAATCATTGGAATACATACGCGATATGCGCCGTATAATCAATGAAGCCCACATGCCATTTAAAGCCTCTGAAACCGATTCTTTTAATGTGCGGCTTGAAAAGGAAGAGGGTAATATAACTGAAATCGGGGAAAAGGAGGCAGCCATAAAGCTGAGGGCAGTATTTGAAAGGTTCATATCTGCCAATCCTGATTCGGCAGGAAATTACATGGCTAATTTAAAAGAGCTGCATCGAAAACTGGATCTTATAGAACAAATAAACATGCAGGCAATTGTGCGCAAAAACGCTGAAGCGCATAAAGCCGTTAAAGACGCGGACCTTGTGCTGCAAACTATGGGCGCTTTAACATTGATGCTCCTGTTTACGTTCAGTGTTAATTTCCCGGGTTTCTTGGTCAACCCGCTTTCAGCGCTGCTGGAAGGCATTCAGGAGATTAGCAATAAAAATTATAGCATGCGCCTGCATTTTGAAAAAAACGATGAGCTCGGCGAGGCAGCCGCCGCTTTCAACAAAATGGCGGACAGGCTGAACAAATGGGAAAACAGCAACACGGCCAAGCTGCTCTCAGACAAGCAGCGAATAGAAACCATTATTGAGCAAATGCAGGATGCTGTTATTGGTATGGACGAAGAGCAGCATGTACTCTTTATGAACAGCGAAGCCCGCAGGCTGCTCAATATTCCCGATGCCGATTTCAGTAAGCCTGAAGCCGCATCACGTCTTAAAAACAGCGACCTGTTCCGGGTGCTTACCGGTGAGCCGACTGTAAAGCCGCTTAAAATTGTACTTGACGGAAAAGAAGCTTACTTCAGGCTGCATATCACAGAAATACACATACCCGACCTATCGGCCGGTGAAAAGGCGATAAGCAAAACAAAACAGCAAGCCGGAAAGGTTTACGTACTCAGTAATATTACCGAATTCAAGGAACGCGACGAAGCTAAAACCAATTTTATAGCAACTGTTTCACACGAGCTTAAAACCCCGATTTCATCGGTAAATATGAGCCTGAAGCTGCTCGGAGATGAAAGAGTGGGGCATTTGAATACCGAGCAGCGCGAATTGCTGGCACACATTAAAGACGATGCAGGCAGGCTGCTGAAAATAACCGGCGAACTTCTTGAGTTATCGCAGGCTGAAACGGGTAAAATAAAGCTTAACATGTTGCCAATAAACCCTTTAAGCATTATAGAGTACGCAGTTGGAGCAGTAAAGCTGCAGGCCGAGCAGCAGGGAATAAGCCTTGAGATTAACGCAGGGCAAAATCTGCCGCCTGTACAGGCCGATTCAGAGAAAACAGCTTGGGTACTGATTAACTTCCTGTCGAACGCGCTGCGTTACAGTCACCGTCAATCTAAGATTATTGCCGGGGTTGCACACTTAAACGACAGTGTTGTTTTTTCGGTGCAGGACTTCGGCAAAGGTATAGAGGAGCAGTACCG
>JAZKBN010000060.1:23343-36139 GCA_040388605.1 Bacteroidota bacterium | reverse complement strand
ACGCCTGTTCGAGCGCTATTTCCAAGTGCCTACCGATGGACATACACAGTCAGGCTCAGGCTTAGGTCTGGCTATTTCAAAAGATTTTATAGAGGCCCAGCAAGGTAAAATATGGGTGGAAAGCGCATTGGGAGAAGGCAGTAAGTTTTGTTTCAGCCTGCCGACCGGCTTTTAAAAAACGTGAATTGGGGTTAAGGAAATAAAGGCGTATTCAGGCAGGGCCCTGTAATTGTTGTTTGACCAAATAAATTGAGCAGCTCGCATTGCCTGCGAAGGGAAATAGCGAATTCAAGTGCAAACGCAATTTGGGTTTGAGTTTGTTTAATGTTAATTCCCGGAAAGCTTCAAATGGTGCTTTCCTGCTGTGTTAAATGAAATACAACAATACTTACAACCACTTTAGTATTTCCGCTTCAACTTGTTGGGGGCTAATGGATGCCAGGCATGTACAGGCCCCTGAATCTCGGCAATTGCTGCATTCAGCATCGCGCACTAAAACCGACGCACCCGGGCCAAGCGGAGCCCACCTGCCCGGGTGAATGGGGCGCATGGGCGGGTATAGGCCTAATGCCTTTTTGCCTGCCGCTGCAGCAATATGTAAAGGCCCTGTGCTGCATGCCAATAAACCATCTGCAGCAGCAATTAAGCTGATTAGCTCACGCAGGTTCATTTTGCCGCTCAAGTCATGAACATTAGGCAATGAAAAAATTTCAGGCATTCCGGCATGTATAAGCTCGCCCTCGGCAGGTGTGCCGGTTATCAGGATATTGAATTTTTCCGAAGGCAAGAGCTTACACAGGTTAGCATAATGCGCCAAGGGCCACTCCCGGGCGCTGCCCTTACTTTTTGGGTGAATAACGAGGTTGAACTTCTTTTTGTCAAAGTACACCGGCAAAGCGGCAGGCAAAGCAGCTATGCGACTGAAGCCGTAATACCTGCTGATTTCATTTAATGCCAGGGGCACTTTAAAACCCAGGGGTTTCAGCAAAATGCTGTTCAGCTGGGCCTCATGCAGGTTGCTGTTTTTGCGGCTCAGGCTCACAAGGCGGTTGCAATACAACCAATGCGGCAGCCTGCTCATGGTACCTATGCGTTTGGGAATGCGGGCCTTCCATGCCGCTTTTGCGATTTGCTTATCCGGGAAAACATGAATTATGGCCTCGGCACCTGTATTGCTTAAAAGTTCAGGATTGGCAATTACCTGGTCCCGATCTAAAAATTCATCAACATGAATGCTTGCCAGAATTACCTCCTTGGTATATGCCCTGCCGATAAAAAGAGCCCGGCAATTCGGAAAACGTTCTTTCAGCATGCCGGCAAGGGGCAGGGTTAACACCACGTCACCTATAGCATCGGTGCGGCTTATAATAAAGGTACGGGGTTTAGATTCCTGCAAAATGTTGCGTAGTTTGGGTTGAACCCGGTTTTACATTTTGCTGAGCCTAATAAAGCTATCCGCCCAGGTTTGAGGACTGAAAGATGCAATTCGCATTTTGGATGCATTACCCATTGCTTCAATTTGTTGAGCAGAATAATTGGCAATGCTGTTTATAGCATCAGGCAGGAGCGGCATTTTTTCTTCCTTTTGCTCTTTGCCGGCCGGGAGGCAGAACTCAATTCCGTTATCAGGGCCAAGCAGGTCAGGCGCACAACCGCATTCGGTGCTTAGAATTAAAGGCAGCCCGGCTGCCATTGCCTCATTAACCACCAAACCCCAAGGTTCAAAAGTGCTGGGCAATATGAACCAGGTTGCACCTGCATAAATTTGCGGAAGCTTCGAATATGTTTCCCAGGGGCTAAGCAAAACGTTCTTATTACCGGCCGCAAGCTCGGCAAGTCGAGACTGTAAAGGTCCGCCGCCTACGAGTTTCAAAATATAGGTATCGGCAATTTTACTCTTAAGAAAATCGACAATCAGGGCTTCAAGGTTTTTCTCGGGGCTGAAACGCGCAATGCAAAGCAGAATAGGTTTTGGGCTCTGTGATGCTTTTTCGTTTCCGGATGCAGCTGCATTATGGGATGTTGAGCCCTTAAATTTCGAGGCAAAATGTGAGTTATCTACTACGCTGTAACCTATTTGGATTCTTTTAGCCGGAATATCAAGGTTATTAATAAAGTGCGTTTCGGCACGAATACCACTAACAAGATATCCGTTTACGCACATTTTAAGGTAAAGACCTTTTAGCTTATTGAGTAAGGACGGTCCGCCGTACCAGCTTTCGGCGAACATAACCACTTTACGGCCTGTTAGAAATGCAATCAGCAGGAAAGCAAGGTATTCAGGCCTTCCATAACCGGCTATTCCAACGGCGGTAATTTTTTCATTGGAAAGAATTCGGCGGAATGCGTTCACACGCGACCAAAAATCACGCTTTTCAACCGGCAATTTACTCAGCTGAAAATGTCCCGGCAAGGCCGAAGTATTTTCCCATTTATACAGGCTGTCGGCAGCACCAAGATCTGCCCCGAAAACATTTTCCGAACCTGCTTTTTCGGCAAGGGCCTTCCAACGGCTTCGGTGGTAATCGCCTATTCTGTCCCAAACCAAAAGGTATTTTTGTTGCATCCTGTATTGTTTACGGCACCGGGGCCATTTGCGATTGCACTCAACAACCGGGCACCGGAAAAATATTCCGCAATTTTAACGAAAATTCCCCCGTTGCTTGCGGCGCTTCGCTAAATTGGGGCGTTTAATTACACAACCGGCAGCACATTTATTATGTTTAGGCCTATTGTGCAACGTGAACCTCCATTCTGATAACAATTTCACAATCGCATTTCATTGGCAATAATAGATAAATTAAAAGGCATGCTGGGCCTCGACGGACTTACTGAAGCACTGGCAAATTACGTTGAAGCACGCCTTACCCTATTTAAAATAGAGGCAAAGCAGGAATTAAGCAAGGCCGTAGCTGAATTGCTGCATGTTTTGGCCATAGGTTTTGCGGCCGTTATGCTTCTGGTCTTTTTCTCGGTAATGCTGGCAGCCGGCATAAATGCATTAACCGGCACAGGTTATTGGGGCTGGATTTTTATTACGGCACTTTATTTGATTATTTTCCTTGTGCTCCTTAAAACCCGCGATCATCCAAGGGTTACCGAAAAGTTTAAAAATATAGCCGACGGCATTTTCGCACAGAACAAGAAAAACAATACCGACATAACCACCCACAATTAAAAGCATTTTCCCCATGAACGACTTCAGAAACCATAGCGCAGCCGAAAAAATAGGAGATGAATTACACGAAGCCCGCGAACACCTGAGCCGCGCCGGCGAATCATTTAAGGGCGCCGTGCAGGAACGCGTAACAGAGCTGGGTGAAGAAGCCCAAAAGTACATGAAAATCACGGGTATAGCGGCCAGCATTGCTTTTACAGGCTACTTCCTGTGGACCATGATGCGCGGCAACCGCAGCAAAAAAATTGTACCTACAAAAGATGGTCGCCAGCAAATTGTAATTGAAACAAGGCAGGAGCACCCATTGGTAACCAGCATAAAAACAAGCATTGCAACCTTCCTGCTTTCCATTGCTAAGGAAAAAATTATTACCTTCATTGAAAAAATGACGGAGAAGCATGAAGAGCAGTCTGCTGCAAGAGCTGGAGTTCCGCAGGGAACAAGGCCGTAAAAGCTTTGCGGTGCTTATAGATCCTGATAAAACAGGGCCCGAAGCGCTTGAAGAACTTATACCCGCCCTTGTACAAAACAAGGCCGATTACATTT
The DNA here is from genome assembly GCA_040388605.1 of Bacteroidota bacterium. Classification (GTDB taxonomy): domain Bacteria; phylum Bacteroidota; class Bacteroidia; order Cytophagales; family Flexibacteraceae; genus JAZKBN01. Next base: position 32,415 of record JAZKBN010000060.1, on the reverse strand, counting down.
TCGTGGGGGGCAGCCTGGTTACAGGTAATGCCCTTCACGCATGTGTAAGCATGCTTAAAAAACTTTGCCAGATACCGGTTATACTTTTTCCGGGCAACAGCCTGCATCTCTGCCCTGAGGCAGATGCCATTCTTTTTCTCTCGCTCATATCGGGCCGAAACCCTGAATTTTTAATTGGTCAGCATGTTATTGCTGCTCCACTGCTTAAAAACAGCGGCTTACAAATTTTACCTGTTGGCTATATGCTCGTAGACAGCGGTGCGCAAACTACTGTAAGCTATATAAGCAATACCAATCCCCTGCCCCGCGATAAGCCTGAAATTGCCGCATGCACAGCCATGGCCGGTGAAATGCTTGGCCTGCGCCTGATGTTCCTTGATGCAGGAAGCGGCGCTCAAATGCCGGTTAGCTCCCGCATGATTCGTACGGTAAGTAAAGCTGTTGATACCCCGCTGTTTGTTGGCGGCGGAATTAATAATGCCCGTAAAGCATCGGAAGCCTGGGAGGCCGGGGCCGATGTGGTTGTGGTTGGAAACGGTATTGAAGAAAACAGGGAGCTTATGGGCGAAATAAGCAAAATTAAAATGCAATTGAATGCTGCCGGGGTACTTAATTAATGGCCCTCTTTATTTTTACCGGAGCTTAATCTTTCTCTAAAATATAAGTGGCAGAAATAGGGTAATGGTCGCTCCAGGTAGCTTCGCGGTGGGTTCTGAAAGATGTTATTTTAAAACGCTTATCAACGAACTGGTTGTCGATTCTTAAAAAAGGTATAAAACCCAAATAGCTGATTCCAAACCCGTTCCCTGCCGATTCAAAAGCGTTATTCATCCGGTCCCGAATTCGGAAATAGGTATTGCTGCATGGCGGGTCGTTCAGGTCGCCACAGAGTATAACGGGGTATTGGCAACTGTCGAGATTGCTTTCAAGGGCATCGGTTTGTAAACCTCGGCGGCGGAAACCGCGTTTAATTTTGCCTATTACGCTGCGCGCATGCTTCTCCATTTCCTCCGGGGTATCATTATCCTCTATTTCGCGTTCACGTATGTGTAAACTCGCCAGGTGGATATTATAAACCCTGACCATGCCTGATGGGGTTTTAATATCGGCATAAATGAGCTGGTTGTTCCCTTTATCTGATCTGCGGAGGCGGTTGCCCGTTTTTATAGGGAATTTGCTGAAAATAGCCATACCCACTCTCCCATGGTTTGCAAGTACCCAGCCCTGGCTGAAATAGCGATATTTATACCCGCTTGCTTTCATGCGCTCTATGGTGTTAAATGTCCGGGATTCAGGCTTATCAAGAAATTCCTGCAGACAAATAACGTCAGCATTGCAGCTGTCGAGCCATTTAAGAATTTTTACAGCGAGAATTATTTGCTCCGGGCCCGGCTTGTGGCCGCCTTCAAGCAAGCGGACATTATAGCTGACCACCTTAATTTCCTTCCCGGCCTTTTCAGATGAAGCAAGCGGGTGGAAACTGAAAGTAGCCGTAATAAACCTGACACCTAAAAGCAACATTAGCAGGGGCAGCTTAAACCTGGGGCTGCGCCGCATAATGCTTATAAGCAGCAGGGCGGCATTCAGCACAAGAAAAAACGGTATGCCAAGGCTTACAAACCCGGCCGGCCAAAATTCAGATGCCGGAACCAGGGAAGATAAATATACAGGTACGGTTATAAGGGCGACCCAAAAATTGAATCGCCTTACAAACATTGCAAACAGCAATGCCGTCTTTCTCCTGACAGATCTCTTTTTTCTTTGCCCCTTCATGGGCGCTTGCTGCAATCAAAAATGTAAGCGGACAAACCGGCAAACCAAATTCAGGAAAATGGTTTTTTACCTGCCGCATGATGCAAAGTTACTATAAATCAGCCAGTGCGAAAGTTTCATTCAGGCGTATTCCTTTATCTGTCTGAATTAAAGTAGCACATTCTATTTTAGGATCATGCTCAAAATAGATTATCCAATCTTCTTCAACGGCTCTCTGAAGAATTCTTACTTTCTCATCAAGCGTGAGCAGGGGCCGCATATCATAAGCCATAACATAAGGTAATGGAATATGGTGCGATGAAGGGAACAAATCTGCCGCAAAGAGTATCTTACGGCCCTTGTAGGGTATAAGTGGCAGCATCATTTTCTCGGTATGCCCGTCGGCGGTAAGTATTTCAAGGCCGGGGAAGGCTGTTGCCAAAGACTGCGATTCTGTTTCCTTATCGCTGAACTTTAAGTGCCCGCTTTCCTGCATGGGCATTATATTATCTTTCAGGAAACTGGCTTTTTCACGGGCGTTCGGGTGAACGGCCCAATCCCAATGCGCGCTATGCGACCAATATTGGGCATTAGGGAACGTTAATTCAAAGCCTTCACCATCTGCCGAGCGTTTGACTCCGCCTCCGCAATGGTCGAAATGCAGGTGGGTAAGAAAAGCGTCGGTTATATCTTTTTCACTGAAGCCGGCAGTTTCTAAAGATTTTGAAAGACTGTCGTTGCCATGCAGGTAGTAAAAGCTCATGAATTTGGTATCCTGCTTATTGCCCATGCCATTGTCTATGAGCATTAGCCGGTTACCGTCTTCAACAAGCAGGCAACGCATGGCCCAGCTGCACATGTTGTTTTCATCTGCCGGGTTCAGCTTATTCCACATTGATTTTGGAACCACCCCGAACATGGCGCCGCCGTCGAGCTTAAAGAAGCCGGTATTAATGGTGTGTAATTTCATAGTTTATGTATTTGTATTAACAGGACGTTAAATGCGTTTTCATCGGGACTTTTTTAGAATATCCCTTCCGATTCCATTAAAGATTAACTTGTTTTCAGGCAGCAATAATGGTTAATCTTAAGGGCATTGCAAAGCAGCTTTTTACTCATATTTGAAATGAAAGTACTGAGGGCATAAAAAACGGCGCATTCTCGGCTGCTGATAAATGAAAAAGGTATGCATTCATTATATTTTATAAATTTAACCGCTTATTAACCTTCATTTACCTATGCACCTACGCCTTATAGCCTTATTTTTCCTGCTCACTGTTCCGGTTTTTGCGCAACCACCGCGCCCAAGTCCGCCTACATTTGATGTTAAAGCGCACTATACCAAGCTTGAATTCATGGTACCCATGCGCGACGGGGTAAAGCTGTTCACATCGGTTTATGTGCCTACGGCAACGGGCAAATACCCTATCATGCTGAACCGTACTCCATACAGCGTAGGGCCATACGGGCCTAATGAGTATAAAAAGACAATAGGCCCCGGTGTGTTGCTCATGAAAGACCTGTATATTTTTGTGTACCAGGATGTACGCGGACGTTGGTATTCAGAAGGCACATTTGAAGACATGCGACCCCATAACCCCAATAAAAAATCAAAAACAGATACCGACGAAAGTACCGATACGTATGATACTGCCGAATGGCTGCTTAAAAACATAAGCGGCAACAATGGCAAAATAGGTGTTTGGGGCATCAGCTATGGCGGTTTCTATTCATCTATGGCACTAATAAATGCGCACCCGGCTATAAAAGCCGTTTCTCCGCAGGCGCCTATTGCCGATTGGTTTGTTGACGATGATATGCACCACAACGGCGCATTCCTGCTGCAACCGAGCTTTAACTTTTTCTCTTCATTTGGTCGCAGGCGTAAAGGCCCCGGTCCGCAGCCATGGACTGAGTACCCATACGGTACCCCAGACGGCTACAAGTTCTTCCTGAATTCAGGCTCTGCCGCTTACATGGATTCTGTTCTGCTTGGCGACAGCATTCGTGTATGGCATGATTTAGTAAGTCACCCTACTTACGACGCCTTCTGGAAAGCGCGTAACATATTGCCGCATTTGCAGCATGTGAAACCCGCAGTGCTTACTGTCGGCGGCCTCTTCGATGCCGAGGATATGTACGGGCCATACAAAACTTATGAAGCAATAGAAAAGAACAACCCCGGAATTGACAATTTCCTGGTAATGGGCCCTTGGTTCCATGGCGGCTGGGACCGCAGCACCGGGGAATTTCTCGGCAATGTGCATTTCGGGAGCAATACCTCTGAATTTTACCAGCAAAATATTGAGCTCCCTTTCTTCCAATATTACCTGAAAGGCGCCGGGCAAAAGCCCAATACAGAAGCCTGGGTTTTTGAAACCGGTAAAAACAGCTGGCAGCAGCATAAGCAATGGCCGGTACCTGCCAAACCAGCCCGCCTGTTCCTGCAGCCGGGAGGAAAGCTTGCGGCAACATCCGATTTTTCCCTGGTAAACAATTCACCGGTTATTTCCTTCGATGATTATATAAGCGATCCCGGAAAACCGGTACCCAGCACAGCCGATATAGGCCTGCGCATGACCCGCGAATTTATGACCGAAGATCAACGCTTTGCTGCCAACCGCACCGATGTTTTGGTTTACCAAACCCCCCTGCTTACCGAGGATTTCGAGATCAGCGGTCCCCTGTTTGCCAACCTCAACATAAGCACCAATGCCACCGATGCCGATTTTGTAGTGAAGCTTATTGATGTTATGCCTGATACAATGGCCGACAGCCCTTTAAACCCTTCCAATATTCGCATGGGCGGTTACCAGTTCCCGGTTCGCATGGAAGTTATGCGTGCCAAATTCAGGAACAGCCTTGAAATACCTGAAGCTATTGAACCTGAAAAACTTACTTTAGTGCGCATACCTATGCAGGATGTTAGCCATACTTTCCGCAAAGGGCACCGCATAATGGTGCAGGTGCAGAGCTCCTGGTTCCCGTTGATTGATCGCAATCCGCAGGTGTTTACAGATATTTACCAAGCCAAACCAGGCGATTATAAAAAAGCATTGATAAAGGTTTATACCGGCAGTGCAGTTGCCTCTTACCTTGAAGTATCGCAACCCGACCCGGCAGCAATTCCATTACCTATGCAATTGCCGCAAACGGTTAAAAAAGACAGCTCAGTAAATAAAGGAGCTAAAAAAGACAGCACAAAAAAGAAGTAATATGCGCCAGCTAAACACACGCCAGCACCCTGACTATGTAATTACCGTTTTTGCCTGGAACGGGAAATACCTGCTTAAGTTTGAACAGGGCCTGATGGAGCAAACATACAAAATCCGCGAAACCGATTTAAACGGCGACGCGGATATTGATGCTTTATTGAAGAACGAAGAATTTTTAAAGGAGGTATCGGCCCATTTTGAAGCCATGCGGCAGAGCTTATATAAAGCGGCTGATGCCCTGTAATTTGCCGCTTAACCGTGATTAGCCGGGTTAAATACTGCGCAGAAAAGCCAGCATTTTTTCAACATCGGCATCACTCAAGGCAGGGAAATTGGCAATACGGAAGGTGCTTGGTTTCCATGTTCCATATCCGGCTCCCAAAAGCATACCTAAATCTTTGGCCTTATTTTTTAATTCAGGCAACAGCTCAGGGTTTACTTTTACGGTAATAACGGTATCTGACCGGGTGGCGGCATTTTGTACAAGAGCTTCCATCACATTGCTCCTGTCTACGGCATCATAGTACATAACGGCACGCTCTTTCAACAGCCTGTCGGTTTCATCAAGGGTCATACTGTCGGAAAGCACCCTGTTCAGCAGGAAAATGCCAAGTACATTAGGCGTATGCGATGTCTGGAATTTGGCAATATGATCAAGCATAATGAGCACGCTGTTATAACGGTTGCGGTCGCCAATAAGCTGGGCGCGGTCAACCGCCCTTGGCGATAATATCATGAGGCCAAGGCCTGCCGGCATACCAAAACATTTCTGTACCGAGCCAAGCCAAATATCGGCCTCGGCAATGGGCAAAGCTATCCCGTTTATGCTGCTGGTTACATCAACCGCTATAAGCCTGTCCTGGAACTTTTGCCTAATATCTGCAAACAAAGCAGGCCTGATTTGTGAGCCGTTGCTTGTTTCATTTTGCGTGAAGCAAATAATATCGGTATCAGGGTCGGCATGCAGGCTTCCCAAATCCAATTCATTATCAGCGCTGAAAGAGAAGCCTTTAGAAGCAGGAAGCAATGCCTGCGCATATTGCATCCACTTTTCACCAAATGAGCCGCTGTAGAAATGGGTGCTGCCTTTTTGCGTAAGGCTCTGCGCAATTATTTCCCAACATTCGGTAGCCGAAGTGGTATATAGAATTGTATAATCATCTGGCACCTGCAAATGGGTTCGCAACAGCAGCAGCGTTTCTTCCGACATGTTGTTGAATGCCTCGGAACGATGGCTTATGCTGAGAATACCTTCGGTGCAGGCCTCGTGCAAATATGCCGGAATGGCCTGGAATACCTGCGAGGGGCCGGGGAAAAATGTTATCATTATTGAAATTGCATTTTTGAAATAAGATGTACTAAGGCCAGCGTATAGCCATCGAGCCCCATACCGGCAATAATGCCCTGGCAATGTTTGCTCAGGTAGCTTTTGTGCCTGAAGTCTTCGCGGGCGTATATGTTGCTTATGTGAACTTCCAGAACAGGGGTATTTATTGCTGCAATTGCATCGCCGAGGCTTACGCTGGTATGGGTATAGCCGCCGGCATTCAATATTATACCTGTATAGCTGAACCCTACCTCGTGCAGCTTATTAATGAGCTCGCCTTCAACATTGCTTTGGAAGTAGTGGAGGGTAATATGCGGAAATTGCGCCTGTAAATCGGCAAAGTAATCGTGAAATGGAATTTGCCCGTAAACCGATTTTTCACGCGTGCCTACAAGATTCAGGTTAGGGCCGTTGATGATAATAATTTTCATAAATACAGGTTAATTGCTGAGCATTTTGCAGGAATACCTAACGGCTTTCGGGCTGCCGCTGCGAGGCTGCAATATCAGAATTATCTGCCGGAAATTGCCCGAATCGAATACAATTTATAAGCACATTGCTAATCAATCATAAATTGTGTGCCAAAATAAAAAAGAAAGCCCCGCACTTTGGCTGTGCAGGGCTCACAATATGCTATTTGCAGCCTGAATGGCTTAAAAGCTCAACGGTGAAGTATCTATTAAGCTTTTAAGCTTTTGAAATTTCATGTCCGGCAAGGCGTTCAAAACTTTTGTTCAAAAGATCAAGCCTGCGGTGAATCTGTTCTTTGTCGTAAAGCACGGCCAAAAGGTGCAATACCTTTTGCAGGGCTTCAGGCGATAGCTCACGTGTGTAACGGAGAATCATTTGTTCGTATGCTGCATTTTCCATAGCTGTATTTATATAAGGGCAATTGTAAGATGTATTTCCTTGGTGCCGGTTTAACCGGCTAACCTGAATTACCTCATAAAAGAGGAACATTAATGTTTGGAAATCGCTTAGTGCAATAACAGGGTAATAACCCGGTTAATGCTGCAAAGGAGCCCCGGTATCGTAGCCGAGTTCGGCCAGGTAATCTGCCACCAGTATCTTTAACATGGTATCCTGCTCTTTCAGGCTGAGCAAGGGCATTGTTTTTATAGGTTCCCAAAGCGGCCAGCCGCCTTCATCATGGCCTATTAAGGTATAATAACCGGCAGATGAGAGCAGCCTGCAAATGGCAATGTGCATCAGGTCCTGCTTTTCTTCTTTTGTGAAGTCTCTTACTCCCTGCCCTAATTCCTGTATTCCTACCAGGAAAAGGGCCCCCTGCAAATCAGGGCTGCTGTCGCTTAATTTGGCAAGTACTGCGGCGGCCATCTGCCACCTTTGCTCGGGTTCGTATTCTTTAAGCATTTGCTGTTTGTTTTGCTCTGCGTTTGTATTGATTAATACCTTAGCTCCGGTGATTTGTAAACGTAAAACCTTTCTTAAGATGCAGTTTCCGGGTCCTGAAAATTTTCACCGGCTGTAAGGTTATTTTTGCCGGTAAGCTCTTCCCAGTAGGCAACAGCGCGCCTTAAGTGTGGTATAACAATAGTCCCGCCAATTATATTCGCAATCGCGAAAACTTCGAAAACTTCTTTGTCAGTTACGGACAGTTCGTGGCATTTTCCCAAATGATATTTAACGCAGTCGTCGCAGCGGAGCACCATGGAGCAGGCAAGGCCAATCATTTCCTTAGTAACCACATTTACAGCACCTTCCGCGTATGCATTTGTATCAAGGTTAAATAAACGCTTGATTACCAAATTGTCTGCAGCCATAATGCGCTCATTCATTGCGCTCCTGAAGCTGTTGAATTCCGAAACTGATTCCATAAAGGCCAGGGGTTGTTTAGTATTTTAAAGGTAAGCTATTGTATTTGTTCGGCTTTGACCCTGCGTGTAAGTAAAGCGCAAAAATAAAGCGTTTTATAAGCGTGTATTACCTTAGGAAAGAACAAAAAGCTCTGCCGGGGGCAGCTTAAAATTAGATGTTCCGCCATTAATTATTAGATGTTCCGCCATCAATCCACAATTATCTTACAGATTTACAGCCAAACAGCAGCAATGAATGCCCGAAACCGGAGGGAATGCCGCGAACACCAATACATCTGTGAGGCTAAAAATATAATCCGGTACAGGGTGCAAGGCTAAGCAACCAGGCTTTTGAACGCCAATTCTACTTAGGTTCCGCCCCCTTGTTCTGCCCCCCTGCCGATTCAGCATCTGCCGGTTTCGGGCCCGGTGAGGAAGCATTTCCTGCATTTTGACCTGCCTCTGTGAATTCGCGGCTGTTAATGAGCGTACCTTCTTTCCAGTTGCTTACTTTGCGGGTATGCCCGTTTTCGAAAAGGCATGTCCATTTGCCGGTTTCCCGGTCGCTTCTATAGGTGCCCTTACAATCAGGCTTTCCGCCGGGGTAATAGCTTTGGTAATCGCCGTTGCGCCTGTTGCCGGCATACATAACCGTACTTTCTGTTTTCCCGCTCGGGAAATAGTTGGTTACAAGGCCAGTTAGCACACCATTAATAAAAGGCTCTTCCCTGCTTTTATTCCCAAGGCTGTCGTAAATGGTTTTTGTACCGCTCAGGCGGCCATGAATATCATAGTGCTCAACCACGCTTATTGGGCCGTTCATATTAAAAAACTTCCAGGTACCTGTAGGTTTTTCAGAATGGAAGGCCACTTCTTTATGTATTTTGCCGTTCTCGTAATAATAGGTTCCGCTGTGGTCATGGCCGTTATTGCGGTAGGTAATGCGGTCTTTAATTTTGCC
>JAZKBN010000060.1:19559-23333 GCA_040388605.1 Bacteroidota bacterium | reverse complement strand
TATAATAATGGGTTGCTTCGCCTTCAGGCTCGCCGGCTTTAAAGTTCACAATGCTGCGCATTGAGCCATCGGCATAATAAGATTTTACAGGGCCTTCGAACAGGCCGTCTTTATAATTTCCTTCCCTGATTAAATGCCCGTCTGTGGCGAAGTTCTTAAAATAGCCGCTGCGGGTACCGCCTTCCATTTTAGATTCAGTATCTATGCGCCCGTTGGGGTGGTAAACTTTATAAGTACCATCCAGCAGACCATCCACATAATTGGCTTCAATGTATAGTATGCCTGTTTCGTAATACTCTTTACAGATGCCGTTGGGCTTGCCCTTGGCATACATAAGCTCCTGCTTTAAAATTCCGTTCGGGCGATATTCAAATACCAGCCCATCGGGCCAGTCATTTACAAAACGGCCCCGGCTTTTCAATGCCCCGTCAGGGTGAAAAGTTATAAGGGAATCTTTCAGCTTATCGTTTTCGAAATAAGCCTTTTGAACCATTATGCCCGCCTCGGTCCAGCTGATCATGGGCCCGTTTTTGCGGCCGGCAACATAAAAAGCTTCAAGCTTCTTTTTTCCGTTTTCGTAGTACTCTGTAAAGGTTCCTTCTTTACGCCCGTTTAAATAAGCGCCGGTAAGCTCTTTTTTTCCGCCGGGGGCAAAACGGGCATAAGGGCCATTCCTTGTACTGTCCTGAACAGAGTTAACAGTGTATTCCTCCTTCAGCTTAGTGGCCTTGGTACTGTCGTAATAAGTACGGACTTTTATTTGAGCACGGGCGGGAACAGATATTAAAAAGCTAATGAACAGGCATATAACCACAGCCTTGCTCACATAACCAATACCGTTCGGCAGGCCGGTAAGGCTGCTGAACCAATAAGCCGGGAAAAATTCTATTTGGCGTGGCATGGTGCAAAACTAACAGATAAAGCCCGTATTTCATCATTTCCGCCCATCGGATAGATTTCAACAAACAAGTTTTTTGAGGGCTTAATAAAATTTGTTTTGCCTGCTTGTTGTCGGCCCGCTAATTTAGTAAATTATTCGGCTAGAAAAGCCGGTCAATTCAGTTGTAAAGCATTGCCTTTACAAGCACGGGATTCTGCCCGGACAATAAATCAAGATAATGAACAAAATTAAAGCAGGCATTATTGGTGCAGCCGGTTATACCGGGGGCGAACTTTTAAGGCTCCTTATACATCACCCTTTGGCCACGCCGTTTTTTGCCCACAGCAACAGCATGGCCGGCAAACCTGTTTACGCCGCACATCCTGATTTGCTCGGGGAAACCGACCTGCATTTCAGCACTGCCATACCACAGGATGCAGATATTTATTTCCTGTGCCTTGGCCACGGCGAAGCGCGCAAATTCCTGGCTGCTTCTCCCCTGCCCCCAGATGCCCGCATTATAGATCTCAGCCAGGATTTCCGAATCACGGATGCCGGGCATGATTATGTTTACGGACTGCCCGAACTGAACAGGGATAAAATAGCATCTGCCCGACGAATAGCTAACCCCGGCTGCTTTGCCACTGCCATTCAGCTGGCCCTGCTGCCTGTAGTTTGCGCCGGCCTGCTCGATGAAGAAATTCATGTTAATGCTGTAACCGGCAGTACCGGCGCCGGTGTAAAACCCTCTGAAACCACCCATTTCAGCTACCGGAATAATAACTATTCAGTATATAAAGCATTTGATCACCAGCACGAGGCCGAAATAAAGCAAACCCTGCATGCACAGCAGCCCGGTTCCTTCGAGCTGAACTTTATACCGGCCAGAGGAGCATTCAGCAGGGGAATATTTGCCACACTTTACTTTAAAACACCTGAGCCGGAGGAAGCATTTACTGCCCTGTTCGAAGAGTACTATGTAAATCACCCCTTTACTTTCCTGAGCAGCGCGAACCCTGATTTGAAACAGGTTGTAAATACCAACAAGTGCGTATTATACCTGAAAAAGCATGGCTCTAACCTGCTTATTCACAGTGTAATAGACAACCTGCTCAAAGGCGCTTCAGGGCAGGCCGTGCAGAATATGAATTTAATGTTCGGGCTGCCTGAAAGTGCAGGGCTGAACCTGAAAGCTACCGGTTTCTGATCCCGATTATAATAAAAGAAAAAACGCTCATCCTGTGAAGCCGAAGCCTGCAGGGTGAGCGTTTTTAAAGCTAAGGGATATTAACTTTTATTTATTGAACCTTTACAGGCTCTGCAGATGCTGTTTGCGCAGAAAAGGTACGGTTGTCTTTTTTACGATTCATGAAATCCCATTTGTAGCTTTTACCGGGTTCAAATTCGTAACTGCCCACTTTGGGGTTATTCATTTGCTGAAAGGCATAGTAAGCATGCGTGCCCGGGGCCATTTTCATGTTCATGCTGCCATAAGGTGCCACTTTAATGGTCATATCGTCAAGCTTTACCATCACCTGGTTAGGGGTACGATTACTTAGCTCAAGCATGGCTACTTCTTCGTTATCTATGTCGGTTACACGGGTAAAGGCAGGTTTTTGTATGGCATTGGCATCTACGGGCATCAGCAGCTTTACAAAAGTTTTTTCAACATAGCCCTGGGTGTTCGTAGCCAAATCTACCACAGAAATATACCCTTGCTGCGCTGTGGCCTCATAAACGAAAATACGGCTGCCCGCAGTTAAGCTGATTACTTTATGGTATTCTTTACCGGGGCCGTCTTTCATTATGGCCGTTTTGCTCATTTTCCCCATAAAAGACTGGGCGCCTGCCACATAAGGGGCCATAAACATGAGCACAAAAAATAAAATTGTTGCACCTATCGATAGTAGAGTTTTCATTGCCGTTTGCTGATTGAAGTGTTTTGTAATAGCTTAATACACCAAGCTCACATTTTGCGGTAAGCATTGTATATACATGTATATGCAAAGCACAGGCCAATTAAAAACGGGATACTTTTTAAAATAAAATCGGGGTAAAAACGGGACCGGTACGCAGGAATATGTAAAGGATCAGAATCTAAGCCCTGATTATATAAGTTCAATTTTACCTGCGCTCCATTGCAGGGTAACTTTAGCCTTGGCATATTTTGCTTTCAGCTCATAAAGTTTTACCTGCCCGCTCACAACATTATTCTGGCGGGTATTCACAAGAAAAATGCTGCTTTCACCAACTTCAAATTTTCGCTGCTCACCGCGCAGCAGCTTGTCATAATTGCTTACCAGCTTTTCCTGCGAAGCCAATTGTTTTTCAAGGGCCAATAAATCATTATAGGCCCGCTCAACCCCGGCTGCAATTTCGCGGCGCTGCTGCATTTGCGAAAGTTCGTTCTCCCTTATCTTTAGGGTATTAAGCTGAATTTTCCCCCTGCCTTCGCGCAGCAGCAAGGGCATGCTGACTGTAAAGCCTGCCTTTGCCGAATTGAATGCAGTACCCATGCCTCCCTCGGTTTCAATAGGGCTTGCAAAACCCTCGTTCAGGAAATACCCGTGCAGGTTCAGCTTTGGCTTCAGCTTTTCGTAATACAGCTTTCTGTCGTTGCGCAGCAATTCTGATTTCAGGTTAAGGCTCAGTAAATCAGGATGACGCTCCCGGCTGTGGACCAACAGGTTTTGATAGTGCTCTGCCGATACCTTACCTGCCGTAACCGGGTCTTCTTCGGGAATTACATTCGGGGCCAGCTCAAGCGGCCTGGCTTCATCGCTCCATAGGTAAACAGAAAGACTAACTGATGCATTGCGCCAGGAAACCTCGGCATCGGAATAAGAAATTTCAAGGGTTTGTACCTGCGATGCGGCTTCAGAAGTATCAATACC
>JAZKBN010000060.1:15312-19549 GCA_040388605.1 Bacteroidota bacterium | reverse complement strand
TTCTCTGATCTGCTTACCGTAGCCCTGCGTCTTACCCTTGCGAGTTCTGTACTTTGGCGATACAGGCGAAACCGGTTATAATTATAATTCCAGTCCCAGTAATCTTTAGCTGCCTGCAGGAGCAGCTTGTTAATCATTTTCACCTTCTCCACATCGGCCATTTTTTGCATTATTTGGGCTTCACGCAATACAGCGCGGCGCTCATCGAAAAACAGGCCCTGGCCTACCGGCAAATCAAGACCAATATAGCTTAGGCCTTCCGGCGGGGTAAGCTTATCAGGATCAACATGTACGCCGCTGTTGCGCTCGAAGCCGGCCTTCAGGTTGCCTATCCACATGGGTACCTGTAATGAGTGGTCGGTATAGCGGTAATAAAGCTCGCTGTGGAACTCTTTTTGGCTGAGCGTGCTTTTAAGTTCCGGGTCGAATGCACCCCGGGAAATACGCACTTCCCGTCTTGCTTTTTCAGGCAACAGTGCTGCCTGCCGGGCCACCGGGTGTGTGGCGGCTACCTGCTGCATAAATTCTGCATAAGGCAAAACCTTCAGGCTGTCGGGCCCCGGACCGGCTTGGGCTGAGCATGGCAATGCTGAAGCTAACAGCATTGCTAACAAAGTTCCAAACCAAATATTTCCGAAAGCCGGTAAGCGCATTATCCCGTTTATATTACTTAATTTTAGTTTACAGCCCGTCGGACCATCTCTGCCGCCGGGCACTATTTCGATTCCGATTCATTGCTGCCTTTTTCAGGCGAAGCATCATCTTTTCGTTTTAAATCTGCCGGCGCTTCAGGGTCAACGTGCATATAATCAGGTGGGAAGCCGTTCAGCTGACGCCAGATTTCATAGAAAATAGGCACATCTTTAAGTAAAGCCCAACCTTTTATGCCGGTACCAAGGCGCACCTGTGCAGGCCATGAGCCCTCATTCAGGTCAGGAACTATAAGCAGGCGGTAATAGCCCTTAGTATCCACATTATCTATAACGGCAACCTTTCCGCCGAAGGTACCATAGTTCAGGTTGGGCCAGCCGGAGAAAACCAGCGCGGGCCAGCCATCGAATTGAAGGCGTACTTTACTGCCCTTGCTCAGCAGGGGCAAATCCATGGGTTTCACATAGAGTTCGGCGGCCATGCCAACACCTACATTAATAATGCTGGTTACAGCTTCGCCCTCTTTCAGGGTTTCGCCGAGGCCCATTTTTATGGCCTTGGTCACATAGCCGTCGCGGGGAGCCAGTATTTCATAGTAGTTGCTCCTTACCGATGTGGAGGCATATTCATTCCGCATTTTAGCAAGCTCACCTTCAGATGTGTACAGGTAGCCGGCTGCCGTACTTTTCTCGCTTTCGGCCTTAGCTATTTTATCACGGTATTCAGATTCTGTTCCGTTATAATCTATAAGCGTGTTTACGAGCTCGTTTTTAGAGGTGTTGTATTTGTTCAGGCTTGATAGAAGCTTTGAATTGCTTTGCTGCAGTTTCTGCTTACGCTCCTCAAGCTCTGTTAAAGATTTAAGCCCTTCGGCATAAAGCTTTTCCTGGGCGCCGAACTGGCGTTGCGCAATGGCGAAATTCACGCGCTCTGTTTCGTAGTCAATGCTGTCGCTTTGTACTTTAAGGCGGGCCTGTGCGGCTTTGTTACGTACCTGGTTCAGCTTTTGGCCCTTGCCGGCTATTAAGGCTGAAACCTGCCTTTCCAAAGCGCTTATTTTTTCACGCGTGCTGCCTATTACCTCTTCTTTTGCCTTTACCTGCTCTGACAGGCGTTTAAGCATTTGCGGATCGAAGTACTTTTCCTTAATCTCGCTGAGGCTTATAATAGTATCTCCCTTTTTAACGTATTGGCCTTCCCTTACATGCCAGCGCTCAATTCTGCCTGCAATGGTACTGTGTATGGTTTGCGGACGATCAGCGGGGCTGAAAGTGGTAAGCGACCCGGTCATATATATATTTTGGGTCCAAGGCATGCAAAGTAAAATACCCAAAATAAGCAGGAGCCCGCTGCCCCAAACCGCCAGCATCTTTGCCAAGCGCACACCGGAAATTTGCCTCACCGATTTATAATCGTCGAGGTTTACCTTTATACGTTCGGCAACTTCAGTTTCAAATTCCATAGCTTCCTTTATAGATTATTACAACTGTTGCGAATTTGCCGCAGGCCTTATTTCTTTCAGCTTACCGTCAGCAAATTTCCAACGGGGCCCGTTGCCGGCGCAGCTCATATCATCTTTACAGATGAAGAGCACGGTAGCGCCTTTAAGTTCATCTAAAGTCCTTTGCAGAATTTCATCACGTTCATTATTGGCCACATGAACCAGGGGGTCAACCAAAATAAGCAGGCGCGGCCTTGCAGCAATGCAACGTGCCAAAACAAGCTTTTCGGCCACAGCTTTAGGAATCCAGACGCTGCCTTTGAGTTGTGTGCTTAAACCATGGCTTTGGGTATGCAGGAAATTGTCGAGCCCGGCAATGCTTAGCGCTGATGTAATTTGCGGTAAAGAAACCTGGCCCCGGCCGGGACGCACATTATCGAGTATGCTGCCACTGAATAATTCCTGGTCATTATTTCCGGCAAGGAAAGAATATAGGCTTTCTTCCTTTATATCTCGCATGCTTAGGCCATCCACAGCAATACTTCCTTCGTAGTGCTGGGCCATTCCCATGAGCAGGCTCACCAGGTGGTTGCGGGCCTGGCTGCTTTCGCTTATAATACAGGCATGCTGCCCGCGCATTACATCGAAGCTTACGCCTTTGAAAACAAACCGGTTGCTGCCGGGTGGCATGTAGTGCAAATCGCGCACGCGCAGGGCGGGTACTGTTGCATTATTATTAGGCTCCATGCTCAGCGTGCCAAAGGTTTGAATAGGCATCGATGTTACATGGCTTAATTTTTCAGCGCCGGTAAGCAGGTCGTAAACGCTGTCGAGCTGGGTCATAACCTTTTCAACTGCATTCATTATCAGGATAATAATAATTTCTGAAGCCACAAACTGGCCCAGGTTTATTTGCTTGTTAACCAACAAAATGCAGCCTACAATAAGCAAGGCCGCGGTTATCAGGCTCTTAAAACCCACAAAGCTCATATACTGTATAATGAGTATTTTAAAATGCCTGTTACGCGCCTCCAGGTAGTGTGTAGTATAAGTATCTGTCTTTTCGAGCCCGGCGGCGTTGCCGCTCATTTTAAAAGTACTGTGCGCCCTTGCAATTTCCTGCAGCCAATGCACCAGCCTGTACTTATATCCTGATTCAATAAGGCTGGCATCGAGGCCCGGGCGGCCTGTGAAATATAAAATACCCGCTAAAATTATGGCCAGTATTGCCCCGAAGAAAATGAAATAAGTATGGTAAAAGGAAAGCAGCACAAGCCCGAATGCCAATTGCAAAAATGCAGTGGCAAAATCCATGAGCACCTTACCGAGGCTCTTTTGCAGGGTTACCACCTCGAAAAAGCGGTTCACCAATTCAGGCGGGTAATGGTTGTAAAGCGATTCCTGCCTGATGGCCGGTATGATGAGCGAAAACTCGAAAGCTGTTCTTGTAAAAATTTTCTGCTGAATATGTTCAAGCAGGTAAAGCTGCATTACCTGTAAGCCACCTTCGGCCAACACCCCGGTAAAAATAAGGCCTATAAGCACTATTACCGAGGTACTTATTTGGCCTGCGGAAATAAAGCTGAAAAGACTTTGAATGCCCAATGGAAGGCTCAGGCTGATGAACCCTGTAAGTACTGCGTAAACGTGAATGTAAAAGATCTCTTTACGCTCATAGGCTATAAGGGCCCAAAACTTTTGCCATATACTTCTTTCGTCGTTTGATGTCATATTAAACAATACCGATTTACCGGCCGGAACCTAAACTCATTTTTTGAACAGGCTTGAGCAAACCTGAACCTGCCTTTTGCCGCAGAGTAATCAGCAGGCACACTCTAAAGTAACCGGGGAGAAATATTACTGAATCTACCTTCCGGATAATTTTAACGAAATTTTAATGCCATTGTTTTACGAAGGTAAGACATAATACGGCAACAGAAAAAATTTTAGCTTTAACGCACTGATAATGAATGAAATTAATCATGCAACAAGCTTAGATTATATTAAAGAAACATTAAAGCATGTATTAATTTGAGCTTTAATGAAAAGGCAAAGCGAGGCTGAGATACCCCTGATTAATTAAGACAGCTCCCGGTGATCAAAATTAGGCTAAATGTTTACCGGGAATATCAAGCTATAGCTTTA
>JAZKBN010000060.1:9316-15302 GCA_040388605.1 Bacteroidota bacterium | reverse complement strand
TAGATTATGGGGCAAAAGCACCTACAGTACAAGGGGTATGTGGCTGTTCGGCTTATAAGGCTGTTTTGCAAAGCGGGTGTTAACCTTAGAGCAAACCGCTCCGGCTGTGCAGCATATTACTGAAATTGGTACACGAAAAATGGTACGGATAAAAGAAGGAAATAATCCTTTTTGAAAATCAAAATTGCCCGGTTAAACCAACGGAACCCTGAAGGCATAACAACAAGTCAGACAAAAAGCCACCCGGCAATGCCGGATGGCTTTATTTTAAGAGATCACTATCAGACAATAATAAGTAATACGTTTTAACAAACTCACATATACTTAAGGTCATTATTTTTCTTCAGCTTTACTATGCCAAACACATTTAAAGCCAAAATAATCGGGTAAGCCGGGTCAAGCTCCCACCATTTTACTCCGAAGTTGGCACGGCCTCCCAGCTTGTGGTGGTTATTGTGGTATGCTTCACCAAACATGAGCACATCTACAGGGAGCAGATTTTTAGCTGTATCACCTACCACGAAATTTATATAGCCATACTTATGGGCAAACCAGTTAATGATTGCACCATGAACCGGGCCCATCAGGTAATGTATAGGCAGCAGCAAAAACTCCCACCAATGCGTAGCAAAATGAATATAATATAGTGTGTAGGCGGTACCCCAGGCTACCCTGCTCATCCAGTTATCGCCCAAATGCTCCATAAAGGGCCAGTTGGGTATGTTTTTCAGGAAACGAGGCTCAACAGGAAAGGTTCCATGCAGGATGCTTTTGTAAATTGTCTTGGTTTTCCACATCATATCTCCCAAGCCATGGCTGAACAGGGGTGAATGCGGGTCTTTATCGGTATCGGCGTAGGCATGGTGCATGCGGTGCATAATGCCGTAAGCCTTAGGACTCAGGAAAGATGAGCCCTGGAATAAATAGGTTAATGTGTAGAAGAACTTTTCCCAGGCCTTGCTCATGGTAAACATACCATGAGCGGCATACCTGTGCAGGAAAAACGTTTGCGCGAACAGGCTCAGGTACCAGTGCGCAATAAAGAAAATGAGTATGGGCATGTTATTTATGTTTTGGCCGGCAGCAGCTTAGTGCCGGGCTTGTTGTATGATTTAGGGGTGGAGCACCCGGTTTCGTGATTAAGTTCTTTTCACTGTTGTCGGCCGATGACTGCCGAACACTTTCAGCAACCGATACCTCGGCCCTGAGCGGGCTAAGCACAGGTATGCCCAGGTTCATGCCCCTGAGCAACAGCAATACAGCCACGCAGAGCGATACTGTTCTTACAGGTAACTGCCAGGCTCTGAACCTTGTGCGACTAAGCAGATTCGGCATAAAGCCTAGTGCAAGCAAGGCCGGCAATGTTCCCAGTCCAAAGCTCAGCATAACCAGGCCGCCTTGTAAACCCGGGCTTACCGCCGATGCCGCAAGAGCCATGTAAACCGCCCCGCAGGGCAGCAGGCCGTTCAGCAGACCGGGAACAAATGCGCTGAGGTAAGTGCCCTGCCCTGTAAGGCTCCTGTATTTTTTGCGCAGGAAACTGCCTGCAAGCATTAAGGGGCCGGCCGGCAGCTTCATACCCGTTACAGGACCCAGGTACAAAGCAAACAGCGTAAGACCTGCAATAACCGAGAGGCCCTGCTGCCCGGCAATGAAGCCCAAGCCCTGCCCTATGCCACCGAACAGGAAACCAAGCAGGCTATAAGTAAGCAACCTGCCGCCATGATAAACCATTCTGCCGACATTGCGGTTAGGGCTGCGCGGAACGGCGAGGATAAGCGGGCCGCACATGCCAATGCAGTGCAGGCTGCTGCCCAGGCCGAGTATAAAACCGGCAATGAGCATATTCATATATCTATGTTTTGCTCTTTAAAGAAGGCTTTGCCGTTTTGTGTCCAGTTAATTTTAGCGTGCCAGTTACCTTTAGGCAAGGCGGCAATACTGTAATTCTGAATACCTTCAGGGCTTACTTTTAAGGCTATATGCACATCCTGCTTTGCATTATCGGGCCTATAGAGCCACATTTCACCTGCAATAGCGTTAAATGGTGCATTTTTGAAATGCATAGTAAGCCGGTAATCCTGCCTGCTGAGCGTTAATGCAGATTCAGGGGTTGCATTAATGGCATCGAGGCGGCTTTGGTAGGCAATTTCATCTTTGTAATAATCTGCGCTTACAAGGTGCACATCGGTCTGCATCATGCAGCGTATTACCATAAACAATATCAGGAACACAAAGCCCAGGTACAGGGCAAGTATTTTGGTTCCCCAACTTAATACAGTCTTTTTTTGTTCTTCGGATGTTTCGTTCGAAACCATGTTACTTACCGTTGCCGGCGTTTATAGGACCCATAAAATTTGTTGACGCATGAGCCGGAACATTGCTTTCGTTTGCGAATTCAATTTCAAGCCTGTTCCTGTTGCCTTTTAGCTCTCCGGGCTGTATTTCAACGAAAAATGTAAGATCTGCAACCGCGCCTTTTTTAAGCACAGGCAGGCTGCCTATGAGTGTAATTTTGCCTTTCATGTTTTTAAGGCGGGGTTGCAAATACAGATCGCCATTGGTTTTATTTACCAGGCGGGCATTGTACAGGTTGGTAATATTGCCGGCGGCCGTTACCTGGTACATCATGCCGGGCACCCGTAAAACGGTGGCTTCAACTGGGCTGCGCATGGCAATCATGCCGGCTTCGAGCAGTACCAACAACGACAGCACCACACTGTAAGCAATTGTTCGCATATTGAACCTGCGGGTTTTTGCGCCGGCTACCCTTGCTTCGCTGTCGAGCCTTATGAGGCCGCGGGGGCGCCCTATTTTATCCATTACGGTATCACAGGCATCAATGCAGGCGGTACAGTTTATGCATTCAAGCTGTGTTCCGTTTCTAATATCTATGCCGGTAGGGCAAACGCTTACGCAGATGCCGCAATCAATACAATCACCGATTTGAGGTTTTAAGTCGTAAGTGCTGTTTGCAAATTGCTTTTCAATGGTGCCGCTTGTCTGGATATTTAAGCCTTTTGCAGCCGATATACTGAACACGGAAACCTCAACAGGCTTAGCTTCTCCCGGTAGTATATCAGGCCCGATTTCAGCAATCTGTTGCAGGCCGGGCATTTCTTTAACATACCTGTTAACCGAAACAGGCTTTATACACCCTGTAATAGTTGTAGTATCACGCAGCATTTGCCTGAATTCAGGGGCAACACGCAGTCTTTCAAAAACGGGGTAAGCGCCGGTAATTTCCGGGTGCTCATAAACCGTAGGTTGCGATTTATTGCCTGAAGCTGTCTTTTTAAATTGCAGGTTTGCTTTCCATCCCTGGTTCCTGTTCCCGGGTTGGGGTTGTGATAAAACGGCAGTTTCAGTTATAATGGGGCGTACTGAGCCCGCATAACCGCAGTTTAACTTGTCTGCACTTTCTTCAATTCTTAAACCCGAAGTACTGAATCCGCTGTTTGCAATACCTTCTTTCACAAATTGATTTCTGCTGTTGTCGTCACCGCTTTTGCAGCCCGCGCAAGTGCCGGAACAGGGAAATTTAGACAATACAGGAGAAGCCGGACTGCCCGAACTGACACCTGGCCCGCCACCCGATCCTGTATTCCCGTTGCCGGCATTACCGTTTTTACCTTTTTTCAGCTTCCCGCGTGGCTCTCCGCGCAGGTAATCATAGATTACCACAATGCTGTCTTTAACCAGTAAAACGCTTTGCAGCCTGCCGTAAGGGCAAATTGCTACACAAACCTGCTCTCGGGCCCTGGCAAAAACAAACCAGAAAACAAGGCTAAATGCCATAAGCGCTGTAAAGGCTGCCGGCTGGGCCGCAGGGCCCGATGATATAAGGCTTATTGCCTTTTGCCAACCCATTATATAGGCCATTACCAAATGTGCTACTGATAACGAGAAAGCAATAAACAGTGCGTGCTTGGCTGATTTTCTTAAAACTTTATCAAGGTCGGCAGGCCGGGCATCAAGTCTTTTTTGCGCAGGGGCATCGCCTTCAAGCAGGTATTCAACCGGCCTGAAAACCATTTCCATAAACAGGGTTTGCGGGCATGCCCAACCACACCACAAACGCCCGAATACCGATGTGAACATCATAATGAACACAAAGAAGGTAAGCAGGCCAACGGCCAGCATAATAAAATCCTGCGGGAAGAACACGTTTCCGAGTATTACAAACTCACGTTCGAAAACATTAATCATAAGCAGGGGAAGGCCGTTTATGCTTATGAACGGCCCTGAAAACAGCATACCGATCAGGATCAGGCTTACCCAAATCCTTAGCCTGAAAAAACGGCCCCCGGGCTTGCGCGGGTACAGCCATACCCGTTTCCCGTTTTTATCTACCGTGGCAATGGTATCTCGGAATTCATTGTCATGAATCTCGTGCAGATCGTCGTGATCTCCCTGCTGCCCGTTGTGGCAGGCAGGGGTTTTGGTTGTATAGTTAGTTGAATTATTGTCTGATATCATTGGTATTTGTATTTAAGTGCAGGGTTCTGTTCCTACGGCATTTTCAGCTTTGAAGGTCTACATTGCTGCCGACTGCGGTTTTGCCGCTGAATAATCTTTCCCCTGCGGGGCTTTGCCGTTTGGCGGATTACTGCCCTGCAGGCTGAGCACATAACCGGCAACCTGCTGTATTTCAAGAGGTTTTAATTTGCCTTGCCAGCTTACCATACCCTTGCCGGTAACACCGTATTTAACGGTTTTGAATACGTCTTTTACGGTATTACCATGCAGCCAAAAGCCATCTGTAAGGTTGGGGCCAACACCGCCTTCGCCTGCGGCGCCGTGGCAGGCCCGGCAGTTGGCGGTGTAAACCGATTTCCCTGCTGCCAGCTCTGCCGGCTTGGTTGGCATCTTCACATTATTCTCATCCACGCTGTTTGCAGTGCGTGCATTATAGGCTGCAATTTCCCGGGCTGCCACTTTGTTTTCGGCAGTATATTCAGCCAGCTGCAGGGGCGCTGCATCGCTGAAGTGGTACATATATAAGTACACCCCGGCAAATACAACAGATGCATAGAATAAGCCTTTCCACCAGGGCGGAAGGTGGTTATCAAGCTCATGAATGCCATCATAATCGTGGCTCATAACCAGGTTGTGCTGCATTTCAACAGGAACAACATCGGTAAGGCCATTGTACCATTTGCTCCAGATTTTAACCAGGGGGTTAATTTCGGGTGCGCCGGTGCGTTTTGCTTCTTCTTCGCCGGCCATTTTACTCAGGGCCAATAGTGCATAAACAATCACAATCAACAGCATTACGGCGGTAAAGAGCCCAACAGCTATTATAATTCCAGATGCCAGCTGAATGCCGGTGGGATGATCAAATTCCTGCCAATTCATTTTATTACAATTGTTTAAGGTCGGGGCCTGATTTCTCGCCGTTTTCAAGCGGGAGGCTTTGCATGCGGCTTATATAATTTTTATCTGCTGTAATTACCCAAACTAAAAGCCCCAGGAAGAAGAGGAAGAAAATACTTAGCGACAGTACCGGGTAAAAGGATACCTGCCCCGCAATTCGTTCGAAATAGTGTTTGAACATATTGGCTTTATGATAGTGTTGAAGAAGTTATTTTGATAACAGGCTGTCGGGCAGCATCTGCATTCTTAATGCAGCATAGCGGCATCAGGGTCAGGGTCTTTTGGCAGTTGCTTAATATCGGTTCCGAGGCGTTGCAGGTAGGCTATCAGGGCAACTATCTCTGCTTCGGGCCTGCAGTCTATACCGGCTTCCTTCAGGTTTTTGCTTATGCCGGCAGCCTGTGCAAGCATATCTTTACCGGCCTCTTTCTCGTAACCTGCAGGGTACGGAACACCCAGCATACGCATGGCCTTAATTTTACCGGCATCGGCATTACCGTTCACTTCGGTGGCTAAGGCGTTAGCTTTAGAGTTAATGGTTTGCACTTCGGCATCGGCCTTAGCGTTAATGGTTTTAGATTCGGCATCACCCCTGGCCGATGCTACCTTG
>JAZKBN010000060.1:2728-9306 GCA_040388605.1 Bacteroidota bacterium | reverse complement strand
GGCAACATCACCAGGGTTATAAGTTTGTGTAAACAGCCAGTCATAAGCCGGCATAATACTGCCCGGCGACATTACCCCGGGGTCAAGCATGTGGTTGTAGTGCCAGCTGTCAGGATACTTGCCGCCCACGCGTTGTAAATCAGGACCGGTACGCTTGCTGCCCCACAGGTGCGGATGGTCATACACAAATTCGCCGGCTTTGCTGTATTCGCCATACCTCTCGGTTTCGCTGCGGAAGGGGCGTATCATTTGCGAGTGGCAGTTCACGCAGCCTTCGCGTATGTACACATCCCGGCCCTCAAGCTCCAGCGATGTGTAAGGCTTTACCGATACAATAGTGGGTACATTGTTCTTAATCAGGAAGGTGGGAACCAGCTCGGCCAGGCCGCCTATGAGAATGGCAACCAGGCTTAGCACAGTAAACAATACGGGCTTGCGCTCAAGTATGCTGTGCCACCCGCCCCCGGCATGCTGCACTTTTTTGGTAAGGGCAAAAGCCTTTGCAGGTTCGTTAGCCAGCAGGCTGCCCTGTTTGGCGGTTTTAACCAGGTTAACTGCCATAATAATGGCCCCGGCCAGGTATAATGCTCCGCCCAATGCGCGCAGCATATGCAGGGGCAGCAGCTGCACAGTAGTTTCAAGGAAATTGGCGTATTTCAGATAACCTTCAGGCGTAAACTGCTTCCACATAAGGCTTTGGGTAAAGCCGCTTATGTACATGGGC
Source organism: Bacteroidota bacterium (assembly GCA_040388605.1). GTDB lineage: Bacteria > Bacteroidota > Bacteroidia > Cytophagales > Flexibacteraceae > JAZKBN01. Next base: position 8,582 of record JAZKBN010000060.1, on the reverse strand, counting down.
ACAGCATAAAATACAATACCTAAGGTACCAATCCGGAAGTGGGTATTGGCCATGCGGGTGCTGTACAGCTTGGTTTGGTACATGCGCGGTATTATATAATACAGCATGCCGAAAGTCATAAAACCGTTCCAGCCAAGGCCGCCAACGTGTACGTGAGCTACTATCCAATCGGTAAAGTGGGCAATGGCATTTACATTTTTAAGCGAAAGCATTGGCCCCTCGAAAGTAGCCATGCCGTAGGCCGTAACAGCCACCACCATAAATTTCAGAACAGGATCTTCACGAACCTTATCCCATGCTCCGCGCAGGGTAAGCAGGCCGTTAAGCATACCGCCCCAGCTTGGAGCCAACAGCATTATGCTGAAGACAACACCCAGGCTCTGGGCCCAATCTGGCAGAGAGGTGTACAATAAATGGTGCGGCCCGGCCCAGATGTACAGGAATATCAGCGACCAAAAGTGTATGATGCTCAGCTTGTAAGAGTACACCGGCCTGTTAGCTGCCTTTGGCAAAAAGTAGTACATAAGGCCCAGGAAGGGCGTGGTAAGAAAGAATGCCACTGCATTATGCCCGTACCACCACTGCACCAGGGCATCCTGCACGCCGGCATACAGGTAATAGCTTTTTGTAAGGCTGACAGGCAGCTGCATGCTGTTTACAATATGCAGCACAGCCACTGTTACAAATGTTGCTATGTAGAACCAAACTGCCACATACATGTGCCTCTCGCGCCTTTTAATAATGGTACCTATCAGGTTTATACCGAAAACCACCCATATTAGGGTAATAGCTATATCAATAGGCCATTCCAGCTCAGCGTACTCGTGCGAGGTTGTCATACCCAGGGGCAGCGTTAGGGCGGCCGAAACTATTATCAGCTGCCAGCCCCAAAAGTGAATGGCGCTCAGGGCATCGCTGAACATACGGGCTTTAAGCAGGCGTTGCAGGCTGTAGTAAATACCCGCAAAAAGCGCATTTCCCACAAAAGCGAAAATTACCGCGTTGGTATGCAGGGGCCTCAGCCTGCCGAAGGTGGTATATTGATTACTGAAATTAAAAACGGGGTAAAAAAGCTGTATGGCTATACAAAGGCCTACAAGCATACCCACCAGGCCCCATACCACTGTTGCAACAGAGAAGTTGCGTACAATGGTATTATCATAGCTGAATAATTGCATAACGCCTGTATGCTCATCTTTTCTATTTTTTTCCGGTTCTGATACAACCGATTCTGACAGTGTGCTCATAGATGACTCTTCTGATTTTTAATGCTGCGAAGGTATGGCAGCTAAAAATTCTGCCACATGAGCAATGCAGGCGTATTAAATGATAATTATCATGTTAAAACAGGCTAAGAGTCAGGATTAATAAAACCGGCTTAACAGACCTTTGAGAAACTAAAAAACAAACCCTGCCTGCTATGTTCCAACCTGAAAACATTTGCCGCTTTTCACTAATGGGTATTTACCTGAGTCCTGTTGATTCAATTGCAGATGATGCCCTTAGTGTTGATTTTATTGAAAATAATGAAACCCTTGAGGTAGACCTGTATTTTAAAGAACCGGATATGAAAGATTTCCAATGGGAGCTTTCCGGAGGCTTGCTGATGGTTGGTCATAAATGCGGACAAGCACCGGGAGGTTTACGGTTTGCCATTAAAATGCCGCAATCAGTTTCAGATAGGCAGGTACATCCAAAACAAAGCGCCGGCAGCCTTCATTTATCCATTGAAAAAACGCATGCCCAACCTTACCATTTAGCTGAAGCTGTATGATAACCAACACCTTTGGCAGGAATGATACCGGTATTGCAATGGATACAGGAATTAAAACACTATGTTTCCATTGCGGCGACGTTTGTCCGCCTTTGCCGCCGCATACAGGCAATAAGCAGTTTTGCTGCGAAGGCTGTAAAGCTGTTTACATGCTGCTTGATGAAAACGAGCTTTGCAATTATTATGACCTGAACAAGCTTGCCGGCAATTCAATGAAGGCCCGCACAGGCATGGCCAAATTCAGGCACCTCGACGATGAAAAAATAATAAGGCCGCTCTTTACTGTTTATACCCCTAACCTCGCATCAATAAAGCTGTATATACCCGGCATACATTGCAGCTCATGCATTTACCTGCTCGAACATCTCGACAGGCTGCGTGACGGGGTATTCAGGAGCAGGGTTAATTTTCTTAAAAAAGAGCTTTCAGTTGATTTTAACCCGGCTGAAATTTCTTTCAGGCACCTTGCCGAGCTGCTTACCACAATAGGTTACGAGCCACAGCTTACCATGCAGGAAGCAGGCGCAACCGATAAGGAAAAATCGGCCGGACTTATTAATCACGATTTAATTACAAGAATAGGGGTAGCAGGGTTTTGCTTCGGCAACATTATGCTTTTAAGCCTGCCCGAGTATTTTAACAGCCAAATACGCAATGAAGAGTTCGGCCGCCTGTTCATGGTTCTGAACATTGTTTTGGCCGTACCCGTAGTTTTTTACGGGGCTTTCCCCTGGCTGCGTTCTGCATTCAGCAGCCTGCGCAACGGGTTAATTAATATTGATGTGCCTATATCAATGGGTATTCTTGCGCTTTTTATGCGCAGCATGTGGGAATGCTACAGCGGCAGCGGTCCCGGTTGGTTCGACAGCATGAGCGGGCTCGTTTTCTTTCTCCTGATTGGCCGGTACGTACAGGGCTTCGCCTTCGCAGGCATGAATTTCCGCCGAAGCTGGCGCAGCTTTTTCCCGCTGGCAGTATCTAAAATTGAAGACGGAACTTCTGTTTCTATTCCTGCCACAGATTTAAAAACCGGGGACAAACTGCTGATTAACAACCGGGAACCACTGCCATGTGACTGCATTCTGCTTAGCACTCAGGCCAAAATAGATTACAGTTTTATTACCGGTGAGTCTTTACCTGCTTTAAGCATAAGCGGCGCTGAGCTTCCGGCCGGGGGCATAGTTTGCGGCAAAACCGCTCTTGTCCAGGTATTGCGCCCGGTTAATGAGAGCCTGCTGTCTGATATGTGGAACAGGCAAAAAGACAATGAAAAAGTAAAAGAAACCGACAGCAGCAGATTGGCAGATTTGTTTGCAAAATGGTTTACTGTAGCCACCATTTTGCTTGCCCAGGGTTCCGCCGGGTATTGGCTGATGCAAGACCAGGCCGGAACGGCGCTTAATGCTTTTACGGCGGTGCTCATTATTGCCTGCCCCTGCGCATTTTCCTTAAGCCTGCCCTTTACAATGGGCAATGCCCTGGTAATACTTGGCCGCAACCGCATTTTTGTTCGTGACGAGAGCATAATACAAAAGCTTGCTCATATTGATCATGTTGTACTTGATAAAACAGGAACGCTTACAGAGGCCGAAAAAACAGAAATGGAATACATAGGTACTGTTTTGAGCACACATGAGCTGAATATGATTAAATCAACAGCCAAAATAAGCTCACACCCACTGTGCCGCAATATGTATCTGCACCTGGCTGATTATGCTGATATTCCTGAACCAATAAGCATTACCGAAACTGCCGGGGCAGGAATAGAAGCCGTTTTTAACGGATGCATTGTGCGTATTGGCAATGCTGCCTGGTCGCTTGCTCCCGCCGATATCCATTCATCGGGCTTGCATATAAATATTAACGGACAATATACAGGCAGGTTTAATATAAGCCAAAACCTGCGTCATGGTGTGGATTCGGCTTTAAATATGCTGCGTAAACATTATGCGCTCAGCGTACTTACCGGCGATGGCATAGAAGGCCTGGGTGTGGTTGAGAAGGTATTGCCTGATACAAAGGAGATAATACTCAAGGCCTGGCAAAACCCCGAAATGAAAGCTGATTTTGTAAGGTATTGCCGCGAAAACGGCCAAAAAGTACTGATGGCAGGCGATGGCCTGAACGACGGCCCTGCTCTGAAAGAAGCTTACGTGGGTATTGCCATGCAAAGCAATATGCACGCCTTTACGCCCTCAAGCGATATTATAGCTGATGCCGCCGCCGCCGCCAGGCTGCCTCAAATACTGCAGTTTGCCAAAGGCTGCATCAATATTGTAAAAATAAGCTTCCTATTGTCGATGGTTTACAACGGAATAGGGCTGAGCATGGCAATGCAGGGAATATTAAGCCCTGTATTTGCTGCCATATTTATGCCTGTAAGCAGCATGTCGGTTGTGGGCCTGTCAGTAGGCTTATCAACACTATACGCCCGCAGGCTGAAATTCTGAAACTGAATACAAGACCCTAATTTCGAAACAAAAAACCTACATCTAAAACTTAACCCGGTAAAATGCCCGTCCTGATAATTTTAATGGCCTGCAGCCTGTTGGTTGCTGCCGGTTTCCTCATTGCATTTATAGTTTCGGCCAGGCATGGCCAGTTCGATGATACTGCAGGGCCGGCTGTGAGAATGCTTGAAGACAGCACATTTACCGGTAAACATATTCTGAATCAGAAAAATAAAGCACATGCAGGAAATTAAAACGCAGGCATAAATTGCCCCTGCATTCTTCCATTGGCAGATTAGCAGAAACAAATACGAATTACATTACATGCACCCCGGTTTCATACATTGGGTAATGTGTTTTTATTGCCATTTTTTATTGTAAATTGCATAAACAATACCACAAAAATGGTAGCTGCTTATGTCAATTACTGCCCAAAAAACACCAGATTGTGAAAAGTGCCCGGTAAGGCACCGCGGCATCATGCGCGATTTAGATTCAGAAATGCTGCATGAATTAAATGCCCGTAAACACTGTAACATCTACCGTAAAGGCAGCGCTATTTTCCACCAGGGAAATACCCCTATGGGCATGTTCTCAGTTTTCAGCGGCAAGGTGAAGCTGTTTAAAACAGACGATCTTGGTAAAGAGCAGATTATTCGGCTTGCCAAACCCGGAGATTCAATAGGTTACCGCTCGCTGTTAAGCGGTGAAGCTTACCACCTGGGTGCCGAGGCACTTGAAGACACCCGTGCCTGCTTTATTCCCAAGGCCCTTTTCAGCGATTTAATGAATAAAGGCGGCAATATGTTTACCCACATAATTAAGCTGCTCAGCGAAGACCTGAAGCAGGCAGAGCACCGCATAGCTGCCCTTGCCGGCAAGCCGGTTCGTGAGCGCACTGCCGAAGCCCTGCTGGTTTTGCGCAACTTTTACGGCACTACCGACGACGGTGTAACCATTGATATAGCAATCAGCCGCGAAGATTTGGCGCAAATGGTGGGTACAGCTACTGAATCGGTAATACGCATGCTGTCAGAATTTAAGGCCGACCACCTGATTGAGATAAAGCATAAAAACATATCTGTTACCAACCTGAGCGGCCTTGAAAAAGTAGCAAACGTGCAGGATTAGGTCAATGCCTTACTAAATCAGGATCAATACAAACAGCGCTGTCTCATTTAATTGAGGCAGCTTTTATTTTTATAAGCCTAAGTGATTTTATTAGCTAAACCTTGAGTACAATTGCATTAACCAACCAATTACACCCCGAATATAAGTGAGAAAAAGCCTTCTGAAATGAATCACTTTAATTTAAGTCACCTACAGCCTGCTTTGAAATACCACTTGTTTTGCACAACTTACATTCATAAGAATGCATTTTGCATCATGCGATATTAGGTAATTACTGCACCGGCCGCATAAAGCCCTTATTTTTCCCTGTAAAGGCATTTACAGGTATAAGGTGATTTTTTGCTTTATAGGCTAAGCAAATATGCTGCGTAAAACACATGTTAAAATATCTCTCACTACTGTCATTCATTTTTACAATAGCTGCCGGTAAGGCCTTTTGTACAGATAACCCTAAGAGAGACAGCAGCCTGGCTGCCGCTTTAAAGATATCAGATATTAA
>JAZKBN010000060.1:0-2718 GCA_040388605.1 Bacteroidota bacterium | reverse complement strand
AGGGCCGCTTATGCTGTGCGTAACGACAGCAGGAAAGAAAAACCTTTAGCAAATGCCTTTTGGCACAATCAAAAGCTGCTTCCGGTTGATACCAACAGAGCCAAAGGCTTGTTCCTGCTTGGTGATGTGGAACTCTCTGAAGGTAATTATAATGCATGCCTGAATCACTGCCTGGCAGCCTTAAAGATAGCCCGCAGTCATAATATGTACAGGCTCCAGGCAGAACTGCTCTCAGATATCTCCGGAGTTTATCTTCGCAACAACGACATTGACGAATCTCTGAAAACTATAGCTGAGGCAGCTGCCATTACACGCGACCACCAAGACTATGAACGGCATGCCAATATGCTTGAGTTTTTGAGCATACGCTATTTTTTAAAAGGCAATAAGAAACAGGCTTTGTACCTGCTTGACTCGGCAATTGCAATAACAAAATTGCATGCGTTACCTAAACCTGTGTACGGTATCCTGATTACGCGTGCAGCCATGCTGGTGCAAAGCCGTGAACCTGAAAAAGCGCTTGCAGTTTATAAGACCGCCCTGGCAGTGGCTGATACCTTTGACCTGTCAAAAAAGGCATTCGTTAAATTATGGATGGCCAAACTGTATGCCGTTATGAAACAGAATAAGCTGGCACAGACAAGTTACGAAGACGCCCTGAGCATGGCAGACCAGGTCAGCGATGCAGACTTCAAGGTATCGGTTTACAGCGGGTTGTTTCTTACGAGTCTTTATATAGGCGACTCAAAAAAGGCAGCGCTTGCTTATTCAGCTTATGACAGCCTGAGGGAATCAGTAAATTCAAAAGAGAAGCAGGCTTTACTGGCAGAACTGCGTACCAAGTACGACAGCGACCTGAAAGACAGCAAGCTTGCGGCACAAAGCGAACAACTGGCGCTAAGCCGAAAAGTTGATATTGCCTTAGGCCTGTTGGTGTTGATGGCATTCATAATCGGGATAATTCTGTATGTGAGCCGCCGGCGAATAAACCGGCTGTTTCTTGAAAACAGCAGGCAAAAAGAAGAGCTTATGCGCCTGAATATGCTTAAAGACAGGATATTAAGCACTGTAAGCCATGATATGCGAATGCCTATTAACTCGCTTATGTCTGTTGTGTTTTTACTGGAGCGCCGAGGTTTGGAACCTGATAAGTTTCAGACTTATATGAATCACTTAAAAAGCGGCCTCAGCCACACCTCAGACCTGATGACCAACCTGCTTGAGTTTGCACGAAGCCAAATGCAGGGCTTTTCGCCTCGCATGGAAATTCTGAACCTGGCCGATGCCGTAAATGAGGTTCTGCGCCTTTACGAAGCCATAGCCATTGAGAAAAATGTAGCATTAACAAACGCCGTTCCGCCTGATGCACACGTATATGCAGATGCCCACATGCTTGCCGTTATTATAAGAAACCTGCTGAGCAATGCCATTAAATTCACACCTGAATCAGGCACAGTAACCATGAGCGCTTACGCATCCGGAAACAATTTAGTATGCCTGGCTGTAAGTGATACCGGCATAGGCATTTCTGTTGCAGATACTACAGCTTTTAATACGGCAGGGCTTAACAACCAGCCTATGGCCTCAGCACCGGGCACCGATGGTGTAAAAGGTACAGGCCTGGGTTTAATGCTGAGTAAAAACCTGGCCGCTGCAATGAATGGCCATATTTTGTTGGAAAGTGAGCTGAACAAGGGCAGCACTTTTACAGTCTGTTTCCAAAATCATTTACCGGAAGCTTAAATAAAGCGCTGTATCGGGTGTGCCTGCATGGCATCTGCAACCTCCTGTCTGTATCGTTCACTTAGCGGAACCTGCCTGTTATTCCTCATTAATATAGAGGCAGGTCCTATGCCTTTTATATGTTGCGGATTTACCATAAAGCCGCGGTGGGTACGCAGCATATAATTGTGAGGCAGCTGCAAAGCCAGGTTCTTACTGCTTACCAGCGTACTATAGCTCTCGCCCGAAACAGTAAATATCTTCGTGGAATTTCCTTCACTTTCAAGATACACCATATCCCTGAGAGCAATTTTCAGGAGCATCTCACCGGTACGTATAAATATGCTGGCGGCTTCGGTAACAGTTTCATCTCTATCTGCGGCCGGGCTCTTTGCTTTTAAAAGCGCGGTGGCCTTGTGGAGCGCCCGCAGCACCCGTTCAATGGTTACCGGTTTTACAATAAAATCTGCCACATCCAAATTATAGCTTTCTGCCGCGTAATCAGGGTGTGAGGTTGTAAAAACAAAAACCGGCTGCCGAACCAGGCTTTTAACCAGGCTGAAGCCATTCATCTTAGGCATGTCAATATCGGAAAAAACGATGTCGACCTCGGTGCTGATCAAAATATTATAGGCCTCTAAACCATCGGAACAAATGCCTGCAATATCAACTGTGCCTGTTTGGTTGAGCAGCTCTTCCAGAACATCGCGCTCCATGGGGTTGTCTTCAGCAATAAGACATTTATATCTCATGGAAAATTGGATTTAAACCGTCTGCAGGAATAGTCCCCTTAGCATATTCAGCCCTGATGCTGATATATTCAGGCTAATACATGCCAAACCTACAAAAAGTAAGCCGCCTTTTCCAAATCGGATTAATGTAAATGAAGGCTGAAGGCTATCCGGGTAACTGATTTTCGAAATATCAGGCACTCATAAGCAAGCGAAACTTGAAGAACGTCGGGTGGGCGAAGCCAGGGGTCACGAAGCGGTTGCA
>JAZKBN010000059.1:37608-62579 GCA_040388605.1 Bacteroidota bacterium | reverse complement strand
AAAGGGATTGTTAAAAACGAGCTTCATTTGCTCGCTGTCAGTAATTAAAGCTCCGCTTTCCTGCCTGTTCGGGAAAACAAGAAAAACGGATTTTGAAGGACCTGATTCAAAGGCATTTTCCAGCGTTGCAAGCACTGGCTTAATTTGAACGCCTGCTGATGTTTCCAGTGAAAAGAGCGTTTCGGGCTCAAAGTTCAGGGTCTGTATTATCCTGTCGTATTAACCCGGACTTTCAGCGGCCTCAATCAGGAAATCGGTACCGATAGGGTGTACAGGCTGCAGCTTTACTATAAAGGTAACAGAGCCTGAGTACCGGTCTTTCTGTAAAGAGTCCCGCTTTTGAAGGAATGCGACAGGCAGGCATTGCACCCATACTTTAAGATTGCTGTCCTGCTCAGTAAAGACCAGGCCGTTTTCCGGCTTGCGCATATATGCCTGCATGTCGCTCAGTGAGCGCAGGGGCTTTTCGCAGGCTGTAAACAGGGCTGCAAGCGTAATGAGCATCAGGCAGCTGCTTTTCAGCCTCATATTGTATTTGTTAAACAGCAAACCTGATATACCTTACCTGTTCGCCTTCGGGCTTAACGCACAGGTAATAAATGCTTCCCTTTTTACGCAGATGCGCAGGCTTCAGATAGTCTTTAATATGAAAGGGGAACAGGGGCACATCGCGCACCGGCAGGAAAAACTCGCTTACCTGCTTCATGCTGCCGTCAAGAATGCGGCAGGTAATTTTTTCTGTATAAAGCTGCGATGTTGCCGATGGGGTTACAATATTCAGCATCAGGCGGCTGTCGGGCAGGAACAGCTTTCCGTCTTTTACCGTGCTGAAAGATGCCTTGCAGGCGGGATTGTCATCATTAAAGTAAAAGCTCCATACCTCGCCGGGGTTGTTCACAGGCAAAGCTTTGTCGCCGAAAACGGAAGAGCCGCTCCATTCAATCTGCCAGCAATACATGCCTGTGCTCAGCTTGGGCGCATATTGCGGATAGGCCATTACCGTTGTGTTCAGGTTATTCTCAACAAATATGGCCGGGTTTGCCTGTGCTGCCGACATGGCTGACTGCCCTTCTATAATGCGGTACAGCTTAAAGGTCAAAGGCTTGGCAATACCGTCGGGCCCCATGCAGGGAGCCCATGAGAACACCGGGGCCGATGCGCCGGAGATGCTGTCGCCGTCGAAGGGCATGATATAAACAGGAGCCTGCTGTGCCTGCGCATTTAAAGCGGCACAAAGGGGCAGAATCAGTATAAATACAAAAAACGCTCTCATGATTATTATTTAATCAACCGTTCGTTACAAAACTATAAATTCATTTTTACAAAACAAGCGAAATGCCTGCACCGCATAAAAATTGTTTAAAATTATATTCTGCTTTTGCATTGTTTAATTTCGTGTCTGTTATAAAGGTATTGACAGACAGGTATTTATTGCAGGTATAATCCAAGCCGGCAGTACCTGCCGACAAATATTGGCCGGAAACATAACTATTCGATGCATAAGATAAATTTCCTTTTAACCTGCCTGCATGCAGCACTAAGCCAAGATTCCAATTAAAGGCCTGCCCGCCGGGTGTTCTCGATCCTGCCAGCTGAGCTGCGGTTGTGGTATATGTGCGAGCTATGCCGGCATTAATTTCCCAAAATTCGGCCGCGTATTTACCTGACGCGCCGTAAGTATAATAATTGCGCATGGTATCAGGCTGCTCACCGGTGCCGGTTTGTGCGTTTTTAATAACTGAACCTGTTAATTGCATGGTCATGCTGCCATGCTCAAAGGGTTTTGTATAGCCTAATGTTTGGGCCGCTATATAGTTTGTTGTTGTCTGCCTCTCGCCTGTAACCGTATTATAAGTTAGTGCTGTACTTCCGCCTATTCCTTCCATACCCGTTTTAGACAGGGTAAGTGAGCTGTGCCGGAGCAAACAGCGAATGGCTTTTGTTACCGAAAGACGGCGGGCATTGTGTAATAACTGCATTTTGTTTCCTTGGTATACTTTTGGCCCGATTGGCAATTATCACAAATATTTAGCTTGTTCACCGAAATGTTTGGAAACGAGTAAAACGCAACCAAGCCCGTATAGGACCTGAAATAAGCAGTTCACAGCACTTAAACCCGTAAACAGGTTCGATAATGGGAAGCTTGGGTTTGCTAAAAGGCCCCTGTAGCAATACAGAGGCCCTTTGTTGTTGGACTTTACAATTAGTGTTTTTTGCTTTTGGGGGCGCGCTTAACTCCAAAACTACTTTCCTGTTATTCTTCCGATACCCTGCCTGATAAACCTGCCCGGTACTACCAAATCAAAAAATGTATTTCCTGTTTTGCCGGCATTATGCTTAAAATTCTGCTCATAGGGGTTTGCACCCAGTAATGTAACCAGGCCTCGATACTTCTTGTTTAGGGTTGTATCTGCTGTTACGGGAAACACCACCCCACCTGTAGGGATATAAGTTACCTCCGTTGAAACGGGGTTTTGCCCGGCTCTATATGCTGAATGGTTAATGGTAAAATATTTAAAGCTGACTTTATATGTACCTCCGGCGCTGACATCAATATGAGCCGGGGTCAGGACTGCAATGGTATCGTGATGAACAGCCAGCTCGCTCACCGCAGTAACATAACCGGGTGCCGATGCGTAGATGTAAGATGCGCCGGGTCTGCGTGCCGTTACATTTCCTAAGGTATCTGATATAGCTACCGGGAGCCAGCCATAGGCCGGTAAGTCACGATTACCGTTAACAGTTAGCCTGTTTCGCATTGAATCTTTTGCCATAATACGCCAGGTAACTTTGCTTTTCAGGGTATCCTGAATACCCTTATTATTTTCTGAGCGCAACAGGTTCTTCAGGTTTAAAGTAGAGTCGGTAAACATTTCAATGTAGGGCGGCAAAATAAGTCGTTTTACATGAGCATATTCCGGAGCTGCTGCATTTACGAGCACAGGCACCGGGTAGCTGAAAACAGAATCGAGCAGGGTAGCGCTGACGGTAATAATGCTGAATCCCGGAGCCAAAAAGCTTAAGTTTCCTACATTATCAGTCTTTACTATAGTTTCGTTGCTGCTGCTGAATTTAAATACCGGGTTTTCTGTCCCAAAATAAACGGGCTTTAGCTTTATTCCCTCATCACCCAATACAGGGCTTAATGCACTTGGCAAAACATCATATGGGAAAACATCGTGATAAGGCGGAACATTAACTGCTGACTTAGCTTTGTAGTTTTGGCCATACAGGTTAATATTTGCCGTTACGGTACCTACACCCGGAAATGGGCCGGGCAGAAAGTTAACTGTACCCGCAGGAGTGCCGGCACTAAAAGTACCTAAGCCGGCAGGCGCAACAGACCAGGAAACAGTAAAAGATTTCGGCGTAACCTGCAGACCGGTCTTATTGAACATTTTTGCGCTGAATGGTAATATATCCCCTGGTTCACCCATGTGTGCACCGGGATCCATATAGGCAAAATAGCTGCTGTCTGAATATGGGGCAGGTTCATTGTTGTTGGTACAACCGGTTAATGAGCCTGAAATTATGGGCACCGCGAAAAGCAACAGTACTGCTGTTATTTTAATTAGTCGGTACTTTTGAGCCTGCATTCCTGTGTTTTTAGTATTAATTGGGGCAACCCGTACTGATCAATAAACGGGTTTGCCCTTTTATTGATTTTCAAACGTGTATTAGCACATACAGTTTTGAAAGCCTGATAGATTGATATCCGCTAAATGCCCGATACTTCATTTGGGTATAATATTAGGCACCGGGCGAATAAGCAATTTTTTATCCTGATTATTGTTTTCTGACCCTGAATCCGTCGCCAAGTGAGGGGCCTCTCATTTCTATTTCAGGGTTATAATAAATGGAGCACGGAAGTGGGGCATCCCAGCAGTTTTCAGAGCGGTATCTGGCAATTTTTCCTGTGCCGTATCTGTAATCCATAGCCGGAACATAAATTTCCATATTGTTTATTTTATCGGTGCCTGTTTCGAACTTTGGCAGGGGAGCAGGAAATACCGGGTGATTCACAAGAGCTTCTTTATCCCTTATCAGGAAGAGGAAAATGAAAGCCACTGCTGTAATAATTGTGGCTTCGGTAAATTTGGGAAGCCTTAATTTAATGCTGTTTGTAAGCATTGCCAAACACATTGCCTTTGCAACAAAAATAAATCCGATAGCAAATCGGTAAGCCGGCGCTTTTATAAACCAAAACAGCAATGCCGCGAAAACACTTCCGAACAATATTAGCCATTCATTATATGATATTGCCCTTTCCGATTTTTTTATAGTCAGTTTTTTATATATCGGGCCCAGGCATATTGTAAAGCCAATTAAAAGGGATATTCCCAATATTATCATCTCAATTTTGTCCTTTTGCTTTAAATCAAAAAACCACATGGGAATCCATTCGTTAAACGGCATTGCATTTATTTCTGCAAATGTTTTTGAATGTTCAAACACCGTTACCCGCACGCTGCGGGCAAAGGCGTTAATGTAGTTTTCCTCATTAATTATTACGCTTTCCGGCAGTTTCCAATCGGGGTTAATCAGGTTAATGGCCCTGAAAGGGAACAGAATCCAGCCGGTTGTGATTGAAAAACGCGTCATCCATACAATAAGTATAATGGCTGTTGCCGGTATTGCTGCCATTAAGGGCTTACTGCTTCCTTTTAGCCATGCATACCCGGCGGTTATTATTGCCGGCAATACTATAAAGCATGCCGACAGCTTTAAGGTTATGGTGTAAAACGACAGGAAAAACAATATAAACAGCTCTGTATCAGATTTGAAAAAACTGCCTGCTTCGGCCCTTTTCAGGAAACGGTAATAAATAAAGACAATAAAGGTTGCCACTACATAATCAGGCTCAAGTGAATACGCGCCTGATGAAAGCATGAATAATCCGTTTATGCTGCAAATAAATGCAAATATGGAAGACGCGCTTCGTGGCCCCATAGCCGCCTTTGGAAACTCGAAAGCCCAGACTATGATACAAAGCAAACCTATGATTCTATAGGTTGAGCCAATATAAAAAGGCCTGAGTCCAAAGGCGGCTGAAAGTAAATGCCAGTTAGAGTTAAAGCAAAGCCTGTGGTGCAAATTGGCCAGGCCCGGCACAACTGCATAGTTTTCTATCCATTTTACTGTTTGTATATAGTATAGGCCTTCGTCGTATCTCAGCGACTCTGATGCGCATTTCATAAGTATGCCTGCAAATACCAGCGCTATGCACGCTTTCAGTGCAACGGGCGCTGCTTTCAGGGTACTCAGCTTTTCAACAGCATATTGCCTGAAGTCTTTAGATGCTATGGCATAAATGCCTGCCAGAACCAGCAGGGGTATGCCTGTTGTTATTGTATTTACCGGGCTGAACAGGCTTACTATGCCTGCTATACTCCCGGCTATAGCTATACCTGTTAAAAATAATACTGTTATGCCCGGTATTGTTGTTTTTTCAGGCATAAGCTTTTCAACCTGTGTTGTTACAGCATGGCCAAAAGCTGTAAATACCAACCCATAAACAATCCATAAAATAAGTACCGACACCATCAGGCAAACAGGGGCAAAACGATTTTATTTTTACCGCTGCAAATTACGGCTATTTCAATGTTTTGGCACTGTTTCTTGTATAATTCCCCGATATTAATTAGATTTTAGTCTTAACAATGATTACTTATTAATCACTCACCCGGAAATGAGCCAACAAACTGCCAACGGACCCAATTATGTACTTCACCTTGATCTGGATACCTTTTTTATATCGGTAGAGCGCTTAATGAATCCCAGGCTGAAAGACCGGCCGGTAATGGTTGGCGGAAGCGGCGACAGGGGAGTGGTTGCAGCCTGCAGCTACGAGGCCCGCACTTTTGGTGTACATTCTGCCATGCCTATGAAGCAGGCCCGCATACTCTGCCCCGAAGCCATTATTATTCGCGGCGATATGGATGCGTATGTGCGCAAATCGAAAGAAGTTACAGATGTAATACATGACAAGGCCCCTGTATATGAAAAAGCCAGCATAGATGAGCATTACCTTGACCTTACCGGTATGGGCCGTTTTCGCGATATGCACGCATGGGCATCGGATTTGCGCCTGCACATTATAAGCGAAACGGGCTTGCCGGTTTCGGGTGGGCTATCGCTCAACAAAAGCCTGAGTAAAATTGCCGGTCGCGAGGCTAAGCCCAGCAACCTGCGCATAGTGGAGGCTGCCGAAGTACGCGCCTTTCTTGATGCCCTACCCGTGCAGCGCATACCCGGTATAGGGCAAAAAATGCAGGAGGGCCTGAAAGAAATGGGTATAACCCGCATAAAGCATTTAGCCGAAATGCCCCGGGAATACATGCTGCGTGCCATGGGCAAAGCCGGCCTGAGTGCTTGGGAAAAGGCCAACGGTATAGATGATTCGCCCGTGGTGTCGGTGCGCGAGGCAAAATCTGTAAGTCGGGAACAAACCTTTAAAGCAGATACCATTGATACCAAAATGATACGCGAAGTATTGGTTGATATGGCCGAGCAGCTGGGTTTCGAACTCAGGCAAACAGGGCACTTAGCCGGCTGCCTGAGCATTAAAATACGTTACGCCAATTTTGATACCCATACCAAAGACCTTAGCCTGCCCTACACAGCTGCCGACCATGTGCTGATCGAAAATGCCGGTCACCTTTTCACAAAGGTTTATGAGCGCCGCATGATGATACGGCTCATAGGCCTTAAGGTTACAAAGCTGGTGCCCGGCGGACACCAGGTGCGCCTGTTCGAGGAAAGCGAGAAGCTCATGCACCTCTATGAACGCCTCGACTGTATGCGTCTTAAATTCGGAAACGGGGCTGTTATGCGGGCTGCAGCCATGCCCTCGCGTACTGCCGAAGTGCCGCAATTACCCGATTTTCATTTGGGTATGGCAAACATAATAGCCCGTAACGCTTAAAGTATTTTAGGACACGCTTCTTCCGGAATAAGATATTTTAAGATAAGCATCCGGCTTTGCTGTTTCAGAACCGGCCGAAATTTGGGCATCAGGAATATAGTGCAATTAGCGGGTGGGAATAATTTAATATTAATGCCCTGATTATTATGTCAAAAATTGTTTACTTGCATTGTGCATAGGCAAAAGCCTATACAATAAATTTTACCACCCCTTTAATTTCATGGTTTTACGTTACGCTAACCTGTTCAGCAGGTTAATGCTTGCCTGTGCTTTTATTTTCCCGTTTGCTTTAAGCGCGCAACCGGTAAATACCGATGCCTGGGAAACCGATGGCATTGTTTACACCATTGTGAAAAGCAGGGGAGTAATTTACATTGGCGGCAGCTTTAATCAAATAAGACCATGTGCCACCTGCCCGGGTGCATTGGTCAGGAATAACCTGGCAGCATTTGATGCCGCAACAGGCAGACCAACAGACTGGGCGCCAAACCCCGACAATGCTGTTTGGTCAATTGCGGCAACCGACAGCATGGTATATGCAGCCGGTATTTTTCAAAACATTGGCGGAGAGGCAAGGGCGAATTTGGCAGCAATTGATGCCCGAACAGGTTTGGCCACAGCCTGGAATGCAGGCAATGTTACAGATGTAGGCACACTATGCATGGGAGCAAATTCACTGTATGCCGGCGGCGTTATTTTTGAAATTGGCGGGCAAATGCGAAATGGTATTGGTGCGGTAAACCTGACCAACGGCGATGCCACGGATTGGGCCCCGGAAACCTATGGGGTAATATTCGCAATTGCGGTAAGCGGAAACACGGTTTATGTAGGCGGCGGTTTTGATATAATAGGGGGGCAAAGGCGAAAAAATATTGTGGCGCTTGATGCCGTTACCGGTTTGGCAACCGATTGGAACCCGACCACAAACGATTTGGTATTCTCTATTGCCGTTAAAGGCGATACCGTATATGCAGGCGGAGACTTCACGTTTGCAGGCGGGGCAGCACGCAATCACCTGGCTGCCATTAATGCCCAAACCGGCAATGCAACAAGCTGGAACCCGGGCACCGACAGCACTGTAAATGCCATTGCCATAAGCGGAAAAAATGTATATGCAGGCGGAACTTTCAATACGGCCGGCGGGCAAAACAGGAGGCTTATTGCTGCTATAGATGCTGAAACAGGTTTGGCAACAGACTGGAACCAAAATGCCATCGGCAAATCAATTAATGCTGTTTTTGCAGCTTCTGACACCATTTACATCGGTGGAAAATTTACCAATCTGGGTGCTGTCTCAAGAAATAACTATGCTGCTTTTTTTACTTCAATTCCTGATGGGGTTCATGAATACAGGGCCGCTCATAATTTGAACATTTACCCTAACCCGGTTCATAACGAACTGTATATCAGTACCATTAATTCGAATGTACAGCCACTTATCACCGATATGCTTGGCAAGCATTTAAGCTGCCCGGTTTCAAAAACTGAATCAGGATGGACTGTTGAGGTAAGTAGTTTATTACCAGGCATATATACCATTTACGTTGGCGGCGAAATTCATAAATTAATTAAGCAATAGAGGCTCAATTATATTGCTCTTTAGGGACTCTAAAAACGGAATAGGTTCAGAAAGGCTGCTGTTAACTGAGTGCGGCAGTCTTTGGTTGTTAGAGTAAATTCGGACTAAGAAATCCGGATTGCAAATCGTTCCATCCGTTGAAACCATATTTTTCGCTCGTTTTAGAAAAGGGGCATTGAAGCCGCTAAGTTTATAACCGAAGGCTCAGCTTTTCAGTTTTTTTAGATAACCGAGCGCAGAGCACAAAGGTTAGGCGCGAAGCTTAATGCATGCTGCGGCAATTAAGAAACCCCGCTCATTCGACACGGCATAGTTTGCATTTCCAACAGACAGAATAATTTTAACTTAGCCCGGATCTGGCTTATTGCGGAGAAACGTTGTGTCAGCAGATTGTGTTTGATTATTTATAATTGTTGTATAATTTATATTATGTTAAATTATAGATTCTTCAATCTTCCGCAACCAATCGCATCAATCATAATGGGAATGTTTAATGTTCGTTACCCTTTAATTATGAGTAATGGAATTGCGCTTTAATGCCGAAGCATGGTTTTTAGCTTAGATTTTTTTAGGGTAAAAAAAACGGTCAGCTAAATTGATGACCGTTTTAATATCGAATTCGCTTTTATAGAGACTATTCTTTAATGAAGCGGAATCTTTGAATTCGCCCTGCTTCAGATACTTCATAAATATAAGTACCCGGGGTAATGTTCAATGGCAACTGAACTTCTTCAATACTGTTGCCCTGTTCCAATTTACGTTCAGCAGTGTAAATTACCCGACCAAGCATATCAGAAATATTCATGGTTGCATCTGTACCTGTGCTGCCCGAAATATTAATTCTGACCACATCAGTAACCGGATTGCTAACAGGCTCTGCATAGAATGCAGTTGATTTATCTGAAAGATAAATTACGTGGCTTACAACTGATTTACCATTATTATCTCTCTGACGCAGGCGGTAATAGGCATGCTCGCTGAACATACCATCATTAAATGAATAAACCTGCTGAATGTGTGTTGTTCCGTGGCCGGCTACAAAACCAACAGAAGCAAAATCTTTTCCGTTTTCTGATTTCTCAATTTCGAAACCGTGGTTTTGCTCCTCGTTAGCAGTTACCCAATTCAGTACTGCGGTACCATTCATTATCCTTCCGTTAAATGACAACAAAGTTACAGGCAAGGGGTTAGGACCGCCTTTTCCGCCAAAGTCGCTGAAAGTTGTAAGTCCGTACCAGGTCATGTTATTGCTTGTATAATCTGCCTGGTACTGCCCTGCTCCGGAACCGGTTTCTGTAGCTTCTGAGAACACCCCGCCGCTATATTTACAAGGCCTTATGTATTGCTTATATTCAGATCCGGAATTAACATCAGCATCGGCAAACTTCAGGGTAACGTTATAGGTGTAAGCCGATATTCCGCTAGGCTCAATGGTCCATGTTCGCTTGAGGTAAACAGGGTTGCTTGCAACACGGCTTGCCAAACCGGAGCTGGCTGCCTCTGTCATGCCTGCCGTGAAATAAGAACCTGCAGACCTTGAGCCGCTTACCAAATTAATAGTAGCCGGGGTATATGATGCGTTTCCTACAGGGAAAACATAGCTGCCTGTAGCATTAACAAACTGCTTAAGTATTCCGCCGGTGGTCAGGTTTATATAGGAACCTGTGCCGGCTCCCGTAACAGTTGCATTAGCTGATGATGTACCTAAAGTTAATGTAAAGCTTCCCGGGTTCACATTGCCTGAAGTAAGCGAAAGCGTGCCGGTAACTGCCAGGTTGCCTGCCAGGCTCAAACCCTGGCTGTTATTAATGCCAAGTCCGGAAAGGGTGCTTATATGACCGGGCACTGTAACCGGTGATGAGCCGCCGCTGAACATTAACGAAGTAGCAGCCGTTACGCTGAGCTTTGATGAAGTGCCGCTAATGCTGCTCAAAGTAAGCGTTATGCCGCTTGCATCGAAGGTGCCTGCTGTAAGCATTAAATCGCTTAGGGTAATATTGCCTGATACAACTGCGCCGTCTGCGTCGTTCATCTCAACATTGCCAAATGCTCCTGCACCACTTATACTGAAAGGCGTATCTTTACCCGCAAGCGAGATATAACCCGTTCCGCTGTGGCTGCCCGAAGCAGTTGTGCTTACATCGTTCTTCGCTGTAATAATTTTTCCGTTGTTAAGCATTGAGCCAACACTCAATGAAGTAAGGCCGGCAACAGTTACAGAATTTGTAAGTTCAACTACGTTGTTTGAGGCTGTTTTGCTCATAAGAAGCGAAGCCACTGATGAAGGCAAACCTGAACCTGTTACCATATCAACACCGCCAACAAAGCCGTAATTAGCCCCGGAAGAGAAGGTACGTGTACCCGTATTCCTTATGTTACCAACCGCGCCGCCTGAAGTTATTCCGCTTGCGCTTCCGTAATAAAGTCCGGCGCCTGAGATAAGCTCAAAAGCCCCGGCACCATCTAAAATTGCACTGCTGCTCATATAATAAATAGCGGGGCTGTTTACCGTAAGCTTTCCGCCTGTTGCAATGCTCACAGTACCTGAGCCCTGCACTACGTTTGCTGAAGTTGTATTGGCAGCATCGGCATTCAGGATTACATTATAGTATGTTACACCTCCGCGAAGGGTTTGCTGGTTAGATACAGCAAGACTTCCATAGAGTTCAACCGTGCCGCCTGTAATGCTGTAAGTTCCGGCAGCTTCGGGAACAGTGCTTGCTTTTGAGCTCCTGTAAACACCCGCGCTCATGCTGAAGTTGGTATTGCCGCTTCCTGTTACTGAATGAGAACCGAAAGAGTTGGATTCGGCATTAACTGTACAGGCTGCTGCGGTTATACTTATAGACGAAACATTGGCCACTGCACTGCTTAATGTTACTGTTCCTGAATTGCCGAAAGTAAGATTGTTATAGCTCCTGCTGCCCCTAAGTACAAAATCACCGGTGCCGGAAAACTGTATTGTGCCGCCGGAAATGCTGTATGTACTGGCCAGCCTTGGCAATGTTAAAGTGGTTCCGGGTGCAACTACCAGATAGGTGCCGCCGCTCATGGTAAGTGTACCATTGCTGCCGCTGCCGTTTCTGAAGAACAATGTTGATGATTCAGTTAATGTTCCCTGTCGAATTTCCAAGCCTCCCGGCGAGTTTATACCAAAGCCGGTTCCGTTGTTGGTTTGGCCATTATTATTCATAGTAACACCTGCCGCATTGTCTATAATAATACTGCCGGTGAAGGCTGAAAGGCTTGAGCCGGTTTGGTAAAAATCACCAATTTGTTGAGGGCTTGAGCCGGAATAATGATAATTGCCTGAAGTGCTGAATGTGCGGGTGCCCGAGGTGCGAATATTACCGGTTGTTGTTCCGGAGCTTACTACACCGGCAGCATCTGTTACTTTAATGGTTGAAGAGCCGCTCATAGTGAAGGTTGAGTTGCCGGTTATGTTAAAGCTGTTAAAATCAAGTGTTTTGCCGGCATCTAATGTAATCGCTCCGCCCGTGGCAGCTAAGTCTGAAAGCAACTGCACCGATTTGCGGAACTTAATATTCCTGAATGCCGAAGTATTTCCAACGTTACCATTTATAGTGGAAATGCTGTTGGCACCGCCCATGAAAACAAGGGTATCATCATCACCGCCGAAATAATATCCGCTGAAATTACCGCCGATATAGAATGCCCCGGTATATCCGGTTGAATTACCGCTTTCAATTGCAGCAATATAACCTGAACCGGTAGTTGTTACGTTACCCGCTACAGTTATCTTGCCCGGATCTCCGGTACCTGAACTACCAACAAAGTAACCACCAGTTGCCACAGTAACGTTACCAAGTACATTCATGGTAATTTTTTCCGTTTGGTTGTTCGTAAGATACAGATCTGTATTTACAGTAAGGTTGCCGTTTACTGTAATAACGTCACCATCAGAATAAGCTGAATAAAGTGCAATAAATGTACTTGAAGCATCGAAAGTAAGGTTGCCGAATGAGGTAATGGCGCCAAGCCCGGTGGAGTTCATTGCACTGCTTGCGGTGCCAAATATTTCCATAGTGCTTGTATTTGAGAATACCGGTATAACCGTGCCGGAGGCCGGACTTGGCCAATTTCCCGCAGTATGAGCAAATTTGAACTTACCGGTACCGTTAACCAACCAAGTGGTGGCGCTGGAAACGAACTTAATGCCCCAGCCTGTGCTTGTACCCGCTGTGCTGCTGTCAATCACAACACCTCCATCTTCAATTACGAGCCCGGTTCCGGAGCTGCCATTTACAAACAGGTTGGTATTGCCATCGCTGCCGCCTGTAATCTTTAATTTGATGGTGTTTAAGCTTCCGGAGTAGCCCACCTGCAAAGTTTTAACGCTGCAAGTTGCTGAGTAAGCCATGTTGATTGTGTATGAGCCGGAAACATAAGAGTTATCGAGCAAAACCGGGTCGCTGTTAGTAGGTATGCCGCTCGGCGACCAGTTAGCTGCCGTGTTCCAGCTTCCGCCATTTGGCCCAACCCAAAGCTTACCTGTGAAGTTTAAGGCATTAAAGCTGTTCGAAACCGCATTTGCAAGTGAACCCGTATTGGAAGTTCCTATTTTAACCCCGGTTTCAGCAGTATTATAGGCAACATCTGTCCATGCTTTATAACCGGCAAGCAGGGTTACTGTTGTACCGGAAAGTGCGGAACTTACCGCACCTGATCCGGTATTTACATTTAACGAAACTGAGGGCGTTGAAGTTAAGTCACGGTTCAGCAAGGCATCTACAGCCTCAACTGCCAAAGCAAAGCCTGAATTAATTTGGGGCGTCGCCGGTGGCTGAGTTGCAAATCTTAATGTTGTGGCCGTAACTTTTATCCTGTTGTTGTTATTGGCATCTGATACATCTGAAGTGGCACCGCCGCCGTCCGTCGCAGCAAACTGCGAACCGGTTGCTGTTACACTTGTTACCTTGTAAATAAATTTTGTTTGATCCGTAACGGTGCCTGCGAAGCTTACTGAAAGCTTTAAATTACGTATACCGTTGTCGGCAGCGGTAACAAATGAACCGCTCAAGCCTGTAAACACAATTTTACCTCCGCTTACAGTTCCGTACCCAACAATGCTCGTACCGCCGGGGTTTGAAATTACCGCGCTGCGAATCATGCTGCTTACATCGGTTCCCGAAGGGTTTTTAACTGAGAACTCAGCACCTGAAAGCAATGTCGAAAGGTCATCGGCATCGTTTGATGCGCCGCCGTCTGTTAAGACCAAAGATAAAACAGGTACAAAGCCGGCTATTGCCCCGCCTGAGATACCCTGGTAACTTGCATAAGGAATATTAGCCGTATAGCTGCTGCCGCTTTCGGCAAGTGTTGTCAGGCTGTTGGCTGTACCCGCACCGGCAAGGTTTATAGTATATGAACCGCTGCCTGTAGTTACATCGTTATTGGTGATAACAACAGTTCCTGTATAAGAAGCAACCGATACAGGCGAGAATCTAACTGTAAATGTAGTTGAACCCGATGGGCCCGAGACCGGGCTGCTGAATGTTGTTCCCACTATACTGAAACCGGAACCGGATGGCGTAACTGCGCTGATTGTCAGGTTGGCTGTTCCGGTGTTGGTGATTGTAAAGGTCTTATCGGTAGTAGCACCCCAGGCGGTAGAGGCGAAGTTATAGGTGCTGTTGTGGGCATTACCTGTTACTGAAATTACAGGCGAATTGGCAGGTGTAGTAACCGGTATAGTGCTGCTGCTAACAGAAGTCCCTTGGCTGTTAACGGCACGAACACGATAGTAATAAGGCGTTGAAGCGCTAAGGCCGGTTACCGATTTGAAAAGTGCGCTTACCGAAAGATCGCTAAAACCTGAAACCATGTTTGAGAACAGGTTATCTGTAGCTACATCAAGCTTATAAGTTAATGAAGCAGAGCCCGAAGGCGCAGCCCAGTTAGCCTGGAAAGAGGTTTGCAATACCAATGTGCCGGCAGATGCAGATGGCGCATCGGGTAAGGTGGTAAAGCTTGGGTAAGAGGAAGTGGCAGAATATGCAGTTACAGGGTTTGAGCAGTTATTGGTTACGAAGCCACGGTAAAAATAAGTGGTATTGGAACTCAGTGCAACAGAATTGCTTTGCGAGAAATTGCCGGTTCCGTACGTGCCGGAAGTGCTTATGATGCTCGGCGAGGTAAGGCCTGTATTGGTTGCGTATTCGAAGCCGCGAGTGGTAACCGCCGCCCCGCCGCCGAGTGCCGAAATGTTGGCATTCAGTTGGGCAGTGGTGGTAGTTATTAAATCAACCGGGGCACCTTGCATAGCAACGGTTGCTCCGGCGCAGCCGACAGATACGTAGCCTTCAACAAGCAGACCGCCGGTACCGGAAGCAGAACCACCAGTTATATACCAGGTAGTTCCGCTTGCAGAAGTGGTGGGTATTATTCTGAAAATAACAGTTGTTGCAGAAGGTAAATCCTGCAAAACTGAATACGAGCTCAAATCAAAGGTATTAAGTGTACCTGCTGCAGTGGAGGCTGTTACACTTATCGCCTGGGAATGTATTGTCCAGGAACTGCCGTTATCTGTTGAAAAGGATAAAGTACCGGCACTCGTACCAGAAGATCTGCGACCATAGAACTTAAGGTTTGTATATGATACTTCATAACCGGTATTGGCCTTAACTGAAAAGTATGCATTTTCAGTAGAGCCGTCCCAATCGTAGCCGCCCCATGCGTTTCCGGCGGCACCTGATGCAGTAGTAATACCCGCAGAACGGCTTAAGCCGGCTACAACGGTTAAGTTTGAATTTATGGTTGAAGCTGTCAAAGGGCTGGTTCCATAAGAAGTTTGACCGTATGTATCAAAATAAACAAGAGATACAGGCGCAGGCGCACTGACAGTAAGTGTAGAGCCCCCTGAAGTTCCTCCGCCGGGAGCAGCGTTAAATACGGTTATCGAAGGAGTACCGGCTGCTGCAACGTCAGATGCTAAAATTGCCGCTGTTACAGAAGTTGGCGATACGTATGTTGTAACCCTGTCTGAGCCACCAATTCTTACCACAGAGCCACTGTAAAAATTAGTACCTGTTACAGTTAGCGTAAAGTCAGCATCGCCGGTAGTTTTGCTGTTTGGCGAAATTGAACTGATAGTTGGAGACGGATTATTTGTAGCTTGAGTATTAGGGTTATTAGCTACTGTACCTATGGCATATTTAAGGTTGGCTGTGCTTGAGCCATTATATTCAAAAACCCTGGCTGTATAGGTTGTAGTGTAACTTAAGCCTGTAACAGCTACCGAAGTACCGGAGCCATTGTACACCAATTGCGTTCCGCTTGTGTATGCAGCGTTACCTGAGCCGGCTGCAACCCCGTCGCTTGGGTTAGTAAAGCTGCCTGATGTATTCAGATATACTGCCCTGTTTGATCCGTTTCCGCCTGTGAAATTAATAGTAAAGCTGTTTGCTGTTACAGCACTGAACGAAATTGCAGGTTGGGTAGATGGTGCAATAACAGGCGCACTGCTTTGGTTACCCGGGTTGTTTAAAGCAGTCGGCGAATAGAAAAGCGTTGCGGCACCCGTTCCGTTGTATTCATAAACGCGAGCGTAATAATTGGTTCCGGCGAGCAAACCGGTTACTGAAACGCCTGTTCCTGCCCCATTGTAAATTACCTGCTGACCGGAGGAATAAACCGTATTTGCTGTGGGCGAGGTACCGTCGGCAGGCGTGGTGAAGGTATTTGCAGTATTTAAAATAACAACTCGGTTTGCGCCGTTGCCGCTTGTCCAGTTTATGGTAAAGCCCGCATCGGTAACAGAGGCGAAGCTGACATTAGTTGCCTGCGTTGTCGGGGCGAAAATAACTACAGGGGTAGCCTGGCTGTTCGGGTTATTAGTTGCCGTAGCTGTATTGAATATTATGCCTGTGCTGCTGCCGTTATATTCGTAAACACGAGCATAATAGGTTGTATTAGCCGACAGGCCTGTTATGGCAACAGATGAACCGGTACCATTATAAACTACCTGCTCTGAACCACCGAAAGCGCTGTTTGCTGAAGGGTCTGTGCCGTTTATAGGTGAAGTAAAACTATTTGAAGTGTTCAGCTTAACAATGCGACCGGAACCATTTCCGTTTGTCCAGCCAATAGTAAATGCCGAACCTGTTACAGAACTGAAGTTAACATTTAAAGCCTGGGTTACAGGTGCCGAAAGTGTAACCTGGCTTGCGGGGTTACCTGAACCAATTACAGTATGGTAAGCTACAGATGCACCGGTTCCGTTATATTCGTAAACACGTACATAATAAGTAGTTCCGGCTGTTAAACCTGTAATTGCCGCGCTGCTGCCGGTTCCGCTGTAAACTATTTGCTCACCACTTGAATAAACTGAGTTAGCAACAGGGTTAACCCCGTTTGTTGGGGTGGTAAAGCTGTTGCTTGTGTTTATTTTTACTATGCGACGCGCACCGTTTCCGTTTGTCCAGTTGGTGGTAAATGAGCCATAACCAATATTTGAGAAGGTAACAGTTGTTGCCTGAACATAAGTGGGGGTCAGATCACTGAAATCTATATAATCAACCCATTCAGGGTGATCTACAAAGGGGTTACGGTTGCCTTGAAGGCTGTATATATAGTCGTTACGGGCAATTTCCCATCCGTCTGGCGGGTCGGCATTGTGCCAGGTTTTTAAAACAGCAAAATCCTGCCCGTTTTGGTCATTTTGCCCGCCTGCAGTATTGGCAGGTATGTACCAATGCCCGGAAACTCCGTCATAACGAAGGCTCATATACATTAATGCCCTTGCTGCATCACCTTTATGGTTGGCGCGTGGCTCATAACAAATTACATTGCTTGAATTACGCCCATACTTTGCGCCACCGAATGTACTTGTAACTGAACTTACCACATCGAGCGGATAATTATTACGCACTGCATTAGCCTGGTTTTGATTTACCGGGAACAAATGGTGTTGATCTGTATATTCATCGCCCGATTCAGAATTATAAGAGTTCATCCAGCTATGGCACCAGGTATGCTCACGACTTGTTTCGCTTGTTGTTCCTGCAAAAGCAAATGGCGGAGTATATTGCTCCTGCTCGCCGGAATAAACACAAGTGAAAACTTTTGTGCCACCAGTAGTATCCCTTGAGGCAAACTCAGAGATCATGGTGGTTTTATAGTTATCGTAAGATATTGATGTAAAACCTGAGCTTACAAGCGTTTTTAGTGCCGAAATTGTACCGGAGGTTGTTAAATCAAGGCTGCCATAATAGCTGCCCACACCGGTAGAAGTAGTGATTTGGCTGTTTTCAAGCGGGCTTACTGTATTATAGTCCCTTGAACCTCCGCTGCCTGAATAAGAGTAAATATCGAAGTAATAAGTAAAGCCGGCGCTGAGACCTTTAACGGTGAAAGTTGTTGCAGAGCTGCTTTGAATTACTTTACCGTTACCAATCATATCACCCGTGGTATAAGTAGATCCGTCTGTTGGAGCGCTTGTAGGTGATGCTCCCCTGCGCCAAAGTACCAAATAGCCTGTAACCCCGGATGCTGCTGTAAAAGTTGCATTAAAAGTATAAGACTTAATGCTGCTGAAAGTTAAATTGGTAGGTTGAGGAACAGACGGCGGTGCCGATGTGGTTTGGCTGTTTGGGTTATTAGTAGCAGTTGCTGATTGGTAAACGGTAGTTCCGCCGGTCCCGTTATATTCATAAACACGTGCCCAATAAGCTGTGCTGCCTGTAAGCCCGGTTATAGCAACAGATGTACCCGTTCCGTTATAAACTACCTGCTGTCCGCTGCCGGAATATGCAGTTGATGCTGAAGGGCTTGTTCCGTCTGCAGGTGTGGTAAAAGAATTGGCATTATTAAGTATAACCACGCGGTTACCGCCATTGCCGTTTGTCCAGCTAATGGTAAAACCGGTTTCAGCAATTGAACCGAAAGCAACATTGCTTGCCTGGGTGGTAGGGGCAATAATGGGGGTTGTTGTGGTAAGTGTGCAGGTGCTGCTGCTTACCGATGTACCGCCTGCATTTACTGCCCTTACCCTGAAATAATAGGTAGTTGATGATGCTATGCCCGTAGAAACAGATTGGCTCGTCGAAGCGACTGAAAGGTCGTTATAGCTTGCAAGAATGCTGCTGAAAGCACCGTCGGTGGCCACATCAAGCTTATAGCCGGTAATTGTGCCGGTACCTGCAGGGGCTGTCCAGTTTGCAGTGAAAGAAGTGTTGGCAACACTTGTGGCATTAGGAGATGTAGGGGCGCCTGCAACGGTAGTAAAACTTGGGTATGAGCTTGTGGCCGTATAGCTTGTTTGCGGTGTGCCGCAATCGTTGGTTGCATAGCCGCGGTAATAATATATAGTGTTAGCACTTAAAACTGCGCCGGTGCTTAAAGAATAGTTACCTGTAGTATATGTACCTGTTTGACTTACAACAGTAGGTGAGGTTAAGCTTGAAGATGTGCCGAATTCAAACCCGCGTATGGTTATGTTTGCTCCGCCGCCAATACTTGAAATGTTTGCATTCAGGCTTGCCGATGTGGTGGCAATTGAGGAAACCGGTGTGACTTGCATGGCTAAGGCCGGGGCGGCGCATCCGGCAGAAGTAATATTTGCTGTAAGGCCTGTAGGCTGGGTAAGTGAATAGTTTCCGGATGCTGATCCGGTTAATGTATAGCCGCTTACTGTAATGGTTTTGCCGTTACCAATGGTTGCATCTGCAAAAACAGCTGTCGGGGTGCCTGATAATGATACGTTTGCAATTTCGCCTGCAAGTACTCCGCTTAAGGCAGCAGTGCCGCTTAATGTTGCGGTAGTGTTACCATCGAAAGCTTTGTTATTGGCTGTAATGCCGGTAATGGTAAGATTTTTTTGACTGACGGTACTTGAAGCTGTTGCAACATTTACGCTAGTTGCACCCGTTGAGGAGAGTACAACATTACCGGAATAAGTTCCCTGTGGGGTTGCAGCAGCTAAGCGCACATAAATTGTAGTTGCATTCACAGTTCCTGTACTCGAAATATTACAGGTGCTGCCAAAACCGGAAGATGATGAGGTAGACACCTCGAAACCTGAGGGAGCTGTTGCAGTAATTCCTCCTGTCTGAATAGTAGTTCCGCTTACTGTAAAACTAGTATTAGCCGAAGCCGTGCCGTAAGTTGTGGATAACGCTGAAAGTGTACCTGAAGTGCTGATTACCGGATATGTAACACTTATACTGCTTAGACCAAACCCCGGACGGCTACCTGAACCTGAAACATCATAGGGTACCCACCTTATTTGCACAACAGCGACATTTTCTGCGGCAACAGGTAAAGTTGCAGTATATGTGGTTTGATCTCGCATTGTTGTCCCGGTACCGGTAAGAGAAACCCCGGTATTTACATATGCTGCTGAAGGCGAAGTTGTTAAGGCAGTAAAGCTTCCTGATGTACCAACCCTGTACTGAACAGAAATGCCGTTTATCCTGTTTGCAGGATCTCTTATCGTACCTGCAGTATAAGTTAATACAACGTTTGTTTTCCCTGTAGTATTAACAGCCAGCACAATACCCGGAACCACAGAACCTGAAGTTACCATCATTAGTTTTTGAGTGGCGTTATACACTGCTCCGGTTGCCGAGTTTGCATTACCACCTGCAGTTAAAGTTATAGTACTGCCGGCTCCTGCACTTACCGCAGCGGCAGCATTAGCAAAAGGTGAGGCGCCAAGGGTATATCCCTGCCAGCCGGCAGGATATGTTGTACTGCCTCCGGTTAAAATCGTACTGAAGTTATCAGAATAAGGCAGGCTTTGTGCTGTTTGCCCCTGCGCCCCCACCGCCAACATAATTAACGGCAGCAACAACAGTCCAATCTTTCTTACAAAATTCCACGTTTGGCTCCGGAGAATGATATTACTATCTGCCCTGAGACTAATTTTACTGCCTGTAAGTACATGTATCAGCATATAATGTGTTTGATTGGCTCCGCCATAGCCGGTTTTATATGGCAGAAAAGAAATTGTTGGAATATGATAGAGTAGGGTTGGCTAAGCCAGGTGTATAAAAAAAGGTTCCGTGTTGCCAAAGTCGCAACTATTCATCCCTTTTGAATGCAAAATTAACAAAAAAATCAGCCAAAATGCAAACGCGGCTGTTACCTGTAGGTTAAGTATTTTGTGTTAAAATACTAATAAGCAAGGGCATTCATGCATATTGCTTAACTCATAGTTAAGACTTTCAGGTATTTGCACGAGTATTAACACTTTTATTTTCCAATTGCAGGCCATCAAAAAAGGCAAATAAAATATGGCAAAACCACCTGTTAGCCATTGTTTTATTTGCCCTTTTTTGGTTCAGCCTGTTTCCGGGTGAACAAACACCTGTTCCGGCTTATATTGAATAATAATTAAACAGGCATGCTTAATATGTTATTTTTATATTAAGTATCACGGGCTTTGAAGTAATACAGGTGAATTAGAATTCGGGCATCAAAACGGCTCAGATAAAGCCATCTTTTCTTCCTAATATTCCTTTTCGAAACTTAGTTTTAGCCGTTCGACCGGCCTGTCATTTACAAGATGCTCCTCCACTATTTCCGGTACATCGCTGATTGTAACAGCGCCGTAAAAAATACCCTCCGGGTAAACCACCAGGGCCGGGCCCTGCAGACAAACATCTATGCAGCCCGATTTTTGCGCCCTTATCTCTACAAAAATTTTATGCTTCCTGAGTTCTTCTTTAAAAGCTGCTACCAATGCCAGGCCATGTTCTTCGCCGCAGCTTTGCTTTGCACCCGGCGGACGCTGGTTGGTGCATATAAATACGTGTTTTTTATATTTCATGTTCTTTGTTCGGCCGTTTCCACCAATCGGAAGCCATTGCCGTGAATGTTTACAATTTCAATATTCGGATCAAGCCGAAGGTATTTTCGCAGTTTGGCTATATAAACGTCCATACTGCGGGCGGTAAAGTAATTTTCGCTTTGCCATATTTTCCGCAATGCTTCATCGCGGCTTAGAACCGAGTTACGCCGGGCGCATAACATTTCAAGCAAGGCCGCCTCCTTAGGGCTTAGCTTTTGCTCTGGGCTATGGCTGTTGCCGGTTGTAAGGGTTCTCAATCGGCTGTTGAATGTATAAATGCCTATTGTCCAGCTTACCGGTGTTTCTATAACAGCATCGTTACGGCTGCGTTTTAAAACGGCTTTTATTTTATACAGCAATACATCGCTGTCGAAAGGCTTGGTTATGTAATCATCTGCGCCGCGGCGGTAGCCTTCCAAAACATCTTCCTTCATGGTTTTGGCAGTAACGTATATAAGCGGTACCGATGGCCTGACAGCCTTAATCTCGCCCCCCAACGTAAAGCCGTCTTTATTCGGCATCATTACGTCAAGTATGCACAGATCGAAATCGCCGTTACGGAAGGCGCTGTAACCTTCGTTGCCGTCTCGGCAAAGGGTTACAACGTAATCGTGCAGCTCAAGATAGCTTTTTAAAACAGCGCCGAAATTAATATCGTCTTCGGTAAGCAGAATTTTGTTACTCATACAGCAGGGGTAAGCAACGGTGTAAATTTATACAAAAAGGATTTAAAATCAGGCTTCAGCAGCCATAGGAATACTAACAGTAAATACACTGCCCTTCCCTGCGCTGCTCTTAACAGTAATATTACCGCCATGCGCCCTGGCCACAGCCTGCGCATAGCTCAGGCCGAGCCCAAAGCCTTTAACATTGTGAATATTGCCTTTCTCTACCCGGTAAAACTTATCGAACACATGCCTGCGGGCCGTAGCGCTCAGGCCAATGCCCTTGTCTGCAACGCTTATACTGAGCATAGCGCCCTGCTGCATGGCAGATACCGTAATTTCAGGTGCTCCGCCGCTGTATTTCAATGCATTATCGAGCAGGTTAGCAAATACATTACCTAAGTGATGGGCATCGGCATAGAGGCAAATGGGTTCATCGGGAATTTGCGTGGTAAGCGTGCCGCCTGCTTTTTCTGCCTGTAGGCGCATGGGACAGGCTATGCTTTCTAATAAATCTCCGGCGCAAAGCAGGTCTTTACTAAGCTGCAGGCGACTTTGGTCGAACTGGGCCATTTGAAGCACACGCTCAACATTATTGTTCATGCGCTTATTCTCTTCCCGAATGAGGCCGGTAAAGTATTTTACCCTGCCCGGGTCGGCCGAAACATTGGGGTTTTCTATGGCATCGGCTGCTAAAGATATGGTTGCTATGGGCGTTTTAAACTCATGGGTCATATTATTGATAAAGTCGGTTTTAATTTCCGATACCTTTTTCTGGCGCAGCATGGTTGCCACAGATGCCCCGAAAGCAGTCATTACAATAAAAGTAAAAAACAGGCTGCTGCCCAGCATCCAGCTGAGTGAATGAATGGCATAAGCTGTTTTATTGCTGAAGCAAACAGCCAGGAAATCTTTGCTGCCGAAAACGTCGTTAGGAAAAAGGCTGGCAGTAACGGCATCATGCAGCATATCTGCACGAAAGCCTGCAGATTTGGGGCCTTGGGGAATGCTGTCGTGCAAAACGGCGAATTCGTACTGGCCTTCAATATTTCGGCTTCTGAATTCAATTTTTATCATGCTGTCGAGCCTTTCCATCTGCAATCGGTTTTGGGCCGGCTTATCGCGGTTCTCAAGTTCAGATACCATATTGTCGAGCACTGTGCCCAGGTTTTCCGGCGATTGTACTGCAGGCATTTTAGGCTCTTTAGGTGCCACCGGGGTTTGGGGAGCAGCAATTACAGCAATGCCGACCGCAGGTTTATCCATAATATGGGGTTGAGGTGCCGATGCCGGCTTTTCCTTTTCAACCTGTATGGTTTTTACCTCGGGTGCTGAAACACCTTTTTCTTTTGCAGCCGCACTTGGTTTAACCGGTTTTGCCATGTTTCGGGGACCTGTTGTAACACCTGTAGGCGGCAAAGGTGGAATTGGTGCTATGGGTGCCGTCAGAGTCCTGCTTCCTTTACCCGGTCCGGCGCTTGCCACTGTTGTATTTACCAATGTTTGCCTTTGGGAACCCGAAATGCTTAAGGCAGGTGCGCAGCTGCCAATACCTGTTGCTGCCTTTACACCAATATTTGTACCCGGGAAAGCAACGTTTGTGTTAGATGATGCCGGAAAAGTAGCCGGAGCTGTTGATTCACTTGAACTGTAAGTTCCCGAAACTATGGTATAGGTTTGTTGGGGCTGAACGTACTCGGCATTGTTGTAATCGGTGCCGGGTTCGTCGCTTTCAGAGGATTCATTTACAATAGTTTCAGTAACAGAGTCAATGGTAATGCTGCGGTTTACATTAAGCCTGCCTACCCTGTTGCGTGTGGTTGTAAGCTTCTTTCTTTTTAGTGCCGCATTTTTATTTGCCAACGCGCTTCTCATCATCTCGTTTCTTGATTTCTGAGCTGCGGCTATCTGGCGCTTAGTGCTTTCCGAGAGTATTTTATCATGATCGGCCATGTATTTATAATAATTGGCAGAACTGTACATTTGGTCTGCCATGCCTTTAACCCAGGCAGGCTGGTCATGAAAATCGTATGCCGGAACATTCCCCTGCATGTAGAACTTTGGCTGCCCGTTCTCTTTCCATGCCCTGAAACTCCCGGCGCTGTCGGCATCTTTCCACTCGAAAGTATAGCTTTCATTCAAATCCATGGCCTGCATGGCTTTCATTCTTTCGGCAGTATATTTTAATGAGTCTTGTAAACGCACCAGGTCAACCACGTTGCCGTCTACTGTTACTTTTAAAGAAAGCATATCGCCCAAAACATTATCGGGCACGCGGCAGAAACCGTTTTGCGTTTGAATTCCCTGGCTTTTCAGCTTTTGGCGCAGCTCGGTAAGATTATTCAGCAGGCTGTCGGGCCTGGGCAAATCGCGAACCAGCAAAGTGGTTTTAGGCGCTTTTAATTTGCCTTTACGGGCAGCTGTCTTGGGCCCGACATTACCGGATTGTTCTGCATCTTCAAGAACTTCAGGCAACCTTTCCGCAACCAAAGACACCGTGGTGCGGGATTGCAGCCTGCCAACCACACCCTGCACAGCCTCGCTCACTGTTCTGTCGAGCTGCTCTTCTTTCAGGGCAATTGCCGTTTTAATTAAATACAGCTGTACTCCCACAATACCAATTACGGCAATGGTCATGAGGGCAATTATGCAGGCTATTATATGCTTCTTCATTTTTATTGGCTGCAGCTGATTAAAGGTCTGAATAAATTAAGCCCTTTAAAGGAAGGTTATTCGCTTATCGGCAATTAAGTAATCGGGCTAATTGCGTACAAGGTATTACAAAGGTACAAGGCCGGGGCATGTTTTAGCTTTTCCTTAACTGACTTTAACTTTTCTTTAACCTTTTTGCAGTAAGGCTTAGCCTACTTTTGTATCGTCGGGAATATGAAGGGCTTAGGGCCAGGAATTTCACCCAACGGTATTAACCAAAAATTAAATGCAGGTCCGGCTCTGCAGATTCAGAAGTTCAACGTTTAAAACATTAAAATC
>JAZKBN010000059.1:28980-37598 GCA_040388605.1 Bacteroidota bacterium | reverse complement strand
AAATCTTATGAAAAGCATTACAGTTAAAAACGTCTTCCTGGCAGCCGGCATAGTTATAGGGCTGGCAGGCTACAATGCCGCCGAGGCTCAAACCGGGAAAAAGCAGTTAAAGCGGACCGAGGTTCGTACCGACAAAACCTCGGGAGATAAAAAAAACGATGAGGTTGAAACCAATATCAGCATTACCAAAGATGACAAAGGTGAGCATGTTCGGGTAGAGAAAACGGTAAACGGCGTAAAATCAGTAACCGATACCGTGGTAAAGGATGAAGCTGCAAGGCGCATTTTATTTGCCCGCCTCGGAATAGAAGAACCGCAGGATGCACCTGAAGCTCCCGAACCTGCTGAACCGAGAATGCCGGCTATTGTTCCAGACGCCCCCGTTGCACCTTCAGGTGGCATTATTGCGCCAAAAGCACCTGTTGCACCCATGGAACCGAAAAAAGTAAGAATGAGTAAAACGGTTACCAAAACCATGAGCTCCAACACAAGCGGCCCTGATTTAAGCCCTGAAGATG
Organism: Bacteroidota bacterium; assembly: GCA_040388605.1. Classification (GTDB taxonomy): domain Bacteria; phylum Bacteroidota; class Bacteroidia; order Cytophagales; family Flexibacteraceae; genus JAZKBN01. The sequence goes on along the minus strand of JAZKBN010000059.1, from coordinate 37,080 downwards.
CCAATGAGCAGGCAAACGTTAAAGTTGAAAAAAGCACAACCACTATAATTGAAACAACCAGCAGCGAGGATGATATGCCGGACGGTGAGCTCCCTCCCCTGCCGGCCCTTGCAGCCGGGCCCGGTAAAGTAATTAAAAGGGTAAATGTTTTAAGGGCTCCGGGTTATAAGGCACAAACCGGCGACTCTGTTTATCGCAAAGTAATGATTTTCGGAAGCGGTGATATGGACAGCATCGCTTTTATGAAATTCAGCAATAATCCTGATTTTAATTTCGGGGAAGTGCCCGGTGCAAATTTCACTTATTCCTATACCACTGATTCAAAAGACGGCCTTAAAGATTTACCCGAATTGCCTGCCCAATTGCAGGGTATTTTGAGCAAAGGTTTAGATACAGTTTACCTTTCGAAACACAAGGAGTATGCTAAAGCACAAGCTGAGTATATAAGCAAGCAGCATGAACTACAGTCAGCTCAAACTTATAATCATTTTAATAACAGCAATTGGATGCTTAGTACAGATTCGCAAAAAGCTACCCGTGGTTTGTGCAAAACGCAGCAGCAAATGAAGCTAAAGCAGGACAGCGCTTTTCAAAATGCAAAAACAAAATTTGCCGCTGAGAAGCTTGCCATAGATGCTAAAAACTTCAGCATAAATATGGAGGTGCTTGCCGACTCTTTTAGAACATTGGGCAAAGAGATGCCGAATGTTATTACCGTTACCACGCGCGAGGTTAACTGTGGTCTTGGCTCAAAATCAGGCAAAGAAACTGTTACCCGCAAAACAATAATCAGGGAAGCGAAAACAAGCAGGAAAATTGCGGTAAGAAATAAGAGGAGCGCTGCAGATAATATTGCCCCAAATGCAAAAGACCTTGTGTTAAGCCCCAACCCGGCTAAAGATCATGTAAATATCAGCATTAAAAATGCTGAGCCCGGTGTTACAACCGAACTAAGTCTTACTGATATGGCAGGCCGCGAAATAAAACATCAAACCCTGAATATTACCGGCGCTTTCAGCCATGATCTTGATCTGAATGATTTGCAGCCGGGCATTTATATAGTAAAACTTGTACAGGGCAAACACAGCTACGCATCTAAGCTGAATGTAGAGCGCTGAGAAAATCTTTATCAAATGAGTGTAGACAATACAAAGGCCTCCTGATTTTCAGCAGGCCTTTGTTATTTGCCTGTAATCCATAATTTATGGGCAGCAAAACAATTAATGAGCCAACTTTAAACAGCTATATGGTGCTTTGCCGGTTCTGATACTATAATGCGTGTTCCTTCAATTTTAAGTATGCTTATGCGCTTGCCTTCCTCAACCAATTTTCCATAGCTCCAAACCTGGTAAACTGAGCCGCCGAATTCAGCGTTTCCTGAGGGGCGAAGTGCTGAAAGGGCTATTCCGGAATCGCCGGGTCTGAGCGGGCTAAGGTCAGGTGTTTCAACAGATCCGCTCAGCTTATTTTTTAAGGCAAATTGGCTGTTTTCAAGTTTACGTGAGGCAACCCAGGTCATAACAAGACCAATGGTCAGTACCGCGAATGCGTATAATGTTCCAAAAAAAGGGCCAAAAAATTGGAAGCCGAACCAAACGCCTACCGTAGCAAAAGCGAAACCTAAAAGGCCTACAACGGTTGTTCCGGGTACAAAGAACAACTCGGCCAATAAGAGAGTTAAGCCGATAACTGCAAGTAGTAATGCTGCTAAAATATCCATATAGAGATTGGAATAAGGCAGGTGAATTGTATTTATTATATCCCCTTCCCGATGCTAATTTACTGCTTTCACGCGGAATCTTTACTTTTGCTTACTTAATTTAATATATGCGCATTCTACATACCGCCGATTGGCACCTCGGCAAAAAGCTCGATACTTTTAGCCGTCATCCTGAACAGGAGCAGGTGCTTCATGAAATCTGCGAAATTGCGGACAGGGAGAATTCAGATGTTATAATAGTAGCCGGTGATTTGTTCGATGGCTTTAACCCGCCTTCTGAATCGCAGCAGCTGCTTTACAGCACACTCAAACGGCTTACCGCACACGGAACCCGCCCCGTAATTGCCATTGCAGGGAACCACGACAGTCCCGACCGAATTATGGCCGCCGACCCGCTCGCCATCAGCCTCGGAATTTTTTTCGCCGGGTACCCTGACAGCAGCTTTATTCCCCAGACCCTTGATTCAGGAATTGAAATCACACACAGTGAACCGGGGTTCCTTGAGTTGAAACTGCCGGCTTACACTTACCCTGTACGCCTGCTGCTTACACCTTATGCTTCTGAAATGCGCCTGCGCCAACGCCTGCATGATGATGGCAGCGGGCAGGCCATGCGCGACCTGCTCAAAACCCGATGGGCTGATTTGGCAGATAAGTATTGCGACAATATGGGGGTTAATATTTTAGCTGCCCACCTATACGTAATGCAGGAAGGCGAGCCCATGCCCGAAGAGCCCGACGATGAAAAACCTATCCTGATCATGGGTAATGCCCAGGCCGTATTTACCAACAATTTCCCGCCGCAAATGCAATATGTTGCCTTAGGGCACCTGCATCGCAGGCAAAAAATAGGCGGTACCGGTTTCCCGGTTGTTTACAGCAGCAGCCCACTTGCTTACAGCTTCAGCGAGGCAGACCAGGATAAATTTGTGGTGATGATTGATGTTGAACCCGGCAAAGAAGCTGTGTTAAATAATATTAAACTGGGAACAGGGCGTCGGCTTTTAAGGTTCAGGTCGGCAGGTGAAAACCCAGTGGAAGATGCGCTTAAATGGCTTTCTGAAAACCGGGAAGCCTATACAGAGCTTACAATTGTATCAGGCACTGCACTCAGCGGCGCTGAGCACAGAAGCCTGCGTTCTGCCCACGAGCGCATAGTTTGCATTATTCCGGAGGTTACCGGAGCCGGCCCAACCGGGGAGCAGGCACGCAGCTTTGCTGATTTGAGCCAAAATATGGACACACTTTTTACCCAATTTTACAGGGAAAGTAACGGCGGTCAGGAACCATCTGCCAATTTAACCGGCCTTTTTCGTGAAATGCTTTCCCTTGATATCGAATAATGATACCCCTGCACCTTAAGCTCAACGGCATTTATTCATATAAATCTGCTCAGGAGATAGACTTTACCAAGCTGACAGATTCTGCTCTTTTCGGCATTTTCGGGGCTACCGGCAGCGGGAAAAGCACCATACCTGAGGCCATCAGCTTTGTTATTTACGGCGAAAGCGAACGCATGAATAACAAGGATAACCGGGCCTACAATATGTTCAACCTCAGCAGCAGCAGCCTGGGTATTGAGTTGCACCTGCTTGCCGGGCCTGATAACCATGAATACCTGGCAGTTGCAACCGGCAAAAGAACCAAGAGTAATTTCGGAAACTGTAAAATAGATCGCAGCTTTTACCGAAAGGAGGGCGAAGAATGGATACCGGTTGCCGAAACAGAGTTGCATGCAGCCATTGGGATAAGCTATACCAATTTCAATAAAACCATAATAATACCCCAAGGGCAGTTCCAGGAGTTTTTGCAGCTCACAATTGGCCAGCGAACTGCCATGCTGAATGAGCTGTTCAGCCTGCATCGTTTCGATTTGGCTTCTAAAGCCAACAGGCTTGAAGCCCAAAACAAATCGGAAAGAGATGTTACAGACGGGCGCCTGGCTGAGCTAAGCAGCGTTACAACACAGGAGCTGGAACAAACACAGGCCATGCTGCAATTAAAAACAGATGAAAAGCTTGAAGTTAATGCAAAACTTGAAGCCTTTCGCAGGCAGGAGCAGGCCATGGCTCTTTTGCAATTGCTGTTCCTGGAAAAGCTTAATGCTGAAAGCGAGCTTAAAACACTCCAATTAAGGCAGCCGGCTATAGAAGCCGCTGAAAAGCAACTGCTTGAGTATGAACTTGTACAGCAAAATTTTTCACTGCCCTTAAGCGCAACCGATGATTCAAAACAACGTCTTTTAAAGCTGAAGGAAAAAGACCTGGCCCTTAACACAGAGCTCAGCAAGCTGCTTGCGGAACTTGAAGCCGACAAACCCGCGTTCGAAAAACTTAAACAGGAAAACGATACACGGAGCGATTTAACTGCCTTGGCCGACCGTTACGATTCCGCTGTGAATTTTAAGAATACTGAGCAGAACCTTGACCAGATTCGGGAAAGATACCAAAAGGCCGGACCGGCAATTAAAACTGTTGAAACCAATATTGCTTCTGATAAAGCCCAAATTCTGAAGCTGCAAACCGAGGTTAAAAAGCTGCGTACCGGTATTATGGATGAATCCATTTTACAGGAGCTTTCTGTTTGGTTTGCGAATAATGCTTTATTGAAACAAAACGCATTAAAAGCCAATGAGGCTTTGCTTTCTCTTCAAAATACTCTAGCCCGGGCTTTAAAGCAAAACGAGAACGTTATTAGTGCAGTTATTAATGAAGCGGCCAAAGAAGCGGGCATTAATCCTGAATCCCCTGCCCTGCCCAATGATTTAAATAATTGGCTAAGCGTTAAGCTACGGGAAACTGAATTATTGCTCGATGGCCTCAGGCTGAAAGAACAGCTGAAAACCTTTGCGCATTCGTTGCACGAAGGTGAGCCCTGCCCATTGTGCGGCTCTGAGGAACACCCTGATATATTGCAGGAACTACCTGGCAATGATGGCCTTTCAATTGCAAATGCTGAAAAAAATCGTTTAAAGGGGCTGGAAAAAGCAGTTGCCGAATTACGTATTGCTTTGGCCCATAATGAGAGTAATATAACGCAGCTAAATACCAGGCTTGCCGAACAACAGCTGGAAACAACCCGGGAAAATGCTGCCTTTGCAGCGCATAACGCACTCTTTGTATGGCCCGATTTTAATGCCTACACAGCTGAGAAAGTAAAAGTACGGCAGCAGGAAAACAGCAGATCTGCCGAATTGGCTAATAAGCTAGACAGGGATATTGCCGGCTTAAGGGAGCAGGCAGAAAAAAATGAGGAGCTGCTTAAGAAATTCAATACAGCAAGGGATGGCTTTACAGCTGATATAAAAGCCTTGCAGGCTAAGGCAGAAATTTATTCGGCTTCCATGCTTACAGCTGACTCTGCATTATTCGCTGACCTCACTGCAAAAGAATGTGCTGAAAAAGCCATTAAGCTTCGTGAACGATTTAATTCAGTGGCAGAAGAATTCAGGCTGGCGAATGAGAAGCAGGAAAAAACACGACGTTCGGCAGATGAATGCAAGGGGCAAATACTCAGCATATCGGCGTCTGTAATGCTTGAGGAATCTCATTACCTGGCAGCCCTGAAACACTTTGCCGAGCTGCTTACAAAATTCGGGTATGAAAATGAGCAAGAGGTTCGAAGAATTTTAAACGATGCACAGGACAGCGCATCAGTCCGAAGGCAGGTTGCTGAATTCAGGACTGCTTTGGCCAAAGCCGAAAGTAAGCTTGCCGAGCTTTTAAAGAAAACGGAAGGCGTTGATTATGAAACAGATAAACACCTGAAAGTTAAGCAGGAATTAGCTGAATGTGCAGCCCTGTTAGATAAGGTATCGGAAGAAGCCGGGGCCCTGAACGGAAAAATTAATTGGCTGAACGAGCAATTGCTTCTCAAAAAAGACCTTGAGGCAAAAGCCGAACAGTTAAGGGCAAGAGCAGCAGATATTGCCACTTTGCAGAAAATGTTTAAGGCCCAGGGCTTTGTAAAATATGTGCTTAAAGCACAATTACATGCCTTATGCGAAGCTGCAAACATAAGGTTTATGAAGCTTACAAGGCAGCGACTTAGCCTCTTTCTTGATGATGATCAAAACATCATGATCTGCGATTTCCTGCATGGCGGCAAGGTGCGCAGCGTTAAAACCCTGAGCGGCGGCCAAACTTTCCAGGCCGCATTAAGCCTCGCACTTGCCATGAGCGACAGCATTGCCGCAGTGGCCGGAAGAAACCAAACCTTTTTCTTCCTCGACGAAGGCTTTGGTTCGCAGGATAAAGAGAGCCTGGCAACTGTTTTTGCCACCCTGAAATCTTTAAGGAATGAGCAGCGCGTAGTTGGTATAATAAGCCATGTTGAAGACCTTCAGCAGGAAATTGACACAGCCGTTTATGTTGAAAACCTGGAAGAATCAGGAAGTGTAATTACAGCATCTTATGATCTTAAGTAAGTAAACAAGGCGGAACACATTAATTTACAGCCATTAAAAATTTGCTTTTTATTAACTTGCGCTCCCTTTAAAACCCGATAATTAAAATAACGTGATTGAAATTCGTCCGCAAACATGGCTTGTATGGCTTGCCGCCCTACTTATGCTTATTGCCCCGTTTACACCTTCCTGGCACAAAATATCTAATAACAGCCTGGAGCAGGTAAGGCTTACAGGCCTAAATATGCTGCATACCCGGCAAGACCCCGCACCCGGCGGAACCATTAAAGTTATACAGGACGAGCCTGAATACCACATACTTGCCTTTTGTATAGTTGCTTCAGGTATGCTGTTTTACTCTTCATTTAAAGGGAAAGACCGTATTTGGCAAATGAAGCTGGGTGTTGTTAATACACTTCTTATTGGCGGTGCGTTAATCAGTATTTTCCTTGCCATCAGCAAAGGCGAGAAGTGGATGGACCCGATGGTTTTCGGTGAAAGGCAATTCGGATTTTTGATACCCTTCCTGGCACTTTTCCTGAATATGTTCAGCAACAGGCTTATTCAAAGAGATGAAAGACTGGTGCGCAGCATGCACCGTATGAGGTAGATTTATAAATAATCAGCCTTAAAATTCAAATCCCTTATAAATGCCGCATTTTGTTTTGCTGCATTTATAAGGGATTTTTTTCATAGTAAAGCCGCCGGCTATTTGGCCGAGAACTTGCGTTCAACCAAATCTGTAAATTTGGAGGCTGTGCTGCCCGGGCTCATATCCCAGTTGAAACGGCGGGCATAGCCGGGCATCAGGCTGTCCATGGCCTGCCTGCGATCTGCAGCATTATCGAGTTGGCGTAATGCGAAATCCCATGCGGCACGATCGCTGTTAAAAAGTTCACGAATATACAGGAACCTGTCGTTCAGGGGAATTTCGTTTTGCAGGCTTTCAATACGCAGGTGTTGGGCGGCATCATTTAAAGCAAGGCCGTCTTGTTTAATGCTGTCGTTTAAAATGGATGCGGATTTTGGCTCATCGCCTTTTTTACGACCCAAAATGCGGCTGAATAATCCGCCTTTATTGGTATTGGCTTTGTTTTCTGCCACCTCAAGGGGCGGCGGCGGGTTTTCTTTCCAGGGCAATGGCGCGTTGCGGGCAGCAATTTCCTCTTCTTCAACCGGCCCCTGAGCCGGTATTATTGCCTGCGAGCTTTCTGAACCTTCAGAATCTGTGCTGCCTTCTCCGGGTAAACTATCCTCATACCCTGCTTCTGCCCCGGTTCCTGCATCTGTTTCTTTTTCAGAATATGTGGCTGCGGAAAATTCATCTAAGCTGGTATTACCAGGATCTGTATTCTGAGCTGCGTCAAAAGATGATTCTGTACTGTCAGCAATCCATGTATTCAATTCATCGGGCGCATCTTCGGGCAGCTTATTGTATTCTGATACAAAGAATGGATCTTCGTTATCTTCAGCGGGTGCAGCAGCCTCAATTTCAGATGTATTATCTGTTGTATTATCTGTCCACGATTCTGAAAAGGCACTTGGAGCCGTTTCTGCCTGCAAATCCTGGCGGGAATCTGTATTGAGCCATTCTGTTTTCGCATTGCCTTCAGCTGTATGACCTGATTCAGCGGCAAAAATTACATCTGCCTTTAAGGGCGCATCTATTCCGCTGATTTCACTGAAGAAGTCACGTTTAACGGGGGCCTGCTCAACGGGTTTCCCTGCTTCCGGCTCCTGCCTGCAAAGGTCTGTTAACCTGATTGGCGAAATGCGGTTTAGCTCGTCAATAATTATTTGGGCATCGTACCTGTCGGCAGCTGTTTCAACATTGGCTGTGCTGAAATAACGCAGAAGCTCGCCGGCAAACATTTCTTTGTTTCCCTGTAAATCCATTTCATCAAGAACAGAGTCTGCCAGTGAACGGTTTATTACCAAAAAGCGACTTAGCTCACGCAAGGGAGCTAACTGCACC
>JAZKBN010000059.1:0-28970 GCA_040388605.1 Bacteroidota bacterium | reverse complement strand
GCCAGCGTTTCAATTTCATGGGTAAAGTAATCTATTGGTGAAAGGGCCAGCAGAACAGCGCTTTGCAGTGCTTCCGTAAGCAAATCTTCAAAATGCTCACGTTTTACTGAAATGTGCCTGCTCAGGGTGTTCATAAATTCCTGCAGGGCATCATTCACTTCCTGTGATTCATAATCGAAGTACGGGCTGCGCATTCTTTGGGCTTCGCGGGCCCATTTATCGTACAGGTTGCGCAGCATAAAGAGATTCACCTGCTTTATGGGCATAAAGTCTGCCATTTGAGCGCCTGAAACAACTGTCTCGGTCCTGAAAAAATCATTGCACAGCTTTTTTGCAGGCAGCTTTACATATTTGCTTATTGCCTGCAAATCAGGTGCAGGGTAATTGCGGTTGGCCATGTAAATTGTGTTCAGAGTATTGCGGTCAAATATAAGGAAAAAAGGCTGTGGCCTAAAGCGGTTAAGGATAAGCGGATTATTGTTAGTTTTGTATCCCCCAAACCGGTAGGGCCATCCCGGCAAAACAGCGCGGGGCTTTTTCATGCAATTACAAACTCTTGAAATTAAAGGCTTCAAAAGCTTCGGCGAAGCGGCCAAACTGCATTTCGATGCCGGCATAACCGGCGTTGTAGGGCCTAACGGTTGCGGTAAAAGCAATATTGTAGATTCTATTCGCTGGGTTTTGGGCGAACAGAAAACCCGTAACCTGCGCTCCGATAAAATGGAGAACGTAATTTTTAACGGCACCAAGAACCGAAAGCCCAAGCAAATGGCCGAGGTGTCGCTTACGTTCAGCAACACCAAGGGCGTTTTACCTGTAGAATTCAGCACTGTTACCATAACCAGACGCTATTATCGTACCGGTGAAAGCGAATACCTGTTAAACGGCGTAACCTGCCGCCTGAGAGATATAACAAGCCTGTTCCTCGATACAGGTATAGGCCCCGACAGCTACGCCATCATTGAGCTTAAAATGGTAGATGATATACTCAGCGACCGTGAAAACTCCCGCAGGGTATTGTTCGAAGAGGCCGCCGGCATATCGCGTTTTAAGCTCCGCAGAAAAGAAACCTACCGCAAGCTTGAAGATACCGATAAAGACCTGGAACGTGTTGAAGACCTGCTGCACGAAATTCAGAAAAACCTGAAAAGCCTTGAAAAGCAGGCCAGGCAGGCCGAAGAGTATTTTAAGATTAAGGAAGAGTATAAGCAAACCAGCCTTTTGTTGGCGAGGGTGGTTTTGCACCATAAAACTGCCGGACGAAACCGCCTTCAACTTCAGGTTCAGGAAGCAGTAGAGCTCCGCGACAAGCTTGGGCAGGATCTGGGGTTGCGCGAAGCGCAAACCGAAAAGGAAAAAGCCGAAGTTCTTGAGCGCGAAAAGCTTTTACAATCAAGGCAAAAGACTTTGAATGCACATACAGAACGCATACTAACTTTCGAGAGCGAGAAAAAGCTGAAAGATGAACGCCTGCGTAACCTGAGCGAACGCCGCAGCAACCTTGAAAACCAAATGAAGCAGGACAGTGTGCACAGCAAGCGCATTACTGAAATGCTTGATAGCCTGCGCAACGATTCCGATTTGTTGGAAAAGCAAAGCGCAGAAACCATTGCCGGCTTAGCGGAAGCCGATAAAGTTTGGCAGGCCCTGAATGCCGAAACCAAGAAAATTCAGGAGCAAAGCAGCGGCCTGAATAAAAGCCGGTCTGAATTACAGGAAAAGCTGTTCCAGGTTGGTAAAACGCTTGAAATTAACGAGATTCAGTTAAGCAGCGTAAAAACAGAGCTGGAGAAGCAGCAAAACCAGGACAGCAGCCAACGCAGCAGCATCAGCGAAATGGAGCTGCGCAGGCAGGAGCTGGCAGCTAAAATAGCGCTTGCCGGTTCTAAGCTCCAGGAATTGCTGGCAGCAGAAGCTGCCTTGCAACTTGCCCAGGATGAAAACGGGAAGCAAACCGAAGCTTTAAAAGATAAGCAAAGCAAGCTCAGCCGGGAATTTGACGCCAAACAGAACGAGTATAATCTCACCAAATCTTTGGTTGAAAGCCTGGAAGGTTTCCCCGAGGCCATTAAGTTCCTGAAGCGCAACAGCCCGGGTATGAAGCATGCCCCGCTTTTGCAGGATGTATTGGCCAGTCCGCCTGAATACAGGGTGGCGCTTGAAACATTCCTGGAGCCATATATGAACTTTTATGTGGCAGATAATGATCAGCAGGCTTTGGATGCCATTCAATTGCTTGGCAGATCTTCTAAAGGCAGGGCCAATTTCTTCCTGCTCGACAAATTCCCGCCCTTACAGGCAGAACTGCCCTTACAGGTTGAAGGCGCAATTCCTGCATCGGAAGTTGTTGAATGCGACGACAGGTTTGCACCCTTGGTTCATGCCCTGCTGCATAATGTTTATATTACAGAAGGCAGCAATTTCCCGAAGGCAGATCACCTGACTTTCCTTTCATCGGCAGGCAACCTCATACGCAAGCCCGATGCAATAGGTGGCGGCTCGGTCGGTATTTTTGAGGGAAAACGTATAGGACGTGCTAAGAACCTTGAAAAGCTGCAAAATGAAATAGCAGCCCTAACCCTGCGCATTGCAGAAGAGAAAAAGAAAATAAGCGATAAGCAGCTTGAGCTAAACCAATTAAAGCAAAGCACCAAACGCAGCGAAATAGAATCTGCTCGCCGTGATCAGGATACCCTGAGCCGTGAAGAGGCTGCTCTGCGCGCCAAAGGAGAGCAGCTTGAAGGCCTCTTAATGCGCAGCGGAAACCGCAGCAAGGAGCTCGAAGAGCGAATGGCTTCACTGCAAAAAGAAATAACAGGCGGAAAACCCGAAGTGGAAACCCGCCGGGTATCTCTCAAAGAAATTGATAAGCAGATTGCAGATACTGCTGCCCTGTTGGCCCAAAGAAATGCCGCTGCATCTGCAGCCTATACAGAATACAACAGGCTGAATATGCTTAAAGTGCAGCAGCAAGGCACTTTATCCGGCAAAAAGCAGGATATTGGTTATCGTGATAATGAGCTTCGCGGCCTCACAAAACGTATGCAGCGCAGCACCGAAGAGCTCGCGCAGGCAGAAGCTGATATTATAGCCCTGCACAATACCTCAACTGTAAAAGACGATGAACTGCCCGCTATGTATGCAGAGAAGTCTGAAATTGAAAAGGGGGTTTCTGAAGCTGAAAAGGCCTGGTATGCTTCTCGCGGAGCTATAGATTTATCTGAAAAGGAAGCCCGTGAAATTATGCGCAGGCGTGAAAACAACGAAACGCTCATACAGGAGCTTAACCGCAAAATAACTGATGAGCGCCTTGCCCTGGCATCGGTAACAGAGCGCATGGCTGCTGAATTCGGGATAGATATTGAAAAGCAGGACCGTGAAAGCGAAACCGAATTTGTGCTCCCGAATGAAACAGAAGAAGACCTGCGTATTACGAGCGCCAAAATAAAGGCAAGGCTCGAAAGGTTGGGCACGGTTAACCACCTTGCTATGGAAGCCTATAACGAAATGAAAGAGCGCAGCGATTTCATTATTACACAGCGAAAAGATCTCCTTGATGCAAAAAACCTGCTGGTTCAAACCATTAGCGAAATAGACGAGGTTGCCAGAACAGCCTTCACAGATACCTTTAACAGAATACGTGAGAACTTTATACATGTTTTCAGATCGCTGTTTACGAATGAAGATACCTGTGACCTTATTCTGAACGACCCGGCCAATCCTTTGGAATCCGGAATTGATATTATTGCAAAGCCAAAGGGCAAGCGCCCCTTAAGCATCAGCCAATTGAGCGGGGGCGAAAAAACACTTACCGCTATCAGCCTGCTCTTTGCCGTGTACCTGATAAAGCCTGCGCCCTTCTGTATTTTCGATGAAGTGGATGCCCCGCTTGATGATGCCAATATTGATAAGTTCAATAACATTATCAGGAAATTCAGCGCTGATTCACAGTTCATTATTGTAACCCACAATAAGCGCACCATGGCAGGTACCGAAGTTATTTACGGCGTAACCATGCAGGAGCAAGGTATAAGCACCCTTATACCTGTTGATATGCGCATGGCGGTTTAAGCTTACCGGGCGAACGCCAGCTGTACCCGGCTTATTATGCCGGTTACGGCGGGCGTTCATCAATTATAAATTGAATACATTTTACTATATTTCCGAAACTGCACGAGGGTGTTTCTTTTATAAAGCCACCGGCAAATATTTACAACCTGCATGAATATCGCTTTACAACCGGTTCAACACAACCTAAGGCGGGAGCCTGTAAAGCGCTTTTGTTCAATAATTTATAGCATGTTGACTAAACCGGGTTATATACCACTTTATGCTGTTTTTTTTATCTGCATGCTTGTATCATCAATTGGCGCAAAGGCCCAGCAACCGGGCGCCAAAAGATACACAGCTGAAGACGGCCTTGCCGGCGATGTGGTTTACAGCGCTTTCCAGGACCGGGATAACTTTATTTGGTTTGCTACAGAAACAGGCGTAAGCCGTTTCGACGGCTCGGTTTTTACCAATTACGGCATTCAGAACGGGCTGGCCGACAATGAGATAATGAAGATTTTCCAGGACAGCGAGGGCCGAATATGGTTCCTCTCGCTGAACGGACAATTAAGCTACAGGCATAACGGCGTTTTTTACAACCCGGAAAACGACAGTCTGGCTGCCAGGGCAAGATCTAAAAGCATGTTCCTGAATGTAATGGAAGATGGCTCGCATAACCTTTGGTTTACCACCTACGTTTCGGGCCTCATGAAAATTGACCCGGCCGGAAAAGTTACCTGGCCCCTGATGTTCAACACAAGCCCCGGCAACCATGCAGTAGAAGTTTACGTTGATGCAAAAGGTGCCACCCGCGCCATTTGCATGGACGGCATGGACCAGGTTATAGAACGCGGACCCGACCGGGAAGCAGAAGATTTTTACAATTTCCGGAACCTTATATGTGAACGAATGTGTGTTACTAAAAACGGCAATTTTTATGGAACTAAAGGTGCCGAAGTTATGCATTTTGAACCCGACAGCATTCCTGAATACTTAGTAACTGAAGAAATGGGGCTGCTTGACGGAAAGGTTAGCAGCCTTATTGAAATTGAAAACGACCTGTGGGCCTGCAGTAAAAAAGGTGCACTGCGAATATCAGGCGGCTTAAGTTACAATGAAAAATTTAAGCTATTCCTTAAAGGCAGAGATGTAAGCAGCGTAATGCGTGATGCTGAAAACAATTATTGGTTTACAACCCTTGGCGACGGGGTTTTTATGATGGCATCGCCGGAAACCGTAACCTATACTAATGATGACGGTTTGCCTGATAATCACCTGAATGTACTTAGGGCCTCGCCGGAAGGAGATTTATGGTATGGTGCACCCGGTATGCACTTTGGTAAAATAAAAGGGAATAAAATAATAGATTTAAGTGTAAATTCCGAAAGAAAACATGGAATTCGTGATTTTGCCTTCGGAGATGGTCTTGTTTATATGGGTACAGAAGGTGGCGTGGTGGTTTTAAAAGGAGATAAGCCTGTAAATTACCTGCCTGTTAACACAAAAGCCTTGTTGCTTGATAAAAAAGGGGGAGTATTTATTGGCAGTTCCGGGGCATTATATTATTTGAACGAATCAAACATAAATAAATTTAAAAAAGTATTTGAATCTTTAAACGCAACTTTTTCCGATTTTAAAAACGAGCTTTTTAATATTGAAATGAGAAAAATGATGCTGAAAACGGTATGTGCTGCAAGAACAGAAGCTTTGCTTACAGCAACAGACGGCAGCATCTGGGCAGGCACCTCTAACGGGCTCTATAAATGTACCCCTGACAGTTCTGAATCATGGGCCAGGTATGGTAAAATTCTGGGCAGGAGAATAGTATCACTCGCCTGCGACAAAAGGGGAAATATTTTTGCAGGCACTTATGGCTATGGCCTGATTTGTATTAATCGCAGGGGAAAAATAAAGAATTTTAATGTAAACCATGGCTTAACCAGCAACCTGATAAAAAACCTGTATTTCGATGATGAAGATAACCTGTGGGTGGGAACCAATATTGGCCTGAATAAGCTGAGCCAGAAAGATACCAATTGGAACGATATTACCGTTTCGGTTTTTACTGTCAGCAATGGCCTTGCTTCAGATTTTATTAACTCGGTAAGTAAAACAGGCGATACTTTATGGATAGGTACAATAAAAGGACTAACTGCCCTTTCAAATGATTATGAACGCTTCTTTCTTCCGCCTTACTGCCACATTACAGATTGTAAAGTAGATGGCAAATCAGTTCTTTATACCTCCGATTCCCTTATTTTTCCTTCTAAATCAGGCCTTAACATAAATATCAGCTTTGTAGGTTTAAGGTTCAGAACCAATAATAATGTTGAATACCGTTACAGGCTTAAAGCAACTGAACCTTGGATAGTATCTACACAGCCAAATGTACAGTTCCCCGGCCTGCCCGGCGATTATTACCGCTTCGAAGTACAATGCCGCGATAAAGGAGGCCATTGGGGAACAAGCACTTACCTTGAGTTTACCATTGAAAAACCATGGTATGAGCACAGGTGGTTCAAGCTGACTTCGGCATTCAGCATAATAAGTATTTTAACGGGCATAGCCTTGGGCTATACCGCAATTCTTAAACAGCGTGAACGCAGGCGGGCAGGCATTCAGCTCCGTATTGCAGGCGCTGAGCAAACAGCGTTGAGGTCGCAAATGAATCCGCACTTCATATTCAACAGCCTCAATTCTATTCAAAGGTTTATTATCAGGAAAGATACCCGGGCAGCTTATGATTACCTTGAAAAGTTCGGCAGGCTAATCAGGAACATTTTGGAAAACAGCCGAAGCGAATACATTTCACTGGAAGAGGAAATTCAAATGCTTGAACTGTACATCGACCTTGAATCGCTGCGTTTCGACCGCCGGTTTTTTCACCGCATTGAGCAGGATTCTGAAATGCCAGGCGGGCTGCGCATACCATCAATGTTAATTCAACCCTTTGTTGAAAATGCAATATGGCATGGCTTTATGCCGGAAAAAGAAAACAGGCCCCTGCTGCTAACCCTGACCTTCAGTCTCAACGATGGTGTGTTGCATTGTATTATTGAAGACAACGGGGTTGGCCGTGTTCGCTCTGCAGCCCTGCGTGAGCAGCAGGCTGCCCTTAAAAAATCTTTGGG
Organism: Bacteroidota bacterium; assembly: GCA_040388605.1. Lineage (GTDB taxonomy): Bacteria > Bacteroidota > Bacteroidia > Cytophagales > Flexibacteraceae > JAZKBN01. The sequence continues at coordinate 21,789 of JAZKBN010000059.1, read as the reverse complement.
CCTGATTATTACCATGGAAAGGGTTAATATTTACAACCACGAAAAAGAACGCAAAATAACCATAGATATTAAAGACCTTTACCATGAAAACGGCGATGCCGCCGGGACCCGGGTAGAGCTTTGTTTCCCGGTTTAATTTTGCAATTTTGCAGGGTTAATTATGCCTGGTACTTCATTAAAAATGAGGTGGCTCATTGGCCATATTTATTTAATGATTACCGGTAAAGCATTTATTAACCGATTTATAAGGAAAATATTAATCAACATCAAAAACCAAATTTTATGAAGTGTGCTATTATAGATGACGAAAGCAGCGGAAGGGAAATTTTGTCGGAACTGCTGGCTGCCTTTGTACCTGAAGTTACACAAACTGAGTTTGCAAGCAGCGTTGAAAGCGGCCTTGCGCTCCTGCGAGACTACCACCCCGATATTGTTTTTCTTGACGTTGAAATGGGCGATGGCACTGGGTTTGACCTGCTTACCCGCCTGGAGCAACGTAATTTTGAAGTGGTTTTTATAACGGCATGGCAACACTATGCCATTAAAGCCATTAAAGCCGCAGCGCTTGACTATCTGCTGAAACCGGTTAACATTGACGAGCTGCAATCATCGGCACAGCGCGCCCATGAGCGCCTTCAAAAGCGTAAAAACACCGGTGATGGCCGTCTTGAGCTCCTGCTCAGCGAACTGGCCGGCAAGCGCAGGCAGGAACGCATTGCCCTGCCAACTATTAACGGCTATGAAATCATAAAAATGGACGATATAGTTTATTGCAAGAGCGAAGAGAACTACACACGTTTTCATTTGCTGGGCAATAAAAACATGCTGGTAAGCAAAACCATAAAAACTTACGAAGATGTGCTTGAATCTAACGGGTTTATGCGCATTCATAAAAGTCATATTATAAACCTGTCGCAAATACAGCGTTACCTGCACAGCAAGGGCGGTGAAGTACAAATGAGCGACGGTGTAACCCTTGAAGTATCCCGCCTGCGAAAGCAGGCCCTGCTTGATAAGCTGTAGGCAAACTATTGCCGGGCTGCGAATACCTGTATTTACCTGATTATTGAATGTCGAGAAGAAAACTAAAAAAATTTGCGGAAAACCTGGACAACAACCACATTGTTCAGCCCGGAAAACCGCTTTATGAAAATATTAAAGGTCGTTGGAATGCCGATCAATTCGGGAACAACAACCCTATTGTGCTTGAGCTGGCCTGCGGAAGGGGCGAATACACAGTAGGACTCGCCCGCGAATTCCCCGACCGCAATTTCATAGGCGTTGATATAAAAGGAAATCGTATTTGGACCGGCGCTAAAACTGCCGAAGCCGATGGCCTTAAAAACGCTGCATTCCTGCGCATTCGCATTCAAAACCTGCTTCAGTTTTTTGAGCCGGGCGAGGTATCAGAAATCTGGATTACTTTCCCCGATCCCCGTCCTCGCGGCAGGGACGAGAAACGCAGGCTTACTTACCCGCGTTTCCTCAAAATTTATCGCGAGCTGCTTCCGTCTGAAGGTAGGGTGCACCTGAAAACAGATAATACCTTTCTTTTTAATTATACCCTTGAAACTCTTGCCCTTTGCCCTGTAAGCAATTTAGAGTTCACGCATAACCTTTACACTTCTGAATGGGCACAGGAGCATCACGGCATTAAAACCCGTTATGAGGAAATGTTCACCGCTAAAGGTGAAGACATTAAATACCTCCGCTTTAAGTTTACTGAAGGTGAATTCCCTGAACCTAAGCCCGGCGACGATGACGACAATGAGGGAGAAGATGAAGAAAGTGAGGCAGATGAAAGCACATCTGAATAATTCATCATCCATTCAAAAATTGGCTATAAAATCAAAAAGACACATTAGCTGTGTCTTTTTGATTTTATAGGTTTAGGGTAATACCTTATTGCTTAACGAACTTTATTACCCTCTTGCCTGAATTCTGATTGCTTATTTTTATAAAATAAACACCCGTTGCAATATCCTCAGGCAGGCTGTAATTAATTCTGCCGGCTTCACCGAAATCGACATTCTCGGCAGCTTTAATCACTTTTCCGGAGGCATTTGTAATCTCAATACTGCAAACTCCTGAAAATGTATTGTTGCTTAGTACTGTAATACTAACTGAGCTGCTGTTTGCAGGATTAGGGTAAACCAAAAAGCCCTTGCCCGTATTCAGTTTTTCAACACCTGAAGCCAGAAGACTTTGCGCCCTTTTTAAATTCGGAATACCCCAGCCGGCGTAGTTGTCAGGGGTATCTGCTTGTGAGCCGCTTGCCTTTAAAATATTTAAAACATCAAAGCTCGTAAGCTCAGGGTGCGCCGACCAAAATGAAGCTGCAAAACCGCACAATATAGGCGATGCAAATGAAGTTCCTGAACCTGCCATATACAAATCTGCAGTACCGGGGTTTATAACAACAGATGCGCTGCCCTGTGCGCTTAAATCAGGTTTTATGCGCCCGTCGGCAGTAGGGCCGCGGCTGCTGAATGATGAATAAGTTCCGGCTGCTGTTACGGAACCAACAGTTATAATACTGTCGGCATCGGCAGGTGCGCCAATATGCCCTCCCCAATCCATATCTTCGCCCTGGTTGCCGGCTGCAACAACTACTAAAATACCCACCGACGCAGCCAAAGTTGCTGCCTTGGAAGCCGGCGTTGTACGGCCGTTCATATCTGAAAATAAATAATCACGGCTAGGGTCGGTCATGCCGTTTGTATAGCCCAGGCTGCTGTTAATAAGGTCTGCACCCATGCTGTCGGCGCGTTCTGCGCCAATAAGCCAGTAGGCTAATTCCTCGCGTTTTTCGGTCGGGGCATCTTCGGTACGGAAAAGATAAAAAGATGCATCAAAGGCAGTACCTATGAGGTTTCCGGGGGCATAAGCGCCCATGAGGCTGAAAACCTGTCCCCCATGCGGGTGATTCACATTAAGAACCGAATCCCTGGTTACAAAATCATAAACGCCTAAAATGCCGTTTCTCCCGTTCAGCGCACGGAATGCCGCATGTGTTTTTGCACCCTGGAAGCCGGCATCCAGAATGGCAATAATTTTACCCTGCCCTGTAAAGCCTGCAGCATGCATGCTGTCGGCCCCGAGCATGGCTACCTGGTTTTGTGATGCGCCGTAAGAGATATTGCTGTCTGATGCAATGCTGCAAATATTCAGGTTTTGTCGGCATAGGTCTCCGGGTGTATTTCCGGGTAAACCGTTCTTTTTTTTACCGGGCCTATTTCCTAAAGTAAGGCGTTCTGTATTTTGTATAAACGGTAAAGCATCAAGGCCTGCCACCACATCGGTATCACATTCAATTAAGGCAGCATTTAACCACCGACTTGTGTACCATACATTTACTCCCGGTACCTGCGCAAGCGCCTGCCGATATGCGGGCGTAACGGGCATATCCATAACCTTTACAGGTATATTTTGCCTTCGCCTGCGCTGAATACTGCGTTGGGTTAAATATTGTTCAGGATTATCTACGCTAAAACCGTTGTTATCTTTATTCCTGAAGTAAACCAGGTATTTTCGTATAACCCCTGATTGACTCATGCCCTGGCTTGGGTTCAGTAAAACCAATGAAAAAGCAGCTAAAAAAAAGTGCAGCCAAAAAGATGGGTGTATTTTAATTCTTTCCATGTTCTTTATAGTAATACCTGCGTTCGGTACCTATTTCTATTATCAGCGGACCGTCGCAAAGCACCTCAGTTTCTTTGTATTGCAGGCTTACCTGCTCTTTGTAAATAAGGCCTATTCCTTGGGCAAAGTACTCATACCCGGTTTTTCTTAACCTGCAATTGTTTTCGTCGCGCTGCTCAATAATGGCAGTTTTTGGGAAGCTTTTATTTGCAATAACAAGAGGCTTGCCCAGGCTTTTCATTTCCCAATACTCTTCCTGTGTTGCGGCACTGTCTATGAGCATATTACCGTTCCAAACCTGCCCGCTTTTTAACGGAAAGACCAATTTAACCTGCGGCCTGTTGCTTTCGGTTTTTACAATGGAGTTCCCGTTTCGGCGCACAGCCCATACAGAATCAATTTTCCAGGTTGAATCGTTGTCGTCTTGGGTTTCACGAACAAGCTTATAGCTTGTTCCGCCTGCGGCATCGATGAATGTATCTGCTACAGTTTCTCGGAGTAAATAGTGAACCGTATCATGCCTGCCCGATGGAAATCGGTGGTTTATTTCCTGCACATCGTATGTAATAAAAGCGCCGGTTTCAATGGGGTAATACTCTTCTCCAAAGCCACCTGCGCTTTCTTCAGACGGGCTGCAAGCCCATAAGACTGCCGCCAGGGGCAGCAGCATCAGCAAACGAAAAAAATTCAGGCTTTTGCCGTTTCGGTTTCTGTTGCCCATTCCTGGTTTTGTTTGAAACTTTTGGCAATCCAGCCGCCGCCTACCACATCGTTACCTTCATAAAACACAGCCGCCTGCCCGGGGGCTATGGCGCTTACGCCTTCATGAAAAGTTACCCGCATGCGATCGCCAACCTGTTCTAGTGTGGCCGGTGTACCGGCATCTTTATAACGAACTTTGGTAACTGTTTCAAGCAGACGTCCGTTCAAATCAGGGTATTTAGATAGGTTAAGGCCCGAAACCCACATGCCGTCGCGCAGCAAATCGGTTTCAATGCCAAGTATTACCCTGTTTGTATCTTTCTGAATTTCAGTAACAAACACCGGGTAACCTAAAGCAATACCAAGGCCTTTGCGTTGGCCTACCGTGTAAAAGGGGTAACCTTCATGCTTACCAACAACGGTACCGTCTGTTAAAACGAATTCGCCACCGGCAACGCTTTCTTCAAGATCAGGCATGCGGCGTTTCAGGAAGCCACGGTAATCATTATCAGGCACAAAGCATATTTCATAGCTTTCGCTTTTGTTAACCAGCTCCATAAAGCCGCGATCTGCGGCCATTTGGCGTATTTCAGTTTTGCGCAGACCTCCCAATGGGAAAAGCGTGCGGCTCAGGCTTTCCTGCGAAATGCCCCAAAGGGCATAGCTTTGATCTTTATTCTCATCAAGCCCCTTGCTGATAACGTAACGGCCGTTTTCTTCCCTTACCTTGGCATAATGCCCGGTGGCAATAAATTCGCATTCAAGGCGGTCGGCACGGCGCAACAAGGCATCCCATTTAATGTGCGTATTGCACATTACACATGGGTTAGGGGTGCGGCCTTCCAGGTATTCGCCGGTAAAGTGGTTAATAACCTGGTCGCCGAACTCCTCGCGGATATCCAGTATATAGTGCGGGAATCCAAGGCTTACGGCAATGCTGCGGGCATCGTTTATAGAATCGAGGCTGCAACAGCCTGTTTCCTTTTTAGACGCGCCAACACCGGCATAATCCCATGTTTTCATGGTCATGCCTATTACTTCGTAACCTTGTTCGTGCAGCAGCACCGCAGCCACAGAGCTGTCTATGCCGCCGCTCATGGCTACCAAAACCCTGCCTTTTTTGCTCATTGTATTGTAACGTAAACTAACTAACTGATTGAATTTCTTACCCTTTTGGTATAATCGCGCAGTGCGGTATTTGCATCGGCGCCGTGGTGCTCAATTTGGGTTTTAACATAAATGGCTGCCAAAACATGGGTGAGCTGCTCGCCTTCGTCTTCGCCTTCAACTTCAAAGGGCAAAGCCTGTTCCTCAAGAATTGCTTCCTCGGCTTTGGCAAGCTCGGGCAGGGTATGGTTCTGCACCAGGGTTTTTATTACTGCTATTTTCACAGGTAAAGGTTTGTTTTACTCAGCCTGTCGAGCAGTGTTGTTACGGCTTCCTCTTTGCTGGCCGAAATGGTATCTACAAGTTTACCGCCCTCGAAAATGGCGAAAGAAGGGAGGTTGTTCACCTGTGCAACTTTGCGGGCTTCGGGGTTTTCTTCAGCATTAACGTCAAGAAATGTAATATCCTTATATCTTGGGTCGTCTGAAAGCCTTTTAAATTTGGGGGCGAAGAGCTTACAGCTTCCGCACCAGTCGGCATAAAACTTAACTACTGTTTTTTCGCTTTCGGCCACTTTGGTGCCGAACTCATTATCTGATACTTTGGTAACTGACATTGTTAAACCTGTAAATTTATTTGGGTTAAATGCTTAGTACAAATATAATAATAAAACCGGGGCAAATGTTTAAAGCCGGCTTATACCTATTTTTGCAACCCCGTAAAAAAGCAGGCAAAACTTATCACCTTCCGGGTATAAACAGGTAAATAACGAATATAAATTATGGCACTTAAAGCTATTGTAAAACTATCGGGCATAAACAATTTAAGCGATGCCCGCTATGCCGCCGGCATGGGCGTGCAGCTCTGCGGGCTTCCCGTACCTGAATGGCCGCTCCACGAGCCCTTAAGGCTGCTTTACACAGCTATTACCGGTTGGGTTGCAGGCGTGGAATGGGTGGCTGAATGGCACGATGCCTTTGAATTTGAATGCGTTATCAGCGCAAAAGAAGAAATAGGATATACCTGGCTGCAGGCAAATATTGCAGATGCCCTGCTTGCTGCCGAATGCACCGAAAAAGCCGGGCTTAAACTTTTACTTCGTTCAGGTGAAGAAGAAGCTTTGGAGGCTATAAAAGCAAATGAGGCATGGTTTTCCTCGGTTTCGGCTATATTACTGGTTGCCAACGGCGCCAAGGTGCCGAATGCTGAAAAGTTAAAGGCAACAGGCTTCAAAGGCTGGATACTGGCTGAAAACGGTTCCGAAACAAAAGTATCGCCTGAAAAGCTGGAAGAAATTATAACTGAAAATAAGCTTGACGGCTTTGCTTTCGAAGCCGGGGAAGAAGAACGCCCGGGACTTAAGAGCTTCGATGACCTTGCACCTTTACTGGAAGCGCTGGAAACCGAAGATTATTAATCAGGCTTCTCTACAATAAGTCCAAATAAAAGGAGCCGAAATTCGCTTGAATTTCGGCTCCTTTTATTTTGTCAGTTTTGGAACGTCCTAAAAATTCAGCCTTTGGCCGGGGTTGAATAATCCCTGTTATCCATAATTTCAAGCTTGCTCATATTCAGGCGAATAAAAAGGCCCAACGGCAGCAGAACCAATGCAGCAAGCAATACAGGCAGGTGCCATGTGTTTTCAAAAGGCAAATCGCCGTGAACGTGATTTCTTGAGCCGGTAATTTCTAATAAAATAAGAAACAGCATATTAATTAATGCCGACAAGATAAACACCCAGCTTTGAATAACACCGTTCAGCGCTTTTCTGTGCTCACGATCTGAAAACCAAAATGCTTTATTGGGAACAACCAATGCCTTTTTTGGTAAAAAAGGCACCATTCTTACAATGATGAAGAGCAATATGTTGTAGATTAGGAAAATGCCTGCCGCGCCATAGAAATACAGCTGTCGGTCTACGGGTGCCTGGCTGCGATCATGTGTCAGGAAAACAGTGGGCGACATTTCGGCATAGGTACTGAACAATACGTACAGCAGCAACAGGCCCGAGGCCAGCCACAATACGCGGAAAAAGGATTTTAACATTTAATGTCTTTTGTTTACTGCCAATTGGGTAGGGAACTTTGGCTGTAATTCCTTCCTGAGTTCCTTGGCATCTTCTTCAGTTTCAGCCTCGGTAAGGGTAACCCAATATAGTTTTGATTTTTTTGGCGGATCAAGTACTTCCGCATCACTATAGCCTTCAGCCAACAGCTTTTTACGGAGGTTGTATGCACCTTCTGCGCTGCTAAACTGCCCCAAAACTACATACCATTTCGCATTTTGCTGGTATGTTGAGCCGTCTTTTACTTTTTTTACTTCCTCAGAACCATGCTTTCCTGCATGCTTACCATGCTTTTCGGTCTTTGCTACACTGCTGTGCCCGGTATGTTCAGCATGCGTATCTGCCTGTGAAACAGGTGTTTTATGGCTTGTATCAGCAACATGTTCAGTAGAAGGGGCAGAATGTGATACATACTTTTTATGTGTGCCTTTGGTATGTATATTAAAATACCAAAATGCACCTGCTGCGCCAATAAGCAATACTGTAAGGCCTACAGCAAGGTAGGCTAATAATGGGGAGCTTTCCTCTTCAATCACTTCACCCGCAGCAGCCGGAGCGGGGGCAGGCGTTGTGTTTTTAACTGATTTACTGCCCTTCTTTCCTACAAAAACCGGTATAACTTCAGCTTCAATTGCCGGAAGCCCGAAACTGTCGCCCAGGTAGTTGGTGTTTTCGGCGGGTTCAAATACTATTTCATTATCATTATCAAGCCTGAAAGAACCAACTTTATCTAAATACCAACGGCTGCCTGCATTCAGGGTTTCAATTTTATCGCCAATATAAGCGGCAATCAGCTCTGTGGCTTCCTCTTCTGTTTTTCCTTCATGTGCTGCCATATAACCGGGCAGCTCACTGGGGGTATCTTTTAATGCCGGGTTAAACTCAGGCACTTTGCGGGCGGGCAGGAGCTGCCTGTTGTCTTCATTATTCCCGGTAGGAATTTCTTTGGTAATTAAGCCGCCAAAATCAGGTATGACGACAATGTCGCGTTCTTCAAGTAAAGCACTTATGTAGCTGTCTATCATACACCGGACCGGTTTTGTTCCCCGTTTTGCTATAATCCGACCTCAATTATTGAAATAATCAGGTGAAAAACAAATCGGGCGCTTAAATATTATCAGAAGCTGTAAGTTAAGCCACCCATAACCAATAAAGGCCGCGTTGAGTAATTAAGATATCGTTGATTTTTTTGACTTAATATGTTGTCAGCCTCTAACCATGCCGACCATTTCCCGGCAAACAGGTATTCTGCTTTCAGGTCCCAATCAACAATTGCCGGCAGCTCCGTTTTCAAATCTGAATGTATGGCAGGGGCAGTAATGCCCTGCATCACATAAAGCCCTGTGCTGAATCGAAGGCTTTCGGTAGCCCAAATACCTGCTGTAAGCGTGGTTTTAAAGGTTGGCAAATGCCAGGGAGCATTTTGTTGAACCATTGCATAATTGTAATAATCAAGCCTTAGCCCTATATCATATTTTTTACTTACAGACCAGCCCATTTCTGCGCCTGCGCGTAAAATGCTGACAGTGCCGCGGTCATATACTATCCTGAATTTTGAAGTATCGCCATCCGGGTGATTGGCTGTAGCAAGCGTATCATTAATAAACATGGGCAAATTGCGCACATTATTATAATGCAGCTCTGCCAGCCAACGGAAGCCATCTCCTGCCCCGCCACGAATACCGGTAAAGAATTCTATCATGTTATTGGTATGCAATAACACCTGGTTTGAAGCCAGCCAGGGATTTGAGGTTGCCATATTTTGCAGTGTAACCTTACGCATATCGCCTGTAATGCCAATGAAGCCGGTCAGGTATTGGGGAACAAAAGTGTACTCAACATTTAAATGGGGGTACAGGTGAAAACGCTGGGTGTTTTTGGCTGTATCGTTTTCAGCGGCAAAGTTAGCGCCTGCCTGTATTGATATGTCTTTATTTTTGAAATACCATTGCGGGCGTATGCTGAACAGGTTCCTTGATACGGATGACGAATCGGCATATTTGCTGAGCATCAGGTCTGTTGTAAACCTGATTCCCATTTTATCATCAATGGCATAACGACCTCCGAAATTAAGCTCAAATCGCGTTTCTGAAGCTTTAAAAGCATCTGAAAAAGTATTTACACCAAGCCCTGCTTTATACTGAAAAGTGGAACTGTCGCGGTTTTCTATACCGGCATTAAAGCTGACGGTACTGAATACCTGCTTTACACTGTCAGCTTTAACTTTATCTGCAGGTTGAAAGCCATAGAAATTATACCTGTCGCGTCCGAAGCTCAGGTTTCCGCTTAGGGTAATTTTCTCAAGGAAATATTTATTGTATAAATCTATCCTGTTTTCTGATGTTCCAGACGGCGGATTACTTACAGGCCCCTTGCTGCTGCTGAAATGCCTCAGGTGCGCTCCCCAGGCGTACTTATCCGTTTGCCTGCTGCCAACCCAGCCTTCTCCATAAAAAGTGCCCAGGTTACCACCACCGAGCTTAATGTAAGCCTGTGGCAAAACCGGCTGAGCATCCTGCTTCATGGTTAAAACCTTAACCCGGCTTTCCTGGTCGGGCAGAATTAGCCTGAAATCTGAGTAATTGTATTTTTGAGCTGCAGGTACTATGGGTTTAATAGGGAAAGTGATTTTATCAGTCATCCTGATTGCTTCCGGCAACTCAATTTTGCGGCTTTTCTCAATCACGATTTCCGCATCTTCAATTTCACCGTCTTCGCCCCACTTACCCTGGGCCCGGGCCGATATTGAAATCAGGGCTGTTAAAGCAAGGCATAGCAATACGCTGCGCAATGCAAAAGTCTTAAAATAGTTAACGGCAGGTATGTGCAGGAGCCGAGATTTCATAGGCGGGTTGAATTGCATGGCAAAGTCATTACCTATGCAATTGCAATTTTAACGAAAAAGGGGCGGAAAATTGTAAAATGAACGCGGCATTAAATTATATACCTGCCGGTATGCGCTTTCTGTTGACTGCAATTAAAGCTTTATAGCAAGTAATATTGCCCGCTTAAAAGGGATTGCATCTTAACTCACCTCTTGAATCAGGCACCTTTTATTTACCCAATAAATACAGGGATATATATAAGGCTTGTTATCGGCCTGTTTTTTATCCCTGTAATTATTGCCGGGTTTGAAACTCAAAATGCTATTCCTGTTCCTTAAGCATTGCAGCTGCCTCAGCTATAATGGCTTCGGCAACTTCTGCTTTCTTCAACTCGTTTACCGGGACATATTTTTTAAATACGTCTTTTTCCGTTTCCCAGTTTTCAAGAATGCGGGTAGCGGTGGCACTTTGTGTTTCGGTAAAATAGTCTTCTAACAGGGCTTTAAGCTCTTCCAGGTCGAAGTTGTTCAAGGGGGCTTCTGCTATGTATTCTGTATTAACTGCCTGGGGCTGCGGTTTGTAAAGCACTATTTTGCCCCCGGTCATACCGCTGCCCAGGTTACCTGCCACATTGCCAAGGATAACTACCAAGCCATTGGTCATGTATTCGCAGGCATGCAAACCTGTCCCCTCTGCAATGGCAATGGCGCCGCTGTTACGCACAGCAAACCTATCGCCGGCAATGCCGCATACCATGAGCTTGCCACCTGTTGCCCCGTAAAGGGCACAATTGCCAAGAATTACGTTATCAGCGGCTTTAAACCTGCTTTCTGCTGCCGGCTTAATTATAGCTTTTCCTCCCGACATGGTTTTGCAGACTGAATCATTTGCCTCACCGCTAAGCCGCATCTCCATGCCGTCTTCCAAAAACACCCCGAAACCCTGCCCTGCACTGCCTTTGAAATTTAGCTGCAAAGTGGAAGTATAAGGCTGAATTTCAGCACCTCCCGGCTTACCGAGTTTATGCAGGTGAGCAAGGTGCCTGATTCTGGCAATTTCACCTGCAAGGGTTGCTCCCGCAGCCCTGTCATCGGTACTTATTTCATACCTGAGGCTAATTTTGCTGTTTGATTTGAGGGAAGCCCTGCAATCATCAAGCAATTGCTTATTTAGAACCGATATTTCAGCCGATAAGTTAGGAATAAGCTCGGCCTCAGCTTTGGGAGAGGGGGCGAGCAGAATATCGAGATCAATGCGTTTCCTGTTGATTAATGCAAGGTGACGGTCGGCCGTTTCCAGCAAATGGTTTTGGCCGCGCAGGCTTTGTAAATCAGCAATACCAAGGTTGGCTAAATGCCCGCGAACGTCTTCGGCCAGGTATTCAAGTATCCTGATTATATGATCTTTGCTGCCTTTATACTTGGCTTTGAAACGGGCATCATGGGTGGCAATACCTGTAGGGCATGTGTTTTTCTCACAAATCCGGGCCATAACGCAGCCTTGTGCAACCAATAGCAGCTTACCGAAATCAAAATCATCGGCGCCGAGTATGGCGGCAATAATAACATCTTTACCTGTGAGCAAACCGCCGTCGGTGCGCAGGCGAATGCTGTTCCTGAGGCCGTTTTCCTCTAATGCGCGATGCGCTTCGGCCAAACCAAGCTCCCATGGCAGGCCGGTATGCTTCATGGAACTTAATGGAGCTGCCCCTGTTCCTCCGTCGGAACCTGAAATATGGATAATATCGGCGCCGGCTTTGGCAACGCCTACTGCAATTGTACCAATGTGTGCGCCTGATACCAGCTTAACGCCTACCGGTGCACCGGGATTAATTTGCCTGAGCTCGTATATGAGCTGCTTAAGGTCTTCAATGCTGTAAATATCATGCATTGGCGGCGGCGAAATCAGGTCTACGCCAACCATGCTATGGCGTGCGCGGGCAATATCTTCGTTCACCTTCGGGGCCATCAGCTGGCCGCCTTCGCCGGGTTTTGCACCCTGGGCCATTTTAATCTGAATTTCCTTTGCTGTAATTATATAGGTTGCGGTAACACCAAATCGGCCGGAAGCTATTTGCTTTACCGTACCGGTTATACCTTCTGTAAAGTAATAGGGGTTTTCGCCTCCTTCGCCGCTGTTGCTTCTGCCCCCCGTTTCCAGCATGGCAAGAATAATATCGCGCTGCGCCTCGGCGCTTATTGCCCCGAAACTCATGGCACCGCTGCCGAAAGTTTTTAAAACGGAGGCTAAATCCTGTACTTTATCTGTTGTAAGCGGGTTGTCGGCAGGCTTCAGATCAAGTAAATGACGCAAACTTACAGGTGTTCCGTCGGTACCCCCTGAGGCCTGCAGGTATTCCCCGAATAAGGCCATATTGTTCAGGCGCAAGCCCGTATCGCGCACCAGTTGGTGTACTATTCTGCTCCGGGCATTTGTCATGCTGTGCATTTCACCGGCATTACCCCTTGGATGCTCACGGAACTGGTAAGTTTGCAGGTGCTTTTTTCGCTCGGCAGCAGCTTCGTGTGCCTCAGCCTGCCTGAGCTGCTCTTCCACAATTTCTTCAAGGCCAATTCCTCCTATAGGAGAAGGTACATCCCTGAAATAATCATGACAAAAATCTTTATCGAGGCCAATGATGGTAAACAGCTTACTGCTTTGGTATGCCCTTACAACAGAAATCCCCATTTTCGACATAACCTTTAACAAGCCGCCTTCAAGGGCTTTTAATAGGTTCTTCTCCGCTTTGTCTGCCCCCGAATCAATTGCCGGGGCCTTGCTACGGGCATATTGCAACGCCAGCCAAGGGCATACGGCCACAGCTCCAAAGCTGATTAATGCTGAAACATGATGCGTGGTTCTTGCCTGGGCCGTATCTACAACAATACTGGCTTTCAGGCGCAGTCCTGCCCTGTCGAGGCTTTTAACAAGTGCACGCAACATAATAAGCGCCGGAATACTAAGGTTTTCCCAATCGGCATTTCTGTCGCTGATAACTATAATGGCAGCGCCTTTTTTAACAGCTTCAATGGCATCATTAACCACCTGGTCAATCTTAGCCCTGAAGTCCACCGCGCCATAGAGGCGGCGAAAAGTCATATCGGCAGTGAAAATGCTTTGTTGCCTGTAAAGCAATTTGCCGGCATATATAGCCTCCGTTTGGCCTAAAGAAAGAATAGGACTGCTCAGTTCAACAGCTTGCGGTGGTGGAATAAGTTCCTTTTTTGCAAAAATATTGGGCTTTGCTCCCAATACTATGCTTAGATCTGTAACACTGCGCTCGCGCAGGTAATCGAGCGGCGGGTTGGTAACCTGTGCAAAATTCTGGAAGAAATAATCGAAGAACGAGCGAGGCTGATCACTGAGAATGGCAAGGGCTGCGGTGTCGCCCATGCTGCCTATAGGCTCTTTACCCTCAGCAATCATAGGATCCATTATTCGGCTGATTTCTTCTTCCTGCACGCCGAACAGGAACATTTTTTCAGCATCGAATGCTTCAGCTGCCGGGCTGCTGTAGTGCAGCGAGGTCAGGTGCGTTTCCAATTTGGCATCCTTATTCTCCTGGCTGTCCTGCGGATCAAGGAAACTCAGCTTACCGCTCTGTAAGTCAAGCGTTACAGAATTTCCGGCCCTAAGCGCGCCTTTTTCAATAATGGTGCTTTGATCTATTTTAAATGAGCCTGCTTCTGAGCTTAAGTATAAACGATCGTCTGTAAGTGCCCATCTGCACGGCCTGAAGCCGTTCCTGTCGAGGCGGGCGCCTATGGTTTCACCGTCGCAAAAGGTTATAAGCGCGGGCCCGTCCCAGGGTTCCATTGCCCTGCCCCAGAATTTGTAAAAGCTGTTTGTGTTCCCGGCAGGCGGCATCATTAATGCCAGTGCATCTTCAATATGCTGAATGCTGCTCCGGTATAGCAGGGCCTCGGCCATTTCATTTAAACTGCCGCTGTCGCTTATCCCGGTATGGGTAAGCAATTCATTTGGCGGCAGGCCCATGCTTTTTTCGCGGCTGTAAGCCCAGCTTCTGTTACCGTCTATGGTATTAATTTCACCATTATGGCCAATCATGCGAAAGGGCTGGGCTTTATCCCAGCCGGTTACTGTATTGGTGCTGAATCGGCGGTGAAACATGGCGAACGATGTTTCAAATTCAGGGTTCAGTAAATCAGGGTAAAAGCGGGATAGGGCCTCAGATGTTGTTAATGCCTTATACACTATGGTATTGGCCGATAATGAGGCAAGAAAAAAGCGGTTATACATGCCTGCTTCCCGCATTTTAGTAAGCGCCATTTGCTTGGCGGTGTACAAAAGCTTGTCGAAGCTTGCATCTGTATTGCAATGGCTTGGGCGCTGCAATACTGCCTGCACTATAAAAGGCAATGTGCTTAAAGCCTGGCTGCCCAGTACTGTTTTATCTATGGGAACTTCCCTGTATCTTAATACAGGCATAGCCCAAAAAGCGAAAACATCTTCGAAAATACGAAGCAATTTGCGCCTTGATTCTCGTTCTGCAGGTACAAATAATGTGGCTACAGCTACGCTGCCGTGTTCATACCCTAATAATTTAAAAGGAATAGCAGCCATAATACCGGCTCCGTCTCCTGTTTGCCTGTCGGCGCCGCAGGCCCCCCTGTGCTCTACACAGCTTAAAGCCGATAATGCCTGTTGTAGTATTTCGTGGTTTGCCTTCCCGTTTCGGGCAGCAACAAACCCTACTCCGCATGCCGATTTTTCCCTGCCCCGAAGGCCATGCCGGTCTGCGGCAGCATTTGCCGATGTTTCAAAATCCATATATTTCAGAATAGCCTTATAGGTGAATTACGGGTTCAGCCTATTTTATTACGGATAAATGTATGCAATTCAGAATAAAATTTCAAATATCTGACCAAATACAGCCAATACCTGGTACTCCGCATTTAAATAAGATTGGGCATAAAAGATTTAAACAGCAGCCGTTTTTAGTAGCATAAATGAAGTTTGATCCTTTCGTAAATATAAAATTACTGACAGCGAATTTTGTATATGCCCTTAACTAAAGCCAATTCATTGCCAAAAGAAATTCCGTGATAGTTTTCACACCCCAAGCTTCAATGTAAATCGGATTGGTTCTGCATGTGGTTCTGAAATATCGACCGATCAGGTACATGACCGTATTACACTGCGGAGGCACAGAAGACCCGGGAGACGGAAAAATGAACACATTTAAGGGTATCTCAATGCATGCTAAATAAGTCTTATTACTGCCCTGCCCTTCGTTCCTGGCAAAGCTCTATTAAAACACCGTTGGCAGATTTTGGGTGAACAAAGCAAATCAGCTTATTATCGGCACCATGTTTCGGGGTATCACTCAGCAAAATGAAGCCCTGTTGTTTTAAGCGTTCCATTTCCGCATGAATATCTGCTACTTCAAAGGCTATGTGGTGAATGCCTTCTCCTTTTTTACCGATAAATTTTGCAATAGCGCTTTCCGGGTTTGTGGCCTGCAGGAGTTCAATTTTGCTCCCGTTGGCTGTTTTAAAAAATGAAGTATTAACACCTTCGCTTAAAACGTCTTCCTGCTTATATGGTTCGACATTCAGCAGCATAGCATAAAGGTTGTTTGCCGAAGCAAGGTTATTTACCGCGATGCCTATATGCTCTATTTTAAAATTACTGCCTTCAATAAGGTTTTCGGGGTATTGGTTTTCAAGGGCCATGGTGCAGCGGCTTTGGTTAATGCGTTTTTTTTTGATGCCTGAAACCCAAAATTAGTGCTATGTTTGCTGAACGCAACATTAGAATAAAAAGCCGGCGCAAAATTACCGGCAAGGCATGGTACACTACGAAAAATTTACGCTTGATAATGGCCTGAGGGTGGTGGTTCACCCCGACCCCACAATACCGGTGGCAGTACTGAACCTCTTATATGATGTTGGCTCAAGAGATGAAACCGAGGATAAAACAGGTTTCGCCCACCTTTTTGAGCACCTGATGTTCGGGGGATCGGCCAATATAGAATCTTTCGACGAGCCATTGCAAACGGTGGGCGGCGAGAACAATGCCTTTACAAGTCCCGATATAACCAATTACTATATTACCCTGCCTTCAGACAATCTTGAAACAGCATTCTGGCTCGAAAGTGACCGTATGCTTTCGCTCAGCTTTGAGCCGAATGTGCTTGAAGTGCAGCGCCGGGTGGTAATTGAAGAGTTTAATGAACGTTACCTGAACCAACCTTATGGCGACGTTTGGCTTAAGCTCAGGCCGCTGGCCTACAGAGTGCATCCGTATCGCTGGCCAACTATTGGCCGTGAAATAAGCCATATTGAAGAGGCTGTAATGGACGATGTACGTACCTTCTTCTACAAATATTACAGGCCCAATAATGCCATTTTGGTACTTGGCGGCAATGTTACAACTGCCGGTGTTAAAGCCCTTGCCGAAAAATGGTTCGGGGAAATACCTGCCGGTGAAGTGCCCCCGCGCAACCTGCCTGAAGAACCTGCTCAAACTGAAAAACGTATATTGCATACCTCAGCGGCAGTTCCTTTAAATGCTGTTTACAAAGTTTGGCATTGCGGTTCAAGGTACGACAGTGATTATTACGCTACCGAACTTCTGGCCGACCTGCTCGGAAGCGGCAAAAGCAGCAGAATGTACCAAGCCCTTGTAAAAGAAAGGCCCGTTTTTAGTAACATTCAATGCCACATGGTATCCGGCCTTAGTAAGGGGCTTATGCTGGTTGAAGGAAAGCTTAATGATGGATTCAGTCCTGAAGAAGGCGAGAAGGCTATTGATGAAGTTATAGCTAAGCTGCTTAGCGAGGGACCTGATGAGCAGGAGTTTCAAAAGGTGCAGAACACCGCAGAATCCACCCTTGAATTTTCGGAAGTGGAATTACTGAACAGGTGCATGAACCTGGCATGGTACACCCTGATGGGCGATACGGAGCTGGTTAACCGCGAAAGCGAGCTCATTCGTGCTGTTACCCCGGCAGATATATTGGCTTCGGCCAAACAGATTTTCAGGGAAGAAAACAGCTCTGTGCTTTATTACCATAAGCAGGAAGGCGTTTTGAACGCTGATGCTGAAGGTGAAAACGAGGAAGAATCGGAAACGGAAGAAGCATAAGCCGATAGGATTATATGGGTTTTAATATACGTGTGGGAATGGGTTATGATGTGCACCAGCTCACTGAAAACCGCGAGCTTTGGCTGGGTGGTGTACTTATTCCGCATACACACGGGGCACTCGGTCACAGTGATGCCGATGTTTTACTTCATGCCTTATGTGATGCCCTCCTGGGTGCGGCGTCACTGCGCGACATTGGCTTCCATTACAGCGATAAAGATGCCCGATGGAAAGGTATTGACAGTAAATTGCTCCTGGCCGATGTGGTTAAAAAAGTTGCGGAAGCCGGCTGGAAAATTGGAAATGCAGATATGACCCTGATGCTGGAAGCGCCTAAAATTGCCCCGCATGTTGAAGCCATGCAGCAGTGCATTGCATCTATATTAGGAGTAGAGAATGATTGTGTATCTGTAAAAGCTACCACCGGTGAAAAAATGGGATTTGTCGGCAGGCAAGAAGGTGTGGAAGCACAGGCCGTGGTTTTGCTGTACAGGGATTAGCCCAAAGTATATATGCCTGCTAATGCCCACCCTTAATTCCCGATTACCTGCTTCCTGTGATTCAGGCCCCAATCATACAATTCCATCATCACCTTTTTTAATGTGCGGGAGTATTCAGTGGCGGTATATTCAATTAAGACAGGATGGGTATTGTGCACCGTGCGTTTAATGAGTTGATGCTCCTCCATATCTTTTAGCTCTTTGGCGAGCACCTTGGGGTTGATTTTAGGAACATTTTGGTGTATTTCCGTGAAACGCCGGTTTCCGTGCATGATGGCGGTAAGAATTAATACCTTCCATTTACCGCTGATTACCTCCAGGGCATCGCGGATTGGAAGCATTTGGGCAATGCAATCTATTTGTTTTGAATCTGACACTTCTAATAACATACTGCTTACTTAGAGGTAACTGCTTTCTATAGGTAAGCGAATATAAGGTAGTTTTGCATAAAACTAAAACAGCTGTATCGGCATCAGGTTAATATGAAAGGCAATAAGCAACAATCTAAAGCATTAAACATCAGCCTATGGGTAGTTCAGGCAATAATGGCGCTCATGTTTATCGGAACAGGCATTTTTAAATTAATAACCCCTGTGTCTGAAATTGCCAAAATGTGGCCCTGGGCAGGTGAAAACTCGAATCTGCTTCGCTTTACCGGGCTTATAGATCTTTTAGGTGGTATTGGCATAATTGTACCCACAATAACAAAAATAAAACCTGCGCTCAGCGCTTATGCCGCATTGGGTTGTGCCATGCTGATGATTTGCGCCATTGTATTCCATTTTTCAAGGGGCGAAGGTGCGAATACGCCTTTTAACTTTGCATTGCTTAGCTTAGCCTTGTTCGTATTTTGGGGGCGAAGGAAAGACGGAGCAACTGAATAAAAATGAAGCGAACAATTAAGCTTAATGCTGATAGTGAATTGAAACTTTAACCCGGTTATTCCACTTTTTGGTGTAAAGCCGGGTTTGCTTTTTAAAAGGCATAGTTTGATGATTGAAAAGCAGGGTCAAAATACAGGGAAATTCTAATCGGGATTCGTTTTTAAGAATTATAGCCAATGGCTATCCGCAAAAACCGCAGGCTTAATTTTAAACTGAAACCTAAGCGCTGCTTTATTTTACCCATGTGCTTAGGCTTATAATCTGTAAATTGCGAGGCAATTCGCGGCGGGCTTTCCACGTTTTGCCAATACAAGTATTTATTGCCCTTCATATTTACCTGATTTCACTGTAAAGCCGGCTCATGCATAAACGCTTACTGTCATTTATTTTTTCGGTATTTGCCATGCTTTTAATTGCCTGCGATACCGATAATTCTGCCAAGCCTGCACCTTCGTATTTACATATTGATAATGTTGGCCTGTATCCGGGTCCTTGCCCGGGCATAAACCCGACATCCATTTCAGGCGTTGCTGTTTATGCCGGAAAAAGGGGTTCTTCTGTACCCTTATTAGGAATTTGGGCACTGCCTGCCGATATACCGATTCTTGAAGAGGACAGCACTATAATAACCGTACACGGGCTTGTTTTTGGGAACGGGGTGAGGTCGCAATTGCTTTACTACTCCTTTTTTGACAGGGCAGATACTGTAATTAAGCTCAAACCGGGTCAGGTTATTAATTATAATCCTGTTGTTAAATATACAACAGGGTTGCAACTGCCCCGCCCGCTGGAAGAAGATTTTGAAAGCCCTGAAATGGTTTTTGAAAAAACCGACAGCAGCAAATGGGGAATTACAAAGGTGGGTAAATCATCGCAGTACAGCTTTAATGACTGCGGGCAATACACAGGCCTTATGACAGCAACCGGTAAAGACGGTTCAATAATGGAATTCAGGAGCAAAACCTATTTGAGCCTTCCAACCAATAATACCGACATAGTAATTGAGTTTGATTACAATACAAGCACCGAACTCGCCGTTAGAATGGACGTGTTCGATGGTACAACCCCTATAAACGGCAACCTTGGAGACTATTCATTAATACCAACAAACGGTGCCTGGAAAAAGGGGGTTATGCTTTTCAGCGATGAAGTGTTTTTAAATAAAACCAGGAAATTCAAGCTTAAATTCAGGGGCTTTAACGATAACGATGAAACAGAATATATTGCAATCGACAATATACGCCTGTCTACTTTTAAGCAATAATGAATAAAAACGGCATACGCTTAAGGTTTATTCTCACCGACTTTGCCGCTGCGGCATTGGCATGGGTAGCTTTCTATTTCTGGCGTCGCCATGTGCTGCATAATATGGGCGACGGCGTTTTTTTTGAGCTGGATATGACAGCCATTGAAATTGGCGCCTTTTGGACATTGCTCTATACTTTTTTCGGCTTTTACAAAGAAGTACTCAGGCAGTCGCGCACCAAGGAATTACTGTCTATGCTGAAAATTAACGGTATTGGCCTTATAATAATTATACTGATAATACTGAACGATGCCCTGTTTGTAAGCCGAGACATCAGGGAATATGAAAACCTTTACAGGAACATAGTTACCTATTTCCTTATTCATTTTATTATAGGTGCATCTTTCAAACTGGGTATAATGACCTGGAGCAAAAACCTGATACGAATGCACAAGGTATGGTATAATACCCTGCTGATAGGCTCAGGTCTTAAGGCCGCAGAAATATTTGAGGAGATTGAAAAATATAACTCGCACCTTGGTCTTCGCTTTTCCGGTTTTGTTGATACAGGTGAAAGCCCCGATGCGGAAGACGAATCGGGCAGCATCGGTTCATACAACAAATCAGGCGGAAGTGCTGAAGCCCTGTTAAAACCTATTATTGCCAATATGCCCGCAGCTGAAAAAACACAATGGCTGGGCAATTATAACAACCTTGAAAATATAATTAAGGAGCAACGCATAGAACAGGCTATTATAGCCATTGAACACAACGAAACCGACAAGCTGGAAGCCATTCTCAACTATGCCGAAGGCTACGGCGTACGTATGAGCGTTATGCCTGAGATGTACCAGATATTGCTGGGCTCAGTTAAAGTGAGCCATATTTTAGGTACGCCCCTGATTGAAATTAAAACTGACCTTTTGCCCGCCTGGGCCATGCATACAAAAAGGGCTATGGATATTTTTGTTGCAGTTTGCGTTTTAGGTTTCGGGGCGGTGTTTTATTTAATTATTGCATTGCTCACAAGGTTAAGCTCGCCCGGGCCAATTTTTTATATGCAGGAACGCATTGGCATTGGGGGTAAGCCCTTCAAAATTATTAAGTTCAGGAGTATGTATATTAATGCTGAGAAACAAGGTCCAAGGCTCAGCTCCCAATTCGACCCTCGAATTACACCTTGGGGCCGAATTATGCGAAAAACACGGCTCGATGAATTTCCGCAATTTTGGAATGTACTCGTAGGTGATATGAGCTTAGTAGGCCCGCGACCTGAAAGGCAATATTTTATAGACCAAATTGTTAAGGTTGCCCCGCATTATAAGCACCTGAATCGTGTAAGGCCCGGTATAACCAGCCTTGGCCAGGTTAAATTCGGGTACGCCGAAAATGTTGACCAAATGGTAAGACGCCTTAAGTACGATATTTTATATATTGAAAATATGTCGCTGGGTATGGACCTTAAAATAATTGCCTATACAATTCTTACCATGCTGAAAGGCAGCGGCAAATAAATCGCAGAATAAAAACGGCGCTCATTATTCTGTAAGCCGATTTTGCAGAAATCGATTTTACTTCCCGGAACCTGAGAAGATATTTCAGTACTTACTAAATTAAAACCTCTACTCCGGCATACATTATATTCAAAAAGTTAGACATAATGGTCAAAAGTAGTTGGTAACAAGCCTAAAAACAGGGTATAATCACT
>JAZKBN010000058.1:0-12262 GCA_040388605.1 Bacteroidota bacterium | reverse complement strand
CGAAACCATGTCTTTCTATAACTTGATTGTTAAGTTCTTTTTGTTTCTTCTTTTTAAATTCCATATCATATCATTTTTAGACCCTCTTGTAATCCAAATTCTAAAGCATCTTCATATCTCTTCCAATCGTTATATTCATCATACCATCCAGATTGTTTTTTCTTTATTGTATCTGGATCGTGAAATCCCCGATTTGTATAAAATTGAAAGCCATGCATAAGTTTGAGCATTTGCCTGATTATTGGTCAAGAGATGAAGAGCTGCTGAACAGTGTTCCGGATAACTTGCCGGTTGAGGTGGAAGATATTGTTTACAGGAAGAACCTGAGCTTTATGGAAGATGATCCCATTTGGGATATTGTTGTGGTAATTCCGGATTCATCAGACTTAAAAATGTCAGATTGGGCTTTGCTGCATAAGTTTAGGAACAAACTTATGGACATTATTTTCCCGCGCGATTGGGACAGGTTTCCAATGGTATCTTTTAAAAGCATTTCTGAAGCTAAAAAAGAATATGGCTTTAGCTGACGAACTTCTTTTTCATGCTGAAAAACTGATAAAGGTTTCAGAAGACAGCTTGCCGTCTCAGGCAGATTTGCGCCGTTCAGTTTCTGCATCATACTATTCTGTTTTTCATTTATTACTATCAGAAGGAGCCGATCTCCTGCTTAAAAACCCTGAGATTGAGGCTGTGAGGGAATTGGCGCAACGTTCGGTTACCCACTCTCAAATGAAAAATGTTTGTATGTATCTGGCTAAACCATACCAGGGTTTGCCTGAAAAGCTGCGACGATTTGCACCGGAACCGAACCCGGCTGAAATAATGTTGATAGCTAAAAGTTTTGGAAATTTACAGGCACTCAGGCTTAAGGCCGATTATCAAATTAAATGGGAAATAACCAATAATGTCGCACAGGATGCGGTATATGATGCCAAAGAAGTTTTCAGCAATTGGCAATTACTGAAAACCTCCCGGCCCGAAGCCGCGTTGCGCTTCGTTTCCATCTTACTTTTTTTCGACAGGTATCAAAACTAACCTGTAATACCGGGCTTAAGCCACAACCTGCTCTTTAGGCTTGGTGTTCATTACTTTTTCCTGGCGACGTATGCTTTCGCCATGCAACAGCTCAAGCAGGCGGGCGCTGAATTCATGGTCGAGCTGAAGGGCCCCGGCCAGGGAGCTGCACTTCTTCAGAATCTCATCCCAGCGGCTTACCTGCAGAATGGTTATATCGTTCTCCTTCTTGTATTGCCCTATTTTATCGGCCAGGAGCATGCGTTCCGATATTTTCATGAACAGCTGCTCATCAATACGGTCTATCTGTCGGCGAAGCTCAGCCAGGCGATCTTTCACATCGGCATTACGACTGTCAGGGTGGCGCAGGGTGAGGCGGTCCATTATATCGGCAAGGTCAGATGGGGTAAGCTGCTGCTTTGCATCTGTCCAGGCTACCGAGGGGTCAATATGCGATTCTATAATCAGGCCCTGCATATCTAAATCAAGGGCTTTTTGGGCTATATACGGTATCAGCTCGCGGTTGCCGCAGATGTGGCTGGGGTCGCATATTACCGGCAGGTAAGGCAGCTGGGTTTTCAGGTTAATGGCAATATCCCACATGGGCTCGTTCCTGAAGGCTGTTTTCTCGAAGGTGGTAAAGCCGCGGTGAATGGCCGCCAGCTTGGTAATACCGGCTTTGTTGATGCGTTCCAATGCGCCGATCCATAAGGAAAGATCGGGGTTTACGGGGTTTTTAACCAGAACCGGGACATCTATGCCTTTCAGGCTGTCGGCAATTTCCTGAACAGTGAAAGGGTTTGCAGTACTGCGGGCCCCAATCCATAGAATATCCACACCGGCTTTTAAAGCTTCTTCTACGTGGCTTGCGTTGGCAACTTCAACGGCAGTAAGCAGGCCGGTTTCTTCTTTGGCCTTACGCAGCCAGCCAAGGCCAACTGAACCCACGCCTTCAAATTCACCCGGGCGTGTACGTGGTTTCCAAATACCGGCACGCAGTACGGTGGCTTTGCCCGTACCGGCAATCAGGCGGGCTGTGGCAAGTAGTTGCTCTTCGGTTTCGGCGCTGCAGGGGCCGGCTATTAAAAAGGGTTGGCTGTTGATTTTCAGCCATTCGTTGAGCGGGGTTATATTCAGTTCTGGTTTCATAAAACAATAACGGGGTTTTAATAATGGAATTGAGGAGCCTTAAAAATGCTGCGCAGATCCGGGTTTTATTTGTTGGTGAGTTTATTATTTAAGCATGCCAATTAACAGCAGGCAGTTTCAGATTGTATCGTTTTTAAGGTATTCACCGAGTATGTTAAAGTTCCTGGTTTGGCGAATCAGCTCCGGCATGGCTGCATCGAAACGGCCGGGACTTTCCCAATCTATATCGGCATAGAAATTATACTCATGGGGGCTGCCGGGCACAGGCATGCTTTGTATTTTGCTTAGGTTAATGTCTTTTGCTGCTAAAATATTCAGCACACGTGCCAATGAACCTATTTCATCGCCTACCCTGAAACTGAGCGAAGCTTTATCTGGCCTCAAATCGGTATGGCTGAAATTGGGGCCGGGGTTTAATGCTTCCGAAGATTCTGATAGTATAAGGAAACGGGTATAATTCTTTTTACCCGATTCTATACGGCTTTCCAAAATATCGAGCCCATACGTTTCCGCCGACAAGGTTCCGGCTACTGCGGCGGTATCGGTAAGGTGCTCATCTCGTATACGGCGTGCACAATCGGCGGTATCGCTGCCTTCCTGTATTTTGAGCCCCGGCCAGAGGTCAAAAAAATCGACACATTGGCGCAATGCAATCGGGTGCGATATTACGGTACGCAGATCCTGCATTTTTACGCCGGGCAGGGCCATCAGGTGCAGCCTGATGGGTAAATACACCTCGCCTGCAATACCGAACCTGTATTCCATCAGCAGGCTGTAATTGGGTAAAATGCTGCCTGCAATGCTGTTCTCTATGGCCATAACCATGTAGTCGGCGCGTTTTTCTTTAACAGCCCTGAAGGTTGCGCCAAAAGAGCCGCATTCTACGGTTTGTATATCGCGACCGAAAAACCGGAAGGCCGCTTCCTCATGGAAAGAAGCCTTGGTTCCCATAATGGCTACACGGGGTTTGCCTGTGTTGTTACCTGTGTTGTTTTCTTTCTCTGCCGGCATTGAAATATTGGTGCTGTAAATGCAAAAAGTCCCGGCCTTTATAAGGGCCGGGACTTTTCTGAGTGCGTTGTGATTTTCTTTTGTATCAGCGCAAAGGATGCCCGGCCTTTATGGGTGTAAAGGTAAAATACCAAAAGAAATAAGTATTGGCTGCGTACATGGGCTTGTTTGCGTTTCCAAATATAAGTGGAATAATTTATGAGGCAATAATACCTGCTAAATTATTTTACCCGGAATTTTAATGAGTTTGCACTTTTACAATAAATGCATTTTGTTCTTTAGCCGGCTGGCACAAAGGTCAGCTCATTAGGTAACAGTCAGAATGTATCCGGACGCACAGAACAGGCTCAGTTTAATAAACGGCCCTTGCCCCGAACATCCATGTCCTGAGGTTTCCTTCGGCCCGCTTGGCAATATAGCCGTATGCAATGCGCATTATAACTGCGCATATTATACCGAACAAGGCTCCGCCGGCAATGTCAGACGGGTAGTGCTGGCCAAGATAAATTCGGCTGAAGCTTACTATTATTGCCCAAATGAGCAGGAAGCCGGGCAGATTGGAACGCCTGCGAAGCAGCAGCCAAATAAAGGTTACCATGGCAAAGCAGTTGGCTGCATGGTTGCTTACAAAGCCGTAAGCCCCTCCGCATGGGTCAACCAGGTGAATGTAAAGGGCAAAGTCATGCTCATGGCATGGGCGCGGACGCTCTACCAGCTTTTTAATAATGTTGGCTCCCTGGTCTGTGGCAACTACCAATATAATAAGTGCCAGTATAATGGTCCATGCTTTTTGTCCGAGGCGCCTGTGCAGGAACCAGGCAAGCAGCACATAGAACGGAAACCATGTTTTGGGCCAGCTAATGTACTTCATCACATAATCAAGCCATTCAAAATGAAATCCGTTTATGGTAAAGAAGAATGCTTTATCCAGTTCGCGTATAATGTCTGTCATTTGTTTTGCACCTGTTATTCATATCCTGTTTAATCTTTAAATCGGCTTGGCTGCAAGAGCGGCTTAGCCTGTTTTCCATAGCTTTTGCCGGTTCGGGGCATAGCTTTGCCCAAAATCAGCAGCTTAATTTGAATAAGCCGCGAAATATAGCAAGATTAGAGGCTGCAATTTATTATTTTTGCGGTTCGGAAATCACCGGAGCTCCCTTCGAACAGGTTATATAATGCGGATTCCTTTTTTGTTTGTGTACTTATTTTTTGTGTTTTGCTGTGCCCTCCTCGGTCATAATAATGCCGATGCGGGTAAGTATACATATCTAAAGGCCTCAATCAGCTGCCCGGAGTATATTTTGGCTCATTTTGCCGGCAATGATTACTTCCCCGAAAAACACCGGCCGACCACGGGTTTTTATTCAAAAATAAATTCAGAATCTGCACTTACTTTGCCGGCCCTGCCTGATGAAAGTTCAAATGCAAAGCCCCGACCGAAATTTTCGCTTAAAAAAAACGCCGACATTACGCCGGAAGGCACAGCAAATGATAATAAATTCCCTGCCTCTGATTTCTACAGAGATTCCGATACCGACCCGCGCAGCCTTATAAAGCGCAACCATTGGGTAGACAGCGTGTTTGAAAGCATGAGCCCCGACAGGCGCATCGGTCAGCTCTTTATGGTTGCCGCATACAGCAACCGCACCGAAAAGCATGTTCATGAAATTGAGAATCTTGTAAGGCAGTATAACCTCGGCGGGCTTATATTCTTCCAGGGTGGTCCGTACAGGCAGGTAAAGCTTACTAATTATTACCAAAGCCGTGCGCAGGTACCCTTGCTTATAGCCATGGATATTGAATGGGGCCTGAGCATGCGTCTCGACAGCACATTCACATTCCCAAGGCAAATGACACTGGGAGCATTGCCTTCTGAAGAGGAGATTTACCGCATGGGTGCTGAAATTGCATCACAATGCAAGCGCATTGGTGTGCAGCTGAGCTTTTCGCCGGTGGTAGATATCAACAGCAACCCGGACAACCCGGTTATCGGCACCCGTTCATTTGGTGAAAGTAAGGAGAACGTTACGCGCAAGGCCATAGCTTATATGAAAGGCCTGCAGGATAATGGTGTAATGGCCAACCTCAAACACTTCCCCGGCCACGGCGATGCCGGCAGCGACAGCCATTACAGCCTCCCGGTAATTAACCGCACAAAGAAGCAGCTTGATGAAGTGGAATTATATCCATACAAAAAGCTCATCCGCGAAAAGCCTATGAGCGTTATGGTGGCTCACCTGAGCGTTCCGGCTTTCGATACAGTGCATAACAGGGCTACCACGCTCAGCCATGCTGTGGTTACCCAACTGCTTAAAAATGATCTCGGTTATGAAGGTCTTGTTTTTACCGATGCCCTGAACATGAAGGGCGTTGCGGCATACCTGAAGCCCGGCGAACTTGAAGTGCAGGCATTGCAGGCCGGTAATGATATGCTGCTTTTTCCCGAAAACGTTCCGGAAGCATATTCTGCCATTCGAAAGGCTATAGAAACCGGGCAAATCAGCCAAAAGGAAATTGATCAGCGGGTACGCAAAATACTGGAAGCCAAGTTTTGGGCCGGGCTTGATAAATACCGCCCCCTAAGTACCGATAATCTCTTCCGCGACCTGCACCCTGTTGAAACTGAAAACTTCCTGTACGAGATTTTCGGCAAATCTGCCACAATAGTAAAGAACGATTACAGGCATATTCCTTTCCAGACCCTTGATACCACACGTTTTGTATCGGTAGCCATTAATGGTGATGCTGATAATGTGTTCCAGCAGGGTTTGCGCAATTATGCACCTTTTGAAACATACAACCTCAGCGATAAAAGCCGTACGTCTGATTACGATTCTGTACTGGTAAAGCTGCGGGGCGAGAAAACGGTAATTGTAAGCTTCCACCGCATTATCAGTTCTGCCTCAAAAAACTATGGCATACCGGACAGCAGCCTTACTTTCCTGAACAGGCTGCGCAATCAAAATAAGGTAGTGGTTGTTACTTTCGGCAACCCATACAGCCTGCGCCGATTCAGCGATTACGCATCGGTTTTGTGCATGTATGAAGATAATAAGTACACCCAAACCACCGCCCCTCAGGTGCTTTTCGGGGCCTTGCCTGCCCGCGCCGCCCTGCCTGTTACTGCCGACAGCCTCTTACCTCGAAGCACAGGTTTCCCCGGTTCGTTCCTCCAGCGCCTGCGCTATGCCAATCCTGAAGATGTGGGCATGAACGGTAAAGCCCTTGCCCGGATAGACAGCCTTGCCCAAAGCGTGGTAGACAGCCGCACCGCCCCCGGCTGCCAGGTTTTAGTTGCCCGCGACGGAGCAGTTGTATATAATAAAAGCTTCGGCTACCAAAGCTACGACAGGCTGGAACCGGTGAAGCAGAACACGCTATATGATATTGCATCAGTAAGCAAGGTGGCTGCAACTTTGCAGGTGGTTATGAGCCTGGAAGAAAAAGGCTTGCTTGACATTACAAAGAAAGCGTCTTACTATCTTCCTGAACTTACTGAAACCAATAAGCGCGATATAGTTGTAAGTGATTTGTTGCTGCACCAGGCCGGCTTGGTTGCGTTTATACCTTTCTGGAAGCGCACAAAAAATGCGGAAGGCTTTAACCCCACATTTATATGCGATACCGGAGATGCGTGGTTCAATAAGCAGGTGGCGCAGGGACTTTATGCCGAAGACGGTATGGAAGACACCCTTTGGAAATGGATTCAGCAAAGCGAGCTGCTGCAAAAAAACAGCTTAGGTCGTTACGACATGAAGTACAGCGATCTTGGCTTTTACTTCCTGAAGCGCATAGTTGAAAAGGTTACGAACCGCCCCCTTGAGCGGTATGTGGACAGCACCATTTATCGTCCGCTTGGCTTGGCTACCATGACTTATCGGCCGCTTGAGAAATTCCCGGTTGAGCGTATTGCACCCACTGAAGACGACAAAGATTTCAGGGGCAGGCTCATACGCGGTACCGTGCACGACCCCGGCGCTGCCATGCAGGGCGGGGTGGCAGGCCATGCCGGCTTGTTCAGCAATGCCAATGATTTGGCCATTCTCATGCAAATGCACCTGAACAACGGCACTTACGGCGGCCATCGTTTCCTGCGTGCTGAAACTGTACCCTATTTTACTGAAAAACAGCCCGGTAAGAATATCCGCGGCCTTGGCTGGGATAAGCCGGCCGGCCCCGGTACAGAAGGCCCTACCAGCAAATACGCCAGCCGCGACAGTTACGGGCATACCGGTTTTACCGGGGTTTGCGTTTGGGTTGATCCTATTTATAACCTGATTTTCGTGTTCCTGAGCAACCGGATTCATCCTGATGCGGCCAATACCAAGCTGATAAAAAACAGTATTCGTCCGCGTATTCATGATATGGTGTATGAGAGCATTTATGCCAATTACCCCAATATTTCGCAGGTGCCGTCAACGCCCAAGAGCGGGAAGTAAGTGCCTGCATATTTGTATTTTATTCGGCATTGCGTAAGTTTGCAGCGCAGGATGAATGCCTTAGCACGGGTTTTCCTGTATTTATAGCCTCTTTCCAATACCTGATTATATATTACGCTCATTCGGCCATAATGCCGAATGTAAGTTTTTGAAAATGATTGCCCTCTAATAAGCTCAAAGTAACGGTTACCACTGTTACCCAACAGGTATTCAGCTATACTGTATTATTATAGTTAATATCTTACCTTATACCTTTTCTTTTATATGAAAATGTTTCTGCACAGCCTGCGCGCTGTATTGCTGCTTTCAGTGTTAAGTAGCCAATCTGCATTACTCATTGCCGCATCGGCTCCAAAGCATTTGGAAGTCAAAGGCAATTCAAATTCAACCGGTATTAATGCCATGCCGAAAAGAGCGGCAACAACCTGTAGAACGCCTTATATCAGGCAATCAGGCCCTGCGGCTTTCTGCGAAGGTGGCAGTGTTACGCTCAGTGCGCCGGGGTCAGGTACTGTAGTATTAGATCAGTTAAACAGCCAGGGTGAGCTGCATCAATATGACAAAGCCGGTAACTATTATTATGGCAGCAGGCAAGAAGTTAACAGCATGTATGCGTTAGATGTTTTTATTTGGAAAGAAAGCCCAAATGGCGAAAGACGTGCTTTTGCAGGAGCTCTTGATCTATTCCCTTTATCTTCAACGCCTGGCTATACTGTTGCAAATACAGGCGGACTCATTGTTAATTTTACTATAGATAATAATGGTAACCTGATTGTTTTGAACGATGGTTGCAAGCTGAAAAAAATAACTCCTGCAGGTGTGGTTACAGATTTGTTCCCGGCCAATTCATATTGCCGTTCATATTATACTAACAAGGGCATGACCGTTGATCCGACAGGCAATATTTACTTTACAGACTACTATGGCAGCGGAATTACAAAAGTTGACGCATCAACCGGTATTAAAAGCTTGTTCGCCGGAAGTTCAACAGAGCAAGGCTATGCCGACGGTGCCGGTACAGCGGCAAGGTTTAGTGCAATAAGGGATATCGTTTCAGATAATGCAGGAAATATCTACGCAACTGATGAATACGTAGTTCGAAAAATAAGCCCTGCCGGAGTGGTGAGCACCTTTTACGGTACGCCTGATTATTTCGGCAATCCTGATTTTCATTTTGGAACCGATGGTGACTACGGTGGCGCTCCCGGATTAGTTGGGCTTGATGGTATTGATATTGATGCTTCAGGTAATATTTATTTGACGGCGATGTCTTCTGTGATAAAGATAAATCCTGATTCAATTGGTTATGGGTACGGTAACGGTGCATTGAGCGGAGGATTTTCCCCTATAGATTTCACAGTAAGCCCTTCCGGTAATATATTGGCATTTACAGATATATTCAACTACGGTTTAGTCAGGGTATCTGTTTGGGATACTGTTGATTCATACATCTGGTCAACCAGTGCAACCTCCCGCAACATCAGTGCAACAGCAAGCGGCAGTTATACAGTAAAAACCGTATATGCCGGCTGCACTTCTGAGCCGAGCGATGCTATAGTTGTGACTGTTTCAACAATACCTACTTTGCCTGTTGTTACTGCAGGTGGTTCAACAAACATAAGCTGTGAAGGGCAAAGTGTTACTTTGACTTCATCATCGGCAGCAGCATATCTTTGGAACACCGGAGCAACAACCCAAAGCATTACTGTAAGCAGCGTCGGCTATTACAGTGTAAAGTCAGTTTCAGGCACATGCACCACAGGCAGCAGCAATGTAATTATTGTTACAGGTAAAAGAATGGCAACTCCCATAATTTACAATGGCACAGCTGTTACTTTCTGTTCCGGCGGCAGCGGCATTTTATATGCGCAAACACCCCTGGTTAAACCAAGCCTGTATGCCGGCCAATACTATGACGGTTTTTCAGACCCAATTTATTACCGCGACGGAAAAGCATCGGCGGCCAGGTTTTACAGGCCGGGTTTAATTGCTACAGATAAGCAGGGCAATATTTATGTGCACGACCAACAGAACCAATATCTAAGGAGAATTTCAAGAGACAGCGTTGTAAGTTCTGTAGCAGCGCTTGTTCGGGCCGATGGTTTGGTTACTGATTCAGCCGGCAATGTGTTTGTTTCGCAGAACAACCAAATTCTAAAAATTACACCTGCCGGTACAACTGCTGTTTTTGCTGGGAGCAGCGTTGCCGGCTTTGCAAACGGAATCGGGACTTCTGCCAGGTTCACTGAGCTGGGTACGATGACCATTGACAGGAACGATAATTTATATGTATGGGACAAAGGTAATTTCTGCATACGCAAGATAAGCGCTTCAGGGATGGTAAGTTTTTTTGCCGGCGGCGATAGTTACGGCACTGCTGACGGTAACAATATAAGTGCCCGTTTCAGCAATATTACCGGCTTAACCGTTGATTCTTCCGACAACATTTTTGCCCTGGACGAATCGAATGAAGGCGCAGTAATACGTAAAATTTTGTTCGATGGTACAGTGAGCACAATTCGTGTTACGTATGATGGTGATTTAACAGAGAATATTACCATTCGAAATGCCGGGAATATAGGATTAGACAGGCAAGGTTATTTCTACCTGGCTTGCGGGAGTGCTTATAACGCTTGCATTCTTAAAGTATCGCCCTCAGGCCGTGCCGATACAGTGGCAGATACCTATAGCTTTTACAACATATTCAACTTCAATAATTCAAGCGGGGCAACTTTGGAGCTCATTGGAGGTATGGTTGTCGACAGGGTTGGAAGTATTTATTACTCAGATAATGCAGCCAATACAATTAACAGGCTTGTTATACCAGTAAACCCCGAATCTTACCTGTGGTCAAACGGCTCAACAGATAAAGACCTTGTTGTAACCTCATCCGGCTCATATACATTGCAAACCATTGCTGCCGGTTGTACCACGGCAGCAAGCAATGCTATTGTAATTACAGTTGCTTCCCCAGCCACCCCCACAATTTCCTCTTCCGGCTCCACCGCCCTCTGCCCAGCGGGTTCAGTAACCTTAACGAGTTCTTCAGCAACCAATAACCATTGGAGCACCGGCGCCACAACGCAAAGCATAAGTGTAAGCGCTGCAGGCAGCTATACCGTTTACTATACAAGCGGAACCTGCACGAGCGCCACAAGTTCTGCAACTACAGTTACTCTTAATTCAGCCACTTCGGCAGCAGGCAGTATTACCGGCAGTACTACCACCGCACAGGGGAATACCGAAAGCTACAGCATATCTTCAGTTGCGGGCGCAACCGGCTACACTTGGTCTTACAGCGGTTCAGATGTAACAATTACCGGCAGCGGCACAACTGTGAGCCTTGAATTTGGTCTTGCGGCCACCTCCGGCACACTGCGCGTTTACGGAACGGGAAGCTGCGGCAACGGGGCTCCTGCCGACCTTGAAATTACTGTGGGCTCAGCTGCCATAACAGATTTAAGTGTAAGCGGCAGCCAGGGTATTGGCGGCACATACAATAATGTGGTTATCAGTGGAATGCCCGTGGTAAGCTTGTCTGCCGACCTGGTAATTTACGGCAATATAGTGATACCGAACGGGGCTACCTTTAACACAGGCTGTCATACCGTGTCGGGCCCCGGAAGCTTTACACTGGAAGCCGGAGCCAATCTTGTAATATGCAATACAGACGGCATTGCCCAAACCGGCAGCACCGGCGCAGTACGCACCAATACCCGCAATTTCAGCGACGATGCCAATTACGAATACAACGGTTTAAGCTCACAGGTAACCGGCAACGGCCTGCCTTCAAAAGTTCGTAATCTTACAGCCGGGAATGCGAATGCCCTTGTATTATCGCAGGCGACAAGCGTAAGCAATACCCTTACGCTCAGCCGGGGCACTTTCAACCTTGGCGGCAAAAAGCTCAGCCTGCTTTCCACACCAACTCAAACAGCCAGGCTTGCCGAAATTGACCCGGGTGCCGCTTTTGCGAATGCATCTGCCTTTGAGGTGCAGCGCTGGCTAAGCCCTGCCGCTGTTCGTACCGATATTCAGGCTTCAGGCGCATATTACTGGCTTGGCGCTCCTGTGGGCGGCCAAACCGTAAATGCATGGAACACTGCCGCCAACCCTTATGTTACCACCAGCTACGACGGCGGCAACCACTACGGCTCGGTGTGGCTTTATGATAACAGCAACAACACCACGCCTGCCAACGGCGGCTGGGTTAAACCTGCCGATGCAGGCACAAGCTTATCTCCGGGCACCGGCGCACATGTTTGGTTCGGCAATGCATTCTTCGCGGGCGGAGCCACGGCATCATTAATATCAACGCCAGCTTACGGTAATGTGAGTCTTCCTGTATCTTACTGCGACGGCAGCTGTGCAGGGAACAGCACCAATAACGGCTGGAACTTTGTAGCCAACCCTTATGCGAGCAGCATAGACTGGAACGATGCTGACTGGACTAAAACCAATATGGCCGATGCCATTTACGTATGGCGCAACCGCGAAACAGCATATTCATCTTATGTTGACGGTGTAGGCACTGTGGGCGGCTCAAACCTGATTGCATCGGGCCAGGGCTTTATGGTAAAAGCAACGGATGCAAGTCCTGTGCTTACCGCTAAAGAAGGTGTTAAAACCGCATCTGCTGTATCAGCCAT
>JAZKBN010000057.1:0-61789 GCA_040388605.1 Bacteroidota bacterium | reverse complement strand
CTGTTAACGGTACGCTCACCATATCTCCCGGTAAATCGCTCGTGGTAGGCAACAACACACTTACGTCCGGCGGAACAGGTCTTGCTACAGGTGCGCTTACATTCACGGCCGCTACAACCACAACCGCGCTTTTAAGTACGCTTACAACCACATCGGGATCATCGCTGGCGTTTTTGGGAACAGGCTCTGCGGCAGTAATCCTGCCGCCAGGTATAACTGATTTAAATAACTTAACGGTGAGCAAAATAGGCGCTACGCCATCTGTAAGCATCAGCCCGAACGTGCTTTCAGCTTATGATCTTGAGCTGGCAGCTAACCTTACCGTTTCAGCAGGCAGCATATTGAGCATGGGTACATCAGCTGTACTTACCGGTACCGCCCCGGCCCTTAACGTAGCCGGAACAAGCACCATAGATGGTGTGCTTGATTACGGAACAACCGGTTTTAAAGCAGCCACATTAAACGGCGACCTGAGTGGTACCGGTGCTGTAGCTTTAGGCAGCAGGGCATCAACGCTTTCATTAAAAGGAACAAGCAACACGCTTGGCGCTGTAAGCTCAGGTATTCCAGTTGGGTTTACAGGGGTACAGATTTCTACCCCGGCAAGCACCTTTAACTTTACAGGCGTAACAGCGGCAGCATCCTATTTTGCAATAGGAGATCGTGTAACAGTTGTGAATACTGCGGCAGCAACCGCATTAACCGGCTCAGTAAGCGGACCAAGCATATTAGGCCAGACATTTACCGTAACCCTGGTATCAGGAACAACAGTTACTGTAAGCGGTACAACATTTGGTACCACCACAACAGGAACCCTGGTAGGCGGTACTTATCCGTTTACTGCGGTAACAACAGGCTCAGGCGTGTTCACCATAACAATGGCAACAGCAAGTACCTATTTCAGCGCCGGAGATCGTATTGTGATTACCTCAACATCGGCAACCACATCTGCAACTACTGCCTTTGTTAACGGTCAGCCCCTGCTGGGACAAACATTTACTGTTGTTTCATCGAATGCAACTACTGTAACGATAAGCGGCACATTCACAGGAGCCACTGTAAGCGGAACCCTGAGGCCCGCCCCCACAGTTTCTTATGACAGGACATCGGCCCAGGATGTGATGACCACAGTGCCTTCGGGCAGTGTGCTTTCAATTACCGGCGGCGCAACCAAGACAGCCGACGGCTCAATTGCCATGGGTTTCGGTACGCTTAACGTAGCTTCGGGCACAACCCTTGACCTGGGGTCGGGGAGCAACGCCATTACTTCAGGCGGCTCGTTTACCGGGACAGGTACCATAACCGGCACAGGCACCACGGGCATTACGCTTAGCGGCACCAATTCCGCACCTATTGATTTTGCTCCTGCAGTATCAGCCATAGGCTCATTCACGGTTAACAAAGTGGTTAACACCATAACTACCGGTATTAACGGCAAGTATGTTACCATTAACCAGGATGTTAACACAAGCAGCCTAGGGCTTGCATCGGGAAGACTTGTTACAGCCTCAGGCAGCAAGCTTATTTTAACATCCGGTGCATCTTTACCAACCCCTGCCGATACCGGCGCTTACGTGGTGGGTACTATGAAATATACCCACAGCGGTAATACCACAGTAAGCGGTGCAACTATAACATTCCCGGTAGGATCCTCGGCTACACTGAGCCAGTTTACGCCTCTTACAGTGGTAGGTCTTAAACAAAGCGCAACCACTGAATACACAGTATCTTCTACCGGCGCTCCGGCCAGTAACCTTTCAACAGTTTATGCAGCGCCGCCTATCGCGGTTTCGGCTAGCAATTACTATACTTTAATTCCTTCGGTACCGGGTAACCTTACAGGTGTGGGAGCAGGTTTAGGCAGCGTTAAGCTCCGCTTTGTGGCCGATGCGAATATTAATGCGGCATCAAACTCTGTTGTTTCGCAGCTTACCGGCGGCGCCTGGACCAACAGGGGCTCAAGTGTATCAACAGGCAACTCTCCTACCACAACCACAGCTGTATTTACCTACTTAACAAGCTCTGCCACTATTTCAGGCGCGAGCAGCAGCTATATTTTTGCTATAGGCTCGGGTTCTTCCACCAGCATTTACGTGAGCACCACCGGCGATGATAATAACTCGGGCACATCATCTCTTGCTGCCAAAAAGACTATTAACGCGGGCATTGCTGCAGTATGCCAGGGTTGCAGCCTGTATGTGGCCGCCGGTAATTACCCTGAAAATGTGGTTATAAGTAAGGACCTGATTTTACAGGGTCCCACTTCCGGCGATGCTACAGTAAATACCATAACTACGGGAAATGCTGCACAAGTGCTGGTTACCTCAACAGGCTCAATTGTAAGCAGTGTAATTAATGCACCCGGCCACGGTTTTATAACCGGCGAACGCGTATTGTACACAGCGCAGTCCGGCTCAATTGGCGGCTTAGCTACAAGCAACGACGGCTCGAATACAGTGGGCGCTTATTATGTGTATGTTGTGGATGCCGATAATTTTAAGCTGGCAACAAACTTTGCAAACGCACAAAATAACTTTACTGTTACACTCAGCTCTCCAACTGCAGGCACCTTAGGGGTTCCTGCCTGGGGTATTGCTTTTGCCCATTCATTTACGCGCGCACCCTTGGTAAGCGGTAATATTACGGCTACTACAGTAAATGTGCCTGCTAACGGGCACATAGGTACCGGTATTTTGCTGGCCAAAGCTACCGGAACGGTTAATGTGGGAGAAGGCCACTTCTTCCAGCGTCTTGCGGTTGCCAAAGGGGTCACCCTGAAAGGTGTAAGCAAATACGGTACTGTGCTTGACGGTAACTTCGGCGCAAACTCAGGCGGTATAAACGGCTTCACGCTCGGCTCCGGGTCTAATAACTTTTACCTGGAAAACTTTAAGATTGAGGAGTTTAATACCGGTGTTACTACTGCCGCAAATATCAGCCTTAACAACGTTTTCTTCACCAATGTGTCTGTGAGCAAGTCAGGCGCAAACGGTTGGCTGTTGCCCCAAAGCTCAAACATGTCCCTGCTTTCGTTCGACGCCTGCAACCTTGATTCCAATGGTGTTACCGGTACATCCTTCCGTGGTTTCTTCTACCAGGGTAATGCGGCTAACTCTGTTACCAACTTTACCTTTAAAAACGGTACTTCCAGCTATAACAGCCTTGGCGGCCTTGACCTGAATGCAGGTTATACCTTCGAAAATATATTAATTAAGAATAATATATTAACGAATAACGGAGATGCCGCTATCAGTATCAGTCTTACTGCCACCAGCAGCAATGTAGTTGTAAGCGATAACACGATTAATTTAGGATGGAATGACCTTACAAGGGCAGCGGCCAACCAGGTTCAGCGATACGGTATTGAGATTAAAAATCCTGCAGCTAACGGTACTGAAAGCGGCAGCGGTGCAGCAGCTGTATTGCGCAATACAATTACACAATCTTCTGTAAGCACGTCCAATAGTACCGATAACGCCGCTATTGTTGTAATGCGCAGGAACGGAACATATGATCCATCAGGCGCAGTGGTTGCCTATAACCTGGTAACAGGCATTCGTGGATCAACATCATCATGCTCGCCCGGTACCATTAAAAGCGAAGGCATAGGCATTTTTGTGGCCGGTTCTTCCAACAGGGTTTATAAAAACATTGTTACCGGATGCGATGTAGGCGTTCAAACTCAGGCAGGTAACATGGGCTATACAACCCTTGGTCCGCCAACAGATATCCAATCTCCCAGCGGCCAGACTGTAGCCAACAATAACTGTTTATTGAACGGTATGGCCACAGCTGATTATTTTGACCGTGATAATACCATAACCACTGCCAATAACTACATTAAATTCAACAGCTTTAGCGGCAACACCCTCGCTTTCAGGAATGTGAACAGCGGTGGTACGGGGGCCGCCATTGCTGATGTTTCCGGCAACTGGTGGAACAGCTCAACAGGTCCGTTAAATGCCACATATAACAGCGCAGGAGCAGGCCAGCCTATTGGTAATTCAGCCACATATACCACAGCACGCATAGCATTCTCCCCATGGCTGAAATCAGATCCTGATACAGATCCGGACCCTAATGCTGTAGGTGTTCAAACAACTGCCGCTGCAAAATCTTTTATAGCAGGCGGTACACAGTCTTTACAAACAGGTGTAACCAACCTTGCTCTTGCGCAGGATGTTGTTTCATCATCCGTTCTTGACGAGGTGGAACTGGCCTCAACCTATAATTCAGGCAGCAATATTGAATACGTTTCTGCCGATGCCAAATTCAAATTAAAAGGCGGAAATAAAGACATAGGATCGCTAAGGCTGAATAATGCCAATGCTGAAATTACATTAACAGGCCCGGTAGGTGTTTCCACAAACCTTCGCCTTGACGATGGTATAATTTATACCACAAGCACTAACCTGCTTACATTAGGCGCAGGCGCAACAGTTGATACCGGCAGTGCGCTAATTGCAACTACCCGTGCAGGCTATATTGCAGGGCCTGTAGCTGCTGTAAATGCCACAACATCTGCCCGCAACATGGTATTCCCGTTCGGTGTGGCCGGTGTTGGTAAGCGTTATGCCAGGCTGGGTGTTCAGCAGGGAACGGTCACTTCAACTACCTATACAGGAAATATAGTTAACGAATCAGGAGTTGCGCTGCCTTACAATGTTAGCGGCGCCTTGCTGAACGTTTCACCCATACGTTATTATACTTTCAGTAAAAACGATCCTACTGCGCTTGTACATGGCCGCTTTACTTTCAGTTATGGTAACGATGAACCTGTTACAGATGAAACGCTTCTGCGCGTAGCAGCCTATCAGTCTTCATTCGGCACGCCTGATACCTGGCAGGATTTCGGCGGTGAGGGCTCCTCTAATGCCAACTCTGCCCCTATGGGTTTCATTCTGTCGACAGTAGACTTTGCCCAGTTGCCTGAAACCCTGGCTTTAGGAACCGGCTCACTTGGTAACCTGCCTCCGTTTATTTACGTAAACTATGCAACAGGAGACGACGCCCATTATGACGGCACTACGGAAACAGGTGCCGGAGTTACAGGCGGAGTTACTGCAGGACCATTCAAAACCCTTACACACGCTGTTTCAGTGGCTGCTGCCCACCCCCTTACCAGGATTTACATGGCAGGAGGAGATTATAATGCGGAATCTTGTACTTTAACTGTTCCGCTTGCCATTAACCTTACACCGAGCTCAGTAAGCCCGGTACTTACTCCCGCCCACAATTTCTCAGTTGTAATTGCCTCAAATGTTTACCTGGCTGATCCTTTACCGGATTCCAATACAATTAATGCTACTGCAGTTACTTTATCGGATAATACCAATAGGATATCTGATGCAATGAGCCTGGTGATTGAAGGCGGCTCTGTAACACTGCCTGCTGCAGTATTTACCGAAGATGTGGTTGTAAGCAAAGGCATGACAATCAAGGGCGCGAAATTCGGCGTTCAGGGTGCTGATGCAGGCAGGGACTATTCGACATTTACAGGTGAAACAGTGATTAAAAGGGCTACAGCAGGCTCAGTTGACGGTAATGTAATCACAGTTACTGTTGATGATGTTACTTTAGATGGTTTAATCCTGGATGGTACCAATACTGCGCGCTGTTTTGCCAACGGTACGGATGCCGATGCATGGCCCGCTACAACTGATAACCTGACTATACAAAATTGTGTTATCCAGAATGCCATTCAGCAGGGTATTATGCTTGATGGCCCCGGTGTGGTAATCGGTAAAAATAACCTGGTTACTAAAAACCTTATCAGAAATATTAGCGGTGTACCTGAAACCTATGCAGAGTTCTTCGGAACCACTGCAACCTATTCGGGCCGTGGTGTTCTTTTACGTCATAACCAGTATGCGGATGTTGTTAATAACACCATTGAGAAGCTTTATAACGGCGTGTATGTACGTGATTTTACCATTGGTTTACCGTCATCTGCTAAATCAAGCATCAGCAATAATCATATTTCACCAACCGGCCCGCTTAATGCATCCCTTAGCTTTAGCTCTAATTATAGTGTTAATCCTTATGGTGTATTAGCCAATGAACTTAGCGGAACAGCCTCTTTCAAGGTAAACAACAATAAGATTCGTAACTTCTCTAATGCCGCAGACACATCAAATACGTTTGTAACAAGCTCAACAGGCAGTTCATTGCTTACAGG
This sequence comes from Bacteroidota bacterium, assembly GCA_040388605.1. GTDB lineage: Bacteria > Bacteroidota > Bacteroidia > Cytophagales > Flexibacteraceae > JAZKBN01. The sequence goes on along the minus strand of JAZKBN010000057.1, from coordinate 55,611 downwards.
TTTCGGCGCATTTAATGTGAGCGAAAGCACCCACCTTGAATACAATGATAATACAGTAGATGGAGCTCCCGGTAAATGGATAAACGGAACACTTACACCGGAAGGTGTGGGTGGTATAGGCTACATTTTATTCAACTGTTCTAATTCTTCAGACCCGGTTACTGTTACAGGCGGCTATATAGGCAGCGCTGGTGTCAGCCCGGCTTTATCGGGTGCCGGTATGGGATTCGGTATAAGGATATTTAATGCTTATGTAGCAACTTCAGGTCCAAATAGTGCCACAACAGGAGCCCCAACTACCCAAACCCCGTTAAGTGCCGGAGCAAGCTTCTATAACATCAGCAATGTTAATTTTAAAAATACCAATTATGGTATTTATTCTAATGATCAATCAACAGGTAACATGACTGTTAACATATCAGGCTGCTCGTTTTATAACGGTAACGCTGAGATGAGGCAGAATGATTATGCAGGAATTATTAATGCTAAATTTTCATGTCCGGATGCTATTCGTAACACATATATGACTATACAAGGCTGTACTTTCAATGGTATTAACGGCCGGACAGTTTATATGTATGAACCCTATTCGACTTCTATTCTTAATAATACCTTTACAAACTGTGGTAACTCGGGAATATTAAATTCGGGTAGTCCGGAGGCTGCTAATGTAAGTAATGCATCACCTATATATATACGCTCTACATATTTAAATATGACAGGTATAAATATTACAGGTAATATAATTTCCGGAGGTACGAACACTGCTTGCGGCTTGATTGCCATAGATGGAGCAAGTTCAACTACATGCCCTAATGCGGGTCCTTATTATCTTGCCGGTACAGCAAATGCTGCACCTACAGTAGCACCGCCTATAACCATTTACAGCAACAATTTTTCCAGTAATACTAATACAACTGTTATTACCTTGAAAAATACATCTACAGCAGCGTCTATAGATGCAAGCGGAAATTACTGGGGTGCTACTGATCTTGCAACGGTAACAACACGTGCCTCAGGCGGTTCCTCAACTGTTGTTGATTTCAGCGGATGGCTTGATGACGCAACCGAAGCTCCCGCAAATATTGCGGTAACCGGTTTCCAAGGCTGGTTCAGGAAGCTTTATATTGTGCATGCATCAACTGTGATTGCCAACCACCTTTACCCGTCCGGCATTTCAAATACCTTCAACGAAGGTCTGAATATGCTGAACGAAAACGGCACACTGGTGCTTACAGGCCCAAGCACAGGGGTTTTCCCAACCGCAACAATTAATAAGAACGTTACGGTTATTGACGGAACAAGCATTGCTGCAGGTAGCCCTGATATTACCACACTTACCTTGAACGGTGCTTCTAAAGTAATGAAGCTGGGCTCAAGTCTTGTCGCTTCATCGCTGGCCCTCACCAATGGCTACTTATATACCGATACCGGATCATTTAGCTTTACCGTGCCGTACACAGGCATAACCGGCGGCTCGGCAAATTCGTATGTAATGGGCCCGCTTTCGTTAACAGCTGCAGTCACTGCGCCAACGCTTACATTCCCGATAGGTACGGTTGTTACCGGCGGCTCTCCTGATCCGCACCAAACCCCGGCCAGCTATCGCCCCTTCGTGTTTGCGGCCCAGCATTCAGGCGCAACCTCAAATACCTATACAGCCGAGCTGATCGATGCAACCGCGGTAGGTCCGGTATTGGCCGGAGCATCAGCATCGCCTTTCCGTTACTTCACCCTTACCCGTGGCACAGGCGGCAGCGCGCTTACTTCGGGCACACCTACCTTAAGCTATAACACTACCGGAGCCAGCGATGACCAGGTAACTGACCCTACCAACCTGCGTGTTATTTCAGCTTCTAATGCCACCCCGACATTTACCCAAATATCAATTGGTACAGGCTCCTTCACCATAACAGGTGTTGCGGCAGGTTCGTTCTCTGTCGGTGATCTGGTTACTGTAAGTTCAGTAACAGCCCCTGTTCCTCAGTCGGGCGGTATTGACATAACCGGCCAGACATTTACCATAACCTCTATAGTCGGAACAACGCTTACCCTTTCAGGCACAACCACCGGAACAGCATCCGGAACAGGTACCCTTGCAGGCGGATATACTTTACGCGGCGGGATAGGAAATGCATCCAACTCAGGTACTATTACGGCAACAACTCCGTTTACAGCCTTTGCCGACGGAGCTACCGTAAGATTGGCCATTGCAAATACAACAACGCCGGTTATTGGCGGAAACTTTGGTGCAACCTTTAACGGCCTGTATGTTGATTATGCAAACGGCCATGATCGCGACCCGCTGTTCCCGGCTTTCGATGGCAGTTCTGCAGCTTTTGCACTGAAAACAATTGATTCAGCCATTGTTGTTACGGTACCCGGCGGTACAATAAACCTGGTTGGGGGCGCAGATTTCCCAACAGCTAATATTACCAAGACACTGAAATTTGTAGGTACGGGCGGTGCGATTATAAGCAACGCAACGCTTTCTGCCGATTTGGATAATACTTCTTCAGGTGTTTCATTCAGCACATCCACGCTGTCGCCTACCGGTAAAATAGAAGATGCTGTTAATTTTACAACAGACGGCGGTACTATCACATTCGACGGCGGAACCTTCTCTGATGTAATAACAGTTACAAAGGACCTTACCCTGAACAACACAGGCCTGAGCGCTACACTTACCAATTTAACCATGAACGGTTCAGGTAAGACCCTGACGCTTGGAAGCGATTTGACTATTAATGCCCTCACCCTCACCAATGGTGCGGTTAACTTTGGCAGCCATTCGCTCTCATTAGGTAATTTAACCGCAACCGGCGGCGAGCTCGAATCAAGCGGCGGCTCACTGGAGATTACAGGGGGCGGTAACCTTACTTCGCCGATTCCGTTTAACGCAAGCGCAAAAACGCTGCTTAACTTAACAGTTAACAGGTCTGCAGGTATAGTTAAGCTGGGCTCTGATGTGAACGTAACCGGCCTGATGATGCTTTCAAACGGCACATTAGATTTGAACACCTTTGCACTTGGCTTAAGCGGCACATGCTCTACAGGAACAGGCGCAGCCCTCAGGGTTTCATCAACTTCAAGTTTAAGTATAACCGGCGCAGGTCCTTTTGGAACGCTTGGCTTTGACCAATCAAGTACGCCTGACCACACGCTGGGCAACTTTACATTGGCGCGCACGGGAACAGGTACTTTTACCCTCGGCAGCAATCTGACTGTTGAAACATCAATGGATGTTACAGGCAAGTTTATAATAGGAGCCAATACCCTTACCCTGAACGGTACCTTTAATGATAACAGCGGAACCGGCTTCCTTACCGGCAGCTCCACATCAAGGCTTACTTTAGGCGGTACAGGCGATATGACCCTGCCGATGGATGCGAGCACTGCAGGTACAACAAACAGGCTGGCAGCCTTAACGGTTGCACGCGGCTCCGGCTCAGATCTTACCCTTGGTACCGATTTGTATATAAGCTCAAGCGGCACGCTTTCCCTGAACACTACTAACCTGTTGCTCAACGGCAAGCTGCTTACCCTTAACGGGGCAATAGTTCAAACCAACTCGGCCAAGGTTATAAGCTCAACCGGCAGCGATTTAACACTTGGCGGCTCAGGCACTGCAGGCACCATTACATTCGGTACCGGATCGGCTGCTGAATACACATTGGATGCGCTTACTTTAAACAAAGCTGCTGATAATAACGCGGTAGCTTTCGGCACATCAGTGGTTGTGGGTGATTTGCTCTTAACCAAAGGCATACTTGATGTGGGTGCAGGGCATAGCCTGACTATGAACGGCAACTTCAATAACTCAGCAACCAGCACCGGCTTTACAGCTATAAATCCCGGTAACGGAACCTTTACAGTAACCGGCGTTGCAGTAGGCACATTTGCTGTTAACGACCGCGTTACAATATCGGCTGTGGCAAACCCGGTGCCTTATTTCGGTGGTGTGCCAATTACAGGACAAACGTTTACCGTAGCATCTATAGGAGCGCCTTCGGGCGGTTTGGTAACTCTTACCCTGGCAGGAACAGTAACAAGTGCGGCTGTGCCCTCTTCATTCTCTTCATTGAATAAAGGAACAGGCTCATTCAATATAACAGGTGTGGCCGATGCGGCTTCATACGCACCCGGCGATAATATATTCCTGTATTCACTCTCCGCTCCAATACCGGCCGGAACTGCCACAGGCCAATTCTTCCCGGTTACAGCTGTAGCAGGTACAACGCTTACCGTTACGGGTACAGTTACAAGTACAGCACCTGCATTCTCAACATTATCATTGGGTAACGGCACGGCGGCAGGAAGCAGCTTTGTTGTAACAATGCCTGCTGCCACAACAGTTGCAGCGGGTTCTGTTATTAACATAGCCTCTGCAACCAACGCACCCACTTCCGGTGGTTTAACTATAGTAGGACAGTCTTTCACTGTAGCTTCTGTAAGCGGAATCTCCGCTACGCTTAACGGTACCCTTATACCTACTGTTACAGCAGGAACCTACACTTCGGTGGGCTTATCTGTTATCGGCGGCACAACATTTACTTTGAACGGGGTATCAGGCGGTACAATGGCCACTGTTGGAGCAAACGCCCAGGTATACCTTAACTCTGCCCCCGCAGGTTCTGTACCTGTAAGCGGCGGTCAGCCTATTACGGGCCAGGCGTTTACCGTTGTATCTAATACAGCCGGTGTAATGACGCTTACCGGCACAGTAACCGGTTCTGCCGGAAGCACGGGATTCACATCAATTCTTACAGGTGCGAGCACATTTGATGTAACAGGCGTAAGCGGTTCGTTTACTAACGGTGATATTGTAACCATTACCTCGGTGGCCACTCCGCCTACAGGGGTTACAGCCGGTTCTAACTTCGTAGTATCTGCTTATAACAGCGGTACAGGTGTTCTTACACTGACAGGTACCACTACAGGTACAGCTTCCGGTGCAGGTACGCTTTCTAAAACAGGGGGTGCCGGAACGGGTGTTCAATCAAACACTACCGGGGGCACCATTACAGCGCTTAACTCCGGAGCAGGTACTATCTATAAATTACTTCCTTCAGGTACCGGTACCATAGCGCGTGCAACGTCGGGCGGTACCCTCAGGGGCTCCGTAACCACTGACCTGGTACTGAACGGTACCAGCATCAGCGGCCTTGCTTTCGACCAGACCACGCCTGGCTCAACCAACGCCGTAAGAGACTTTACAATGGCTTCAAGCGCCGTCTTCTCTATGGGAGGCAATATGTACGTGGCCGATGACTTTACAGTGCCCGGCGGTTCGGTATTTAACCTGAACGGCAAGGCGCTTACACTTGCAGGTCCCCTGCACGTTAGCGGCGATTTAAGCCCGGGCAGTGCTACAGCCACATCAGTGGTAAGTAACGCAGATGCCCTTGCAATTGCTGCCGCCGCTGCCGATGTGGTAGCCAAAACATCATCGCTCACTATTAATTACGATGCTGACTTTGCCCTTAACCCTTATGCTCCTCCCGGTATTCCCGGCGGTTCAAATCCGGCAACAGCCTGGGGTTCAAGGTTCGGTACGCTAAGGGTTGATATTGGTGCGCATACGCTCACTCCTTCAGGCGATCTTACTTTCGGAGGTGCTGTATCAACGGCAGGTACAGGCTTGCAGCTTGTAAGCGGTACGCTTGACCTTACCGGTATAAACGCAATAATTGACGGCCCCGTTAACTATTCATCGGGAGGTATTAAAGGTTCTTCGACTACCAAGGTAACAACCAATTCCGGCGCTAACGGCACAGTATTCACGCTCAGCGGCAGCACCGGCGATAAGACCCTGCAGGAATTAATAATGACTGCGGGCTCAGGAAACATAGTAACCCTTGGCGGTGATGTGATTGCTAATACCCTAACCCTTAACTCAGGTATACTTGGTATAGGAAGTAACACGCTTACTGTAGGCGCTATGCCATTGGGTACAGGCGGCACAATCAGGGGCTCTTCAACGTCTAACCTTAATCTATCAAGCGTAGCTACAGATTATGTGTTGCCTATGGATAATACCACACCGGGCACGACCAACAGGCTTAATAATCTAACTTTGTCAGATGGCGGCTCAAGCATTGATTTGGGTACGAATAACGACCTTGTGGTTTCAGGTACGCTTTCCTTAACCGGTGAGCTTCGTCTCAGCAGCAGCAACCTGACCGTAGCCGGTATATTATCGCCTTCCGATAATTACCGCATAGTAGGTTCAGCAAATGCAGGTATGAGCTTTACAGGTACAGGGCCATATACCCTGCCGCTGTCAATAACCACACCTGGAACAACCAACGTGTTGAAAAACCTTACTGTAACCGCTCCCCTGGTAAGCCTCAGCGAGGATCTGACCCTGGTAGCCGGTGGTACCGTAAACCTTGGCACCACAACAGGCAGGCTGAATATAAACGGCAAAACCCTGAATGTTTATTCAGATTTCTTTACCGGCAAGAGAGGCCTGGTAGGGTCGGCAACCTCTGTGCTTAATATAGGCGGCACAGGCAGCCTTACCGGTACATTCGGATTTGATCAGGCTGCCGGTACAGATAATAACAAGCTTGCGTCGCTTACCTTCGACAGAACACTTACCGGCACAGCAACTCTGGGCAGCTATGTATATGTAGATGGTCCTGTAACAACCACTAACGGCCTGCTCACAGTAGGCGCAAACGGTGATTTGGTGAACGACAGCGTTTATGTTGAAATTTCACCTGCAGGCAGCGTGGTTGAAAGCAATTCGAACTCTTCCCGTATTTTGGGTACTGTTAAAACTATCCGTGATTACAGTACCTCAGGTTCCGATATACCGAGCGGAATGGGCTTAACAGTTCGTACTGATGTTGATCCTTTGGGTGCCAACACGGTTATCAAACGTGTAACCACTACCGGCACAAGACCAAGTGATCCTGACTTTGTTACCCCCGGTAAGAGCATACTAAGGTATTACGACATATTCCCCGGCACACCGGCCGCTACCGGCGACAGGCATGCCCACGTTTTCTTAACATTCATGGATGCTGAGAGGAACGGTTTTATTGACGCTAAGCTCACAAAGCTGTATCGTGCCCCTATTAATTCCGACGGTACTTATATTGAAAGGTCAGGCGAACTGGATAACACCCCTGACTGGACACGTTACACCGGTGCGGTTGTATCAGCTAATACATTCTACAACTTCTACCCGATAGCAGACTTCAGCCAGATTACCTTGGGCGGCGGAGATTTGGATAATCCTCTCCCTGTAACCTTCCTTACCTTTACTGCTGCACGCCAAAGCAGGAATGTTGTTCTTAACTGGAGCACAGGCTCTGAACAGGGAGCATCTTACTTCGATGTTCAGCGCAGCACCGACGGAAGCAACTTTGTTACGGTAGGTAAGGTTAAAGCCTCAGGCAACTCGTCCCGCATGAGCAGCTACGGCTTTGTTGATAAGGCAGAATCTGTAGAAGGAACTGTTTATTATCGTATCCGCGAGGTTGACACCGACGGTGCTTATATGTTCTCTGCAATACGTACAGTAGACCTGAACGGTAAAACAGAGTTGTTACAAGCTTTCTATCCTAACCCGGCCCGCACTGAGCTGCATGTTGTGGTAGATGCCGGAACCACTGTTTCAATGCACGTTTATGATGCAACAGGTAAGCTGGTTTTAGAATATTCACTGGATGAGCAAAGTAATTTGCAGCCTTTGGACGTTTCTTCCCTCAAACCTGGCTTCTACAACGTCATGATTACAAACAGTACTGAACGAGTATTCAGGAAGCTGACAATAGAATAATAAATTAATTGTTGCAAATCGGCCCTTCGGGGCCGATTTGCTTTAGTAATGATTCATTTAGCAGGATTATTACTGTACGCTGTCTATGTTTTTTTGTCTTATACCATTGTACAGATACCTATAACGGATAATGGGCTGAAGTATATTTTTTTGTGGTACAAACAATAATATACAGCATATGAATTATGCAATGGCATATTTCTATGTGCCTAAGCATTAGTGGATTTACTTACATCAGGTTAATATTTTACAGGCATTGCTTACTTCCTCGGAAACAAGGAGTATCCGTTGTCTTTATATCCTTCGAACGGACCAAAAACACTATTGCATTATGAATAACTTGTACAAAAAGCTGTTTATATTTATTTGTCTTGTAATTACCGGCACCGGCCTGTTTGCCCAAAGCAACAGCAACGGTGCTAACGGAGATTACAGGATAACCGCAACAACCAATACCGGCCAGTTAACAGCCTGGCAGCTGAGATCAGGAACATGGGGTGCGGCTGTCGGTACCATGGCAACTAACCTGACTGCTGCAAGCAACATTTTTATTCAGACAGGGTACACGCTTACCGTATCGGCAAGCTGTACGGTTAATAACGTTAACATAAGCACTACGGGGGTATTAATAGTGCCGACGGGGCAGGTTTTATACGTCAATGGTATCATCAGGACTTTTACCGGAACAGCTTTGGCAACCGGCGCCGATGGTGTGTATACCAATGCAAACCCTACCGTTGCCACTATGATACAAACAACCGGCACCGGTAAGATTGTGTTCATAGGTGCAAGCCGTACCATGCCTGTTTTAGGGGCCACAACCACTTACAGCGCTGTGCCCACCGGCTGGAACATGGAAATAGATATGCCCTCTGCCACGGCTACGTTGGGTGTTTCAGGCCATTCGTTCGGCAGCCTTACGGTTACTAACGGTACTTTTTCTTATGGCTCAACATTGCGCACCGTTGCGCTTACCAACGGAACTCCGGGAGCATCGGTTTTACCGGCTCTTACTGTAGCGGCAACCGGTACGCTTGATATGAGCGGTGCGGGCATAGCCCATACGCTTACATTCTCAGGCATCGGCTCGCAGGCCATTATGTCGGGTGCTTTTAATACTACGGCTTCATCGGGCAGCTCGGTTACTTATTCTGCGGCAGGTAACCAAACCTTGTTTGCGGGCGCTTACCAAAATCTTATAGTGAACAACGCAACGGGTACCAAAACCTTCGGGGCTTCGCCTGTAACGGTTAACGGAACCTGCACCATTACCGCCGGTGTGCTTGATATAGGCAGCAACACCTTTTCAGGCACTAACCTGAGCATTGCCGCCGCCGGAACGATGAGCATAGGCGGTACCAATACTTTTCCTTCATTTTCAGGTACAGTAACCCTTACCGGTACCGTAAATTATTCAGGTACCGATCAGGATGTGCCTGCCAGGAGCTATGCCAACCTTTTCATTTCCGGCTCAGGCACAAAAACGCTTAATGCAACACCAACTACCGTAGCCGGTATTTGCAGCGTGCAGGCGGGCACTTTTTCTTTCGGAACATCGGCCCGGGCTTTAAATATTACCGGTAATATGGTTGTTTCACCGGGAGCTGTGCTTGATATGAGCGGGTCCGGCCTGGCCCATACCCTTACTTTCACAGGGGTGAGCACGGCAACCATGCTTGGTACGTTCAATACAACAGCAGCCTCGGGCAGCACGGTTTCTTATACGGCTAACGGCCTGCAAACCATGTTCGCGAGTCCCAATTATCAGAAACTCAGCATAAGCGGAACCGGTACGGCAACCAAGACAACAGGTGGCAGCATTACCGTAAACGACCTGATGACCTTCGGTGCCACCACAACCGCCCCGGTTACCATAGCTGCCGGACATACCTTTACCCTTGCCGGAACAACAGGCGCTAACGTATATTTTACCGGCGGCACAGCCACATCGCACCTGGATATGACTGCAATAACGGCAGCCACAATTCTGAATCATGCCGGTACACCTGCATACGGAAATCTCAGCCTGAGCACAGGTATGGTAACCTTGGGCACACTGGGCGGAATTATGACCGTTAACGGCGCTTTTACACAGGCATCTGGCGGCACATTGCATTTCGGAACAGTGGCGCATACCGTATCGGTTGCGGCTACGGGCAGTTTCAGCGCTTATAACATTACCATGAGCGGCATTGCCGGAAACGCGCTGAACCTGGCTGTTCCTAATTCGGCCACGCTGGCATGTGCAGGTACCTTAACCACGGTGGCCGGTAACGTAATTACTTATAACGGCGCTAACCAAAACATTTTCCCCAGCCTGAATTACGGGGCGCTTACCATATCGGGTTCGGCAGGCACCAAGACCATGACGGGTAATGTTACATTGTCGGGAGCCTTTACGGCGAGCACGGCAGGCAGCATATTCGACATCGGCAGCAATGCACTTACCGCCAACGCCGGTTTTACCACGGGGGCGAACTGCTTCCCGGGAAATGCAGCATCTAACCTTATTCTTAGCGGGAACACGGCGGTTACGCTGCCTGTTGGTTTTGCCAATATCAATAACCTTTCGCTCACCCGTACAGGCAATACGGTTATTACCTTGGGCAATAACCTGAATGTAGCCGGTAACCTGATTCTTTCAGGAACAACGCCCACGCTGGCGCTTTCAACATTTACGGTAACCGGTACCAACACCGGCACTTTTACCCTGCCTGCCGGGAGTTTCCTGAGCATAGGGAATGCCGTTACAGGCACCAATACCATGCCCGATGCTTTCGGAACCTATAGTATAAATGCAACCTCTACGGTTACTTACCAAGGCGGCAATAATCAGCCTGTGGCATCGGGCGGGGCACTGTTCAACTACGGACATCTTATTGTGGGTGTACCAACGAATGCAACTAAGGTACTTACCGGCGGAGTCCTGAACGTGGCCGGTAACCTCACAGTTACGGCAGGCTGTACATTAAGCCTGGGCACAGCTGCTTCAGCCGGTGCTTTATCTGTTACCGGTGCAACAGCCATAAACGGTACAAGCAATTTGGTAACAACTGTCGGCGTACTTGATTTGGGCACCAGCGCTACCACTGCCACCCTTACAGGGACTATAGCCGTAGCAGCAGGCGGAAAGATAATTTTTAACAACGGCAGTGCTAAAACCTTGAATTTAGTCGGTGCGCTTACCACTGTGGCGGGGGGCATAATTGACATGAGCGCCGATGACTTAGGCCATGTGCTTAAGCTCAATACGCTCACCAATACATTCGCCCTGAATCCGGGCCTGGGCAGTACGGTAAACTATTCGGGCGGCATTGTACAAACAGTGCTTGCGCTTACCAATTACCGTAACCTTACTTTCAGCGGAACCGGGAATAAAAACGTTTCGGCAGGTACTACTACGGTAACCGGATCTGCTGATTTCAGCACAGCTGCTGCACCCTGCTCGGTTCTTGCCGGTGCTACGCTGAGCATGAACGGCAGCATGAGCTCTGCTATCTATTTTGCCTCTCCCACAGCCACATCTCATTTGGCTATAGGCAGCTTAAACAGCAGCAGCGGTACATTGAACATTACAGGCACATCAGCGTTCGGTACGCTTACCATGAACGGAACAGGTGTGCTTACCTTAGGTACCCTGAACACAAACAGCTTAAGCACGAGTACGCTTACCATAGGAACAGGCGGTACGCTTAACCTGGGTACAACATCAACAGCGGTAACATTTTCATCGGCGGCTGTAACAGGTACGCTTGCATTCGGCAGCTCAGGCACCCGTACGGTTACTGTTACAGGCAACCTGAGCGGGGCCGGAACAATTGATATGGCGGGCACAATAAGCCAAAACCATACCCTGAACCTGACCGGTGGAACCAACGCCATGGGCAGCATTTTAACCACGGCAGGTTCGGGCAGCACCATTATTTATAATGCGAATGCGGCGCAAACCATAGTTCCGGGCAATTTTTACCAAAACCTGACACTATCCGGCGCATCGTCTTCAGCCAAGGTTAAAAACTTTACCGGTGATGTTACGGTTGCCGGTACACTGAGCATACTCACCTTCAACAACCTGACTATAGGTGCCAATACGCTGCAGCTGGGTGGTACTTTACCGGCTCTAGGTGCAAGCGCGGTTATCACCGGCGGTACCACATCAAACCTCATACTTGATGGTGCCGGTGGCTACGCCCTGCCTGCCATTACCGGGGGGCTGAATAATTTCACTCATACGGCCAATGCAACAGGTATAACCACCTTGGGCGCTAACCTCGTACTTGCCGGAAATCTTGATATGCAGGCCGGAACAATCAGCTTTGGGGCCACTGCTTCGCGCAGTCTTACAGTAGGAGGAAACTTTAATGCTGTAAATATAAATATGAGCGCTGCCGCCACACAGGCGCTTAATCTGAATGGTGCGTCCAATGCACTTACCGGCCTGCTCAGTAATACGGCAACTTCGGTTGTAACTTATGGGGGCGGCATTGCTCAAACCATTTTCCCGGCTGTTTATACCAACCTCAGCCTTTCAGCCGGAACGCTCAGGAAGTCGCTTACGGGCAATGCCGAGGTTACAGGTACGCTTACCGTATCCGCAACCGACACCCTTGATATTAACACCAATACCTTTACGCTGAGCGGCTCAACATCAGGCACTGCAGGTACCGTTAAAGGCGCTTCGCCTTCCGTGCTTGTTTTTGGCGGAAGCAGCGGAACCGCATCAGCTTTTGCTTATAAGATCGCTCCCGGTTTCGGTACCCTGCGCATCGACAAAACAGGTGCAAACAACTATATAACCTTAGGGCAAAATATTACCGTGGGTTCGCTTGATTTGGCAAACGGCATTCTTACCACGAGCGGCTACGAAATAGGCCTTGCCCCTGATGCTGTGCTGCCTGCCGGTTCGGCAACTTCTTACGTAAACGGGCGCATCAAATACCGCTTATCGGGCAGCACGCTTTTATCACCGGTGAACCTTACCTTTCCCCTGGGTATTTCATCATCAAGCGCGGTTTCACCGTCAAGCGCTAATAAATTCAGGCCCTTTACCGTAAGCGGCCTGAAGCAGAGTGCAGGTACAGCATACCTTGTGCAAAGCACCGCAGGTCCCGGCTCTGCTTTTTCAGATGTTTATGCCAACCCGCCTGTAGGCGTTTCATCCGATAACTATTATGTATTCTCGCCGGATACTTTGGCTAAAGTATCGGCAATAGCCGGCGTAGGCCTGCCATTCTATGCCGATTTGAACGGCGGAACAGTGCAAAGCCCTGCCAACAGCGTGGTGGCCCAGCTCAGCGGCGGCTCATGGGCGAATCGCGGCGGTACAGGCAGCTCGGTACTTACTTCAACTAACCCGCTTACCTTCTACGACAATGATTTTGTTTTTGCCATTGGCGTTAAAGTATCAGTAAACGTATATGTGCGTAACGATGGCGACGATGCCAACTCGGGTACATCTAACACGGCAGAAGGCGCTAAAAGAACCATTACAGCAGGTGTTGAAGCCGTTGCCCCCGGCGGAAACATATACGTTGAGCCGGGAACTTATACTGAAACGCCTATTCTGAATAAGGATTTCAACCTTGTAGGCCCGGCCTCGGGAAACGCTGTGGTTGATGGTTTTATTTTAGGTAATGCCTCCCAGGTTGTTGTAAGCTCAGCCGCTGCCGCAGATGTTGCTACCAACCGTATAACGGCTCCCGTTGCCCATAACTTCCAAACCGGTGAGCGTATTATTTATGAAAGCCAGGCAGGAAGCATAAGCGGCCTTACCGATGATCAGGCGTATTATGTTATACGTATTGATGCCACCAAATTCCAGCTGGCAAGCTCATATCTGAATGCCTTAACGGGTTCTCCTGTCAGCCTTGGCACAGTAACGGCAGGTGCTCTGGGAAGCCCGGCCATAGGGCAGGTGTTCAGCCAGGTATTTGTAAGGGCGCAGGCTGTAAGTAATAATATTACGGGCAGCAGCATTACGGTTCCGGCAGGCGGCAGCATTGTTACAGCGCTGCAGCTGGCCTCATCCGGCGCAACCATTACATTGGCGGCAGGGCAATATTATCAAAGTTTCAGCATCAGCAAGAGTATTACACTGGGCGGCGCGGGAAAATATGCCAGCATCATTAACGGTAATTACGGTGTGAGCTCGGCTTCGGGTAAAATAGGCATTACGCTGTATGCGAATAATATAACGCTGCAAAACATGAAGCTGCAGGGTTTTAAGTACGGTATGGTTCTGCAATCAGCTTTTACGGGAGACCACTTGCTGCTTAAAAACATGGCTGTTTCATTAAATGGTCTGTACGGCTTTCAGACAGCGGGCATCGATCCTAATTTACCGGCATCTTTAGGAGCAAGTAATATCATCGGCTGCAATTTCGACAGCAACGGCGTTACCGGCTCTTCGGGCTGCGGAATTATATGCGATATGGCTGCTATTACCGGGGCATCGGGCCTGGGCGGCATAACGGGCTTTAATGTGCTTAATTCTAAGTTCAGCTATAACAACTCGGCAGGTATAGATCTGCATACCGGCTTTACCTTCTCCGATGTGCTCATGAAGGGCAACACTTTCGAGAACAACGGCATGGTGGGTTTAAGCGCATGGTTTACCGTAAGCAGCGGTAACTTTATAGTAGACAGCAACACGGTAAGCATGGGGGTGAACAGCTTCTCACGCGATGCCGCCAACGCCCAGACTTATGGTATAGAGTTCAAGAACCCCAACGGCGACGGGTCGACATCGGGTGCCAACTGTTTTGTTATTTCACGCAATACGGTTCGGCAAACTGCCTCATCAACTGCCAACAGCGCCGATTATGCAGGTATAGCCATTGTAAGGCATAACTGGGTTTATAACAGCCAGGCACAGGTAAACCCTGATTTTCCCAAGGGTGTGGTTATTATTAATAACGATATAAGCAATATAAAACGCTCTGCCGCCCCATGCGCAGGCACGGCAGTTACCGGCGACGGCATAGGTCTTTTTGTTACCGGAACAGGCATGAAGGTGCGCTATAACAGCATCACCAACTGTAACATAGGCATGCAGGGCCAGGCAGGTAATAAACCAATATCCACCAACAGCAGCAATGTTAACCCCAATAACTCCAACCCGCCGGGCTGCCCATTCCCGGGCATAGGCACATCGCCCTCGGCCGATTATTTTGAAAGGGATAACAGCGCCACTTACGGCTCTGCGTCTGCCGGGGCTGCTTATAACTATATAAATTTTAACAGCTTCGAGGGCAATACCATAGGCTTCCGCTGTGTGAGCAATATCACATCGCAGCTTATGGATGTTTCAGGCAACTGGTGGGGCAATGCTTCGGGGCCGCTGCACAGTGTGTATAATACCACGGGCACCGGCCAAAGTGTAACGCAAACGTATGTTTCCGCATCAGGCGCCAAAATTGCATTCTCGCCATGGCTGAAAGCCGACCCGGATGACAATGAGACAACCATTGGTATACAGATAAACGGGGCTAAAATTTATGTGGCAGGCGGCACTCAAAACACCCAGCCATCGGTTGCGGTGGGCAATGTAAGCCTGGTGCAAAACTTCTTCTCTTCTGTTTATCGTGATGAGCTGGAGGTCAACGGCAGCAATTACCCTACGTCTGAATCGGCGAATCTTGTTACGGCTATTGTGTTTAATATGAAGTCTGTAAACAACGGTGCCATAGGCAGCCTTACCGTTAATAATGCAGCTACCAAAATATACACTACCGGGCAGCTGAACATAGCCACAACGCTTACGCTCACATCAGGCATTATTTATACCACATCTGCTAACCCGCTGGTTTTGAATGCAGGCGCGACTGCCACCACCACTGGGACAGGTTTTGTGGATGGCCCTATGGCCCTTATCCGGAATTCAACCTCTGCCGCAACAGGTAACTACCCCGTAGGGCTTACAGGTTTTGGCCGCAGGCTTGTATCTTTCAACTTTACGCAGGGTACCGCCACACCTACCACATATACGCTTACCCTGCACGATGAGCCTGCCGGTTCGCTCGGTAACAGCCTGCCCGGCTCGCTCGATAAGATTTCGCCTGCCCGCTATTATAACCTGGCACAAAGCCCGGCTACGCCGTTTACAGGTAACAGTATAAAGCTCAGCTACGATAATGATGAGTTGGTAAGTGACGAAACACAACTGCGCATTGCTGCTGATTTCGGCACCTCATCCTGGAACGACATAGGCGGAACAGGAACAGCCGTGCTTGCAGGAAGTATTACTTCATCGGTAAGCTTCAGTGCGCTAGGAAATTTTGCATTAGCCAACGCCACCGGCGGCAGCAACCTGCCACCCTTTATTTATGTTGATCCTGTAACCGGTAACGACAACAACCAAGGCACATTTGCATTGCCGCTAAAAAGTATCACAGTCGGTTTAAGCACGGTTCAGCCGGGCAGTCGCCTATACCTTGCAGGAGGCAATTACGCTGATGAGAGCGTAACAATAACAGCGCCTGTTGCGCTTAACCTTACGCAGGGAAGCACAATTCCGGCATCTAATTTCAATGTAACCTTTGCCAATAACATAACCCTGTATTACCCGTATCCTGATTCAGGGCAGATACAGGCGAACCTGGTGCAGATGAGCAACAGCCAAAACGTGATTGCCAACGGTGTGCTTATTACTAAGGCAGGCGGTGTGGTGAAGCTGCCTGCATCAACTACCTATAACGAGGACCTGCTTATTAACAAGCCCCTTACCCTGCGCGGCAACAACTACCTGAAAACAGGTACAGACGGCACAAGGGCAAATCATACCGTTTTACGCCGCAAAAACGCCGGTTCTTCTGATGGTAACGTGATTACAGTAACAGCCGATAATGTAACCATTGAGGGCTTGACCATTGAAGGTACCGGCACAGCCGCAGCCCGAGCCATAGCCAACGGAACCGATGCCGCAGGCTGGCTGCGCACCACCAACAGCCTCACAGTACAGAACAACATTATACAATCGGTATCGGTGCAGGGTATTACACTGAACGGGCCGGGTACAACGGCGGCAACCGGTAACGTAATTACCGGCAACTGGATAAAAACCATCAGCGCAAACGGCGCCGATTACGGCCTGTTAAGTACCAATCCTGATTATACAGGCCGCGGCATATTGCTGCGCAATAACCACTATGCCAACGTTACCGCAAATACCATTGAAGGCATATACAACAGTATTTATACCCGCGATTTCAATCTGCCAGGCACGGGCACAATAAGCAATAATACGCTTAAGGCGGCAGGTTTAGCCGGTTCGAGCGGAAAACTCGCGGGCTGTTACTTATCCCGTCAAAATGCAACAGGCAGCGATAACGGTGACTTTAAAAACAACGCAATCTGCATACTGAATATTAACCATGGCCTGAACAGCAATTTCACTGTAAGCAGCAATTCAGCTGAGAATACTGCCGGGCTTACTAATTGTGGATTCACAGGTTATATGGCCCTTAATGTTACCGATAACGCAATCCTGAACTATAACAACAACAACGTATATAAGGCGGGTTGGAAATACGATGCCGGTACCGGCTTCTGCTCAAGTAACTACTATTCCTTTTACGGCCACGGTTATTACCTGTTCAATTGCAGCAGCAGCAATACTGTTACCATAGACGGCGGCTATATAGGAGGCTCCACAGCTAACGGAACCGCGGCCAACGCCTGCGGTGTGGGCATTCGCATTAACAATGCATTGTTTACCGGCTCAACATCAGCCATTACGGCGGGTTCGTCTAATTACAGCTTAAAGAACGTTACCATTGAAGGTGCTGATTTCAGCGTTTGGGTGAGTGATTATGTACCGGCAAACCTGACCGTAAACATGACCGGTATGAACCTTATTAATGGCGCTGTCAATACCATGCAGACCAACGGCGCAGGTATCATGTTCGATAATTATACCGATCCTGTACGAAACATGTACGTGGTTATGGACAAGTGTACCCTGAATGCCATACCCAACAGAGGTATGCAGCTCATGGATGTGCTGAGCATAGATATTACCAATTGCACCTTTACCGGCAACTGTAAGGCCAGCATAAGCAGCAACGGAACCCCGCCAACGGCTGCCGACAGCGGTGCGGCCGTAATTCACCTGCGTGCCCGCGGCGGCTCCGCCGCGTATCCGGGTATTATGAACAATATCAACATTACCAATAACTACTTTGCAGGTAACGGTAAGAATGTCATTTATTTCGATTCGGCCGTATCAACCTCCGCCACTTATTATGGCACCTTCGATGCGCCTATAACCATTCAGAATAACTCTTTTGCAAGGGTTATAGGGCAGCCCCGAGGCAACCTGAACCTGGGCGGCTGGAAATACAAAAATAAGACCTGCATAGAAGCTTCGGGCAACTGGTGGGGCTATACCGATCCGGCCAATGTGAAAACCATGGCAGGTGGCCACAACTTTAAGGCAGATTATAACGGTTGGCTCAATACGGCAACAGATAATTCTGTATCCCCCGGTTTCCAGCCTAATTTCGATACGCTGAATGTTACCAACCTGGCCAATGCGGGTGGCAGTCTTTCGTCCGGCGATGTGGGGCGTTTTAACGATGCGCTCAGCATGCTTAACAACGGCGGTAAGATAAAGATGCAGGGCGCTACCGCCTTTACAGGAGCTAATGCCGCCGATATTAACAAGGATGTAATTATTACAGCCGTAAGCGGCGCCCAGCTTGATATGACTATGGATGCCCCCGGCAAAAAAGTAACGCTGGGCAGTAACCTTACGCTCACTGCGCTCACCCTCAATAACGGCTTCGTGGTGCCTGGCGCTTATACATTAAGCCTGCCTGCAAGCGGTCTTTCCGGTGGCTCGCTCAACTCTTATGTAAAAGGAAAGCTTTCGCTCAGCTTCCCGAGCAGCACTGCGGCTGCCGCCACCTTCCCTGTCGGTACCGATAATACTTACAGGCCCTTCAGTTTCAGCACCACGTTCAGCACTGCGGCTGCAAATACGTTCACGGCATCGCTTACAGATGCGGGGCTTATAAGAACCATATCGCCGCTTATTAATATAGATACAGCATCGCCTTTCAGGTATTATACCCTCACCCGCAGCGCAGGTGGCAATACCATGACATCGGGCTATGTTACCTTAAATTACGGAACCACCGGTTCATCCAACGACCAGGTAACAGATCCCCCCAGCCTGCGTGTGGTAAGCGATAACGGCACTGCGGCATGGGCTAACCTGGGCGGGGCCGGTTCATCGGCCAATGCCGGTAATATCAGCTCGTATATCAGCTTCAACCCCATGGCGCTGAACAACACCTTTAATTTCGCAATAGCCAACCTGAAGAACGGCACCAATTTCGGGGCCATTTTCAATGGCCTGTATGTTGATTACAGCCTCGGTAAAGATACCAATTCCGGTTCGGCAGGCGCGCCGCTGAAAACCATTACCAAGGCAGTAAGCATGACCCTGCCCGGCGGTACCATTAATGTGGTGGGTGGCCAGAATTACCCGGCCACCACCATTAACGGCCGCGTTAAGCTTGTTAAAGCCTCCGGTACCGATGCCCATATTGCCAAAGCCATATTCTCAGGCGGCGGCGAAATGGATACCACATCCACAGGCATAGTGCTCGATGCCGTTGAAATGTGGCCGGGCTGCAAATTAAGCAGAGCCCTGAAGCTGGCCGCCGACGGCGCCCTTGTAAGCATTATTCCCGGCGTGTATAACGAAACGGTAAACATATTCAGGCCGCTCACCTTCACCACGCCGGGCGGGGGCGTAACCATAAGCAGGCTGGCTTTTAATGCCCCCGGCCAGGAACTTAAGTTCGATAGCGACTTTATTATATCGGGCAGGCTTACCCTTACTGCCGGTACCCTGAATATGCGTAACAGCACCCTGAGCATAAAAGGCAACCTGCAGCAGTCTGCTTCGGGTTTCCTGAAATCAGAGGGCGGCGCATCGTTGGTGCTCGGCGGATCCGGCGATGCTGAATCTCCGCTCAGTTTTGCAACCGGCTATGAAACCGTAGACAGCCTGGTGATTAACCGCTCCGGCGTGGTACGTATGGGAAGCCCCATTACCTCTACCGGCCGTATTATTCTTCGTAACGGCAAGTTTGACCTTAACGGGCAGGTGCTTACCCTGAGCGGCACTTCTGAAGCTACAGACGGGTACCTGCGCCTTACATCGGGCTCTAACCTGAACATTATAGGTACCGGCCCCTTCGGAAGCATAGGTTTCGATCCTACGGGCAGCATTTATAATACCCTGGGCTCCTTCAGCTTTTCCAGAGGTGCCACCGGCAGCGTAACCCTTACCAGCGATCTTACAGTAAGCAATACCCTTACCGTAACCGACGGATGGTTTGGCATAGGCAGCAATACGCTTACTTTGGGCGGCAGCTTTGCCGGGGCGGGTAAGCTGCGCGGCTCATCGATATCTAATCTCAGCATTACCGGCAGCGGGGCTTTCAGCAACCTTATTTTCGATGAAACACCCGGGGCTAATACCCTGCAAAATTTCACAGTGGCAAGGGGTGCAGGTAATGATGTTACCCTCCTCAGCGATGTTGTTGTACAAAACCAAATGAACCTCACATCAGGCAACCTGGTGCTCAACGGCAATGCGCTTACATTAAACGGCACCGCCGGAACCGGAACCGGCCAGATTACAGGCTCGGCTGTATCAGATATAACCATTGGCGGCAGTGGTGCATTCGGCAGTTTCAGACTTAACCAGGGTACACCCGGCACCACTAATGTGCTGCGCAACTTAAGCATAGCCAAGGGAAGCACCGGCAGTGTTACCCTGGGCGGCGCCCTTACAGTAAACGGTAACCTTGATTTAAGCAGCGGGGCTTTTGTTTTAAGCAGCAATACCCTGAATCTTACAGGCACTGCAACCACCTCAGGCGGATACCTGCGCGGATCATCGACATCGGTGCTCAGCATTACCGGCAGCGGAGATCTTGGCGTTCTTGCGTTTGATCCCACATCTACAGCCACAAGCAGCCTGAACAGCCTTAATTTGAATCGCAGCGGCGGCACCGTAACGCTGGGGAGCAACCTGAGCATATCCGGTTCAGCAGCCCTTACCTCAGGTACCGTGATATTGAACGGCAACGCGTTCAGCATGGGCGGCACCATAGCGGGTACCGGTAAAATCAGGGGCTCATCGACTTCTGATTTAAGCCTCAGCGGTACTGGTTCTTACACCCTTTACCCCGATGCCACAACGCCCGGCAGCAGCAATATGTTCCGTACCCTGAACCTATCGCGCAACGGCACCGTTACCATGGGTTATGATCTTGTAACCGGCAGCAGCGGCTTAAGCCTCTCAGCCTCGGTGCTCGATCTTAACGGGCAGAAGCTTACTGTATCCGGCCCGGCTGCTTATGGCTCCGGCTATATTAAAGGTTCAGCAACGTCAGATGTAACTTTTGCATCGGGCAGCTCCGGTGCAACCCTGAAAATGAGCGGCAGCACTGCCGACAAAACCATCAGGAACCTGGTAATAAACCCCGGCGGCACCAACCCGATAGGCTTGAGCAGCGATGTTTATGCAGGAACATCGCTTACTCTTACCAGCGGCATTTTGGGCATAGGCAGCAATGTACTGAACATAAACGGCATCCTCAGCGGTTCCGGAACGGTAAAGGGCTCCGGCTCTTCCCAGGTTGTTTTCGGGGCATCGGCGGCATCGGCCACCTTTACGCCTGACCAGTCAACACCGGGAACCACCAACCTGTTCAGCAATTTCAGCACAGGGAATGCAGCAGCTGTTGTAAGCCTTGGCGGTAACGCGAACATATCAGGCACCCTGGCCTTAACCGGCAACATTGCCCTTAACGATAAAACTCTTGGCCTTAGCGGAAGCATAAGCGGCACAGGCCAGCTTACAGGCTCTGCCAACGCGGCGCTGAACATATCAGGTACCGGAGCCCTGACGCTCCCGCTGGATAACAGCACAGAGGGTACTAGTAATTTTATTAAAACCATGGCCGTTACCCGTACCGGTGGTTATGTGGGTATCAGCAATAACCTGTACAGCGGCGGCATCAGCCTGGCCACCGGCAGCATCTTAGACCTCAGCGGTAAGAAGCTTACCATGACTGCGCCCATAACCTATGCAGGCACAGGCTCCCTGAGAGGCTCTTCCGCATCAGATTTGGTGCTTAATGCAGGTTCGGCAGGCATGGTGCTTACCTTTGGCGGTACTTCTTCTGAAATGACGCTGCACGACTTTACAGTAAATTACGGCACAGGCAGCAATATCGCCCTCGGTTCAGATTTGCATATCAGCGGCACACAGGCGCTTACGGCCGGTAACCTGAATTTAGGCAGCTTTACCCTGTATCTCGACGGCAGCGCCAACACAGGCTCAGGTTATCTTCGTGGTTCTGCCGCATCCAATTTACTGTTTACAGGCGGCAGCGCTTATATGCTCAACCTCGATGCCGCAAGCACGCCCGGAACAAGCAACAGGATTAACAACCTCAGCATTACTAACAGCGCCGCAACAGTATTGCTGGGCAGCAATGCACGCTTTACCGGTGTAGTGACCAACGATGGTTTGCTGGCTCTTAACGGCAATACGCTGGAGTTGAACGCAACCTCAATAAGCGGAACGGGTACGCTTGCAGGCTCTTCATCATCTGTGCTCAGTATAGGCGGCACGGGCCCTCTTGGCTCTTTCAGCTTCGACCAAAGCAGCGCTGCCAATCATACATTGGCAGCGCTGAGCATGAACCGCACGGCTTCCGGCACGGCCACTATTGTCGGCGACTTAACCGTTAACGGGAACATAAGCACCACCAATGGCTTACTGGTTGATACTACAGGTATTATCGACATATCGGCCACCTCGGTGGTAACGGAAAGCAATGCCAATTCATCCCGCGTTATAGGTTCTGTAAGAACCACCCGCGATATGGCTTCAACAAGCACTGTTTATAATACAGGCATGGGACTTACACTTAATGCAGGCACCACGGCTATGGGCAACGGAACAACCGTTACACGGGTAACCATGCCTGCGGGTAAAACGTTGTCGGCTAACAACAGGTCGCCGTATGGCCGCAGCATTGCCCGCTACTATGATATTGAGCCGGGCAACACAGGGGCCAAAGATGCCATTGTTACATTCACTTATATGGATGCCGAGCTTAACGGCTTTACCGCAGGCGGGCTTACCAAGGTATATCGCGCTGCGCTGCCTTATAACACCCCTAATCCCGGCTGGGTGGCATACAGCGGCACAACTGCAGGCAATGTGTTCACAAACGCCGAAACCATTCCTGATTTCAGCAGGATAACACTCGGCGGCGATGATTTCCCCTTACCTGTAACCTTTCTCTCCTTCGATGCTGTACGTAAGCAAAACAGCGTTTCGCTGAAATGGACAACCACGAGCGAGCAGGATGCCGCATGGTTCATGGTAGAGCGCAGTTTCGACGGCGTAACATTTGAGCAGGTGGGTAAGGTAGCCGCAGGCGGTAATAATACCGGCCTGAAAGCATACAGCTTTACCGATAATTTTACCGATTCGCCTGCCGGTACTGTTTACTACCGCTTACGCCAGACAGATATTAACGGCACTTACATGTTCTCCGGACTAAGACATGTGAATTTCGATAAGGAATCAGCCAACATAAAACCCGGCATTTACCCCAACCCTGCCCGCGGCGAGCTCTTTATCAGCAATGCTGAAGACGGGGTAAGCCTGGAGATTTACGATCTCACAGGCAGGCAAGTACTCAATGCCGAATTACCGGCCAATGCGGCAAGCAATCGTGTTGATGTTTCTGAATTGTTACCTGGTTTATATAATGTGTTGATTATCAGAAATAACGAACGGGTGTACCGTAAGCTTCGCATACTGTGATATACATTTTAGTTAAATAATACTATCTTTGCCTGCCGAAAGGAAATTAATGACAAACGCTGACAGTAGTATAGCCGCCCGGGAAACAGAGGCGGCCGAAAAGTGGGATATTGAAATTAAACCGAATCCCTCATGGTTTAATATCCCTTTTAAAGAAATTTGGAGCTACCGGGATTTGCTCCGCATGTTCGTTCGCCGCGATTTTGTGGCCGTTTACAAACAGACCGTTTTAGGCCCGCTGTGGTTTGTTCTGCAGCCGGTGCTCACAACGGTAATATTTATGTTCGTATTCGGCAGGGTTGCACACATACCAACCGATGGTATTCCAAGCGCCCTCTTTTACATGGCCGGTCTTACCCTCTGGACCTTTTTCTCTACCTGTTTTACAAAAGGCGGCGCAACCTTTACCCTCAATGCATCGCTCTTCGGCAAAGTGTATTTCCCAAGGCTTATAAGCCCTTTGGGTACCCTGCTTATTAACCTGCTTAACTTCGGCATACAATTCGGCGTTTTTTTAGTAATGCTGGTATGGTATGTTGTTATGGGCAAAATAACGCTGCACTTTAATGCATTCACGCTCATGCTGCCGGTTATATTGTTTCTTACCGGCGCGCTCGGCCTGGGCTTGGGGCTTATTGTAAGCTCACTTACAACCCGTTTCCGCGATCTTATTTATGTGGCTACATTTGCCATACAACTGCTTATGTATGCCTCGCCTGTTATATACTCTCTCAAATTCCTGAAAGATGGCAGCTTCAGCAAACAGGTTATTGTTTTAAACCCGGTTTCTTACCTGTTGGAAAGCTTCCGCATCGGCATTTTTGATGTGGGAATGGTTAACTGGGGGTATTTTGCCTACAGTTCAATTTGCTCATTGGCTATACTGTTTGTCGGCGTTATTATGTTTAATAAGTCCGAGAAAACTTTCATGGACGTTATCTGAGCCTTACTGAATTATTTATATGTCGCATGTAGTTATCAGAGCAGAGAATGTGAGCAAGCGTTACCGATTGGGCGCAATAGGCACAGGATCGCTGGTTAGTGAGTGGAACAGGTATTGGGCCAGGAAGAAAGGCAAAGAAGACCCGTTTTCAAAAATTAAGGTAGGCGGGCATGTTAAGCCCGCTGAAGTAGCCGACATTAACGAATTCTGGGCCCTCAGGGACGTCAGCTTTGATATTAAATCAGGTGAGGCCATAGGCATTATCGGTAAGAACGGCGCAGGTAAAAGCACCCTTCTTAAGATACTTAGCCGCGTAACATTGCCTACATCGGGCAGCATTAAGGTACGCGGCCGCATTGCGAGCCTGCTCGAAGTAGGTACCGGTTTCCACCCTGACCTGAGCGGGCGAGAAAACATTTTCCTGAACGGCGCCATACTTGGTATGACCAAGAACGAAATCGTAAGGAAATTCGATGAGATAGTTGATTTCAGCGGTGTTGAGCGCTTTATTGATACTCCCGTTAAGCGTTACTCATCGGGCATGTATGTGCGCCTCGCTTTTGCCGTAGCAGCACACCTTGACCCTGAAATACTTATTGTGGATGAAGTGCTCGCCGTAGGCGATGCCGACTTCCAAAAGAAGTGCCTGGGCAAAATGGGCGAGGTAGCCGGACAGGGCCGCACCGTACTTTTTGTAAGCCACCAGCTGGCCGCTGTTCGCGCCCTGTGCAACAGGGCTATTGTTATGGAGAAAGGCACCATGAAGTTCACCGGCGATATTGAAAAAGGTATTGAGAAATACCTTGAAAATAAGGGCCAGATTGGTGCGGGCTTGTCCATTGCAGATCGGAAGCGCGACTCTAACCTGAGCCTGATTGCCAAAATCATTGATTTCCGCATTATCACGCCTGATGGCGTTAATCCTGAATTCCTTGATGCCACTATGCCTTTCCAGGCTGTATTCACCATACAGAGCTACGAGGAAGGCGCGCGCGTAGGCACCCAGTTTATTATTGCCGATGATATTCAAAACCTGGTCCTTATTGATTCAGGTTCGGTGCACGGCAAAATTTATAAACTGCCCATGGGCGTAAGCGAAGTAAGCTGCGTGGTGGCCCCCACTTTCCTTGCCAAGGGAGATTACCATATAGACCTTGTGCTGCAGCTGCATAACCAGGAAGGTATAGACCGCGTAACCGAAGCCTATCGCTTTACCGTTCCGTACATGGACCCTTACAAGAGCGGCTATAATATTGACAAAAACCATCGCATAGGCCTCTTCCACGTAGACCACCAATGGGACGATGCCATGCACCTTGGCAGCATATAGGCCAAGCGCATAATTCATAAAAGACCCCGGCATAAATCGGGGTCTTTTTTATTTTTCAAGCCCGTTAAGTTTTACAAACGGAGGTTTATGTAAATTAACAGGCCAAACCCGCCAGTTCAGAGGCTTAATCATACCTTTACCTCAGCTGTAAATGCCCATGCCACTTAGCTCCCTTTTCATCATACTGGCCTATATTTAAATGGTCAATTGGCCAGGCGGGGAGTGGCACCAGCGCCATTTCCCGGTCGCCTATTGTTACCCGGAAGATATCGAATTTAAAATCGGCACCCGTTGATCCGCGTTTTCGCAGGACAGTGGGCATAGCTGCGGTATCTGTAGGGAATACGTGCACATAAAACTTGGTGTCATACGCAGTATCTGCTTCAAGGGGCCTTATAAGCACCATGGTGCTGTCTTTTATATAGAACCTGAACCCGTTGGTTTCTTTGGGTTCAATACCCTTTACAACAGCTTCCGGGCTGCTTAAATCGGCCAGGCTGTTGAGCCCCGGCATATTGAACCTGTTTCGTATTTGCTCAAGAATCAGGTATTTAACCAGTGCCTTATTCCAGCCCCGGGTTTTATACGCGGTAAGCATTATTTCAGCATAAGGTTTAGCCTTATATGGGTTAAAGACGGACAATACATCGCCTGTAACACCTAATTCCCTTAACTCGGGCAGGTACCTGAACAGGTTTCTTACTATATAAGCCAGCTGCTCCGGCCTTGCCGATACGGGTATGGTGCCCAGCTCGGCCTGTAATGCTTTAAGCCATTCGTCACCTGCGGCCTGCGTTGCACGTAAATGCTCAAGGTGCTCGTAAAATTTGCGCTCAGGTGTCCCGCTGCCGGCCTTCATGGCTTTCCTAACATACATGCCTGCGGCAGGCAGCTGATTGGTATCAGCCCCGGGAAGAAAGACCCTGGATACGGGCTCATAAAGCTGCGCGAAATCCTGGTCGGCAAAAAGCCAGTCATAGCCTCTTATCCAGTCGGCATGCGCTTCAATAAGGTCGGGGGCGTAGAGGTTTAGGAAATACCCCTTTTTCAGGAAGAAGTGCTTGTTCATTGAGCCCAGCTCGGGGCTTCCCAAAATACCCAAGTCGAGAATGTTAAACTGCTTGTCGATGGATAGCCAACCTAAATCAGGGTTTGATATGGAGGGCCTGTATATCTGCTGTTTCCCGGCTTCGTTCATGAAACCCTGCTTTATGGCATCGAAACCCTCGGCGGGGCAGCAGAGATCGTTTTTAGAATTTATATTTAAGTACAGCGCAAACACGAAAGCTATAAACACAACAGGAATGACCGGCAGTATTTTAAGCAGGTTCTCCCGTTTGAGATCTGCCATTATGAAAAATGCCGCCGAAACAGAAACCGGGCCTATGTGGCTTGCATACCGGCAAATATCAAGCCTGCCGGTATGAAATACGAAGACGTGCACCAATGCCATGCCTGTAAGCACTGCCGCAAAGGAAAGTACGAAACGGCTGTTTATTCCGGGGCTGCCGATTACGGCAAGGGGCAGCACGGCAAGCCATACCCAGCCCAGGTTATAGCCTGCTACCTGCCCGAAATAATCGCGGCAGGATGCCAGGTACTCAGGATCCAAAGCAAGCACGCGGTGTATGTTATAGCCTATTGAAATATCCTGAGCGGCCGATGAATTAGGCTCAAAAGAGCCGAAATACCAATATCTCCAAATATTAATAAGCAGTACAGCGCCTGCAGCAAGAAACAACTGCAGTATAAGACTTTTGCTTACTCTCCCGCTCAGCCATACGCCCGGTTTGCCTTCGAGCACATAAAACAGCAGCAGCAGGCAAAGGGGGGCTATATAAATTATGTTTTCCATGCGGGTAAAGCATGCAAACACCAGCAGGGGCGCCAGCCAGGCGCTTGTTTCCTTTTTAACATATTGCAGCATAGCCCAAAGCAGGGCCAGAAAAACGGCTTCGTTCAGGGCGTTTTCAAGACCGGCCCCATGCCATTGTAGGAACCTGTCGGCAAAGCAGTAGAGGTATGCCGAAGGTAAGGCTAATGCCAGGCCGATCATGTATCTTCTCCCGAACAACTTTACGAACAGGAAGCCGAACAGGAAAATACCCGCCCATGTTTGCAGCACAGTATATTTATGATAGCTTATTCCCGCTGATGCTGCCAATAAATGGCTTATGAACAAGCCCGTGGTGCTGTACCCTTCTACCCTGCCGCCGGATGGTGAAACGCCTATAAACCCGTTTTTTAACAGGTTTACGGCATGGCTGTAACTAATCAGACCATCGTCACGGTCTGTATAAGATTCAGGGTTCAGGTGCGCATACCCGGCATAATGTATTACCGCTAAATATATAAGCCCGCCCAAGATCGACACTAAAAATGCCCTGTCAGTAAATATTGACTTCAGCCTTGCCGGTATTTCACGCACAGCGCCCGGCCTTATGGCAAAACGCTTAATAGATTTAGTTGATTCCAATGGCAGAATGTTTTCAGAACATCCAACTGGGCAAAACGCCGGGATGGTTCTGTTAAAATAAGGTGATAATGGTAGTAAAGGTAAACTAAGGACCTGAAAAAATGCAATGGAATGCGTGCCCGACATGCAAAACCTGCCTGCACAAATATGCATAAAGGTTATATCATACCCTTTATGTAATTTAACAACCGGCATTATTTGCTGATATTGGTGCCTGATTGCAAAAGACACAGGTATCACCGCATTAAACATGGACCCCGCAGAACAGAAAACCTATGTTGCCTATTACCGGGTATCCACAGCCAGGCAGGGCGCATCGGGCCTGGGCCTGGAAGCGCAACGGGCTGCCGTGCATGCTTTCCTGAAGAGCAGCGCAGTACCCGGGGCAGAATTTACCGAAACGGAAAGCGGCAGCAGCAACAGCAGGCCGAAACTGGCCGAAGCCATTGCATTCGCAAGAAGACACAAGGCCGTGCTTATTATTGCAAAGCTCGACAGGCTCAGCCGAAATGCAGGCTTTATACTCACCCTGCGCGACAGCGGCGTTGATTTTGCCTGTGCCGATATGCCCCAGGCCAATACCCTTACCATCGGTATTTTTGCGGCCCTTGCGCAACATGAGCGTGAGCTTATTTCGGCACGTACCAAGGCCGCTTTAACCGCCAAAAAA
The DNA here is from genome assembly GCA_040388605.1 of Bacteroidota bacterium. GTDB lineage: Bacteria > Bacteroidota > Bacteroidia > Cytophagales > Flexibacteraceae > JAZKBN01. The sequence continues at coordinate 26,535 of JAZKBN010000057.1, read as the reverse complement.
GAACGCGGCGGCTGGATTCCCGGAACACCCGCAAACCTGAGCCCCGAAGCCAGGAAAAAGGGCCTCGAAGCCCGCATCCTGAACGCCCGGACCCATAAAGCCAATATACAGGCGGCTAAGCTAATCAGCATATACCGGGAAAAGGGTATGAGCTACAGGGCGATTGCCGCCGAGCTGAACACAGGCGGATACCTGACAAGAAGGGGCAGGAGCTTTAACCCCGGAACCATTAAAATGCTGCATGATCGCATTCTGAAGGAAGAAAGCTTAAGGGGGAAGCCAATTAATATGAATTCGGAATAAGAATATACTACGTTAAACGGTTAAGCCCCCAGGAAACAATGCATCCATGGTCCTGTTTTTTGCATCGGCCATCAGCCATACCGCCGGAAACGGCGATTGCCCTTGTTGAAATTATAAACTGACATGTGTTTTCGCGGGGCCTTACCATGGTAAACGGAATTTTCGGTTACAGAAGGTTCTGACCGGGAAGATTCAGCAGCATGGGAAGCTGCATTTTGAGCGGAATGCGTTGAAACAGGATTATTAACCGGATCGGAAATACCGCCGTTTCCGAAAGCGGGGGTTGCCTGAACAGGAAAATGACCGGTATCTGCAACCTGCGTATTACCGGTTTGTGCTGAAGCCGCTGCATTATTTTTGTTTTCGCTGAATGACGTCTGAATACCTATACCGGGTACCAACTCTTTTTCCGGTATAAACGTAGAGTTACCGGTGTTAGTGGCATTGTCTGATGATTGAGTAGCTGAGGCTAATTCGACCTGCTCTGTAGAGACCGAGGCAAGGGTATCACTGTTTGAGCTGCATGCGCCGAAAGCAGTATTACTATCAACATCGCTATTATAGTCAGCGCCCGTGGCCGGATTCTCATTGTATTCATTATTATGGTTCAGCTTATTCATATACTCCATGCCTGCCCCGAATTTTATGGTAATATTATCAGGAACAGGCGGCGGAATATGGGCAGGAAGCGGGCTCCAACTTTCAACAATCTGCATCCAAAGCTTAGCAGCCTGCGCACTTTTTCCTATTGTGGCATTCAGGTATACCGATTGAATAACATTAGCCGTGAGGGCTCGGAAATTATCGGAGCTGATACGCGATTGCAGATCACCGATTGAGTTTTCTATTTCAGAGGGGCTGTAGCCGGTTGTTTTGGAAAGCTGCTCGGTGTTTGCGAAGCTGAGATGGCAGTTAAAATATTCGGTGGCGGCATTGCTAACCGCGCTACGGATGCGCAATCTTAAAAAAAGCTCTTCAGGGCTCTCTTTCCTTTCTTCCCGTTGCTGCTGATGCGGATGTTGTTTAAATTTTATAGGCATACAGATGTATCGGGCCCTGATAAATGCCCGATACAAATGTAACTGCGCCTTAGAGGGAAGCCTTAAGTGCCCGGCATGTTCGGGATACAAGTTGCGGCCATGCATGCAGCGGAAACAGGGCTGCCAAAGCCGGTTCCAAAACCCCTGAACGCAAAAAGACCGCCCAAAGGCGGTCTTTTCAATAAATATGGATGCCGTCAGAAAACTACCTTGTTACGGTAAGTTTTTGAGTCATGCGCATTTTGTCGGTGCTGCCGGTAATGGTGTACACACCGCTTGCAAGATCAACAGGGAGAGATTTGGTAATCATCTCGTTGGTTGCGCCCTGCAGCGTGGTGCTGAACACTTCTTTACCAAGAACATCGGTAATGCTTACAGCTACGGTTTCCTTATCGAAGCCTGAGAAAGACACATGAAGGTCTTTACCGGCAGTCGGGTTAGGGAATGCGCTGAAAGAAGCCATACCTGATTTTGTTTGTAAACCGGTTACACCTGCAGGCATAAACACGATTTCAAAACGGCCTTCTCCGGCAGAAGCAGGGTTAGCTGTTATGCTGAAGCTGTACACGCTGCCGCTGTTCACCGCGGTGAGCGAATTCAGGAAGTTATCCTTCAGGTAAACCTGCATGCCTTCCGGCAGGCTTTCAAGCTCAGAGAAGCTTAGTTTAGCGGTTCCTGCTTCAGCAGAAGCAACCAGTGCTATGCTCTCGCTGCGGGCAGGTACAGGTATAGCGTTTATAGCCATACGTGTGTTGCCTTCTGCAATTGTGCTCAGGTTCAAATTGGTGTTTACCATTTTGCGTGCATCCAGGTTACGGTCGAAACCTTTGGTTGCGCTGTTATGCAGGCGAACAACTATTTCGTCAGAATAAGGAGTACCGCCGCGAACCGCGCTCATTTCTATACGTAACAATTGCGCGTCAGAAGGTGAGGTACGAAGCAATGCGGGGTTAACATCTGTTTTGATGCTCTCTTTGAAAGTAAGTGAAGGAGAAGCAGCTGAAGTGTTTACAAAGAAGCCTTGTGAAGAAGCAAGGTACCTGCTGCCGCCGTTAACACCTATACCACCTACATAGCTTGAATAAGCACGCAGGTTGTAGCGATATATCCATACAGCTGCATCCACATTGCTGCGGTCAGAAGCCGATACAAGATCCCAGTCAATTTCGCTTGGGTAAGGGTTAGCTACAAGGTTAAAGCCTGAGCCTGCGTTATAGCTGAGTGGTTTTACAAGGTTGCCCTGTGTAATAGTACCCGTAAGCGATATAGCACCCACGGCGCGTTGGAACGCACCCGGAACCCAAAGACGAACGCCTGAACCCGGATTAACCGTGTTAGCGCTGCCGGTGGCAGCATACCAGCCCTGGTAAGCGTTACCGCTTTGCAACGGATCAAAGAACCAAACTGATGGATTCTCAGCAGGGTAAGTAGCATCAGGGAAACCAAGTGTCTGAATACCTGCAGTCATGTAAGAAGCAATTGTTTTGCCGCTTAAAGTAGTACCCAGGAAGTTATAAGAACCTGCAGTATTGCCTGCCGGTATATAACGCTGAACAGTTACGTTGTTAGCATTTGCAATAGGGTTGGCAGGAGCGGCTATGCGTGCTGTTGCGGTTGCGGTAGATACAAGCGTGAAAGACTGGCTGTTCATATCATAAGTACCTGAGTTTACATTCAGTGAGCCTGTGATTTTTACAGGTCCGGTTTGTTTAACTGTGGTACCTGCAGACGCGCTCACAATAATATCTCCGAGTGCAAGCGGCGAAACAGTGGTTAATAACTGCTGAGAAGCTGTGCCTGAGAATATTAATGCGCCGGTACCTGAAACAGTACCGTTATTAACCACGTTGCCTGATATTGAAAGCGGTGCGTTAACAGCAAGCTGAGCGCCTGTTTTAATCAACAGCGAAGAAGCCTGCGTTGAGCCGGTAATTACAGGCGTAAACCTTGCTGTTCCTGTAATTTGAGGAATTGAAGGGGTAGCCGAAGAACTTGGAACGGTATTACCCATCCAGTTGCTTCCGGTGTTCCAGCTGCTGCTGCTTGCACCAATCCAGTAAAGCCCGTCGGTAACACACATTGTGAAGTCACCACCTGCATTAGATGCACCCTGGCGAGATACACGTATGTAAACCTGGGTACCGGGAGTCATGCCTGAACGGTACAGGTAAGGTACTGTTGCATTGCTGCAGCTGCTGCCTGTGCCTGTAGTTACGGCGCTGAAAGTACCGTTACAGTTGGCAGCTGTTAACAGCTGAACAACCATACCCAGTGAGCTGCGAACGTCTATTGCTATAGTTCCGTTAGCAGGAACAGTAGTGGTAAACCAAACGTCACGGCTCCAGTTAGACGGTGTGCTCAGGCAGCTTACGTTGCCCTGGCTTCCGCTTGTTGCGCTGGCATTGGTATAAGCTGAGTAGCTGCAGCCTGCTCCATTAGTAATAGTAACAGCTGTTGCACCGCAAGGCTCATCAAATGCCGGGCTTGTGCAGAACGTAATTGGGGCAGACCATTCACCGGCACCGCCTAAGCAGTATGAGCGAACACGTACAAGCACACATGAACCTGAGTTAAATGTACCGGTAAAGGTTGTTACGCCCGTGCCTTGGTGAGGCAGGTTGATCCAGGTATTGTTTGTGCTGTAGCGATACTGCAAATCATATCCGCCAATCTCATTCATTCCGGCAGCCCATGTAAGGGTGGCAGAATTGTAAGTAACGGCAGACGATACGAAGTTATCAGGTGCGGGACATGCAGGAAGATCAGCCAAAGTGAAGGCATAATCTTCTGTTTCACCGGTGGCGAAAGTTGCACAGGCCGATGAGCCGGTGAATACAGTGTTAGAGCTTCTAACACGTACACCTGTAATACCTGAAACCGCGCCGGAAGGTACGTTAACAGTTGCAGTGCTTACCTGGCCGGCAATGTTGTTACCTGCTGCAACAGAAACGTATTCGCTTGCTTCGAAGCTGTTGTTCTGGTTGTAGTCAATCCAAAGACCAATGTATTGGCCTGAACGGGTGGTAGTAACATTGAACGAATAGCTGCTGCCTTTATACAGGGTAGTGGTTAGTGTACCGGCAGGTGCGTAACGAGTGAACGCTGTACCGCTTGCTGAGCCACATGCAGAAGTTGACGAGAAGCTGTTTGCAGAAATGCTTACCGCGCTTATGTTGTTACTGCTTGCACAGGCTGTGCTGTGCAGTGCCGTGTTGTTAGGCGCCACAGCACCCGGGCCGCAGTAACACTGGTAGTAAGGATTCATGGTAAGCGCTGCAGCAGAAGAAGTTGAAGACGCGGAAGAAGCAAGACAGGTTACTTTAAACTTATAGAATGCAGGAGCAGTAAGAACGCCCGTGGTATAAGTAACTGAAGTTGCCCCGGTTATGTCGGTATAAGTACCGTCAACGGTTGAAGAAGTGCTCCATTGGTAAGAAATACCTGATGCTGATGTATTATCAGTAGCGCCTGCTGCAGTGAAAGTAGCCGTTCCGCCTGAGCAGAAAGTCTGAGATGCAACTGTACCGGCTGTTGGTGTACCCGCGCAGAAGTTAGGCTGCGTAATGCGGATGTTATCAAGGCCGATGTCGTCGTCACCAAAATCGCTGACAGCTTTAAAGCGGAGTATTACACTTGGGTTGTTATAACCGGTCAGCATTACTGTCTTAGAAGCCCATGAACCTGAAGTTGTTAAATGAACAGCTCCGCCTGAAGGATTCGAGAAAGTGGTACCGCCGTCGGTTGAAACAAGCAGATCAAGAACATCTGTACCGGTCGGGTTTATCCAATCAAATACAAGTGTACGAGTTGCCGCGTTAGTGAAATCAACGTAGAGATCAAGGCTGGCAGAGTTTGGTTCCGTGGCCAGCCAGGTATGGAACCTGGCAGAATGTGAGCCCTGTGAAGATACCGGTGAGTATGTACCGGAAGTGGTTGAACCCCATCCGGCGCTTGCACCATCATCGTCCCTGCGCCAGGAAGCGTCAGCATCCGTTGCAAAATTAGGGGCGGTTTGGCGCCATGAAGAGGTTGGTACTTCTTTAGAGTAGCATAAGCTGGTCCAGTCCTGTTCAAATGTTTCGGTGAAAGGAAGACTTGCAGGCGTTACAGATACAGCAGAAATTACGTTCACTACAGATGAATAAGCTACTGAGCCTGAAGAGCACATTACTTTTAAACGATAGCCGCCAACCTGCCCTGTTGTGGGCGTGGTGTAGGTTAAAGTTGTTCCGCCTGAGCCGGTGGTAACATCGCTCCAAACATCAGGTGAAGTTGAAGTAAGTTTTTGCCACTGGTAAGTGATGCCCAAGCCTACTGAAAGCGGCTGAGAGGCAGTGTTTGAAGCTGTAAATGTTGCAGCAGATGATGCAGAGCAGAAGTAAGCAGAAGCTGGTACGCTGCCTGCCGTAATAGTGCCTGAACATTCCTGAGAAACAGTAACATTATCAAGACCTATATCAGAAGAGAACTGCAAACCTGTAGCTGTAAAGCTAAGCACGTAATCAGCTGCGTTAATACCGTTCAGGGCTATTGTTTGTGTAGTCCAGGTGGTTATTGAACCGTATTTGGCAAGCAGGGTAAAGTTGGTGCCGCCATCGGTTGAACCGTAAACTTTCATAGTGTCGGTACCGCCGTTGTTGATATAATCAAATGTAAGCAGCCTGTTAACAGCACCGCCTGAAGTCAGGTTTAAGTGCAGGAGCAGTGAAGCAGAACCGGCAGGGGTTACACCATAGCTATGGAACCTTGCAGAACGGCTGCCAACAGAACCTGTAGGCGTATAGTTACCGAAAGCATTATTCCATGGAGCAGAAGTAACATCATCATCGCGACGCCATGAAGCATCAGGATCTGTAGAGAATGCCGGGGCAGATTGAGACCAGTTAGTCGCAGGCCTGTCGCCGGTATTACAGCCGGTAAGCCAGGCATCTTCGAAGCTCATTTGGTAAACAACAGAGCTGGTTACGGTTGCAGGCGTTACAGATATCGGGCTAACGGTTACAGCATCAGAGAACGCTGTGGCATTACCCGTTGTACAGGTTACTTTCAGACGATACAAGTTTGTACCGGTAAGAGCTGCAGGAGTAGTATAGGTGATAGTGTTAGCACCTGTGCCATCGGTTACATCAGTCCAGGTTACAGGAGTTGTTGATGTACGTTTCTGCCACTGGTAAACAATACCTGTACCCGCAGATAAAGGTTTCGAAGCAGTGCTTGAAGCAATGAGCTGAACGGCTGCACCGCAATAAGATGCAGATGCAGGAACAGACCCGGCTTGGGCACCGTTACATGCTTCAGCAACAACAACATTGTCGATACCTATATCAGTAGTACCATAATCGCTGGTGGCAGCGAATCGTATGATTAATGAAGTTGAAGTGATGCCGGTAAGCCCCATAGCTTCAGCCTCCCAGGCTGCCGCTACTCCGTAAGTACCTACATCAGACCAGGTAGCGCCGCCGTCAAGAGAGGTTGAAACAACCAATGCATCAGTGCCGCTGGTATTAATATAGTCGAACGATAACTGCCTGTTAACAGCAGTTCCCGGCAGGGTTAAATACAGGAACATTGAAGCTGCACTGCCGGCATCTGCATTCCAGGAGTTAAACCTGGCAGAGTGTGAGCCAACTGAACCGCCCGGTGTATAAACACCGTTGTTGTTAGGCCATGCGGCAGAAGCTCCGTCATCGTCGCGCCTCCATGAAGCACCGGGATCCGATACAGCAAGGGGAGCAGTCTGAGACCAGGCAGCATTAGGTATTTCCCTTGTTGCACACCTGCTTGACCAGGTTGTTTCGAAGTTCTCTATGAAAGGAAGCGTTGCGTATGTAGGCGCCAGGGGTGTAACAGCCACAACATTGGTAGCCGAGAATTTAAGTCCGCAGGTTGTAGTCATGCGGTAGTACTTTATAGTACCGGCTACAGTAGCAGTGTACGTGGCAGACGTTGCACCGGTACCGGTAGCGTTTGTCCATCCTTCAGAACCGGTGGCAGAAACCTCCCACTGGTAAGATAAGCCTGCTGTGAAACCTGCCGGAGTAAGGGCTACAGTTGCGCCGATACAAGCGCCTGCCGGGGCAGTAATAGTACCTGACACAGGCGGGCTTGATACGATGGTCTGAGATATTTCATCAGTTTGACCGCTGGCAGTACAGGTAACCACCGCTTTGAAAATGTAAGAGGTAACCGCATTTGAAGGCGAAGAACCCAAAGGAACCAAGGCGTTCAGTATAGGAGAAGTTTCACCGCTCAGGTCAGAGAATGTAACACCACCGTTTGTAGACCTTCTCCACTGTATGCTAATACCATCGGCAATTGAATAATCATGAAGACTTAAAGAATAAGTCCTTCCCGCGGTGGTTGTTAAACAAGGATTTGCAGGAGGGGTATAAGTTACAGTTCCTGCTGTAGGTGCGCCGGTACAGGTGTTAGATTCTTCTATAAGAAGGTTATCAAGTCCTATATCGGTAGAGTTGGCGGCGTTCGACTGGCCTGTAGCTGTAAAACGAACAACTGCGTTACCGGTGAATGAAGCCGGTATTTGTATTGATTGCGTGGTCCAGTCAGCAGCAGTGGTGAAAGTGCCAAGGCTGGTGAAAGGCGCTGAACCGGTAGATGAAATTGAAACAGCCAGTTGATCTGCGCCGTCGGCATTGTTATAATCAAATGAGAAACGCTTGATTACAGCATTGGTACCCAGGTTAACGTACAAATCAAAGTTTGATGCTGACGAGGTGGCTGTTGAGTGGAAACGAGCCGATTTGCTGCCTTCGCTGGCAAACGGGAAGTAAGCACCTGTTCCTGCAGTTGCGGCAGTCCAGGCAGTTAAATCATCGTTCCTTCTCCATGAAGCATCACCTGTAAGGGCTGTATTATTACGCCATGAGGCCGGCGCGCTTGAAGTTCCGCAGGATGTAGCCCAGGTTTCGAAGCTCTGTGTATATGGCAGAGCTGCGTAAACAGGAGCAGATACAGTGTATGCAAATTCAGGAGTTTCAGCTGAAGTTCCGCCTGTTGAACAGGTAGCCACAACTTTATAGTATGTGGTGCCGGTCAGGGTAGAAGGGGCGGTATAAGTAGCGCTGTTAGTACCAACGTTAGTAAAGCCTGAACCTGAAGTGGTTGAGCTTTGCCACTGGAAGGTAAGCGTGGTACCGGTATAGCCGGTAGACTGACCTGAAAGAGTAAACACAGGTGCAAAACCGGCGCAGCCATCAGATGTACCGGTAATAGTACCGGCAACCGGAGTACCCGGACATGCTGCAGGTGCAATAACAGATACAATGTATTCTTCTGTTTCGCCTTCAGCAAATGAAGTACAGGCATCGGTACCGGAAATACCGGCTGCCACACGAACACGAATACCGGTATAGCCTGCCGATGCAAGTGAAGGTACAGTTATAGGTGCTGTAACAGTTCCGTTGGCAGTGGTTGAAGTGCTTACCAAGGTAAACTCAGAAGCTGCGTAAGTACCGTTGCGGTCAGCATCAAGCCAAACGCCTATTACCTGTCCTGCCATTGAAGGCGTTACAGATATGGTGTAAGTAACACCGGCAGTAAGTGTAGCCGTTGTAACACTAACAGGGTAGTAGCTGTAACCTGAAGAACCTGCAGGGCAGTTGCTGTTCGTGTTGCTCAGGGTAGTTACAGTGCTCGGCGAATTAGCAGGGGCTGCTAATGAAACCGACTTGATGTAGTTACCCGAAGTGCTGCAAGGCACGGTCTGTAACGCAGTTGAGCAATAAGATTGCAATACTGTGCGTGGGGTGCCGGTTGGCGTTTGCGTAGATGAAACAGGATCAGGAGTGATGCCGTTTATTTTAACCACAGTTTGACGAGCGGCAACAATATCGCCGGTTACAGCTGATGCAGAAATGTCGTACAGCAACCAGAAGTAGTTATGACCCGCAGAAAGTGCATAAGTTCCTGTAAACGCCATCGGCGTAGAGGTAAAGCTTGTGCCGAACTGGGTGGCTGTGCCTGCATTATAAGTGGCGCTTGAACCGGTGCTAACCAATGTCCTTGTAGTAACATCGGTAGTGGGCGCATCGGAACCGGTGGTATTGAATGTAATGGCTGTAAGATCCAAAGAAGCGCCTGTGCTCATTTGTAAATCGTAAAGGGCAATCACATTACCGGTTGAACCTTTAAGAACCGGGTCAGCAGTCGGGTAGCTTAAAGCCGATGAAACAACTGTCATTGGTGTCTTAAGCGTACGGCTTGCAGTACCGCCTGTAAGGGTGGCATTGGTTGTTGGTGCGCTGCTCAGTACATAGTTTGTAACTGTTGACGCAACCGTATGGTTGTTTGAACCTGCGGCAGTAGTAACATCATAAACAACCCAGAAGTAGTTGTCGCCTGCTACAAGAGCGGCCGGACCAGAAGCTGTGAAAGAAGCCGGGAAGGCACCTGCAGTCTGGACAGTTTCCGCACCGAACTGGGTGGTTGTTGCAAATGTTGCGCTGTTACCTGTAGAGTAAACCCTGGCTTTAAGAATGTCGGCCGAGCCGGTTGTACCGGAAGTACTCAGGGTGAGCGAGCTCAGCGAAATAGGATTGCGTGAACCGGTTACAGATATTTTAATCTGCTGCATTCTTGCATTGGTAAGCCCCAAAGCAATATCTGAATTCGTTGGCGTTGTAGATGCCGAGCTGAAAGCCATTACAGGCGCATAATTCGGAAGGAATATTTCATCAAGGTAAATATTATCGCCAAAGCCTGATAAGCCCCTGAAGTACACATAACCTGTACCTGTAAATGCGGCCGGCAATGTGCCTGTATACTGGTGCCATCCTACAGATTCAGCGCCTGCTACCAATGGGGTATAACCATTGTTCTCAGCTGCAGTAGCGGGAAGGCCTGACTGTATATCGGTTAAGGTTGTGCTCAGGTTAACCACGTATAATAAAGTTGCGCCTGAAGGTGTAACTGTAGTTGAGGTAGGAGCAGTAGGGCTGTACCAAACCTGCAGCTGATCCCTGTTAGTAGGATATGCGCTGCTGCGGTACATATAGAAACTGTAAGCTGCTGAATTAGAGCCGCGGTTGGTCATATCCAATACAGGAGAAACCAAATCTGCCACTGAGCCGCTGGTATAGCTGTATGAGTTAAAGAATGCTGCGTTACCGGCAGTGCTCCCGGTTGCATCATTTACAATAGTAGGGTGAATAGCCGAAGCTGAACTGGCGGCCATATTCTGCCATAAATAGCTGCTGCCTGAGCTTCCGTACCTGGTCCAGCCTGAATTAGGTATGGCTGCGTCGAAAGGCTCTGTTACGGCCGGGGTGTTTGTAAATACCTGTATGAATCCGGTAGGGTCAGGTGTGGTAACGGCGGGGGTTGAAGCCGCGTTAAAATCTGTTCCGCCGAAAACGAATTTGGTAAGTGATGCGTCAATTGTATTGTACGTTACCGCACTTCCTTTAACATCGTAAACAAGCCAGAAGTAGTTTGCTCCTGCTGTCAGATTCTGACCGTCAACCGAGGTAAAAGTAAAATCAGTTGCAGAAGTGAACGATGTAACGGCTGAACCGAACTGGGTTGCAGAAGAAAATGTGTTTGCCGTTGTGTAATACAGCCTGGCAGAAGCTAAAGCGCTTACATTAGTAAGAGATGTTGTGTTGAACACAACGCTCGATACAGAAACAGCAGCACCGGCGGCAGTGTTAACAGTTAGTTTCAACGTTTGCACGCCTGTAGCACCCGGGGCAACCTGTGTGCCGCCGTTGAGTTGGCTCACAGCTGCTGAAGTTACTGCCATAGGTATAAATACCGTGCGTTTGCCTGCAGGCGCCGTAACGGTAGGAACCTTATTATTGAAGCGATCACTGTTAAGCGCAATGCTCGTCAGTTCCGCATCAACCTTATTTGAAAGCACTGAACCTGCGCTTCCCGGATCTGTACTTGTTGCAAGAGCAGGAATATCATAAAGGAGCCAGAAATAGTTGGTACCTGATTGCAGTTGCTTTGAACCGGTTATAGTAAATGCGCCGGTGGTTGTATTATTAGACGTTACATCTGAACCAAACTGCACTGCATCGGTCTGTGTTATACCGGTAAACGTTGACGTAGTACCTGTATAGTAAAGACGAGCCTTTGTAATATCGGCATCGGTTGCACCTATTTTAAGGCGATCAGAACCGGCTGTGCTCAGGTTAAACGCGGTAACAGTCATTGGAACTGAAGCTCCTGTCATCTCAACAGGTATCTTCAGTATTTGTGAATTGTTTGTATTTGGTGAAACAGTACCGTCTCCTATTACCTGTTCCGGGGTAAAGGAAGCCGGGTTGAATGCGGCAACCTGAGGGTAAGAGGGTATCGAAACTTCATCAATATAATGGTTTTCACCGTTTACCATGGTATTAACCCTGAAAACAATATAGCCAGAATTCATAGTAGCCGGAATAGCTACAGTATACTGGTGCCAGCCTACTGTTTCAGTTCCGGTATACGTAGAGTTGGTACCATTATTAAATGCAGGGGTTACACCATTATTAGCTGCAGACGTTGTAGGCAGGCCTGAAGGGTAAGTGGTTAGCGTAGCCGCGTGCATAATTACACGCAACAACGTGTTTTTTGTGGAACCGGTAAGCGCAGCCGTAGCTACCGGCGGTGAGGTTGCTGCCCACACCTCCAAATGCTCAAGCGGGTATGATGTTGTTGATTCCCTGAAATACCAAAAAGTTACATTAGTCGGGTTTGCACCCTTATTTGTAACATCGAACAAAGGGCTTATTAAATCAGCGGTACCAACAAAAGAAGAATTATAGGCCACCCTGGCAAATTTAGTGCTCGTTGTATTATTGGTAGCATCTACCGACACAGTTGGAGCGCTGGAAGAGGTGGCATTAGCCCAGTTATTGGTATAATTGCCTCCACTGGTGCCCAGGCTCCAACCTACATTCGGAATTGTGGTTTCAAAATTCTCTGTTACGGCTGCCGGCGCATTGTACACCGTTCTGTATACAGATGGTGTTGAACTGTAAGCCTGCGCTGCCCCGTTAACCGTAGCACCTAAGAATTCGGCTCCCAGGAAGTTGTAGTTAGCCGCACTTGTGCTTAGCGTGTACACCAAGCGGAAATAATTAGCCCCGTTAGCAAGTGCCTGTGTACCGGTTATGGTATAACTACCTGTAGGCGTTGCCTTTGTACCAAACAAGGTAGGGCTCGCAAAATCAGGTGTGGCACTGTAATAAAGGTTAGCTGCTGTTATATCTCCCGGGGTAGTGGTAGCATAAGTACCGCTGCCCAGGTTAAAGCTAAACACAGTTGCGTTAACAATTCCGGTATGACCGTTTGAATTGTCCATATTCACAACCATGTCAAGCATATTGGCACTGCTGCCCGATGCTGCATTTGCACCATTTGTAAGACCTGCGCTTAGCGCTGCTGACTCGCTTGAATAACTCATTGGCAGCACAATTGTGCGGGTGGGATTCGCACTCGGCGTTAGCAGTGAAGAAGGCTGTGTGCCAGCAGCTGTAGCTGCTCCTGCTGCTGTAATTGTAAGAGCCCCCACCCCAAGCTGTGCGCCTATGGTTGAACCAACCGTGGTTGCTGCTATGTCATACGTTACCCAAAAATGCGAATCAGTAGTAGCTCCTGCTGCTGTGGCAAGCGCTTTTGTAAGACCGGTTATTGTTGCGGTACCGCCTGCAAAGCCGCCCGTAACAGGTGTGCCGCCACTGAAAGTGATGGTACCTGTGCTAAGCAGCGTTGGTGAGGTATAAGTAGCACCTGTAGTAGACCAAAGCTTCACATTGGCTATATCGGCATCTACCTGGTTGTTACCTGTCAGGGTAACGCCTGTTAATGTATAAGTACCCCTGGTAGCTGCGCCTGTTTTTACTACAAAGTGCAGTATGTTTTGGTTTGTGGCAGATGGAACCACAGTTGCGCTAAATGTATTATCAACTGTTACCGCAGAAATAAATGCCGGCAGAGATGTGGTTGCCATAGCAAAATACGCTCCCGATGTAATTGCGGCAGGTGTTAAGCTGCTTGTAAGCGTAAAGGTGCCTGAAGGCGGAGAGGTACCGGTAGCTGTGCTTCCGTAATTTGCATAAGGCCCATCGGCAGCTGAAGAGGATGCTATAACAAGTTCAGCATTGCTGCCGCTCATGGTAGCCACATCCTCAGCACCTGCTCCGATAGCAATGGTACTGGTTGAGATGAAAGGATTAGTTACCGAGGATGTTATTTTATAAGCCCTGGTACCGAATAACACCTGGACAGGTGTTGTGAATGTAGGAGTTGTTGACTTTGCCACAATTTCAGCGGCAATGGTAGTACCTGCCGCAACCGTGGCTAAGGTATTTACACTTATGTTACGCGACCCTGTTGCATCACCAATAGGGAATGTACGGCTTTGAGCTGCTGTTGCAGGCAGTGTGTACTGCACCTTACCAATAATATATGAAGTGGCTGTAAGGCCTGATGAAACTGAAGCAGGGTAAGTTGAACCCGTACCTGCGTAATCCATCCAGAACAGGTTAGAACCCATGTTGAGCTTGCCCGCTGTAAGGGTAAGAGCTGTGCCTGTTGTACTCCTGGTTGTAATAGGAACGTTAGCGGTTACGCCTGCGGCATTGTTAACAGTAATTGTATTCAGGATAAGCCCGTTGCCGCTGATTGTAGTAGCCGCGGTACCGCCTAAAGTCAAACGGGTTGAAGAACCAAGATTGAGCGTAAAAGTTCCGCCGGTGTTATCAATGTTACCGTTTACGTTGAAGTTGTTTGTAACCGTGCTTGCTGCAGATACGGTAATTGTACCCGCGTTAACCACATTGTTTAAAGTGTAAGTTTGGTTGGCTGTACCGGCTGTAGATAAAGAAGCAGCCGAGCAGGCATTGGTAGTAGTTGTAGAAGTGGTTGGAAACAAATCGAAAGCACCACCGGAATTTACGGTTAAAGTACCGCCCACAGTAATTGTTTTTGCTGAACCAGCACTTGCTTTAAGCGAACCTGAAACAGTAAGGTTATTTACCGAGGCTGCCGCATCTAAAATCATAGTTGTGCCTGATGGTACAACAACATTATCAAGACCGTTTGTGGTAGGAACCACACCATCCACCCATGCGCACGCTGCGCTCCAGCGGTTGTAACCTTCGTTTCCTGCTTTTGCAGTAAAGGTGCCGGGAGTGTACTCATCTACAGTAAACTTATCTATAAAGAGGTCATAAGACCCGTAAGTAGCTGTAATCTTAATGGCCAGCTTCATTTGCGCAGATCTGTAGCTGTTGGGTACAGCTATATATTTCTGTGAAAATGCACTGACAGCAACTGTGCTTGCTCCTAAAGCAGACAAAAAGGTCCAGTTAGTCCCGTTATCAGTTGAAACCATTAGACTGCATGCCGTGGCAGACCCGCCGTATACATAATAAAAGCCGCAACGAAGTATGCCTGTTCCGCCTACAGAGTTAAATGCCGGCGTTTCAATCTGGCGGCTTTGGGTTCCGTTTGCATTATAGTCGTTAAACCATGCTGCATAGGTTCCGCTGCCGCTGCTTGAATTCGGGATTGCCACCGGGCTGCTGGTTGTGTTTCTTACCGCGGCATTTATATAACCATTGGCTTCAAAATCATTACAGACATAAGTACCGCCGGGTACCGCTGTTATCCTTAAGAAATCCCTGGCGCCGCCGGTAATACCGGTAGAATACAATTCCGGTACTGTAAGCTTACCGGTTCGCGTTTGCGTCCAGTTTCCTGCGCTGTTTGCAGGAATAGTGTTGGCATCGCCCCGTGGGCCAGGACCCGCCACACCATCAGCCATTGGAGCAAACTGCGTATCAAATTCCTGGGAAATGTAAGTTTGCCCGTAGCTTTGGCTACCGGTAAACAGAGCCAAAACAAACAAAAGCGGCACAAGCATATTTCTCCACTTATTCGGGCTGTTGCCTGAATCTGCAGATGAACGCCCAAATCGCCTCGTAAACAGTAGGGATTGAATCATCGGATTATTGTTTGTTGAAATTGAATACTGTATGGTTTTAATTTTTGCCGAACTCATAGGCGTAATGCTGTAAACACCGGCAGGCATATAAGTACGAAACGGCCCCCGAAGATTCCCTCGGTGCCCGTGTTCTAAAATACCTGGTATGCTGATGCTTTAATATGCTTTAATTATGGAGTAACAGGTAAAAGCGCTTTACCTGCAATTCTTATATGAGACCATGCCAAAGGTTCCCTTTCCGAGGGCATGCTTAAATATTTCTGATTCAGCAAATATGCCGGGCCCCAAGTCTGTTTCACCGTCAAAATGAAAACAGATATAAGCAGAGCAGGCGGCAGTACCCGCGTAAGTTTCATCTTTAAATGAAACAGGAGGTAATAAGCGGAATTTGTGCTCCGTGCCGGTTCATCGTCAAAAGAACACAACAGGTAAGCGAATTTGAAGGAATGTCTTGCTCAGCGTCACATGAACAAAAGGCCCTGAACTGTATTCTTCTGCCTTGCTTCATCGTCACATGAAATAAGAGCAGGAAATGATTTTAGCAGCCCGGAACTTTTTTCACCGTCACATGAATAAAGCGCCTGCACCAAAACCTGAAGAGCCGATAGTATTCACCGTCAAATGAATAAAAGCAGCCAAGGCAATAAATAAACTCGGCAGTATCTTAAGAGAAATTAATAACGCTTTCCGCTTAGAAGCTGTTGGCCGCAGAGGCCGCAAATCAATGAAATTCCAATCACGGCAAGAACTGAATAAGGCAGCATTTTAGTAAGGTCCCCATCCTGCGCAAACTGTTTTTTGCAGGTTTCCCTTGGGGGCGCCCATAAAACGGTGGATTCTACCTGTTCTTCCGCCAAACAAATATAAACCATTGATTTTAAATTTCAAAAATCCAGATGATTATTTTTCAGATTGAAGCTAAAGAAAAATTATATTCTGTGGGACCGATATGAATACAGAGCACTTAAAAGGCTGTATATTAAAATATTATTAGCTTTTGTTTAAGCCGGCACACTTTGCTATATTCTGCAATAAATGATAAAAAATTACATGCCGCAACCAGGCAGCTAATATAAGTAAGATACTATTTAACAGGTATTTATACCAATATATTCATGTAATGGTTCCTGAAGCTGTTCCCGAAAATATTGATGCTTTTATTATACATATAACAGTTACAAGAATATTACCCTTAGCCCAGCATGCCAAAAGCGCTGATAAGTACAATATTTAATAAGCCCTGCGGTCTTATTAAATGCTTAAACCCTTTAAATCGGCAGCTCCGGGGTAACTCAAGTCGATTTGGGGACATAGCCCTTCTGCCAAATTATATAGAACACAGCGAGCCTTATACCAAATCTGAACTTTCAAAATACCGACGCGAAAATCGTACGGTTTTTCTTACCCGGGAGATGTGCTTAAGCCTTGCCAAAACCGTTCTATCCTGAAAATTACAGGGATGATTTCATGTTTGTATTATAACAGTTATAATACATATAACAATTATAACTGTTATATGTATAGTATCTGAATAAATGATTATAACTGTTATAACAGTTCAAAAACCATATATTAGCGCTTTAAGCAGTTTTACCTATTTACAGGCCCGGCAGGGGCACAAAATTCTGATGAGGGTTTTTACAGTAGTCAATAACAAAGGGGGGGTAGGAAAAACCACCACCGTACAGAACCTGGGAGCCGCCCTGGCTAAAAAAGGAGCTCGCGTTCTGCTCATTGATCTGGATGCGCAGGCCAGCCTTACAAGAAGCTTCGGCATACGCACACAGCCTGCGCAACCTAACAGCGGCGATTTCCTGATGGCTAAATCGGGATTGGCAGAGGTGGTTTTAAATGTTGCAGAGCGCATAAGCCTGGTACCTGCCGGAAGTAACCTGATAGCCCAGGAAGACAGTATTAAAAACAGCAACGTTTACCCGGCCAATCTCAGGTTCGCTTTACAGGATTCCGGAGCCGCTTCATCTTTCGACTATGTAATTGCCGATTGCCCCCCTGCCCTTTCGGCACTTACGCGGGTGGCACTGAATGCCTGCGACCTTTATTTTGTGCCCCTGCAGGCAGAATACCTGAGCTATGAAGGTCTGAAAAACTTCCTCGGTTTCTCGCGCGAAATTCACCGTATGGCAGGCTGCGACCTGGGCGGGGTTTTCGCAACAAGATATAACCCAAGGGTAAGGAAAAACCTGAGCAACGACCTGATAAGCGAAGCCACCGAACAGCTCGGCGATTATTTCCTGAAAACTTATATACGCGATAATATAGCCTTAAGCGAAGCCCAGGCCATGAACCGATCTATATTCGATTACTCTCCGGGGAGCAACGGGGCCAAAGACTATATGGCCCTCTGCGATGAAATTTTAAACAGGCTAAAAGACAAAAAAGCCTGAACGGTATCAGATTGAAGCCGGCATTATCATGCAGCTGCCCTGTAGTAAATATAGCGACATGAGGGGAAATGTATTATAACAGTTATAACTGTTGTTTTTAAATCAATTAATATATCTTATATAATTATTATAACCGTTATATTTGTATCGGCGGCAATATTTTAAAGCTGCCTGTATACATGTCAGCCGCTAAAACAAAAAAGGATTTCAGGAGCAGGTTTGAACCACTGCCTGAAATGAACCCGGCCGTTGAAACTGCCGCCAAAACCGAAAGCGCAGAAGCCACTATTCGAATATCATCTCCCCTTTCAGTAAGTATGGCCGAGATGATGAAAGACTATTGCTACTGGAACGGCCTTACGCAACAGCAGGTTATTGAAACAGCGTTATCTGAATTTTTGAATGCCAGGCAGGTGCAGGCCCGCCCCGATGCAATAAAATCAAGGCCTAAAACCGGCAGAAAACCAAAACCGGCGCAGGCGCAAGGCCGATTTTAATATACCTGAAACCCCGGGCACCTAAAACCAGATGCTGAAATACCCGAAGCGCTTTCATGTTCTGCTGATATGGATTTGGCTCATGGTCACTGCCGGGTATGCTTTCGGGCAAGGTAATGAAAATACAGTACAAGGCGCCCGTTCTGCAGGAATGGGTAATACATCGGTTTGCCTTAGCGACAGCTGGGCCATATTAAATAACATTGGCGCTTTAAACCCTGACAGCCTAAGAACTGAAGCTGCCGTTTCAGGGACAGGCAAATTCGGAACTGCACATGCCGGGAACGTGGCTATGGCCATTACAGGCCGTCTGCCTAATAAAAATTATTCCTTCGGGGCAGGTGTGGTTAAGTTCGGCAGCCCGCTCTATAGCGAGACAAGGGTTACAGCAGGAATTGCCCGAAAAATAAATCACATTAACATGGGCCTGGCCCTTAATTACGTGCAGAACTATACTGAAGGTATGAGCTCTAAAAATACCGTATTGGCAGAGGCCGGCGGTACTGTGCTTATTATGAAAAAGCTGCTGCTGGCTGCACATGCGTATAACATAACCGCTTCCTCAATAGGTACCGAAAGATACAGCACCGTAGTTCCGCAAACCCTGCGCACGGGAATTGCCTTTATACCCTTTAAAAGTAACGAGCTTATATTAACCGGTGAAGCTGCATTTGTGCCCCGCTATCCCGCTTTATTCAGAGCCGGATTAGAGTACAGGATAATAGAAGCCCTGGCAGTCAGGCTGGGTACAGAGCCCACAACAAGCGCATACAGCTGCGGCATAGGTGTATTCAGTACCTATCTCTGTGTAGACTGTGGCCTGAACATACATCCTGAACTGGGCATCTCCTCATCGCTTGCCCTGAAGTGTAACCTGAAAGACCTTAAGCTTTGGGGCAATACAAAACCGTTATAACTGTTTAAACAGTTATAACCGATATATCAATTATTACTGTTATATTCGTTATAACTATTATAATGATTTCAGCGACAAGCATGTAATCAATAGCCTAATACCAAAGCCATATCTACTTTTTCAGTTACTTCGCCATTAGCAACAGGTTGTACAACATATAAGATGTAAGGTCCTTCGTTTGCTAAGCCGCCCGAAGCTTTATGGCCGTCCCATTCTATGGTAAAGTACTGCGCAGTGCTTTGAGTTACGCTTAAATCAGTAATAAACCTGCCCTGGTAATCAAAAACAACGGCCCTGATACGGGAAGCCGATTGCCCGTTCAGCGAGCGGGACACCATGGCCCTGTCGTGCAGGTTATCACCATCAGGGGTAAAAACGAGTACATCAGGCGGCATATCGGGGTTAGGCGAAGCACCTGAGGTATCGGGCCTGTTTGGCGCACCGGGGCTGCAATAGCCTTCTGAGGCCGAAGCTGAACGCCAGTTTAAAGAATCAGAAGAACTGCCGAAAGGTTTAACACGCTCTAAGGAAATACCGGCCGATATACGGGCTTCAGCAGACAGCATGTCTTCGGTATAGTGAAGCTCATCTGCTACAACACTGTCTTTATTAAGCAACAGCACACTGCCGTTCCTCGCCCCGAAAGCAGGCATAGAAGCAACTCTGATCACTTTATCTGCATCAAGACTTGGAAACTGCTTCAGCAGGGCGGCAGTATCGGCAGATATAATGCAGTAGTCGCCGGGGGGAATTCGTGTGGGGAGAAGCGGAAAGGCAGATATGGCAGCGGGACTGCCGTTGATTAAGCGAGCGAGGTGCCAGCCACGTATATCTACATATTGCAGTGCTGACCTGTTATAAATTTCAACATAAACAGCCCGGGACGCCTTAGGGTTCGACATGACCTCGTTGATAATAATGGCCGCTGAATCTGGCTGGGCACTTGCATTTTCGGCGAATAAAAAAAGACAGGGAACCTGCAAAATACCCGCCAATGTTAATAGTAACACCTTTTTACACGCTGCCTTTACATAATAAAAAGCCGATTGCCGATGTATAAGCATGCCCTTATATGGTTTCTGCATAACGATTTACCAAAAATATAAAACAGGCTAAGCAACCGGTTCTGACAGAAATTACGCACATTCTAAAATATATTGCAACTACGCAAAACCGGCTTTTTTATAAATATAAATCGGGACAGTTTAGCTAACTTGCCTTTGTGTTGCCCGCGGGGCAGTATACGGGGGGAGCCGGGCAGCAAAACCGACAAACGTTAAGCCGACCAATAATACAAAATCATTTTTTATGACAGAGCCTCGTGTGAAGAAGATGTCGGTGTCAGGGGCATCAGAAATACAACATTTCCCGGTAAGAACATCTGCTAAAAAGAGGGCGCTGCTCCTTGCAAACCACATTGCCAATATAAGCATGGGCGAAAAAGCTTCGCTCTCAGCTAATGAGTACAATACGCTTGTCGGCAGTTTCAGCACAGCGCATGAAATACGGGTATACAACCGCATAAAGGAGGTTGATAAATGTATAAGAAATGTATTGCCCTACCTGAACCAGCTGCGCATACTTTACCAGGAAAACACCGCCACTTTAACCGGCTATTTTAACCTGCTGCACACATGCCAGGTAATGGAACAGGTTTTAAACCAGGTGGCAGCCGCCATACCGGACGCCGAAGCGCGCAGGCAGGCATTACAAACCGCCGGCCTTGAGCAACTTGTGTTTGCATCATACAAATTACAGGCAGATAACAGCCTGAAACTTGATATTGATACCCAAAGCCTCCCGCATGAATTATTAAGCGCCTCAGGCGAAACCGATTCGCTTAAAGATGAATTAAGCTTACGCAGGCTCATACATATATACAGGGAAAGAGCTAAAGATGGTATGGTGAGCGTGCGTACATATATACAGGCTGTTAAAGATTACCTGGCCTTTGAAGAAGCCAATATAAATATATACCTGCATAAGCTCACCGAGATTGAAGCTGATATGCAGGAAGATCGCAGTGTATTTACGCGCTTCAGCGCACAGTTTACCGGGAATACAAGCCAAGATTTTCTGCCCCGGGATCCGGAAATGACATACCCTGATTATATTACCCTGGCCATAGACAAGGAAAAATACGACGCTTTCAAAACCAGATACCTGATATGAGAAAGAAGAAAGAAAAAGAAGAGGAAAAAGACGGATCGCTCATAATACCGCCTATTGCCGGCCTGCCCGATGTACCTATCGTAGGCAAGTTCCTGGTATCGGGCCACTCAGTAGACCAGAAGCTTATGCACCCCTACGGCATGGCCGGGCTGCTGGATACCCTGAGCCCCCAAACCAAAAGCAAGGTAAAAGACGAAGTGCTGGTATATGGCATTAAAGTAAGCCCTGCCGAAGACCGCCTTATGATGGCCATCCAGAAAATGCTTTGGTATAAAAGCACCAAAGACAAAAAAGGAAAGCTTATAAGCGCCGGTAACATGCCCGCACACCGCGATATGTATGGCGGCGAAAGCACCGATTTCCCGGCTTTGCGCTTTACCCCTGCCGAGCTCTATAAGGAATACACCGGTAAAACCGATTACAGCGGCGCCGAAGCCCTCTATATTAAAGATACCATTACAAAGCTGGAACAACGCCGCTTCCTTATAGTATACAAACGCAAATATGTACAGCGCAGCGCACGCGGTAAAAGCGAGCAGCGTGAACAGCGTATTGAAGAATACATGCCCCTGCTGCGCATAGTGCGCTATTACGATCTCACCAGCGAGGAGGCAGCTAAAATTGATAAAGGAGACAGGGAGCTGAAGGAAAAAAAGGGTGAAATTGTGGTAATTATGAACCCGCTCTTTATTGACCAGATAGATACCAAGTTCATTGAATACCCCAATAACATTAACCAAAGAACAGCCATTGCTGCAGGCGGAAACCGGAAAGTAACCCAAAGCATAAACAACCTCAGAGACCACCTGCTGCGGGCAATAAGCTCTAACAAGCGCAAGGATAACGCCATTACGGAAGTGAACCGCGATAAGCTGCCCTTCCTGCTGGGGCTTGATAAATATGTAAAGGAATCAAGGCAAAAGCTGCTTAACGACAGCATACAGAAAGCGCTTGAAACCGTGGCACGCATGGGGCTGGTGCTTGATGTGAAAGAAGTTACCGGTGCCCAAGGCCAGGATAAGCTGGTTTTTGTACTTAATCTGGAATATTAACAGCATAAAAACTATTAATATCCCGTTTTTTTACTTGATTTTTCCTAACCGGGCCATAGGCCTGTTACCGTAATACTTTGCAGAACATTACCGTAATACTTTGCAGAATATTACCGTAATACTTTGCAGGGCATTTACCGTAATACTTTGCAGGATTTACCGTAATACTTTGCAGAAAAATTTACCGTAATACTTTGCAGAAAGTGCCGTAATACTTTGCAGAAAGTACCGTAATACTTTGCAGGGATCGCCGTAATACTTTGCAGGGATCGCCGTAATACTTTGCAAAACACTTTTTATAAACAATTGACAGTAAATTAGTTACAGGCAAAAAGCTGATTGTAAGATATTATTAGAGTCTATAAGACTCCTAATAGATATCTTAAAAAGAAAAAAAGCTTAAAAAAATCAGCTTTAAGGCTGATTTTAAGCTTTTTTTAAAATCAGATTTCAAAAAAAAAAGGGTCTGGTCCGGCTGCCGCTGCTGCGCGCCCGGCCGGTAAAAGATGTATTTATGTATCCGGAATAGACAGGTACAGCACTTACCGCAGCCCGCATGTACATTGCAAAAACCGGAGGAAATTCATTAACTTTACCTCCCGGAAGCGGCCCGCGAAGCTGAAAGGCTGATGTGGATCGTATTCCGCGCTCTTTACACTGAAATTGTATACTGATTCTGTCAACACAACGGCTACGCCATATTATTGACCCAAGATTACAACCCGCCTTTTTAATGACATTGCCGCTACTTACCTTTCTCTGAGCAGATTGGTAAAGGTTTCCTTTGTCGATACTTTGGTATATATATACCGGGGTTACGCGTGTTCAGAAAAACCACTCATTGCCGGGTACCGGTAATGCCCAATTAACCAGTCCTTAAACCGTATTTCGGTCCTTAGCTAATAACACAATTAACATACCGCTGCCATTATGAAAAATCTGTACAGACTACTAAGCATTCTGCTGACCTTTATACTGCTTATGTCCGGGAACCGGGCGTGGGCGCAGACGGGGAGTGGTGGCGATCAAAATGATTATCGTACAGTTACCGGTACAGCAACTATTACTTCCACTGCTGTATTTACTAACTTTCAGGTAAGGGGAGCTGCAGCTAATTCCTGGGCTACAGCAACAGGAACTTCAATGGCTGTTAACCTTACATCTGCTAAAGATTTGTTTGTGCAGCCCGGGGCCAATTTGGTGGTTGCGGCAAACTGTACTGTTAATAATTTAAATATTAACCAAGGTTCTACAGTTACAGTAAATACCGGCATTACCTTATATGTTAACGGGGTAATAAGGTGCTACACCGCCTCAGCACCAAGCCCTGTAGCTAATGATGTAACCTGTACGGATGCCACCCCGAATGTGGCCGGTATGATAGTTACAACTGGTACCGGGAAGATAACCTTTATAGGTGCTACTCGTACTGTAGGTATTTTAGGAGCCTCTAATACATTTAACTCAGGCAATACGGCGGGCTGGAGTATGGACATCGGAATGACGGCTGCCAATACGGCTACGTTGGGGGCTGATGTAAGCCTTGGCAACCTTTCGGTAACAACAGGTATTTTATCATCCGGTGTTTCCCTCACCGGAACGGGAACTCTTACTTTAGCAGCCTCTACTACGCTGACTCTTACAGGCACATCTGCTTTTCCTGTATTCACTGGCGCAAAAACCATTAATGCAACATCAACAGTAAATTATGCAGGCAGCACCCAGGATATAAATGCGATACCATCGGCCAATTACGGAAATTTAACCGTAGGTGCTGCAGGCACAAAAACCTTTAATGCTACCCCTATTGTTGTAGCAGGAACATGCAGCGTAAGTGCAGGAACATTAACTTATGGTTCTACAGCTACGATCAGAAATATAACTGTAGGCAATTTGGTCATAATGTCGGGTACTACGTTTGATATGGCAGGTACCGGCGCTATTGCGAATACGCTTACTATAAACAGTACAACAGTTCCGCTTTCGGTAAACAACTCAGGTACTTTTACCCCGGGTACAGGCTCTACCGTTAATTATTCAGCCGCAGCTGCCCAAACCATATTCGCCGGCACATACAATAACCTGACAATAAGCGGATCGAACACAAAAACAATACCTGTCGCGTCTTTGACCATTGCAGGCACTTGTAGTGTACAGGCCGGTGTATGCAGTTTAGGCACGGTATGTAAGTCGCTCCTTGTACAAACAGACCTGGTTGTAGCTTCCGGAGCTTCACTGGGTTTAGGCACAGCTGCAATTACAACCTCAGATACTGCCCTTATTGTTAAAGGCACAACATGGTTGCTTGGTACAAACGGTACTATTGCTTACGGTTTAGCCAACCAAAGAGTTTCCCTATGGGGAAGCCTGAATGCAACTTCGGCTACTCTTACTGCTGCAACGGGCATAATTAACATGGGTACTGCCCTTACAGGAACCGAGCTTCGCCTGAAAGGTGCTTATAATCGCCTGCTTACCCTGACGACAAATACCGCCTCCGGCACAGTGTTTTACGATGGCAGAGGAGATCAGGAGGTAGCACTTGTACAAGGGGCTACTGCAAATGCACGATATTACAATCTTAAGCTTTACGGGCCCGGGAACAAGATTTTATTACCGTGTTCTACTGCTGCTCCTTCTGTTGTTACAGTTTATGCGGGTGCCTATAAAAATTTCGCGGTTCTGGGGACTTTAGATATTGCAACAGCAATTTTTGCACTTACACCCACTGAAACGGTAAACTGGACAGGCTCCACAGCAAGCGCCTGTACTACATTTTCAGTTACGGGGGCAACCACATTTACCGGTGGTGTTGGTCCTGATCCTACCGTAGACTTTGGGTTGAATGCTATAGAAAACGTTACAGCCACTTTCACCGGTACAATTGCCGGCAACACAAATTTTGATCTTCGCACCGTAAAAGCGCATACGCTGAATATTAACGGGGCAACAACAAGTTTAACGGGTTTCACCTTGCAAACGCTTTCAGTGGCTTATCCTGCCACATCAGCTAACCCGAAGCCGTTTATAGGTACTCCCAGTGCTACTGTGGCATTTAACACAGCGGCCGCACATACTATATATGAATCAGACTATTACCCTAACCTTACAATTACAGGTAACAGTAGGAAAACATTAAACGGGCAGAATAAAAGCTATACAGTTCTCGGTAACCTGACCTTAACAACCTCCGTATTGGATTTTACAGGTAATACCGGGCCTAATACTTTAATCGTAAACGGCAGCCTGCTCACGAGCACTGGCACCATTGATATGAGCCAAGGCAACAGTGGCCTGGGTTATGCGCACAACCTGGAACTAAAGGGATTAAACAGTTCCGGTGTTGCCGGTACCTGGGTTTCTTTAGGAAGCCTGCTGAGCTCAACAACTAGTACGGTTACCTATTCACGTACTGGTGCAAACCAATTCATTTTTTCAAGCCCTAACTACCGTAACGTGGTACTTTCAGGAACAGGGGTTAAACAATTAATTCCCACATCAGCAGCGGTAAGCACATTCAATGTAGCCGGTGATCTGACTGTAGGCGCTAACTCTGTATTAAGTTTTGGCCGTATTGCATCGGCCACTTATTCTGTCAGCGGAACCACAACCGTAAATTCAGGCGGTACCCTGAGGCTTGGCGGCGTAGGTGCTAAAACACTTACTCTATATGGCGATTTGGCAGCTTCATCCGGTACTGTTGAAGGAGACTCTGTAGGCCTTGCGCATTCTTTAATTTTAAAGGGCGCCAACAACTCGGTAGGTACATTTACCACCACAGCTGGTTTGGGCAGTACGGTTACTTATAATAACCCTAAAACCAGCCAAACCGTTTTTGCCAGCCCTAATTACAGGAACCTGGCTGTAAGCGGTGTGGCCTTTACTTCAATTACTATAGGTTCCGGCACCTTTACTATAACCGGTGTAACTGCCGGTTCATTTATAGCAGGCGATGTGGTAACCGTAGCCAGTATTGCGGCAGCCACCACCTTATCGGGTGGAGTGAACGTTTTAGGGCAATCATTTACGGTTGCTTCGGTAGCCGGTACAACGCTTACCATGACAGGTACAACTACGGGCCCGGCCTCGGGTGTGGGTACTTTGGTTGGCGCTTCTGTTACAAGCCTTGGCGGCGATGTAGCTGTTAACGGTACGCTCACCATATCTCCCGGTAAATCGCTCGTGGTAGGCAACAA
>JAZKBN010000056.1:0-3099 GCA_040388605.1 Bacteroidota bacterium | reverse complement strand
TTCCGCTTGCTTTTTTAAGTTAGAATGCCCGGCATGCAAGAGCATGGTTTAGCTGTTCATTTTTCCCGGGCTCGTTAGGGTAAACTATAGAAAACAACTGCTGCCGGATGCTAAATGTGCCGTATAAATTGCGTAAAAGTTATGCAACAGGTTCCTGCAAAATGTGCAGGTTTAAGAAAAGGGAGGTAAGGAAAACCGGTAAAACAGGCAATGTCGTATGCTGATACCGTTAAGCATACAGCTTATTCTGATTATCAATTCCGGGTTAAAGCAATTTTTTTTATCTGCAAAATACTGAAAATCAAGACCGGCGAATGTGTCATCAGGGCTTATATTTTGCACTTTTAATATACCATAATACATTTGAACCCACTTTCATTTCATACAAACCCTGCTGAACGCAATGTATATGAATTCGACCAGGCTAAAAACTCTTCTTTCCGGGATAATATATTGCTTATCCATTTCGGTTTTCCTTAATATTCAACAAGCGCTTGCCCAAGGCAACATTCCCGTTTACGACCCCGCATATTGGGAAACGGATGGCAGCCTGAACAGCATGTCGTATTCAGGGAATACACTTTATTTGGCAGGCAGCTTCACTTATGCAGGACCGCTTACAGGCTCCGTTGCCATGATAAGCGGCCAAACCGGCAATTACATGCCCGGGTTTCCCAAAGTGAACGGGGTAATTTATACTATTATAGGCGACGGGAGCGGCGGTTGGTTCATTGGCGGTCAGTTCGACACCATAGACATGCAGCCTATTCATAATCTTGCCCATATTAAACCCGATTTCAGCCTTGATGCGACTTTCAGGCCTGAGCCTGGTAATCTGACAGATTTCAGGCAAATGTATGTGAAAGGGCTTACCCGGCAGAACAATACATTGTATGTATGCGGAAACTTCGAGTTTATAGCCGGGCAAAGGCAGTCCCGCCTGGCAGCTATTAATACTGCGGGTGGTAGTTTGGCAGCTTCATTTCACCCCAGTATTACAGGCAACTCGGTAAGTAAGGCAGTTATTTCCGGTTCCCTGGTTTATATCTGCGGCGTTTTCGGCTCAGTAAACGGCCAGGCCAGAACCAACCTGGCGGCCCTGCAGCTTTCCGACGGCAGCCCCGCCCCTTTCAGTGCCGTAATTAATGATTACGTGAACGACATAGCGATTTATAATAATACCCTATATGCAGGCGGTTGGTTTAACACCGTTAACGGCGCAGCCCGAAAAGCCTTTGCCGCATTCGATTTAGGCACCGGGCAACTAAGCCCGGCCGATGCGCAATTGGGAAGTTCATCAATAGTATCAAGGGTGTTTGCCTATGCCGACAATCGTGTGCTCTTAAGCGGCCTGCTGAACGGCGCAGGCTCAGCTTCAGTTATTAATAACGTAATAGTTGATGCCAACGGCAGTTTTGTGTCGTCGCAGCTTTCCACACAAACCGGCTATGTATTAAGCCTGGCACCTTTCAACGGAAAACTGCTGCTCACCGGCAGTTTTACCGAATTCGGGGGCCGAAAAATGATGCGCACAGCTCTTTGGAATCCTAACAGCGGAGAACTCAGCCCCTTTGCAGCCGCATCTGTTGATATAAGCGGTCCCACTTACTCGGCTTCTGTTTATGCATCCTCAGCAGGGCCGAACGGTAACCTTGTATTAGGCGGCTCATTCACTTCTGCCGGGGGCTACCCGCGTATAGGATTAGCAGCCATAGATACCCGAACCGGCGAAGCTTCCGGCTGGAATCCTGTAAGCCTTAACAGCACTTATTCTTCATTCCATGGCATAGTAAAAGCGCTTACCAACGGTGATGTGTTCGTAAACGATGTCAGCGACAGCCTGAACGGGTACCCGGCCCCGGCAATAAGCATACTTGAAGGTGGCAGCAGCCGGCCCAGAAACCTTGATGTGAACAGCTATATTACGCCCGGATCAGGCTTTAACCTGTATGCAGAGCCTTTGGAATACGGCCAAAGCCTTATCCTTGGCGGCTCATTCAGTATAAATACCCCCCAGGGCAGCCGCGGTTATCTTATGCAGATAGATAAAAACACGGGTATTGTAAGTACCTGGAACCCAAACCCGAACGGGTATATCAACTCAGCTTGCATAGCCGACGGGAAACTATATGTCGGCGGGGTATTTACGAGCATAGCCGGGCAGGCCCGCACAAACTTAGCAGCTTTCGATTTGGCTTCAATGGCGCTGCTGCCTTGGAACCCGCAGATTACAGGTGAGGTAAAAAGCATTTCAGCGGGCGGGGGTCGTGTGTATGTAGCCGGCAACATTACAATGGGCGGTGGTATGGCCCGTAAAGGCTTTGCCGCCTTTAATGCCTCAAGCGGAGATATTGATCCCTGGGATCCCCAGGCTGCTATGTATAACTTCCAGCTACAACCCGAAGCAGTTGCCTATAATGGCGACGCGGTATATTTAGGCGGTACCTTCAAGGTACAAAGTGATAATAGCCTGGTAGCTGTTGATGCAATTACAGGAACAAGGCTTAACTGGACAAAACGTATGTACAGCCATGTGCTAAGAATAACATTAGGGGCTAACAAGATATACGCGTCATGCGCAGGCAGCGGACATTGGCTTCCGGGAAACCTGTTGAGAAACGGCTATTCAGCCTTCAGCGCGCCTACCTTGCTCAATACTAAACCGGCCTTACTGTCTGAATCAGCAGGGGCAGAGCCTTATCCTAACCCGGCTCAGGAAGAAGTACACTTCGGTTTCAGCGAACCGGTAAATGTACAGGTTATAAATAGCGCCGGAAAGGCAGTACAAAATGAGCGTTTGCTTCCCGGCCATGCTATAAATACCCGCGGCCTTCAGCCAGGTATATACCTTTTACGCATCGAACTGCACAATGGGGCGCAAATAAGCAGGAAGCTTGTAAAGGAATAAGGCAAAAACAAATATTTCCGAAATTTTTCCTTAAACCGAGCTGCTTTAAATAACCGGAATGGGGTTAAGGCTATATGCGAACTCAGGCGGCATAAATCCCTGCAAAAGCCGGGCTTAGATATCCAAATTACTATACCCTGTCCCGTCCTGACATAGGTTGACAGCTCAAAATCATGAGCAGAAGCAACCCA
>JAZKBN010000055.1:0-9218 GCA_040388605.1 Bacteroidota bacterium | reverse complement strand
ATTGAAAATACAACCGCCCAGGTAAACGTTTACTACCGCACCGCAACAGATTCTGAAGCGTTGCAGTGGCTTGAGCCTTCACAAACAGCGGGCAAAAAGCATCCTTTCCTGTTTACGCAGGGCGAAGCCATACTTACCCGATCATGGATTCCGTGCCAGGACAGCCCGGGTATTCGCTGCACATACAGCGCAACCATTACCACCCCGGTTGGCCTGATGGCCGTAATGAGCGCCGAAAACCCGACCACTGCCGCCGCAGACGGCAAATACCGTTTCGAAATGAAGCAGGCTGTGCCTGCTTACCTGATTTCACTCGCCGTTGGCGATCTCGTTTTTAAAAGCCTTGGCAACAAAACCGGCGTGTATGCCGAGCCTGCCATGATTGAAAAATCGGCTTATGAATTTGCCGAAACAGAGAAAATGCTCACTGCAGCTGAAAACCTCTACGGCAAATACCAATGGGGACGTTACGACCTGCTTGTGCTGCCTCCGAGCTTCCCCTTCGGCGGCATGGAAAACCCGCGCCTGACCTTTGCCACTCCCACCATTCTTGCCGGCGACCGCAGCCTCACAAGCCTGGTTGCACATGAGCTGGCCCACAGCTGGAGCGGCAACCTGGTAACCAATGAAACATGGAACGATTTTTGGCTCAACGAAGGTTTTACCGTTTACTTCGAACGCCGCATTATGGAAGCCCTTTATGGCCCGTCTTACAGCGATATGCTGTCGGTACTCGGGCGAGAAGACCTGAACGAGGATTTAAAGGCGCTTGGTGAAAACAGCAAGGCCACCTGCCTGAAACTTGACCTCCGCGGCCAAAACCCCGACGACGGTATGAACCAGATTGCTTACGAAAAAGGCGCTTTCTTCCTTACAGCCGCCGAGCAATTGGTTGGTCGGCCTAAGTTCGATGCTTTCCTGAAACATTATTTCGAGGAGCATGCCTTCAGCACCATGAATACTGAACGTTTCCTGAAAGAGCTTAACCAGGACCTGCTTAGCAACGACCCC
Organism: Bacteroidota bacterium; assembly: GCA_040388605.1. Classification (GTDB taxonomy): domain Bacteria; phylum Bacteroidota; class Bacteroidia; order Cytophagales; family Flexibacteraceae; genus JAZKBN01. Next base: position 8,207 of record JAZKBN010000055.1, on the reverse strand, counting down.
AGGCTTGTGAGCAAGCTTATGGCAGACAAATGGGTTTACAGCCCCGGCCTGCCCGTAAACATGCCCCAGGTACACAGCGCAAGATTTGATGAGGTTCGAAAATTTCTGGCTGTTTGGGAAACCAATACAGGTAAGGAAGGCGCGGCCCGTACCAAAGACTGGAGCAGCCACGAATGGCTCTTCTTCCTGCGCAACCTGCCAAAGCCGCTTACCCGCGAACGTATGGCAAAGCTTGATAAAGAATATAGCTTTACCCAAAGCGGCAACAGCGAAATTCTTTTCGAGTGGTTTCAGCATGCCATTATGAATGAATATAAAGTTGCCTACCCGGCCATGGAGGAATTTATGGTGCGTACCGGCCGCAGGAAATTCATATTGCCGCTCTATAAATCATTAATAGGTACTGATGAGGGTAAACACCTTGCCCGCATGATATATAAAAAAGCAAGGCCAAACTACCACTTCGTTGCCACTCACAGCATTGACCCTTTACTTGGCTTTAATGCCGGCGAAGAAGCTGCTGCCCAATAATTTAACAGGCATATCTAAAGGCTAAAAAGCGGGAATGCACAACGTACATAGCTATAAATAATATTATAAAACCATTAAAGCAAACTATGAACAAGCGCACATTCTTACGCACATCTTTCCTCGGCGGCCTTGCAGCACTTGCAGGCCCCTCGGTATTTGCAGGCTCGCACAGGCTTTTCATGCCAGGCGCCGATGAGGGACCTTTCACACTGCCGGCCCTGCCCTACGCATTCGATGCCCTGGAACCGAACATTGATGCCAAAACCATGGAAATTCACCATGACAGGCATCACCAGGCTTATGTAACCAAGCTGAACGCAGCTGTTAAAGGTACACCTGCCGCCAATATGAGCCTTGAGCAAATATTTGCAGGCATGGGCAAATATGAAGACCCAATCAGGAACAACGCAGGCGGACATTGGAATCACAGCTTTTTCTGGAAGCTGATGAGCCCTAAAGGAGGCGGGCAACCCGGAGGTGAGCTGGCTAATGCCATTATTCGTGATTTTGCCGGTTATGACAGGTTTAAGGAGCAATTCAAAAAAGCCGCACTTGACCGATTCGGATCCGGCTGGGCCTGGTTGTCGGTAGATAAGAATAAGAAACTGTTTATCAGCAGTTGCCCCAACCAGGATAACCCGCTTATGGATTTACCCGGCAACAAAATGGGAACCCCTGTTCTCGGCCTCGATGTTTGGGAACATGCCTATTACCTGAAATACCAAAACAAACGCCCCGATTATGTTGATGCGTTTTTTAACGTGGTAAACTGGGAGCAGGCAGGTATGAATTACGAAAAAGCCAAATAAGCAGGCAAAGATTCAAGTATAATAATATTATTAACAGGTTGTTTCGTAAGCGGGGCAACCTATTTTTTTGCAGCAGCAACTGATGTTTTACAGGGTCGGCGCATGTTTTTACCGGCCGGCAGTTTTATCAGGGTTCTTATTACTGCCTGCATTTATATGCTGAAAATCCTCCTTTGTGGTGAAATATTCCAGGCACAATACCAGGATTACCGTAAAGGCAAATGTGATTTTCTGCATAGCAGGTAAAATACCACGGTGTTCAGGGGAGCCATACAGGAAGAGCGTTGCATAAAAAACAAGGAGACAAAGCGGGCAAAGCACTTTGAATACATGGAGGCCTGACCTAAAAACAAAAACAGTAATGTAGAATAAGCTAAGGAGGAATATTGTGCTTGCTATTATAACCATTAAATCATGCAGGGGTGTGGCAATCAGGAAAGTAAACAACATAGATAATATGCCCCCGTATTTAATTACTTTGGAAGCACCCTTCGACGGTATTTTCCTTGAAAACTCAGCGAAGAACAATGCATAGCTTGCAGACAGGCAGAACATGCCGGCAACTGCCCAAAACCGTGCAGAATTGTATGAACCATTAACAGCCTTTTCACCGAAAAGATTGCTTATGTAGTTGTTTTCCCAATCAAACCCAACTGTGGTTTTGTTGACCAACGAGCCGCCCGGGTAAAATAATGTGGCCGTAAACAGCAGCAAAATTGAAAGGACTATACCGGGAAGCACTAATTTCCTTGTCAGCATATACTGTTTGATTTGTATGCGGTTTCCTGCGCTTATTGTATGCTGCCTTATACCTGCTCAGACCCCGCAGCATAATAATTGCCTTTATAGCGCGCTCCCGGCATTTGCCGTTTCGGCTTTGAATTTATTTATGCGGTCCTGGGCTTTGTAGGTGATTACTTCACGGTATTTTTTCTCCGGCAGGGTGTTCCAGATTTCTATTTCATCGGGGTTGGTTTGCTGAACATCGGTTCTGAGAGCAAGCCAAACACTTACCACCGGGTCTGAGGCCAAACTCTCACCGGCAGCTTCTAACGCGCCTGCAAAGCTCAATGCTTCTACAGAACCGGCATGAATATGTTGCTTGCCGCGCTTTTTCTGGTAAAACACTTCGTAAAACTGCGGCCCCGGTGTTTCAGGCATATTCATAAAATATTCCGGCAAGGGCATTTGGAGCGCATTTTCGCCTTTTTCAAAAGTTTCAGTGGTTACAACATTGCGGGTTGAAACTACTGCCAATGCACAGAACTCGTTACCCCGGCGGGTGTACTGCTCTTTCCCGAAAAGAAAGGCCATATCGGCATTTCCGGCATGTATAATACCAACATGCTCAAAGGGCTTACTCTCCTTGGTCTTAATAAACACCTGCCATGTTTCAAGCTGGTCGAGCTTATTTTTTTCCGGAATTGAAACCTCATCAAGGGGGAGATGCAGGCGATATATTCGCGGGTCGCCGGATTGAATAAAATCAGGAGAACCCGTGATTGGGTTTGCCGGATCTGCCAATGTCGGCATTTGTTGGTTATTGGTATTCATAGAAATTTGGTGTGTATTAATGCGGTTGGTTTTGTAGAATGATTCAGAAAACCTGCCGATATTGTTCTTATAAAACCATGCTTGCCTATTGCTGCTGAAGCTTGCCGATGCACATTTTAGCCGGCTCAAGCGCTTCATCGAAACCCATTCCGGCAGAGTATGTAAAATCGGCGCAGGCCGACAATGAATCACCGAGGCCGAGGTGGGCGTAACCGCGGTATAAATACATATCGGCACGTTGGCAGCCGGCATCCTTACTCAGGTTGAAGCTTTTTACCGCTTCAGCATACCTGCCCAGGTTCAGGCGGGCATAGCCCTGCCCGAAAAGTGCCAGTTGGTTGCCTTTGTTCTGCTGCAAGGCTTGTTCAAACCAATACAAAGCAGAATCCGGTTTATTGAGGCGGTATAAATACATACTGCCGATTAGGTTCATTACAGAATCAGTCCCCGGCCGGATTTTAAGCTCTGTTCGGAAATTACTGATGGCTTCCGGCCATTCTGAACGCTGCATTTTGGCTATGGCCATCCAATGGTAGGCATCGGGCATGGGCGTTTCAGCATTTTCGAAAGCGCGGTTAATGCTTTCCATGCCATCTATTGTAGCGCCTGCCAGTATAAACTCGCGTCCGCGGAGAACCCATGCCTTGGCATAGGTATCATCGGCACGCAGGGCATCGTTGTATTTACCCAGCTCTGTCAGGTCTTCTGCTTTTTGGCGGTTAACTATGTTGCCAATCCAAACGCTGAAGGTTACAAACATGGCCACGAAAATCATATAGAAAACGCCGGCATGCAGGCTAAGCTTAGGGTCGCGGCGACGCGGACCGCCATAGCCGCGCTTTTGGTGAGCATAATGCGGGTCGGAATCAGCGTAATGGCCGGGGCCATGGGCAGTGCTCCCGCCGTATGTTCTACTGCTGCCGGGGTGTGGCGGCGGCCCGTAGCCCGAGGGTTGAGGGCGGGACTCAGGTGTTGGTTGTGAGGCGCTTCGGCTGCTGCCGAAACTGCCCAAGCTGTCGTAAAACAGCTTTATATCGTAAGAATCGCGCCGGTCTTTATTGCTTAAAGTTTGGTATGCCTCTGCTATTTTTTTGAAATGCTCTTCATGAAACTTGCTGCCCTGGTTCCTGTCCGGGTGGTATTGCATGGCAAGGCGCTTATACGCGGCCTTCACCTCGGCGTCGGTGGCGCGCATATTCAATCCCAGGAGCTGGTAATAGGTTGGCTGCAAAGCGGAAATATAGGAAGAAATATAAAATTACGGGTTTTGGCCCGGAAAGACAAGAAACGGGGAATTAGCGCAGGTTAAGAACCAAACTCAAATCCCCGGTTCAATTCTGAAGCAAAGTTACATACCATTCTGAACACAAAAACCTACCGGCACGATAGGGCATTGTGCTTTGCGCGTAACCTTTGTGCTCCTGTACCCGGTTACAGCGAAACAGAATTATTGGGTCGGAGCTCCGATAATAAGCTTCTAAGCATAGGAATCGGCACTCGCTTACCAAGCTTTTAAATTGTGCGAAAAGCGCTATTTATTAAATATTCAAGCGTTTTTATCCTGAAAACACATGGTTTTTCAAGGGCAATTAATTAACGATTCAGAATTCCATAACACAAATTACATCGTTTAATATGACAGGCTATCTCAAAACCTTTTCATAAGCCTTTCGCGGGCTGCCCCTGAAATACACTTCCCCGCAGTATTTATAGCCCAGCTTTTGAAATAAATTAAGCATGACAATATTATCGAAGTTGGTATCTGCTTTAATACTGAATACACTTTTGCTAAGCGCATAGTCTTCAATGTATTTAAAAATAAGCCGGGCGTAGCCATTTCCAAGGAAGCTGTCTGCGATAACTATCCTGTGGAAGACAACGAAGCTTCCGGTGGTAATCCAGTTGCCCTCTATTCCGTCATAAGCCGGTTCATCGTTGATTAATATGGCGCAGTAACCTATTATATTTTGGCTGTCGGTAAGAACAAACCCAACACCCTTCTCTATATCCTGCTGAACAACAGCAAGGTTAGGATAACCATCCTGCCACTGATCGCTTCCATCATGTTTCCTTCGGAGGATTCCTTGCTGAAGAATTTGCCAGATTTCGTGTTGGTCGGTGTTTTGGGCTTTTCGGAAGGTTATGGACATACATTAATTTTGTAATCAGTTAATCAGCGAAGTTCAAATTTACTCCTTTTTAAAAGTCAACTCACAACAAATATATTGCCGGATATGCCTGATTCGCAGGATTTGACTATGGAAATATTTACCGTATGGTATATTAAAAACCGGCTACAAAACATGGTATGGCAACTGAGTTTAAGAAAATTTTCAGGCAAATATTTGCATTTATGAAAGCCGTACTTACCTTTGCATTGTCGGTTCTGCGGAACCGCTTATCAAGAAAGGCAGAGGGAACGGCCCTGTGAAGCCTTGGCAACCTACCGATTTATCGGTGTATGGTGCCAAATCCGACTTCTGAGAACGGCTTTTAAAAGCATGTTCAACGAAGGCAGATAAGATTAGCGCGAGATTTGCAGCTGCCTTAACAGGTACTGCCCTTTGCTCTCCTAACTTATCGGGAGAGCATTTTTTATGCCCTCCCGGCAAGGGATTTTTTAATTGATAGGCGGATTCGGCGAACAGGCAACATAAGCCTAAAAAAACAAGCCTAAACCCAATATATCCCTCTACAGTTATGTCAGACAATACCGCAATTCTCAGCCTTATTCCTATCGACCCCTTAACCGGTTCAATATCATTACCCATTTACCAAACATCTACCTTCGTGCAGGAAGCACCCGGGGAAAATAAAGGCTATGATTACAGCCGCAGCAATAACCCTACCCGCAAGGCCCTGGAAGATATTGTGGCCGGACTTGAAAACGGCGCAAAAGGCTATGCCTTCGCCAGCGGGCTGGCTGCCATTGATGCCGTGGTAAAGCTGCTTAAATCCGGCGACGAGATACTGGCAGTAGATGATATTTACGGAGGAGCCTTCAGGCTGTTTACACACATCTACGAAAAATTCGGCATACGGGTAACTTACGTTGATACACAGGAAGTAATAAACGTAGTGAATGCCATTACCCCGGCCACTAAGCTTATCTGGCTTGAAAGCCCCACCAACCCAACCCTTAAAATATCTGATATTGCCGAAATTGCCAAGGTAGCCAAAGCCAACAACGCCCTGCTTTGCGTAGATAATACCTTTGCCTCACCTGTAAGTCAAAAACCCCTGGACCTTGGAGCCGACATAGTGGTTCACAGTGCCACCAAATACCTGGGCGGCCACAGCGACTTAATTGCAGGTGTGGTAATTACGAAAACCGAAGAGCTCGGAGATAAGATCAAATTCATTCAAAACGCATCAGGGGCGGTACTCGGTCCCTTTGATTCATGGCTGGTGGTACGCGGAATAGAGACATTGGCCCTGCGGGTGCGTCAGCATAGTGAGAACGCCCTGGCAGTTGCTCAATACCTTGAAACTGTGCCGGAAGTGAAAAACGTGTATTATCCCGGCCTGCCCTCACACCGGAATTATGAAGTTGCAAAAAAGCAGCAGAAATACAGCGGCGGTGTTATATCTTTTGATTTACAGGATGATACTGCCGACAATGCCAAGATATTTGTAACGGCGACCAAGTATTTTAAATTGGCAGAAAGCCTCGGAGGGGTTAAAAGCCTGCTCTGTCACCCGGCTACCATGACCCATAAATCAACTCCCCGCGATACGCGGTACAATGCCGGGGTTACCGACAGCCTCGTGCGCCTATCAGTAGGCCTGGAAGATGCAGAGGATTTAATAGAAGATTTGAAGCAGGCCTTTTCACGGCTTAACGCCGTTAAAGTAACAAAAGCTGAAGTTGTACAGAGCAGGAACTGATATATTCAATTTGTGCTGATTCGTTGTATTTGTAAATGCCCCTGTAAGAAATAGCGGGGCATTTTTGTTTTTAGAAGGTAAATGAGGAAATCATAAAACACCTTATAAGGCTAAGCTGAAAAGTCATTTGCTGGCCACAAATTCACTAATGAAACCAGAAGAGGGAACAATCAACCCTATATTCTACCTAAAACCCTATATTCTACCTAATAGGAATTCAACTGAAACGTAACCTAGCATAATTTAACCAAACAGGGAATATATAACCTAACCGAAAATTCCAGAATTTCTGTGCATTTCGTCCAAGTAATAAATTAAAATAATCACTACATATATCATCAGTTCAATTATTTGCCCCACATTTCTTATTTCGGAGTTCATCTATCCAAGTCATCATCTTGTTTATGGCATCTAAATTTGTAAGATAATCTGTATTTGGGCCCATTGGATCTATTTTAATACCTGACCTAGATAGTTCACGAACTCTATTCGGCAAATTTGAGACCTCACCAAGACTTTGAGCAATTGGTAATGGAATCAAAGCCGCAAAAATCCTTGTAGAGCAATTAGTCGATAAGGCAAATATTGGCAATATTGATTCTCTTTGTGGTTCAACTACAAAAGGAACACCCCACATATGTTTTGGAAATTTTTGCTGAAACCAAAAGCTAACCGGATAAATTGGGCTCTCTGGGTTAAGCAATTGCCGTCGTATATCATTATAAACAGAATCAAGAATAAATGCATATCCGTATTTTTCAAAAGTCAGCAAAAATGCTATCTTTAATAATGCCAATTGCATCTTATGTAAATCTGTCCTCTTGTTACGATATATAAGATTAATAATATCGTTTGGGGCAATATTGTCGATGAAGCTAGTTAGCCTATCCGGATTGTTATCTTTCTCAGCATGTCTGACTTCTATCTTACCATATTGATCAACAATAATTTTTGCTTGTACTAAAATACCGTTATGCTCAACATTTGCATTAAAAGAAGTTCCTGGAATAAATTTAGAATTATCTAACTCCTCCATCCTACAAGTAAGATGAACATCAATATGATGACCACAAGAATTATTACATCTTCTGCAAGTCAAAATATTTGCCTTACCTCCAAGCGATTTAGGTGGCACATCTTCCAATGTAAGGGGGTTAATGCTGTCCTGCCGCAATGACTCTATTGAAAACTGGTCCAAACAAATGGGACAGATATAAGTATCCTCAAACTGCTTAACGATACCCTTTAGAACCCCCTGAGATATTAAGAGATTAAGATTACATGCATATCTATTAAATAACTTTCTTCTTCGCTCAGAACCTAATGTACTCATAGTTGAATCATAATTTAGTATAATACTAATCCCCCCCAACGCAAACAGCCCCACATTTCTGGGGGGCTGTTTTACACATTTAAGTGTTAGTA
>JAZKBN010000054.1:17327-29300 GCA_040388605.1 Bacteroidota bacterium | reverse complement strand
AAAGATGTGCCTATAACCGATTTTTTTGGCGTTTGGCAGCTTTTTATAGACAGGCAGACAGAGATAGGGAAGCTTGGTTTTAATACGCTCAAAGCTCACCGTTTGGCCCGGAACAAGGTAATGGAGGTATGCAAAACCAACAGCATTGCTCTAACCTTAGAAACCATAGATAAGAAAACCGGGGAACGTATTGAGGAAGGTTACATAAAGGCAAACTATGCTTCGGGGACTATAAACACCCACATAAAGAACCTGAAAGTTTTTCTAAAGTGGGCATCGGAAAATGGCTTTAACGTACCTGTTTCAGGACTTGCTATAAAGAAACCCAAAGCAGAAAGAGCCACAATACAATTTTTGAATGAAGATGAACTTGCTAAGGTTGAAAATGCAGTTTTGCCTCCGAGCTTGGATAGGCATAGAGACTTGTTTTTGTTCACGTGCTATACCGGGCTGAGGTACTCCGACCTTGCGAACCTTAAACCGGAAAACTATAAAAATAGTCAGTTGAAGATTACTACCATCAAAACGCATCACGAAATTTTCATACCTATACATCCGAGGGCTAAGGATATTATAGAAAAGTATGGCGGCAAGCTCCCCCACCCTGTATCTAACCAAAAAATGAATGATGCCTTAAAGAAAATTGGTTTTGCAGCCGGCTTAACCGATATGGAGCAGATTGTTTCTTACAAGGGAGGTAAGCGCATTCAGGAAAGCCTACCTAAACATGAACTTCTTACCTGCCATGTAGGCCGTAGAACATTCATTATTTACAGCCTGCAAAGAGGGGTAAGGCCGGAAACTCTTATGGAAGCAACCGGACACCGGGATATTAGGATACTTATGCAGTATGTAAAAATTACACCGGATGTATTAGCAAAGGAACTTTTTACAGCATGGGGGCAACCGGAAGTACAAATAAGGAAAATAGGTTAAGATTAATAGCGCGATAACTATATGGTAAATGCACGGAACTTTTTCGAGGATTATAGAAAATGGGTAAAAGCCATAAAGAAATATGGTGAAACTGGTTTTCAGATTGGCGATTATAATGCAGAATATCTTAATGTAAGCTATAATGAAGTTATAAAAAGCATTAACGCAGAAATTGGGTTTAAGTTAGAAAAGAACATTGATACAAATTCTCCCGGCACTCTATGCGTAAACCTTCTTTGGAACCTAATTTGGGATATGCTTGTAGCACAAGCAGATAATAAACCAGATTTTAGTTTACCATTGATGGGGTTATATGGGTCTGTGAAGTGGAGCTATTATTGGAGAAGCAAAAACGACCAAGCAGTATTGGATGGCAGCGGCAGAGCTTTGTTGCTGGCTAATCAAGGCAGGAGCTACAAAGCATGGCTAAGATTCGATTACATACCCTCAATTACAGCCGTTGTTACCGAGAAAAACAAAATGATACTAATAGACCATTTACAAGCTGCAAGTAATTACGAAGCTATCAATATAAATGAAATCGCAGCAGATGGCAACGAGTTCTACAAACCAACAACGGCGAAACCTGCCGCTGAGCAATTGGCTGAAATAATTATGGAATATGTGGCGAAGTTAGACGAAAAGAAAGTAACTATAAAACATATCGCGGAAGAACTGTATATGGAATACGAAACTTCGGCCAAGCAGATAATTAAAGAGTATTCCGCAGTAAAAAAGGGTAAGTATATAAATAAAATAGTTGGACTAAAACGCAGTGAAATTGAAGGTGTTATAAGAAATTCTATCAATAATTACCCAGGTAAGAGCAAGGGGTAAGAGTGTTTTTTGAATGCTTTTTACATATTCCTTTGTGATACCCTGATACACAAAACCAATTAGGCAGGGCACTACAATGGAACTTATTATCACAAACGCAGACCAACTACAGACCTTCATTACCGAAGCTGTAAAGTCTGCCCTAAGCATACATTCAGGCTCCTTTCAGCCAACCGCACAGCCCGACTTTTTAACCGAAACGGCAGCGTGTGAATTCCTTGCCAATTGCAGTAAGCACACTCTTTACAAACTTGTAAAGGAGGGCAAAATAAAGCGTATCCGGTTAGGGCAAAGAAGAACAGCTTACAGCCGTGCCGACCTTACAGCCTATCTAAACAGAGGGGCCGCTAAATAGGCGTGTTGCAATGGAAATTTTCCAAAAATTCAAGGTGTCAGGGCTAATATGCACTGAACCTCCATCGGCATCTTATCTTTATCTATGCACTAATCATGGTGTAATAGCATCCCCGTTTCAGGATAAAAGGCAAATAGCCCCTCTATATACTGGAAATATTAAGATATACACACGGACAAAATATACTGGCTTTAACCATAGTCTTTATGTTGTCCAATATTGATACGGTTAAGCGGCTTTATACAAATAAGCGGCTTAACTCCGCTGCAATAAGCCAAGTTATTGCCTATTTACAGCACATGGAACCAAAGCCATTCCTTACACAAGAAGAAATCAGCAACTTGGAAATGAAACTTAGGGTTTCACATGAATGTTCTAACCTCATTTACCGAAGTGAGGGTGGTAAGATATATTGTCCCAGCTACTGCCATAATAGATTTTGCCTAATATGCTCAAAGATTACTGAAACTGCACGGTTCTACCGCTATTGGAATGTCATTCAAAAATGGCCCTGTGTTTGGTCTGTTACTTTAACGATACCTGTTTGTGAAGCGGCACTTCTAAATGAAACAGTACAGGAAATAAATAGAGTATGGAAAACTATACATGATACCGTAAGAAAGGGAGTAAAGAGGCAAGCTCATAAATCGCCTTTAGCTGTTAGCTTATCCGGTATTCGTAAATATGAAATAAAGAGTAACTCTGTTTCAAATACATACCAACCACACATTCACCTAATTCTTAACTCGAAACAGGCAGCTTTTCACTATGAAAATTTATGGCTGGAAAAATTCCCAAAGGCTTTAGGCTATGCCCAAAAAGTTGATTTTGCTGTTGATAAAGTCAAGAAGAAAAACTCTTTGAGCTATCTGATTAAACCTGGATTAGCTTTCGATAATGTTAATAGCATAGCCGAATGCGAGGCTATAGCAGTTATTCTTAACACGGTTGCAAATCTGCATACTATTGAAGCCTTCGGGGAATTACGCGGCCTTGTTAAAGAGCAAAAGGTTAAAGGTAAGTTTTCCACATCTGAAATGGAGAAAATGAATTGGCATGTTACCGCCTATGTTAGCAAAGAAACCGGAGAGTGTTTAACCGAATGAAACCGTGTGTAAAAAAACGACTGTATACCGATTTGAGCACCCTTACATTACCTTCAACTATTAGCATCGCTTACCTCAAAATGCAAGAAAACAACACAACCGAATTACACCACCTTAGACAAGTCTTTGAGAACGAGGTGCAAACCACTTATAGCAATTCAAAATGGACCACCGAGCAACTGGCCGATATAGTGAATATAAAAACGGACTTGGTTATTATGCACATGCAGGAACGAAAATTAAATAAGTACCCACAAAGTCTTGCCGAAGCCTGTGAAAGAAAGGCTGTCTTTATAGTGGCCTTAGCAGAAAATGGCGGGTTTTCTGCTAAGGCCTGTCGGGTAGCCAATATTAGCCGTAGCACCCTATACCTTTGGAAAAACGGGGATGGCAAAACTATGAAACCTGACCTGCATTTTACCGAATACATGGATGAAGTTTTGGCATCTTCGGCAGACAATATGGAATCTGCACTATACAGAGCCGGGATAAACGGAGATGTTAAGGCAATGATTTTCTACCTAAAGGCAAGACGGAGAGAAGTGTATGGAGAAGGCCTGCCACCAACGGTTAGTGAACTTGTCGGGCGCTTAACCCGATAAAGCATCGTATGTACATTATGAACAAATTGAGGCTTTTATTAGCCTGTTTCTTTGGTTTAAGCCTGTCAGAACGGCTGATATTTACTTTTTTTGGTGAATAGCCCAATAAACAGCTATTTTTGAGAAAACTATAAAGACTATGTAGGTAAAGATATTCTGAAATATTGGGTTAGTGTTAGCTAACCCCTTCGCAACCGGAAAACGACCAAAACTATCCAAATACAGCGAAGGGAAGCCGAGCACCCGCGTTAAGGCGCGGGCTTGGTGTACCTTGCTGTATAGGCGCTTGGTCGTGCCTCTGGTTGCAGGTATATCGAGTCTCGCGCCTACTTTTTACAACCTAACCCAAACATGAAGCAGTTATTAAAATTTCTCATTAATCCCGAAAAAGTTGAACGGGTACCATCTTATATTGTCCGAGGCCTTCTCGTTTGGGTTCTTATTTGTTTTATAGGTGTAATCAGGAAAAAAAGCAACATACCTGACAAAAGTCCCGTAAGTAAGGAAACTGTTTCGCAGGTTGATACATCAAGAAACGGCAAAGATTATGAGTTTGATTCGGATGGGAATTTAGTGGGCAGGGTCGCCTCAAATGCTTCTTCGTGCGAGTATATTGAAGGTCTGCAAGCAGCAGACATTTACGCCAACCTTGAAAAGAAAGGCTACAAGGTGGAAAAGTTCATAGATTCAGATGGGGCTATATATGAATGCTCCGCAGACCAAAACGGAATAAACTACCAAGTCGAGGTTGGGTGCACCAAAAGTGTTTCTGATGTTACAGAGATTGGCTTAATGGCTACCCGTGTCGATTACGAATACACGGATGTTGAAGACATGAAGCCCTTTTTAAAGTACGGTTGCAGTATACAGTACAATGGTTCAGACTATGTAAAAATTAGCCGATTCATTGATGAGAACTATAATGTAGATGGGGCAAGCACAGTTATTTCAGGTGTACGATTTACAATACATAGCAAGAATGAGTACATTAGGACTGTTTCCATTTCAAAAGAGTAAGACAGTATCCGTTATATTGCTATTGTATTGGTAATATTGCAGAACACTTACCATACATGGCATTAACGAATGGAGCCGAACGACTATCACAAGCTCATTAGCGACTTAAAGCATCAAATCCGTGAGGCTCAACAACGGGCAGGCTTGGCCGTAAATGCTGAACTGCTTAAACTCTATTGGGTAATGGGCAGAGATTACCGTGCAGCAAGAGAGTAAAAGGTGGGGTAGTGCTTTTCTTGAAAATCTTGCCAAAGACTTGCTTGCTGAATTTCCGGGCATAAAGGGATTTTCCTTTAGTAACTTGAAATATATTCGCCGTTGGTACCAACTGTATGCGCCATTATTGGTTTCAAATACGGCAGCGCCAATTTGGCCCCAGCTTGGGGCCAAATTACAAAGTGCTGACATTCAAAGCATAGCAGTAATCTCTCAAGGTGAAGGTTCGCTTGAATCTGAGGATTTAATTAATGTGCCTTGGGGACACCATAAGGTCATTTTGGATAAGGTAAAGGTGCCGGCAGAATTGGCCTTTTATCTACGTATGACGGTTAAAAATGGGTGGAGCCGCAATGTGCTGGAATATCAGATAAGTACGGGTTTAGCCAAACGTCAAGGTACAGCCGTAACAAATTTCCCGCGTTTACTGCCGGCTAAAGACTCCGAGTTGGCCGTACAAACGCTTAAAAACCCCTACATGTTCGATTTCCTGACTTTAGGCCCGGAAGCCAAAGAACGGGATTTGGAAAATGCCATGATAACCCATATCAGCAAGTTTTTGCTGGAGCTTGGGCGTGGCTTTGCCTACGTAGGCAGGCAGTTGCACTTGGATGTAGATGGTGATGCTTATTTTCCTGACCTGATATTTTTCCATACTAAGCTTAAAAGGTATGTGGTATTCGAGCTGAAAATGGGCAAATTTCAGTCGGAGTATATAGCAAAACTTGGCCTTTACTGCGAAGTAATAAACCGGCAGGTAAAAGAGGAGGGTTATGAGCCTACCATTGGTGTGCTGCTTTGCCAAACGCCCAACAAGCTCACTATGGAAATTGCGCTTAAAAACAGCAATCAACCTATTGGTGTAGCAGAGTATGAATTTGCAGAGGTCTTGCCGGCTGATATTAAGGGTGAATTGCCAACCATTGAAGAAATGGAAACGGAGCTTGTTGAGGCACAGCAGGAAATTCAACCTGAATGGAAGAAAAAGCTGGAAAGCTTAAAAAAGAAGACTGCAGACCAAGATACTCTGCTCTACAAACGAGACGAGGTTCCCTTTGAGTATATACAGCATGATATGGAGTTAGCAGCTAACTCAATATGGGAAATGGGTCAAGAGTTTAAAGACCTGTTTTTGGAAATGCGTATGGAGATAACGGAACGCTCACAGGTACATGGATATTATGGTAGAGGCATGCACACTTTTTACAGTCTTCATCCTATAGAGCTTGAGCAAAACGTAAGGAACATAAGAAGCATGGAACTGCGGTTTTCAGGTCTCAAAAGTGTCTTAATGCGGACACATACAGAGTACGTACCTTTCCAAATTAGTTTTGGCGATACTTTTTATAGTATTTCATACAATAACTCCCGAATAGTAAAGCCTTACCACCATCGACTTACAGAAGACGAAATTAAGAGCATAGTTAATCAGGCAGCAGACGATCTTATAGAAAATTTGAGCGCTATTAAATAGTTGCAGTCTACTTAAGCTCGTTTTTAACAAGCCCTAAGTAATTTATGGTAAAGCATAGTATATTTGCGTATGAATAAAGGCACATGCTATATCTGCGGCCAACCAGCCACATCCGATGAACACGCACCAGCTAAGAGTTTTTTCCCGAATGGCTTTAGACAAAATCTTGTTACTGTACGTTCATGCGAAGTTCATAACGAAAATACTTCAATGGATGATGAATATGTAAGGATTTATCTTTGTGGCAGTATACATAGTAATATTCAGGCCTTTAATTTGTTTACATCAAAAATTGTTAGGTCGTTACAAAAGAGCCAACCTTTAATGCAGTTGGTTATGCGCGGTGCAACACAGGTTACGACCGCATCGGGCCCTACGTTAGCCTTAATGCTTGATAGAACAAGGTTTGACAAAACAATTAAAAAGTACTCGTATGCCCTCTTTAACCATAGATTTAATAAAATATGGAATAGGGGGTTAATTGTTGCTACCCCATTTTTAGTAAATAACGATATGAGCCAAGATGAACTTGGTGAATTTATAACGGAAATAAAATCAGAGCATAGTTCAGTTTTTGGAGATAACCCGACTGATGGTAATAACCCACAGGTTTTCAGATACGAGTTTCAGCAATCGGAATCCGAGGATGAAAATGATGTAGTCCTATGGATGAAATTTTACGAAGGGTTTGAAATATTCGTAATGCCGATAATCGGTAGCACAGAAGCAACACTTTAGGATATTATGATGTGATTCACGCACTAAATTACCCTGACAAACTGTCTGAAACCGCAATACACAACACAACCAACAATACATGGGCTTAAATCATTAGATGTAAACACTTGACTTATAATATATTAGTTTATTAAGTTCGATTCTCGTCGGGGCTACAAAAGTGAAAACTACCAAGTATTGAAAATGCCTTTAGAACACTTCTAAGGGCATTTTTCGTTATTGTCGTTTCCTAAAAAAGGTTGACTCAAACTGAGTCAGCAATGCCAAAACAGCAGCTCATACAGGCAGCACAGTTTCAGAATGGTGCGGACGCCTTGGCTACAGCAAACAAGCCTGGTATAAGAGAAACAACGCTCCGACAAAACCGGACAGGGAAGCTGCGATACTGAATACAATACAGGAAATCAGACACTTATGGCCTACCTGCGGCATGCATAAGATTTATCACCTGGCCTCCGGATATAATAACCATATAGGCAGGGATGCCTTCTTCCGCACTGCCTATAAGAACGGATTGCTTATTAAACCGCGTAATCGCTTTCATAAAACCACCGACAACACGTACCGAATGCGCCGGCACCCTGACCTTTTAAAAAACCTTTAGTATGCGTGCCTGAACAGGTTTGGGTGGCTGACATTACTTACCTGGGCGGAATGGGCGATATGTGCACCTGCTCACCGGTGCTTATTCAAAGAAAATATTAGGTTGGCATGTTGCCGCTGATCTTTCAGCCGAAAGCACCATTCAGGCTTTGGAAATGGGTGTAAGTCAACGGGTTTACCAAGGCACTTTAATTCATCATTCAGACCGCGGACTTTAGTACCTGTCAAAACTTTGTAACCAAAAGCTGCAAAGTGCGGTAAATGCAGCTCCTATACACAGGGCAGCAGCCCATACGACAATGCTGTGGCTGAACGGGTTAACGGCATCATTAAGCAGGAGTTCGATATAGAGCGCAAATGGGCAAGCTTAGAAAAAGCAACTGCCGAAGTGCAACTGGCTGTAAACCCTACAACAAAGTACGTCCGCATTACAGCAACAGCTACCTTACTCCCGAGCAAATGCACAGCCAATCAGCACAAAAAATAAGGACTTACAGATTACCCGTAAGTCCTTAAAATATTCAATCTTACTTTCTAAAACCAGTCAACTTTTTTCAGGACCAGACACTCAGGCAGGTTCAGCGTTCAGGAGAAACAAGCGCCTTCGCTTTTTTACGATTCCTGATACGCTTAATGCCATAGCTTATTCCTGCGGCTGCAAGCAGGCTTGCGCCTCCGTCAATGGGCACCTGCGCTGCGGCTGCCGGGGACGGCCCGGAATTGCCTGGTTCCCCTGTTTGCTGGGCATAAGCCGAACCTGGAATTAAAACAAGTAAAGCTATAAGTGCAACAAAGCCTTTTGCAATCATTAATTTATTTTTGGCGATACTGATTTTCATCGTGTTATATGATTTTTAAAAACGGCCCCGGGCAATATAGCCGGGAGCCGTTAATTGTTATGTTTAATTACTGTTTAACCACTTTATGAACTGAAGTGCCGGATGCATTGCTGCAATGAAGGCTATACACGCCCGCAGGTATTGCGGAAAGGTCCAGCACCAGGCGGTTGTTCATCGAAGCTGTCATTACGGCTTTGCCGGCCATATCGAACAGTGTAAGCATGCTTACACCGGGCAGTTCCAGCTGCACAAGGGCATTGGTTGGGTTAGGGTACAGGCTCAGCTTAACAACAGATTTTGCAATGCCAGTTACGTTATTGCTGCGGCGCAGCTGCAAACGGTAGTCGTATCGGGCAGCTGATGTTGTGCTGAAGCTGTACGGCATGCTGTGCAGCAGGCTGTCGGCCGTATCGAAAATAAACCAAAGGCCGTCGGTTTCGGTGGCGGTGATGGTATTTATACCTGCTGATGCAGATACAAATCCAAGCGGAATAATCGTTTCGGCGCTTTCCGTCATGGTTTCAGGCAGGCCGTTTATTGAATAGTTTTGGTTAGGCCCGTAGCTGTAGAGGCTCAGCCCTCCGCCGTTCACCTTACCCGCATCGCGGTCGGCATCGAAGGCTGGGGTATTGCCCTCCTGGAAGTAAACTGTAGCTTCATCGGTATTGCTGTCGGCTGCCGAAACAGACAGGCGAACAATTGAAGCCGCAGCGTTACGGCGGAAGGATGGATTTGTGTAGCTTGTAAGCCTTGCAGCATTGGTAAAGCTTAAGCTGCCGCCGCCAATATTGGCCCTTACAAAGAATGCCTGCATGGCCGGTATAATTTTGCTGCCGTTGTTGTTGCCTATTCCGTTTACAAAACTTGCATAGCTTGTGGTATACTGGGCAGTACTCTGCGCAATATATATTGCGTCCTGCATGGCGGTTTTACCCACTAGGCTCCAGTCTATAGGGGCCGGGTAAGGGTTGCCGGCCAGCATCCAGCCGCTGTTGCTTTGGCCTCCGTTGGCTACAGGTACATTGTAATTGCCCGTATTAAGCGTTCCGCTTATCTGCACCGTTTCGCTTCCGCTTATATTCACAGAATAGCCGACACCAGGAAGCATATTACCTGCAGGTACCTGCCAGCCGTTATTGAACAGGTCAGAGGCTGCGGTTACCCGCGATTCGCTGAAGCTGAAAATATTGGGGTAAGGCGTTACACCTGCAGGGTTTGTGGCCGTGTTGTAGGCAGTGTTCAGCGCAGGTGTAAAGTTACCTGCGGTTGTGGCAAGACCGGAAAGCGGCTGCCCGCTTACTGCGCCTGCATAATGGCGGTAGCCTGCGCCGGTGTTCATGTCAGTGGTAATGTAGCGCTGTACTTTAGCGGTGCCGCTGCTTGTTCCGCCGCTGTTAACCACCATGCCGGTACCTGTCGCGTTCGACAGAATGGTAAGGTGATCACCTGTAGCAAAGTTTCCGGCGGCCAGCGTTAGTATTTGCGTTACGCTCGTGGCCGAGCTAAGGCTTACACCGGCAGTGTTATTAACAGTTAAGTTACGTACTGTGGTCGGAAGACCAGTTCCCGTTATTTGCGCTGATGTGCCGTTAAACTCGTAATCGGCGGCTGTGGAGAAATTGCGGATGTCGGTCTGCACAGCGCCGGCAGCAACGGTTTTGGCTATGCCATCAGTGTTGCACACTTTCAGAACGGCGCCTGCCTGCAGGGTGAATGTTCCTGTGCCGCTTACTGTGTTGCAGCCGGTTACAAAAGTTACACCTGAAGGTATGGTTATATCGGAATTAACAACCAAAGGTCCGTTCAGGGTAAGGGTGGGAGTACCGCTGAAGGTTATGTTGTCGAAGTTGCCGCTTAAGCTGCGCGAGGTGGAGATACTGAGGTTATTAACCCCCGTAACAGTTAATGCCAACGACGATGAAGTGCCCGCACCGCAGGTCGAAGAGCCGAATACTGTAAGCGTACCCGAGGTGGCATTTGACCCGAAGGTTACAGTAACCGTGTTGCTGGTTTGTGCCAGGCTGTAGCCTGTGCCGCTGTAAGACCATGTATATGCGGTAGCGTTTACAATGGTCGGAACTGTGTACACTGCATTGCTGCCGCGGGCCGGGGTAGCATCGCCGGTTATGGTACCTGCCGCTGAAGGCGCAGGGGTAACTGTTACCATTATTACATTGCTTGCAGCTGAGGTGCAGGTACCTATAACCGTTTGCAGCGAGTAGCTGTCCTCGGTGCTTACAGTTACGTTTTGGGTGGTGGCTTGGTTGCTCCACAGGTAAGCAGGTTGAAAATCAGGGGTTACTTTCCTTATTCTATGCGTAGCCTCGTCTTCGTATATATACAGGCTGCCGTTTGCATTCAGCGATATACGCTGCGGGTAGTTGAAAGTTGCTGCGGCGAAGGTGCCGTTGGTGCTTGCGGCTACACCCTTTATTCCTGCGTAGGTGCTTACATCGCCGGCCGGGGTTATTTTCCTGATAAGCTGGTTGAAGAGATCTGTAACGAAAAGGTTACCTGCACCGTCAATGGCTAAATTGCAGGGGGCGGCGAACCTGGCATCGGTTCCGTGTCCGTTGTGGAAGTTACTTTCGTTGGCACCGGCAAATATTACCCTTCCGCTTCCGTCAGCCGGGGTTTTGTAAATAACCTGGTCTTCAAATGCAGCCGTGTAGGCATTGCCTGCGGCATCGTAAACGGTATTGTTCAGTTCAGGGAAAGTGCCTGAAACATTGCCGTCGGAATAGGAGTTCAGGTCGCCGGTAACGGTGCTTACGTAAAACGTTGTGGCAGCAGGGCCTGAAAGCGTTACAAAGTCGCTTCCGCATAATGCGGTTGAGCCCGATGGGGTTATGGTTGGGGTGGCAGGTACAGATGCTACCGTTACCGTTATGGCATTGCTAGATGCAGAGGTGCAGCCCGTAACCGTGTTGCGGATGCGCAGTGAGTAGGTACCGGCAGCTGTTGCGTTCAGACTGGCAAGAGACGAGTTGTCGCTCCACAGGAAGGCCTCATTGCCGCCTATAAGGCTGTTGGTGGTGAGCGTAGTGTTTGAGCCGGAGCAGAAAGAGGTGGCTCCGCTGATGTTTGGCGCTGAATTAGGGTAGTTAACCGTTACCGTTATGGCATTGCTCGCCGCCGAAGTGCAGCCCGTTACCGTGTTGCGGATGCGCAGCGAATAGGTACCGGCAGCCGTTACGTTCAGACTGGCAAGAGACGAGTTGTCGCTCCACAGGAAGGCCTCATTGCCGCC
>JAZKBN010000054.1:0-17227 GCA_040388605.1 Bacteroidota bacterium | reverse complement strand
CCGCTGATGTTTGGCGCTGAATTAGGGTAGTTAACCGTTACCGTTATGGCATTTCCTGCCGCAGAGGTGCAGCCCGTTACCGTGTTGCGGATGCGCAGCGAGTAGGTGCCGGCAGCTGTTACATTCAGACTGGCAAGAGACGAGTTGTCGCTCCACAGGAAGGCCTCATTGCCGCCTATAAGGCTGTTGGTGGTGAGCGTAGTGTTTGAGCCGGAGCAGAAAGAGGTGGCTCCGCTGATGTTTGGCGCTGAATTAGGGTAGTTAACCGTTACCGTGATGGCAGTGCTTGCCGCCGAAGTACAGCCGCTGCTGATTGCCTGCACCGTTAAGGTTGCATTAGCTGAAATCGTGCGCGGGTTGGTTGAAACAGCATCGCTCCACAGGTAAGTGGTTCCGCCGGAAGCGGTAAGCACCACGCTGCCGCCGGTGCAGAAAGTGTTTGGGCCGCCTGCCGAAATTGCAGCCGTTGGCGTGTTAACAGCCACAACCGTGGCCGCGCTTACCGCCGAGGTGCAGGTCTGGGTGCTTACCTGTTGCAGGGTGATGCTTTGGTTGCCCGTTACCGATATGGTCGGCGAAAAAGCGCCGGTGCTCCATATAGGTGTTGCCGCCAGCGTAAACTTGCGAACAGTGTTTTTCTCAACATCAATGACAATAAGGTTGCCCTGCGCCTCGAAGGCAATGCTTACGCTTCCACCGTAAGTTGCCGTTTGAAAAGTGCCGTCGCTCACGCCCGACGTACCTGTTGTAAGGTTGCTTACCGCCTGTGTGGCAATAACCACTTTGCGCAGCACGCGCGAGATAAGATCCGTAACGTAAAGGTTGGTGCCGGAATAATCGATGGCTATGCCCCTTGGTTGGTTGAAGGTTGCCGCCGCACCTGTTCCGGGTGCGCTGCCTGCGCTGCCCGAGCCGGCAAATACGCTTACCACCCCGGTAGTACTTGCCTTGTATATAAGGTGGCTTGCGACACCTGTAAAATACAGGTTTCCGGCTGCGTCACCGACTATATCCCATGCATCTGTAATGGTCACGCCTGAGGTAGTAAATGTGGTTACATCGCCTGAAGGGCTTATTTTACGAATCCTACTGCCGCTATAACTGTCGCATACAAATATATTGTCATAGGCATCTATATATATTCCGTTAAGATATCCGAACTTAGCGGAAGTGCCGTTGGCATTTATATTGCCATAGCCGGAGCCGGCGAAGATGGTAACAGTGCCTGCAAGATCTATTTTACGAATGGTAAAGGTGCCCTGATCGACTACAAACAGGTTGCCTTTCGAGTCGAAGGCCACATCTGTCGGGTAATTGAATGAACCTGCGCCGAAGTTAGTTACCACGCCTGCAGGTGTAACCTTGCGAATAAGTTGATTACCAAAATCTGCCACAAAATAATTTCCGGCTGCGGACACAGCCACACCGTAGGGGGCATTAAACCGAGCTGTCGTTCCCGTGCCGATGGCGCTCCCGGAATTACCGGCCGAACCCGCTATGGTGGTTACGGTATCGGTGGTTTTGGCCGTAAGCGTTACGTTGCCTCCCGGGCAAAAGCTCAAAGGCCCGCCCGCCGATATTTTAGGTGTGGCCGCCGATGTAACATACACAGCTTTATAAGTTGTGCAGCTGCCGCTCACTACGCTGTAAGTAGCACCTGTTGCGGGGGTATAGCTTGCCGAGTTGCTCACATTTGTACCTGCTTCATCATACCAGGCATAAGTGCCGTTCCCACCCGAGGCAGTTAAGGTTTCGGGACTGCCCGTGCAGAATTTAATCGCCCCCGCGGGGCTTATAACAAGTGCGTCGCATAAGGCAAGTGTGCGCATTACCGCCTTGCCTGCTTTCGCCTGTTTAACCTTTAATAGTCCGCTGTTCCCACCGGCAGCCATCGCTCCTCCCGCCGAAAAGATCATTGCCAGGAGCAGTGCCGGTATAAGGGCAGGTATGCCCCCCAGGCGAAGTGTTGCCCGGCTCAGCCGAAGAGGCCGTAACAGGTAATTGTAAAAGTTATTCATTATGAAATTGGGTTGTGGGTTTAAAGCCGGGCAGAGGTTCAGCCTGCCGGTGATTTTATTTCCACAAAGTACCCTGTAACCTGACCCGTATCCTACCCGCGGCTGTCCCTTAGCTGTCTCTTAGCATATTCTTTAAAGGAATAGTGTATTTAAGCGGCGTGAACAGGGTTATGTAAAAAATAGTGATGGTTTAACAGAAACCGATTTCAGCATAAAAAAGCAGGCTTGGTGCTGCTTAGCAATAAGGGGGCGCTTGTGGCATAGGCGCCCAATAGTTAAATAGCAATAAGTTTTGGATATTCCGGGGGGCAGATGTTTCGGCGGCAGCTAAGGCCAAGCGGAAAAAACACCTGCGCCTGTGGCCGGTAAAAGCCGGCAAGGCTACCTGGCCGGCGCTTCGCCGCATATTTTGAGGAAGGTGTTGCCGGTACTGTCGGTACTGTTAACGGTATATGGGTCATTGAACTCTTCGGCATAGAGTAATTTTCCGGCCGAGTTTTTTATTCGTACATAATCTATGGCGGTCTCCGCGTTCAGCCTGAATTTCAGGCCTTCGAGGAGCAGGTTCTGGGGTGCTGTGAAGGATCCCTCTACTCTTAAATCATTATTGCAATAAAGCTTTCCGGTTCCGTTCTTTACCTCCATCCTGACTGTATTCCAGTCGGTGTTGAATTTTACCTCAAGTTTTGCCAGGTCAGAATCGGGAAGTGTTATTACGTTATAGCCGAAAATTACCTTGTTATTAACATTTGATGCCGAATCGGTCAATGCGATACACAGCATATTGTTATCGCTGTTGTACAAATTGAAAATGATTTCCCGGTTCTGGCCATAGGTACTCAGAAATCTGAACTTGTACTCAATGCTGAAATCGTCAATTTTTATTGGCGGAAACATACCAAAGCTTGAAAGCGTGGTACCGTAAATAAACCTGTACTTCTCAGGAATCATGGAAGAGGTAAGGGAAATGCTCCCGTTCCTGATCAAATCCGGATGTTCCTGAATGTGATAAACAAGTTCAGCATATTCCATGTAATCGTATTCGGGCGAATAATATTCTCTTAAGTAATGCCAGCGGGCATCAACGCCTATCATGGTACTAACCGTACCTGATTGTCTCTTTGCGGTAAGTATGGCTTGTGAAGCGCTGCCTGCCCTGTAAAGCATAACGGTACCGGTTTTTTTTGTCAGGTGCAGCTTGCTCGGCATTATCGACTTCTCAAATTCCACATCAAGGGTATCTACCCCCATATCCGAAAAGTCGTATCTGAATAAGGCCCTTCCTACCCGCGTTTTACCTGCGCTGTCAACCTGTTCCAAGCGAAACTTATCGAAATTAATACCTTCGCCGTAGAAGGCTGACACTTCAACAGGTGGGGGCTGCATGAATTTTATTGTAAAATAGCCGGCAGCCAAAACTGCAAAAGCAAGCACTGTAAGCACGGCTGGTTTCCTGTACCAGGATTTTACTATACTATAAGAGGTATCTTCATAATCAGGTACATTTGCCGATTTCTCAGATTCAGCGCTTTTCCACTTTAGCAACCCATTATTGGTTCTGGGCTGCCGGTGCACCCGTTTTATATGCACCAAGGCCATGGTAGCCGGCTTAAAAAGATGCGCGTTGGCCGCTTTTAAAGCAATATAGCTTTCGTAGCCCAAATACAGGCTTAATGCCTGCAGGGTTGGCTTGCGCAGGCTCCTGCCGCTGTGGTCTTCCAGGAAACGGCGCAGTGTATTTTCGGCCGGCATAAGCGCAGCGGCCTGAGAAGCACTTAGCTTTTCGGCAAGGGTTGTGCGTATGTCTGTTTGCAGGTCGGCGTAAAAAGCGCGCCTGCTTGGCAGCGCATTTATCCCTTTAAAGGCTTCGCCATGGCCCAACAGCCTCCATTTAGGCCATTCCGAAGCAATCTTTTTTAATACAAGAGTATGTAATACCTCTTCCGCCAACTGAATGCTCCTGCCTTCCAAATTATAAAATTTAATGTTTCATTTGTAGTTTCCCTGCAAATTTCGGTCCAAAGTTTACCAGGTACCTTATTAATGCCGGTATATTTAGAAATGTACTACATGCAGCTGTTTCGAATCATGGTAAAAAATCACAGCAAACATTGGCCTCCATAAATCGGGAGGCAATTGGGTCTGTTTTATAAAGCCATGAGTACACTGTTCAAATCTGCACCCGGCTCAAGGCCAAGCTTCTTGCGTAGCCTGGTGCGAAAGTTGTGAACACTGGGATCTGTTACGTTAAGCATACTGGCAATCTGCTTAACATCAAGGTTCATGCGGATATAAGTACACATTTTAAGCTCCTTGAGCGTAAGCTCCGGAGACAGCTTATAGAGCCTGTCGGCAAAGCCCGGGTTTACTGCCTCAAAAGCACGGACAAATTCCTCCCATTCACCTTTAGCATCCATAAGCATATCCAGGTCGTCGGCCATTTTTTGCAGGGCTTTATCTTTAACAGGCAGGTTAATGATACCGTTTTTTACCTCTGCAATTACCTCGTTGCGTTGCAGCATATAGCCGGTGAGGTTATTTAGCAAATCATTCTTTTGGATGAGGGTGGCATTAAGTGCCTGCTGTTCCGCAACTGAAGCCCGTTTTATTAGGTCATGCTCGTTTTGTATGCGAAGCGCTTCTGCCGCATTGGCTTTTGCTTTAATTCTGTAGATAAAAAACAGGAGCATTATAAAGCAAACCAATGCTATAATGCAGATTATGAGCATTGTGCGCCTGTTATTCCCCAACTCCACATCTTTCATAAGGGCTTTATTTTCAGCTTCCTTTAGTTCGGTTTTATACTTTGTATAAGAATCATGCAGAATCTTTTCATTTTCCAATGTGTATACCGAGTCTTTTAAGGCATAGTGCATTTTAAGATATTTCATGCCGGCCTTTATGTCGCCTGTTTCCTCATACATCAGAGATTTGTATAAATAGCCATGTACAAGGTGTACCCAGTCATGTTCAGAGCGGGCAATGGAGTCGGCTTTGTCGAGGTAAAAATGAGCCCTGTCATATTTCTTCCATTTCCAGAAAAGCACGAAAAACTGACCCATTTCACCTGACGGAGGACTTTTATGCATGGAATCGCGCCTGATTACTGATTTTTCATTAAAATATTCCTCGGCTTTGCTGTAGTTGCCTTTATCTATTTGCATAGCTCCAAGGTTACCCAATACATCAGCAACACCTTTCAGATTGCGGCATTTTTTAAAATTGCTGAGGGCAGCTAAATTGTGCTTCTCTGCAAGTTCCGGTTTTCCGGTTTGGGCATAAAAGCTTCCCAAAGAGAAATTACCCCTTCCTATATCCCAGGTATCGCGACTGAGCTCAAACTCTCTCAGGGCCTGTTTATAATGTACTAAAATTTCGGGCCCGTTTCCGGTCATACCAAGGGCAAGGCCTATTGTCAGATGCAGTTCGCCCATACAAGTGTGATCGCTTGTATCATGAATGGCTTTCAGGCCAAGCAGGCATTCCTTTATTGACTCTGCATTGCGTGAAAGATTGTAGAGTGCCTCGCCTTTCATTCCCAGCTTTTCGGCCCCCGGGTTCTTTACTATAGTTAAATAACGAGCATCCAGCTTATCAATTAAGCCAAGGGCTGTTTCATAGCTGTTGATTTTAAAAAACTGGTAAACTGTGTAATAGCGGGCGGTATTTAGTATTGTGTCATTACCTGCTTTTATGGCTTCGGCAATTGCCTGACGCATTATAGGAAGGCTTTTTGATGTGTCGTGTGCGCTTTTAAAGGTTTCCCTGCTTAATTCTATAAGTGTACGGGCATGCTGCGCCGGGTTTTTAGCGGTAACCAGGGCTTTGTTAAGGCTGTCAGTTTTATTGTCAGCAGCCGATGCCGGCAGAATTGTAAAAGCTAAAAGGCATATTGAGCAATAAAGGAGATTATAAAACAGCCGCACCTGCATAATTATTTAATGGTTTTATAGTAATAAAGCAGACTTACTGCAAAGCCATTCATTTACCGAGTCACTTAGAGTGTCATAATGAGCGCTAATTATTAATCTGTACGCAAGTTGAACAATTTTTATACATTATTTACTCTTTTTAACAGGCGGTAAAATTCATTGTCAGTAATGCCCGTCAAAAAAATATCAATACACCGCGAGGTCCGGTTTATGAGCAAATTTAAGTAAGGCTTATTGTAGGAATCGGGTTGCATTTTTTATCACAGCATTTAATTTTCTGTTTTTTAAAGTGTTTATAAACAGGTTGGTATCATTAATATACTAAGGCTGTAACCTCATACAGCTGCTTTTGTTGTTAAGCAGTAATTGTAAGGAATTTGGGTACTGCTGTGAGAAATACCCAAATTATATTTTTAAGCCATTTTGAAAGTATGAGGTTTCTATGGGGTGCCAATTTAGGTGCGCATAAATACTAAGCATACGTTTACCGACAGTTAATCTGATTGTCGGGCAGGTCCTGATTAAGCTCTGAAACAGCCCGAATATCACTGACAGAAATAAACCTTCATTATGCAAAAGAAACTATTACACCTTTTTACCCTGCTTTGCTGCGCCGGCTTATATGCCCGGGCCGAAAGCAAAGATTTACATGATCATCCGGGTAAGGCACCGAGCTCTTACTTCATTTCTGAAGTCCTGTCCCCGATGGCAATCGGGCCTAACTCCACCTCTTTCAGCCCGACATCGGGCACACCGGGAAGCACCTTTGTAATTACCGGCGAAAATTATAACAATAACATTGATGAAATTACCATCAACGGCATAACGGCAAGCTATGTTCAAACATCGTCAACCAAGCTCACGGTAACCGTTCCCTGCAACGCTACAGATGGTGTTGTGAAGGTTAACTACACCGGCGCATGGCTTTCAGATAACCTGGACAGCTATAATGTTACCGCCATTACTGCACCGACACTTACTGTTACAGCCGGTTCGCTTGCCACCTGCGCAGGCACTGCTGTTACTTTATCGAGCTCCGGCTCGGCAGCCGCATCGGTATGGTATAAAGACGGGCTAATTACAGTAACGGCTAAAACCATATCGCCGACTACGGCAGGTTCTTATACATGCAAGCTTATTTCAAACGGATGCACATCTGTGGCAAGCGCTGCCAAAGTTGTTACAGTAACAGCCTTGCCTGCCAAGCCTATGGTTTACAGCTCTGCCACAGTGCTTTGCGCCGGGGGCAGCGCAACCCTCAAGGCTGAAAAATGTGTTGTAAGCACCTACGCGGGTAGCGGCACTTTCGGTACAGCTGCCGGAAGCCTGACAACCGGTGAACTAGGCCATCCTGCCTGTCTTGCGTTTGATAATTCAGGTAATCTTCTTGTTACCGATGCAGCTAACGGCTTAATTAAATTAGTTTCAGCAACTGACATCAGCACTTTTGCGGGTTCCACGCAGGGCTTCAGAGATGGCAACTATACTGCTTCGCAATTTATTAACCCGGTTTTTATTTGCACGGACGGAGGTGCGAATATTTATGTAAGCGATCTCCAGGATAACCGGATTCGCCGGCTGAATAACGGCGCCACATATTCTATAGGAACCCAGACAGCAGGTGATATAAACGGCGCTTCACCTTCATTCAATCAACCTTATGGCCTCGCATGTGATGCTTCAGCTAATCTTTATATTGCAGATGCCGGGAATAACCAGATTAAGAAATGGAACGGAACCACCCTTTCTGTATTTGCCGGATCAGCAACACCGGGTTTTCAGAACGGAACGGGTATCGCTGCAAAGTTCGCTAAACCTACAGCTTTAACATTTGATGCATCCGGTAACCTGTATGTGGCAGATAACGGCAACTATGCAATCAGGAAGATTACCTCAGCGGGTGTGGTAAGCACTTTAGCAGGCGGCTCTGAAGGCTCAAACGACGGTACAGGGATCACCGCGCAATTCGGAGCTGTTTACGGTATTAAAGCCGATGCATCCGGCAACATTTATGTGCTTGAGAATAATTGCAGGATCAGGAAAATTACGTCGGCCGGGGTTGTAAGCACCTTAATTGATGCCGAAGAAGGTTATGCCGATGGCGGCGGATACTCCGCGAAATTTATTTCAACAAGGGGCATTACGCTTGATGCCGCAGGTAATATTTATGTGTCTGACATTAATAACAGTCGTATTCGCAAAATATCGCAGCTTGAAGCTGTTACCGGCTATCGTTGGTCTAACAGCTCAGGCGCAACATCAATTAATGTAACAGCGGCAGGCAGCTACACTTTGCAGTCAGTTGCCAACGGCTGTACTTCTGCGGCATCAGACCCGGTTGTGATTACTGTAAGCACCATGCCGGCCACACCGGTAATAACAGCGGGCGGCAGCACTTCTTTTTGCGAAGGCGGCAGCGTTGTTTTAACAAGCTCGGCAACCACCGGTAATATTTGGAATACCGGCGAAACAACAAGAAGCATTACAGCATCAGCAGGTTCATATTATGTAACCGCCGTAAATGGCGCATGTACAACGGGTGCAAGCAATGTGATTGAGGTATCGGAGCGTATTGTTACACCACCAACAATACAGAGCACCAACAGAACTTATATTTGCTCTTACGGGGAGACCACAATTTTAACGGCCTCATCATCGGAGGCCTACCTTTGGTCTAACGGCGCAACAACGCAGTATATTTACCCTGCAACGGCAGGGGCATATAGTGTCAGGGCTATTTCACAAGGCTGCACAAGCCAACCCAGCGTTGCCGTGCTTTGTACATTAGGCACTTTTTCAAACCCGGTTATTTCTGCCTCCGGTCCTGTGAGTTTTTGCCTCGGAGACAGCGTTACCCTGACAAGCTCAATTGGCTCAGCTAATATCTGGAGTAACGGAAGCTATGCTAATTCTATTAAGGTTAAAGCTTCCGGTACTTATTATTTACGAAACTACATAACAGGATGTACAACTGTGGGTACCTCAGTTACTGTTACTGCATCTTTACTCACGAAACCAACAGTAAGCGCGAGCGGGCCCTTGTCTTATTGCGGCAACGGCAGTGTAACGTTAACAAGCTCATCAACAAGCGGGAATGTTTGGTCAACGGGCGAGCAAACGCGAAGCATAACTGTTAACGCGAGCGGAAGCTATAAAGTTAAACTTGTTTCAGGCACATGCTCAAGTGATTACTCAGAACCGGTGCAGTTTGCTGTTAACTCAGTTGCAGCGCCCGAATTATCTACCTACGGCAATTTAATCTGTAACGGCGATTCCTCTACCATTTTTACCGATGTTATTGCCGACGAATACCTATGGAGCAACAATGCCCGTACAAGGTTTATGAAAACCGGGGATGAGGGTAATTATACCCTGAGAACTGTAATCGGCGGCTGTACAAGCGCGGTAAGCTCAGCTCTGAATGTAGATTTGGGTACGGTTAACTACCCCGTAATTACTGCCTCTGCCATGAGCTTTTGTAACGGCGGGAGCGTAACGCTTACCAGCTCTGTGCCCCAGTATAATGTTTGGAGCACAGGTGAGCGCACACGTACCATTACTGTTTCTGATACTGTTACACGAACAGTAAAAATTGTCAGTGTATGTACCGGCTACCCAAGTCTGCCGATTAAGATTGCAAAAAGTGAAGTGAGCACTCCTGTAATAAGCGCAAACGGACCAACATCTTTATGCGGCAGCGGAACTGTTACACTGACTTCATCACTACCCACAGGTAATCTGTGGAGCAATTATGCGACCTCGCAAAGTATAACCGTTAGCGCTGCAGGCAGCTATTCAGTAACAAACGTATCAGGTGCCTGCACCTCAGCGGTAAGTAATGTAATTGATTTTTACACAAATAGGGCTCCCGCTTCCCCAATGCTGAATCATACCGGAACTGTGGCAACCTGCCCCGGCTATGTTCTCACAGCTGCGCAGCCGGCAAACGTATCTGTATTTGCCGGCCTTGAATACGTATACGGCGAGGCAGATGGTACAGGGGCTGATGCACGCTTTACCGATGCCAGGTATATTGCAAAGGATGCTTCAGGTAATATTTATATAACCGAACGTACCCATAATACTATCAGGAAAATAACGGCAGCCGGCGTTGTAAGCACCATTGCAGGTGCCGCTCAACAGGGTTATATAAATGGTTCATTGAGCACGGCCAGGTTCTACCAGCCACAGGGAATGGTTTTTGATGCCTCCGGCAACCTTTTTGTTGCTGAGCAGGGTAACCGCGTTATCCGAAAAATTACTCCGGCCGGTATAGTAAGCACTTTTGCGGGTTCAAATACCTACGGAAACAGCAACGGTACCGGTACCGCTGCAAGCTTTGGCGGCCCTTCAGCTATGGCTATGGATGCAGCAGGTAATATCTATGTTGCTGATTTTTGGTTCAATCAGATTCGCAAAATAACCCCTTCAGGTGTGGTAACAACCTTTGCCGGCACAGGCAACAGCGGTTCGGCAAACGGCCCGGCTTTAGGAGCAACATTTGACGTCATCTCTGCAATGGCTTTTGATGCATCAGGCAATTTGTATTTATGTGATCAAAATAACCACCTGGTCAGGAAAATAAGCACCGATGGTATTGTAAGTACCATAGCCGGCAGTACTGAAGGATTCGCTAACGGTATGGCCTCCTCTGCAAAGTTCTCTTATCCGCTGGGAATATTAACAGATGCGCAGAATAATTTGTACGTATCAGAATCCGGCAACAAGTGTATTCGAAAAATTGCACCTTCAGGTATGGTTACTACTGTAATTGGCAGTGTATTGCAGGGAGCGCCGGAAAACACCGTAATGTTTGATCCGGGAAATATGATTTCAGATGCTTCAGGTAGCTTGACTTTTAGTGATTATTATACAATAAAGAAAGCAACGTCATTCTTCGACCAAAAAACTTATCTGTGGTCTGACGGTACTATAGGGCAGAACTTAACAGTTACGCAGCCCGGCAGTTATTCAGCAATGGCTGTGTCGAACGGCTGTACAAGTGCGGCAAGCGCCGTAACAACAGTCAGTTTCAGCACTCCCCGGGTACCTGAAATATCGGCCTCAGATACAGTAGTTTGTTCAGGAGGTACCGTTTATTTGCAGAGCTCATTTGCCGACGGTAATATTTGGAGCAACGGCGCAACCACACAAGGAATTATTGTTGCTGCCGGAACATATACGGTGAAGCATGTATCGGATGTATGCACAAGCAATACAAGTTTGCCGGTTGTTATAATAAACAGGGCTGTGCCCGATATGCCGGGGAGTATAAGCGGGCACACAGCAGTTTCTACAGGTTCTGTACATACATACACAATTGCCCCTGTTCCGGGTGCTGTAGATTATACCTGGGTTGCTGAAGGCGATGCCGTTATTGTTTCTTCCGGCACAAGCGCTGAAATCACAATGGGGATTTACGATTTTGATCTTTATGTAACTGCAAATAATGCATGCGGCAGTTCATTAACATCATCAACCTCTATAATCATAACAACCGCTAACCCCGGCCTGACAGATCTTGCTGTAAGCAGCACCCAAGCCATAAGCGGCGCCTATAACAATGTAACCATAACCGGGACACCAACCATTACCCTGAGCGGTAATTTGGATATTACCGGTAACATTACCGTACCCGACGGCGCAACCTTTATAACAGGCTGCAATACCGTAGGCGGTTCAGGCAGCTTTACCCTGCAAAGCGGCGGAACCCTTAAAATCTGTAATGCCGACGGCATTGCAAATTCAGGATCAGCAGGCGCTGTGCAAACCGCAACACGCTCTTTCAGCAACGATGCCAATTATGAATATAACGGAACAGCTGCCCAAATAACAGGCTCCGGTCTGCCTTCAAAGGTTCGTAATCTGGTTATCAATAATGCAGCAGGTGTGAGCCTTAGCAATGCATCTTCGGTAACGCGCATACTTGCACTTGAGATTGGTAACTTTAGTACTAATGACAGGCTTACCTTACTTTCAAATGCATCTGGCACTGCCATGGCAGTAAACACGAACGGAACCAGCAGCGGCAATACCAAAGTTCAGCGTTGGATTACTGCGACCATCAATTCGGGCACAGGCTATCGCCATTATGCAAGCCCGGTTTCGGGCCAGGCATTGGCAGGCTTAACAACCACGAGCGGGGGCTTTACACCTTTACTGAATACAAATTATAACACTGCCGCCGTACCCGGTTCCGTTACCCCTTTCCCGAATGTATTCACCTTCGATGAAAGCCGCATTAACACAGCATCCGATACTTTTGCCAAAGGCTGGATTGTGCCGACCGGTAATATGCAAACCGGCCGCGGATACTCGGTAAACATTGGGGCCGACCAAACCTTACAGGTAAGCGGACCCTTGAACAACGGGAACCAACAGGTGACTTATACAGGAGGTAATGCCAACAACTCAGGCTGGCTGCTTGCAGGCAATCCATACCCTGCGCCTATTGATTGGAATACAATGAACCTTTCGAACCAGTTCGAAAACGCGGTTTATACCGCCCAAAGCACCGGTCAATATGCCGGGCGTTACGGAAGCTATGTAAACGGGGTAGCCAATAACGGCGGCAGCAGGTATATAGCAGGCATGCAGGGTTTCTTTATGCGCGCTAACCTTGATTGCTCCGGTACATTAACTTTTACCAACAACAACAGGCTTACCGCTTATATGAACCCGAACTTCTACCGTACAGAATCTGCACAGGGTCTTGTGCGTTTGCAGATTTCGGCAGCCGGAAGCGTAAACGATGAAACCGTAATCTATTTTGAAAACGGCGCATTCGCAGGTTTCGATAAGGATAAGGATGCCGGTAAAGTGCATGCAGGAGGCATGAGCATTTACAGCATGAATAATAATGAGCACTATTCTATTAACTGTTTGCCGATTGAAAGACTTGCATCAGCTGAAACGCGTGTTCCACTTGCTTATGCGGCCATGGCTGCCGAAACCCATACCATTTCTGCCCTTGAATCTGAAGGCGATTGGTTTGTTTTCGACCGACTTGATAATCGCATGCATGAAATGCCATACAGCTTCACAAGTGCCAAAGGTCGTTTCGAGAGCAGGCTTGAGCTTGTAAGAACCAATTCAGTTACCGGTATTAATAAAACAGCTCAGCAATTGAGCCTTTACCCTAATCCTACAAGTGGAAGGCTGCAACTTGTTCTTCCCGGCCAAAGCCTTATCTGCATATTCGACGCGGCCGGCAGGGCAGTACTGCAAACTGAAATGAACGATATGAGCACCCTGGATTTATCCTGCTTGCCGGCCGGGGTGTTTACCCTACGCTGCATCAGCAATGGGCAGGCATCGGTTCATAAAGTGGTAAAGCAGTAACGTAATTTGTAAATATATTCTGAAACCAAGCCGGGCTTGCACAAACCATTGCCCGGCATTTTAACCTGACACTGCAATGACATCAGCATTCAATAAAATATACCGCAGCATTTGGCTTATTGCTGCGTCTTTAGTAATCATTATACTTATTTCTGCCCCCGTTGCTGCCCAGGATCCCGGCGACCCCGGCGATTTGGGACCAACCCCATCGGCCGGGGCAACAGGAGTACCTATTGATGGTGGTGCAAGCCTCTTGGCTGTGGCCGGTGCCGGATATGCCGGTAAAAGGCTCAAAGCCTATCGCAAAAAGGAAGCTGATAAAAGGCATTTCAAAGAAAATGGTCACCAAAATCAGGCAGCCGTTTAACTAAAGTCTGTTTGTCTGGGTTCTCTGTTTTGGCAAGGCATAGTGCGTCATTTAATATTCATAAATGAAACACAGGGAGTCCTTGGCCTGATTCTGTTTGCGGCCGAAAATCGTATGTTTTGCTTTTCCGGTTTATGGATTAAACTGTAACTCTCCCGATTTACGTATGCTAAATATGTTTAATGTGCTGATTAAAAGATAGTTGAGTGTTTTTTTTTGACCGATTTACAGACAAGTATATACATAGTCTATAAATCGGAAAAATATGCCTCTATTTACAGCAAATGCACAAAATGACTTATAGCATACGTAAATCGGGAGAGTTGCAGATTCGTTTTTTTTTGTGCTTATTATCAGTTGTTTATGTGTTTTTAAGTTCGCCTGGTTTGCAATAATTCAGACTGTTTTCGTGTTTCTGTGGGGCAAATTACGGGGCAGATTTTAACCTGAAAATATGGAAGACAAAGTAAATGCAAAGATATTCCTGATAAATAAAGCATCAGGAAAAGACGTAAGATACCCGCTGAAACTACGTGTTATTTATCAGCGCGAATAGTGTTATTTCGGTAATCGCGCGGCTGTTTTACCAAGGCACTTTAACCCATCATTCAGACCGCGGACTTCAGTACCTGTCAAAACTTTATAACCAAAAGCTACAAAGTGCGGGTATGTACAGCTCCTGTACACAGAACAGCAGCCCATACGACAATGCTGTGGCTGAACGGGTTAACGGCATCCTTAAGCAGGAGTTCGGTATAGAGCGCAAATAGGAAAGCTTAAAAAAGCAACAGGCTATATAAAACAGGATGTAAACCTTTGTAACAAAGTGCTGCCTCATTACAGCAACAGCTCCCTTACTCCAGAGCAAATGCACAGCCAATCAACAAAAAAAATAAAGACTTACAGATTACCCCTAAGTCCTTAAATACTCAATCTTACATTCTAAAACCAGTCAACCTTTTTCAGGACCAGGCATATGCGGTAGTTCCATGCTTCAATAGCATACACATTTCCCTTGGGGGCAACAGTTAAACTGTCTGTCCAGCTGTCTGTGCCGCCTTCCCGGAATCCGTCTTTAAACAGTTCCATGTTGCCTTTTTTGCCTGCTTTCCATATCGAGGAATTGGTGGCGGCTTAAACATAGCCATTAAAATATGTTACGTGTTCCACACTTTGTAACCGCGTCAAAGTGCTTACTATTCCATTGGGAGTTATTTTACGTATAGCATCATTTATGCCTGAAAAAAACAGTTTGTTATATCGGAAGGTAATAATAGGATTTGTATTACGGCATGTTTTGCCCACTTTCAGGCCTTGGGGGGAGCAAATGTTTACTGTTTCGGAAGTGCAATAAGTTCTGGGTGATCAAGGTTTTGTATTTTTTGATATTGTAGGTTGGTCCAAACAATATTTGGTTTTTGCTTCTTAGCATGGTTTAAAAATTAGATATATCTTATAATTGCAGTATAAAGTAATGGCAGTAAAATGATGTAATTGATGATTTTGATCTAATCAAATAAGCTTTTTTGATTATATTTTTTCATTGTGAGAAATTTACAAATACCAAAGCATTGCAGTTTTATAGGGCTATTGGCTATGGGAGGTATTCATACTTAAGTAGTGAATGAACTGCCAATGGTTTGCAGTTGCATGATAAAATACCGGCCAAAAAGCTGCCATTTTATGCCTTTTATCATCATAATTGATGTGTTTTGTAATTTATTGGGAATAATTTTACTGCTTTTATATTCCGTTAAGCATTTTGTTGTTAAATTGATATATCAAATTCATAAGGCGAGTAAACAACTCCTTTTTTGGATTTTTTGAGACCGTCAATGTGTACGTTGTAAGGCGAAAATATTGATTTGGTAACAGTCTGAAGCTAAAGTGCAATTTTCCGTTACACCGAATTTACTGAGAATACCAGGCAAGGTATCCTGTTCAGAACAGAAAACCATGTTGCACAAAACCAAGAGCCATGTAAAGAAATTTACTGACGCTTTTTCTTTCCGGGAATCCCGGTTTTACATATTATACTCTACATAATTCATAAATAATTCTATTCTGTATGAAAATACGTTTACTCTTATTCTTTTTTCTTTCAGCTGTTACCCTTTCGGGCTATTCTGCAGAAATTAACCATGGTGTAAAAATTGGTAAAGCCCTGAAGCCGCGGGCTAATATGAGCACCACTGTTACTATTGGCGCATCAACAACTGTGGTGGGTGGCAGCGCTTACCCTAACCTTACGCAGGCAATTGCAGATCTTGCATCAGCGTACACCCTGACTAGCGGCACCACCACTTTTTACCTGGCTGCCGGTTACCCTGCCACTGCAGAACCTGCCAGCATATCCCTTACAAGCGCCATCGGAACATCTTCTTCCAAGCTGCTTGTTATTAAGCCGGCAGCAGGGGTTACAACTTCTATAACCGGTTCACGAGGGGCCGGCCTCGCTATTATAAAAATGGTAGGTGTTACTTATGTAACTATAGACGGTTCAAATACTGTTGGCGGTACAAGTACCAATTTAACAATATCTAACACCAGCAGCAGTGCCACCAGCGGAGTGGTATGGTTAGGCGCGGGTTGTGCCAACAATACTATAAAGAACTGCATACTCACGGGTTCGGGCACTTCAAGCACATTGGCAGGTATAGGTAACGGCTCTACTACCCTTGCTGCACATGACAAGACAGGGGCAGCAGCTGCAGGGAACAGCAACAATTCAAATACCTTCCAGAATAATACCATTTCCGGCTGCCAGGTAGGTATATATTCAGCAGGAAATTCAACAGCCTCAAAAAACAGCGGTAACACCATTACAGGTAACACCATAACAAGCGCAGCCTTTGCAGGTATTTATGCCTATTGGGAATCCGGCCTGACTGTGAGCAATAACAGCGTCACGGGTGTTGCTGTATCGGGAGATGCAGCAGGTATTGCCCTTGGCTGTGTTGCCTTAACTACCGGAACTGTATCGGCAAGCAACGGAGGTGATGTAATTGGCTCAACAGTCAACGGTAACAGGATAGGCACTGTTGTGGGAACCGGGGGGTTTTCCAGCGCGGGCATTTATATCAGCTACACTGCAACAGGTACCAATAATGTGGTAAACAACTCGGTTTACGGTGTTGGCGCCACCGGCACTACACCTGATTTTTCGGCAGGTATATTTGTAAGCGGCAGCGTAGGCACTAATAATGTGTACTACAACTCGGTATATATGAACGGTACAGCTACCGGCTCAATGCCGACATTTGCATTTGCTGTTGGCGCATCCAATGCGCAGACCCTGAATTTAAAAGACAACGTTTTCCAAAACTCGCTTACCGGTGGTACTTCAACCCCCTATGCCATTGGCGCGGGTATGAGCAGCTTCACCGGCTATACCGCAGATTATAATGATCTTTACAGCGCAGGCAACTTAGGCATGACAGGCGGACTTGCAAGCGGTACCGCTAAGGCAGCCATATCTAACTGGACAACAACCACGGCCGAAGGCAGTCACAGTATCAGCGCTGATCCTCAATTTATTTCAACTGCAAACCTGCAGCTGAATGTGGGAA
>JAZKBN010000053.1:0-2746 GCA_040388605.1 Bacteroidota bacterium | reverse complement strand
ATTACCAACGCCCAATTAAAGCACGCGGGTAAGTACTACTTAACTACTACTGCCAACGGCTGTACGCACCTAGATTCCATAACGGTTGTAATCAACTGTGTGCCTGTTGTTAAACCAACGGTATCGGCGAGCATTTGTGCCGGAAGTACTTATACATTCTACGGCCAAACTTTAACTGTCGCCGGAACTTATAAAGATACCCTGCATACGGCAGGGGCATGCGATACGGTAAGGGTGTTGAGCTTAAGCATAGCTAACCCCTTTGCCGCAGCAACATTGCCGGTTTCTGAAGCAGGAAATTTCGGGCAGAAGTATACGTATAACGGGCATAATTATTATTTGTCGACAGGAACGAAAACCTGGAGCGAAGCCGAGGCTTATGCCGAATCGTTGGGCGGGCATTTAGCCACAATAACCGACGCAAACGAAAATGTCGCCGTTGGTTCCTTAGTACCCTTCTCTTATACCGATTATGTTTTTATCGGTGCATCCGATGCTGCGATCGAAGGCGTCTGGACTTGGGTTACGGGCGAGCCGTTTACTTATTCTGATTGGTCCGGTATTTCTAATGAACCCAATGGCGGCACAGAAGAAAACTACCTGTCTTATTTTGCAAATGTTGCAGACAGGCAGTATGGACAATGGAATGATTTTCCCGGAGATCTTTCCCGGCAATTCATTATAGAGTTCGACCAAACCTCCTTCACCGTCTCCTCCAACTCCCCCCTCCCCTCCGGCGATACCCTGCAACTTACCGCCTCCTCCCTCACCGGCGCTTCCTACGCATGGCGCGGCCCTTCTGGCTTCACAAGCACACAGCAAAACCCCACCATAACCAATACAACGCTTAACAACGCCGGAACCTATTACTTAACAACAACGGCCAACGGCTGCACCCGCCTCGATTCGGTAACAGTTGTAATTAACTGCGTACCCTTCACCAAACCCGCTGTATCAGCGAGCATCTGCGCCGGAAGCACTTACACCTTCTACGGCCGCACCTTAACCATTGCAGGAATTTATACTGATACACTGCATACTGCAGGGGCATGTGATAGTGTAAGGGTGCTGAGCCTGACGGTGACTAACCCGTTTGGCGGGGTTTCTTTGCCTGCATCAGAGGCGGGGAATTTTGGTTCGGCCCAGATTTACAACGGACACACTTATTACATCTCGAACATTTCAAAACCTACATGGTATGAAGCAAAAGCTTACTGTGAATCATTAGGCGGACATTTAGCTGTTGCAGCACAAAACGATGAAAACAGTGCAATTACTTTAATGCTTTCAGATTTCGGCTACTGGTTAGGCGGAACAGATCATGAAACAGAGGGAACATGGAAGTGGATAACCGGTGAGCCTTACACAAGTTCCCATTGGGCAAGCAGCCAACCTGACGACTATCCGTACAATAATAACGAAGGTGGCCAGGATTATATGGTATTATATAAGGATAGTCAATGGGACGACCAGGAATCAACCTCGCAAAACAGGTTTATTCTGGAATATGATCAAACCGCCTATGTCGCCTCCTCCAACTCTCCCCTTCCGGTTGGCCAAACTTTAAACTTCACTGCCACTTCCTTAACCGGTGCCACTTACGCATGGCGCGGCCCCAACAGCTTCTCAAGCACGCAGCAAAACCCAAGCATTACCAACGCCCAGTTAAGACATGCGGGTAAGTACTACTTAACCACCACCTCCGACGGCTGTACGCACCTTGATTCCGTAACGGTTGTAATTAACTGCGTGCCTGTTGTTAAACCAACCGTATCGGCGAGCATCTGTGCAGGAAGCTCTTACACCTTCTACGGCCGTACCTTAACAACATCCGGAACGTATACCGATACCCTGCATACTGCCGGGGCTTGTGATAGTGTAAGGGTGCTGAGCCTGATGGTTAATGATCCTTTTGGCAGCCAACCTGCCTCGCTGAGCAATGGCTTGGTCGCTTATTATCCTTTCAGCGGAAATGCTAATGATATGAGCGGCGGCGGATTCAATGCAGGCGGCAGCGGCTATACTTTTGCAAATGATAGGTTTGGTAACGCAGGAAATGCTGTGAGCCTTAACGGAACAGCATCAAACCTGTTCGTAACCAATTTTCCTGATCTGTCATCAGGCTCATTTACAGTATCGGGCTGGTTTAAATATGAGCCGGTTGATAACCCCAATGTAGATTATCCAACGATATTTTGCCTTCAGAATCCTGTATCATTAAGAAAGGTTTACTCACATTTGGGTGGCAGCAATTATAGCTTTCCTGAATGGGGAACATTGGCTGCCCTTACTGAACTAAGCAATGGCTCCCGTTACGATTTTGCATCAAAAAATTATACAACAAAGCGGTTCGATGACAGAAAGTGGCACTTCTTTGCAGTTGTGTATAACCGAGATAATTTAACCCAATTGTCGATGTTAGACAGTATAGTGTATGAGCAGGGAAGTATGTCTTCATTTGTTGCAGGCCCTTTAACCCTATTCAATTTCAATTTTCAGAAACATAACCTTCAAAACTATACATATCCGTTTGGCTTGCAGGATGATTACCGTATTTACAACCGGGCCCTTTCTGTTAATGAGCTGAATGCCCTGTACGCATCAACGAGCAGTTTCACTGCCGCCTCCAACTCACCCATATCCGTTGGCGACACTTTAAAACTGACCGCGACTACCCTCACCGGTGCCACTTACGCATGGCGCGGCCCCAACAGCTTCGCAAGCAATCAACAAAACCCGAGCATAG
>JAZKBN010000052.1:0-94773 GCA_040388605.1 Bacteroidota bacterium | reverse complement strand
TAAAATCTTCAATCTTTACTTTCTAAATCCGGTCAACTTTTTTTAGGACCAGACATTAATTACTGTATACAAGTGATCGAACAATCAATACCTATTTAGTTATTAACTTTATGCCCTAACAGTAGTTTTATGAAGGAGTTTATTACATATTTGGGCTATACTACTGTTGGGTTTGGGGTTTTTGGTGGGATAGTGGGCTTGGTTTTGAAGACTTATTTGGGTGAAAAGGCAAAGAACCTTGCAACTATTGAGGAAGTATCTAAGATAACTTTTGAAGTTGAAAAAGTGCGTATTGGGTTTTCTAAAGAAATGGAAGAGGTTAAAGCGCAATTGTCTTTTAAAAATCAGATTGGTGTCAATTTTAAGAACGCTGAAAGAGAAGCTTTAATCGTTTTCAATAAAAACCTTTCAGCATTAATATTTGCCCATGCAAGGTTTGATTTAATTCATTATAGTGAACATAATTATCAAGAGGCCAAGGCAAATCTAAAAGGATTTTCACAGTTGTTTTATGATTGTGATATAGCAAAAGCTCACGTAATGCTTTTTATGCATGATAAGGAAATATTGGATACGATTTTAAAACTAGAGAAGGGAATTGTTTTATATGTGGATATAGCGGATAGGTTTGTAAGAACATGTCTTGATTTTTAATTATCTGATTATGAGGCAATTCTGTTCAGGCATATAGTCCAGTTTGCCAAATACAGCATAGATTCCGCCGATTTTGTGGTCTTTTCGAAGTCTTTGGACAATCTCCTGTAGAAATTAAGCCAACCGAATGTTCGTTCTATTACCCATCTGGTTTTTATAGGAACGAAGCCTTTTTCGCTTGGAGGCCTTGAACCTATTTCTGTTTCAAAACCGAATTCACTTTCTGCTTTGGTTATAAAGTCACCCTTATATCCGGCATACACTAAAATCTTTTTCATGCGATAAAAGCAGTCTGTGGCTCTCTCAAGCAGTATGCATCCGGCTTTACTGTCGTGCTCATTTGCCGCATGTACATATGCCGACCAAATAAGGCCAAGGGTATCGGTGAGCACCTGGCGCTTTCTGCCGTTTATCTTCTTATTACCGTCAAGCCCCTTTTCTTCATTTATCATCGGTGCAGCTTTAACTGATTGAGAATCAACACAGCACAGACTTGGCGTGCTTTCTCTGCCAGCCAACTCGCGCACATGGCAATTAAGCATGGCATTAATATATTCTATAGTGCCGTCTCTGCTCCAACGGTAGTAATAATAGTATACACTTTGCCATTTCAGCTTAGTACACACCTTAAGGTTACGCCATTGCACACCGGCACGGCCCAGATACAACAATACATTTACGACCATCCGAAGAGAATTTTTACGCTTTCTTTGGATATTCAGAAAAGGGCTGATAATTTCCCATTGGGAATCTGTAAGTTCTTCGTATTCCGCAGCCATAATTTTAAGTGTCGATACCTAAAATTACGTACAGATTCCCTTTTTAGTGCCGTTTAGAGCCGGTAACCAAAATCAAAACATGCTCTAAATGAATTCTATATGTTTTACCATAACTATGAATCAAAATCAACTCGAATCAATAATTTGGGTCCCGGGCAAATGGAACAATCATATGCAGCCGAATTATATGGAATACATGAAAGATTTAATAAGGAACGGATGGAACTCTATACATCGTCTCTATCAATAGATCATGGTCATTTTATGAGGTTAGTTTCAAAGCGAATTGCAGTAATTGAACAAAATATTGATTGATATTAATTTTTATTGTGTTCAGAATAGTATAAGTTTGCTTAAGGCAATGGCCTCATTACATTCCCGTAGAACAGCAAAACTTTAATGTCGGGTAAAGGGCCTGCACCAACTATGCGACCCATTGAAACTACGTTTGAACTGCGAATACTGCACATTTAGAGCCGTGGTTATGCATCGTACTGGGGTGAAACAGAACGACTAACACATTGTATTGTAGGCGAATACCATTTACTTAATACCCTATATGGGCATTAAGCAAAAAGAGCACAACAAATTCGGAAGCCTCATTAATAACTGAAGGAAGGTGACAGGCTATAAAACAGCATTTCAACTTTCTAAGAACTAACAATAAATCAAACCGAACCAAAAACTACATTTGGTACTTGAATTCACTCTTATAAACAGCAATTTCATCTCTTGATTTTAAAAAATATTGATTCTATTGTAAAAATTACGATTTTTGTTTCCCCGTGCTATTTATTAACAACCCGCTAACGGCCATATATAATTTTGTTGATTCGCCTGAAATATAGGTTTTGGTCTGTAGCGGCCTTTGCCATACTGCTCTTTTGCTGTATGGCCTGTGGTTCTGTTGACGATACCGAACGGGCAGAACATCCTGAATACTTCGATACTGTATATGCACATGCCCAACGCATACATGATATTAAGTTCAGGGGTACTAACGACATTGCAGACAGCGAGCATATTGCCCAAAGCATTCATTATTTTGAGTCTGCGCTGAATGCTTTTCCAAACCCGGGCGTTATTGATAGGTACAGGCTTTTAAGATTTAAGATAGGCTGTTACCAGATTGAGCGTTTTGATTTTAAGCATGCCCTGCTCCTGAGCGATTCGGTATTGGCGCTTTATAACGACCCTAAGAATATGGGCTTGTTTGTAAAAGGCTATGCTTTAGGCTTTATGCATCGCGGCGACGCGCTGCATGGCATGGGGCGCTTTGCAGAAGCGTACGAATGTTATTACCGCGGCCACATGATTGCCGAAAACAACAATCTCGATGGTTTCGATTTGGCGGAATACAATAACCGCTTTGCAAAGCTTTGTTATACGCAGCACAATTACAGGCAGGCCATGGAATATTGGCAAAGCACCATTCAAGGACTTAAAAACCATGAGCTTCAATGGCCCGAGTTTTCACGCGCGCAGGAAGTGCGAGATAATATTGGCCTATGTTACCAGCAATTAGGCAAAAACGACAGCGCAACAATTTGGTTTAACAGCGCCCTTAACCTTATTGACAGGTACGAGAAACAGCCCAAAATGAGCCATATCGGCTTTTTGCCCCTGGCCCGTTCTGTTATTTACGATAATCTTGCCGAATGCTATATCAGGGAAAAGCAATATAAAAAAGCCGACAGCCTGGTAACTTATGCCCTGAGCCTGCTGCAGGATTCGCGTGACTGGCGGGGCGAAACCCAAAGCTGCATATCAAGGCTTGCGAAAATTAACATTGTTTCCGGAAACCTGGGCCGGGCAAAGTACCTGCTCGACAGCCTGCAGCTGTCTTTCCCCAAGCATCCTTACCCTGCCTTAGCTATTAGATCGGTTAAAATGTATGCCGATTATTACCTGGCTGTGGCAGACTCTTCAAGGGCCTACAGCTACCTGCAAAGGTACTACCACTTACACGATTCACTGGACAATGAAGGCCGAAAACCCGGCAACAACTTTACCGCGGAATTTAACAACATTCACCACCGTCACCAGCTTGAGCTGCTCAGTACCCGCGACAAGCAGAAAGCAATATCATTGCTGTTTGCGGTAGTGGTATCTGTAATTGGTTCGGGGGCCACCATTGTTGTATGGAAAAGCCGCAGGAAGCTGCGCGGCAGCCTCGATGATTTAACCATACTCAACAACCGCATCAGCGAGCAAAACCTTGCCATGCAGGATACCCTGAGCGCCCTGCAAATAAGCCAGGCCGAAAATAACAGGCTGTTGCGCATTGTAGCCCATGATTTGCGCAACCCGGTAGGGGCCATAAGCTCGGCAGCAGAATTGCTGGAAGCAGACCTGGCCAATATGAGTACTGATTGTAAGGAGCTGCTGGCCATGATTAAAACATCGGCCAACGACAGCCTGGGACTTATTCAGGACCTTTTGCAATTCCGGAACGATAAAGTGCCACAAGCCATTGAGCAAATAGATTTGGCTGAATTGCTCGCTTACGGCACTGAGCAGATGCGGCATAA
This sequence comes from Bacteroidota bacterium, assembly GCA_040388605.1. GTDB lineage: Bacteria > Bacteroidota > Bacteroidia > Cytophagales > Flexibacteraceae > JAZKBN01. The sequence goes on along the minus strand of JAZKBN010000052.1, from coordinate 90,809 downwards.
TGCCAATGCCAAGAACCAGCGCATTACCCTGGAAGCCAAACCCCTGCGAGCAACCGTGAACCGGGAGCAAATATGGCGTGTAATCAGCAACCTTATAGCTAATGCCATAAAGTTCAGTCCTGATAACTCAGAAATTTTTGTGTGCCTTTATGATTATGAAGACCGCATAACCATAGAAGTGCAGGACCAGGGTATTGGTATTCCCGAGCACCTGCGTGATAGTATTTGGGCTGCCGCATCACCTGCACGCAGGCCCGGAACAGCAGGCGAGCCAAGCTTTGGCCTGGGGCTGCATATTTGTAAGCAGATTATTGAGACCCATAAAGGCCGTATATACTTTTATTGTCCGCCGGAAGGGGGTACTTCTTTTTTTGTGGACTTGCCTAAGGCGGGGAAGGCGTAGAGTATTTTGATAAAATTGCCGAGGCGCTTTAATTTGCCCAATGCCCGTTTACTAAGTGTACTGAGGAATAAAAACGTATAGAGATCTGCCAAACACAATTTGCCGATTGGTTTAAATTTACGCTTTCTAAAAATGCAGAAATCTGAATAGGTCTTTTAATAAGAACTTCTTTTTACGGAATTGAATCACAGGTTGTGTGTTATAAGGAAAATAATTTTCATCCAAATGTAAGCCTTCACGTTTTTGCACTACAGTTATGTAAAGGTTAAATCCTAATGGACGGAAAACCACATTTGTTTTTACTTCAGCCTTAATTAATCTTATTATTTCAATTTCATCATCGTCATCGACCTCCGCCCATGCAAATACTATTGAATTTTCGTTATCATAGTCAAAAGCAAGGTTGGTGGGCAGTTTACCCTCAAGATTTTCAATAAAACTTATAATAACATTCTTCACCAATTCAGCTTGTGGAAATTCCGAATAAAACCCCTGCGTGTTTTCAGGCGTAGTTCCTGTTTCGGGCATTAATTTATCGGACTTAAGATGATGACAGAAATCCTCAAACCATTTTTCTAAGCGGATTGAGGAAGTTTGAGTGAATGGTGCTACTGATGCCATAGGATTGTTATAGCTATAATGCAATTGGTCCAATAATGTCGACATGGGTTGCTTAAAAGGCATTTGAAAAAATCGGTGACTTCCGCCAATACTTACCTGACTATCTCCCTCTCCCAAAAAACAGGCTCTGTATTTTGGTGAATGAGGTAAATTCTGTGCTTAAACTCCCCGGCCGGTATTACGTTGTTATGATCATCTTTCACCATTACAGGCACGCTGAATGCAGGGCCTGCATTTGCATGAATATTTTCGCCTTTGCGCAGGGCGCGGGCTAAATCTAGCCATTTAATGGTTTTTCCCGGGGCTTGTTGATAGTATTCTTCCACTTTTAAACGGGCAGGGTTCTCTTTTGCAAAGGCTTCCGCACGGTTGATTTCTGCTTCGCGCTTTTCAGCAGTCATATTATCAAGGCATTTGTGATCGGTGCGCTTAAGTACGGAATGGCCGTTCAGAATGGCATCGTTAAAAGCGTTTTCAAGCTCAACGGCTTCGGCATTGGTTGCGGCGCTGTGCCGGAACACAATGCGGCAGCGCACAGAGTAAACCGGCGGATCTGATTGGTGGGGAATCTGGTAAATGGCATCGAAAATAAAGTCCATAACAGGGCAGCGTTTAGGGCTGCAATGTAAAAGGTTTTTCAGAAACTATAGCCTATACATCCATTTTAGCACAGGTGCAATGCCCCCCAATTCGTAAAGCCCTCCATTCTCTTTTCCTTACTGCGGCTGCTATGCATGTTGCCCGGACCTGCCATATTTTTTGCTGCAAATCCTCAGGTACTTTATAAGCTGCAACCCGAAACACAAACCCGTGCCGGAGTTAAAATCATGATGAATGTTCCAATGAACCTGTGCCATTGCATTGTTCTTACAGATTAAGTATCTTATTTCTTCTTCCTTTTCAAATGCCCGCGTATACGAAAACAATAGCCCTCATGCGTAATAGACTGACCAAAATACATAATACCGTTTTCCACATTAGCGCCATCCGATACCTCCACTCGCGAGCTCGCATCCAGGCTAGTATCTGCCGTGGCAATTACAGCATCAATCAGGCTAAATAAATATTCGCCTGTATAACCCGGGTAATTGTTATTGGAAATATCCACATAATCTATACCTATGTTATCTTTCTCAAGCTCCATACATATCCGGGGTGCTTCATCACCGTTAAAAATCAGTTTGTACTTATAGCCGGCGTGGTACTTACGGAACTTTGGCGGATCTTCTGTAATAACAAAGCCATAATTCAATTTCCTGCAGGTTGCATTGAACCTGATTTTAAAATCTTCCATACTTTTAAACAAAGCCCCTTTGGCAACGCCTTCGCCGTAATCCCAGGAATAGAAATTTTCCCAACCGGATTTGTGCTTTTCTACGGGTTCATGGCGCATGCCGGTCACTACTACGCTATCAAAACTATCCAGCAAGTGCTGGTACGTATTTATTTCGTACCTGCCGGTATCTGAAAGCGGTATATGGAGAGATGTATCGGTTTCTTCAACTTCCTTATAAGTCTCATCTGATTCTTCACCGGTATTTACTAAAGCCGCGGTGTCAAGCTTCTTTGTTTGCGCATGCTCCCGACCTTTCTCATTATCGGTGCAGGCGCAGGCGATCACCCACAAGCAAAAGAAAAAAAAGACACTCCGCAGTACATGCAATCTCATAAGGGCACACAGTAAAGTTTACAGTTGTAATAATAGGTAAATTTGACAACTTTTATGTAGCTCTGAATACCTGCAAAACAATTAAAGCAAGTATAAACCGGCCGTGTACAAAAAAAGGGCTTTCCTTGCGGAAAACCCTTTTTTAAATTTTGATGGCGGGGCAAATTAGTCTTGCTCCACTTTGTTTTCGTACCGTTTGCGCTCGTTTGGCTCAAGGTGAATTTTACGCATACGGATGCTTTTGGGGGTAACTTCCAAATACTCATCTTTCTGAATGTACTCCATGCTTTCTTCAAGCGAGAATTTAATTTTCGGAGCAATTTTCACGTTGTCATCGGTACCCGATGCACGCATGTTGGTCAGTTTTTTGCCTTTCTGGATGTTTACATCAAGGTCGTTCTGGCGGCTGTGCTCGCCTATAACCTGGCCTGCGTAAACTTCTTCTCCCGGATCAACGAAGAACACGCCGCGATCCTGCAGCTTATCAATTGAATAGGCAGTTCCCTGTCCTGTTTCCATGCTGATAAGCGATCCGTTGATACGGCCGGGAATAGGGCCTTTGTAAGGTTCGTAACCTATAAAGCGGTGGGTCATTACGGCTTCGCCGGCAGTTGCGTTAAGCACATTGGTACGCAGGCCAATCAAGCCGCGGCTTGGTATGCCGAACTCAAGGTGCTGAAGATCGCCTTTGGGTTCCATAATACGGAGGTCGCCTTTGCGCTGGGTTACCAGCTCAATTACTTTACCTGCGCCTGTTTCGGGTACGTCAACCACAAGAATCTCCATAGGTTCGTTACGTACGCCGTCTATTTCTTTGAAAAGCACCTGCGGCTGACCTACCTGCAATTCGTAACCTTCACGACGCATGGTTTCAATTAATACCGACAAGTGAAGAATGCCACGGCCGAACACCATGAACTTATCTTCTGAACCGCCTTCTTTCACACGCAGCGCAAGGTTCTTTTCCGTTTCGCGGAAAAGACGATCACGCAGGTGGCGGCTGGTTACAAATTTACCCTCGCGGCCGAAGAACGGGCTGTTGTTAATGGTGAACAGCATGCTCATGGTAGGCTCATCTATAGAGATGCGGGGCAATGCTTCAGGGTTTTCGAAGTCGGCAATGGTATCGCCGATTTCAAAGCCTTCGATGCCGGTAATGGCGCAAATTTCGCCTGAAGCAACTTCAGCCACTTTTACGCGACCAAGGCCTTCAAATACCTGCAGTTCTTTAATACGGCCCTTTTTAATGCTGCCGTCAGATTTCATCAGGCTTATAGGCATGCCTTCTTTCAGCGTTCCGCGGAAAACGCGGCCAATGGCTATACGGCCAAGGAATGCGCTGAAGTCAAGCGATGTGATTTGAATCTGGGGAGAACCTTCACGAACCGGTGCTGCGGGTATGTTGGCAACAATAGAATCGAGGAGGGGAATAATGTCGGTGGTTGGCTGGCGCCAGTCGGTGCTCATCCAGCCCTGCTTGCTGCTGCCGTAAACGGTAGTAAAGTCAAGCTGGTGCTCTGTTGCGCCCAGGTTGAACATAAGGTCGAATACGGCCTCGTGAACTTCTTCAGGACGACAGTTAGGTTTGTCTACCTTGTTAATAACCACAATAGGCTTCAGGCCCAAATCAAGGGCTTTGCCAAGCACGAAACGGGTTTGGGGCATGGGGCCTTCAAAGGCATCCACAAGCAGCAATACGCCGTCGGCCATTTTAAGTACGCGTTCCACTTCACCGCCAAAATCGGCGTGACCCGGGGTATCAATAATGTTGATTTTTACATCACCATAACGTACCGATACGTTTTTGCTGGTAATGGTAATACCGCGTTCGCGTTCCAAATCGTTGTTATCAAGAATCAGGTCCTGGAATTCCTGGTTCTCGCGGAAGATTTTGGATGCATGTATAATCTTGTCTACCAGGGTTGTTTTACCGTGGTCAACGTGGGCAATAATGGCAATGTTTCTTATTTCAGGCATGATTCTGATTTTCGCGGTGCAAAGGTACTGAAAATAAAGCTTAGTTGGATATTTGAAAACAAAACATTAACATTCGGCCCAAATGCGCCTGCCTGCGGCATTTGGCTTTTTTGCCCCGAAACTTATGCTTTATTGGGGTTTTATTGGCTTTTTGCTTCCGGTTTAAGCTGCCTGAGCCCGGGTTTTAAAATCTTTTGTCCCCGACAAAGCAGAATAAAAAATATTTCCGGGTTTATTTTTCGATTCATTTCCGGCAATTAAAATTATTTTTTGCAGCCTAAAGCTCTATACCCCTACCGAAAGCAAGGTTTTCCCAAAGAAAAACGGCCGCGCACGCACCTGTGCCTTTTATACCGGCACGGGGCCCAAACGCGGCTGTTTTATTTATTTTAAAGGCTTAAAGCTATTAACTACTTCTTCACAAACTTCTGCGATGTTGCGCCGCTGCGCACGAAATAAATCCCCGTCGCCAGGCTGCTGATGTTAACCTCCCAACCTTCGGCAGAATGCGTTATTGGCAGGCTTATAGTTTGGCCCAAAGTGTTCATGAAAACCGGGCTTGATTTTGAATTGGGTGTGGTTTTTATGAAAAGCCTGTCGTATGCAGGGTTGGGGTACAAAGTCAGGGCAGCCGATTTGTTTTCAACCTTTGCAGCTGTACCTGAGAGGCCGTAAGGGTTCTGCAGCATAACAAAACAATTGCGATCCGGCTCGTTATTGCTGTTTTTGTAAAACGCTCCGCCTGCATAAACTATGTTTCCGTAGCCGGCAAAGGTCATATAATAATCTTTATTGATTTGCCGGGGCGCAAGCTCGTTGCAGGTTTGCGGGCTGATTACCGAGTAGCCTGAAACAGGATTTCTGCGGGTCGGGAAACGGGTGTCTGCAATAAATAAAGCACCGTCGCAATTGTTAATTACTGTTCCTATATTAGGCAGGGTGGCACAGGTAAGCTGTGCTCCTGTTGCGGTATCGAAAACGGCTGAGCAGGAATAAGAAGAGTCGCAATAAGGAAATGATGAAGAAGATGAAACGGTATAAACCTTCCCGTCGGCCAGGCAGAATGACGAATAATATACATTACTGTTAAGGGGGTTAAAGGCAGTAGGCGAGCCTGTTTCAACATTAAAGGCTGCGAGCCGGGTTCTGGTGGCGAGGAGTGTTAAAGGGTCGCGATAAATGAATCCGCCGGATACAAAAAGTGTGTTTCCGGCAGCCTCAAGTCCGCTTACAGATGGGCCAAGCCTGATTTGATCAGGCGTTAAGGCACCTGTAACCTTATTTACTGTTACGAGTGCGCCAAGATTAATGTTGTTATCCATGTAGCCAATAAACAACTTATCGCCTGTTATACACATATCCGTAACCGGCATATCATAAGCAGTTCGAAAATCAGTTGCATAGCCTGTTGAGGTATCAATGCAGGCAACGCTGTTGCGGTATTCATTGGCTGCAACAGTAAAGTAGCCGCCAATATAAAGCTTACCGTTGTCAAGCAGTATTTTGTCCACATAACCGTTGGTTCTCGGGTTCCAGGGTTTAAGCGCACCGGTATTGGCATCGAAGGCGGCCAGGCCATAACGGGTCGGCTGCTGGGCAATGGTGAAATCGCCGCAGGCGAACATTTTGCCGGCACCTATATTTATGCTCCTGACCCTGCCGTTAAAATCGCCGCGCCATCCGACTTCGTAACCAACAAGCGTGTCGGTTGTTAATATGTATTGGCAGTAACCGGGTGGCGTCATATCGCTGAAGCTGCGCAGTATATACACCTTGTCTTCATACTCCAGTATATCTTCCGCATGTCCTGATGAGTATCCGAAATCAGGTTGCCAATCGTTTTTAATACCTGAAACGAAGTCAACGGCAATGGTATAATTATATGTAGAACTGTTTGTTGTCAGTTCGCCGGCTAAGTACATGCTGTTTTTTCCCTCCGACATCACATTAGAAACGCCCTTTGGCTCTGCGCCCATACGGGCAGCAGGATTCCAAATTTGAAGCGACCCGCTTACTGAGTCAAATGAAGCCAGGTTATAACGGGTAAGAGTACCGGCTTCGTCAAATACTCCTCCTATGTAAACCTTGCCCTTCCTGCTTACAATACAGTTGATTCTTAAAGTATAAGGCCATAAAGTAGATTTTATTAAAGGGTTCCAGCTAAATGGTTCACCGCTGATTGTATCTACTGCTGCCACGCAGCTCCGGCTTTGCCCGTTAACAGATGTAAAGGTACCCCCGATATAAATTACAGATCCGGCTGATGTTAATGTAATAGCTTTGCCGCCTGCCAAAACCGGGTTCCAGTTGGTGGCAAAACCGGTTGTAACTTTTACTGCCCCAATGTGGCCTGTACTGTCTACAATAAAAATCCTGCTGCCCGACTGCACCATTTTCACTATCGGTACACGTACCTGCGGCGCAAAGCTGCTGTCGAGGCTGAGGTCGGGTTTGAGGCGGGCAAAATAGCTTTTTGAAGAATTGCCTATTTGGGTAAAGCTTCCGCCAATGTACCAGCCGCCCTGCCCGTCGGGTAAAGAGGTAAGCACATCGCCTTTCACATAAGGGTAATTTTGGAGCAGCTGTTTACCGTTTTGCAGGTTTAAGAGGGTGCAGTGCCCGGTGGTTCGGCCGGCAGATTTAAAATCGCCGCCGATAAAAATGGTGTTGCCATCCCTGACAATTGTCTTTACAGGTCCGTCGGTATCAAATGGAAGCTGTAGGGGGGCGTATTGGCAGAATGCAGCGCAGGGGTAAAAAAGCAGCGTAATGAAAAATGCAGCATATAGCAGCTTCATAAGAAATAAGGTTAATCTTAAAAACAGAAAACTCCGGGTAAGGGCAAATATAGATATACCAACAGAAATACCCTTTAAAACCGCGTGTATAATTATTACAACAGGGCAGTAGCTTTTTAAAACCATACCTGTTTTGTGTACACATTTCCCCGTTTAATTTTTCGGACACTTTTTGCATACCTATTATTCCGGCTCCTGTTTTAATCTGGAACTATTGTATTTATCAACCAACCAATTGCTATGTCTGTATTCACCACCTTCGCCAAAAAGCCGCTGAGCACGCTCGCCAAAAAAATTGCCGGGAAAGACCGCGAATTAAAAGCCAAAAGGAAAGCCGAAGCAAAAGCTTTCAAACGAGTATCGGTACCCGCGGGCGATACTGATATAAGTATCCGCGATTCAGGAATGAGCAGGAGCACAGCCATTGCCCTGGGCGCGGTAGGCGTTGCCGTTGTGCTGGCCGGTATTGCCCTTTTTGCAAAAACAGGCCTGAGCGATGCCAAGCAGGAAGCCGAAGATTTCAGGGTAAAGCTGGCCAAGCGCCTTACCTTGCTCGAATATAAAATGTACAGCCTGATTGCCCGCATCAACCGCGACGATCCGCAGGCCACCATGCCTGAAAGCGTACGCATTGTGCAGCTGCTTAACGAGCTTGACCGCGAGCGCAATGCCGTTCTTGACCTCAGCGAAAAGCTAAGCCGCTTTAGCCCGCGCGGATGGAAAGAGCTTAAGCGTGATGTAAAAGCCACCCTGGCCGATACAACAAGGGTTATTTAATTATTTACATGCTTAAAGATTAAAACGGCGGAATGCCGGCTGTATTTATATGCCCCTTGGGTATTGATTACAGCTGTATGTACTTCAATATTATAGTGCAGGCCATAAGCCTGTTTTCCAACATCTGCAAACCAAGAAATATTGAAAATGTCTGACATGCAATCCGGTACCGAGACCCTGCCCGAGGAAAAAAAGAAACCCGTAAGGAAGCCCGCAAAAAAAGCCGGGGATAAAATTAAGCCCGCTGAAAGTTCGGCAAATGAAAGCCAAAATTTGACAGCGGAAGGTAAGCCCGAAGCTTCGGCCAAAGCCAAGGGTAAAAAAGCCGAAAGTACTGCTAAGGAATCGGCACAGCCTGAAACCCGCGGGGGTGTTGGCTGCCTGCCTTATGAAGACGGTACTGCCTTCAGGGTTTGGGCCCCCTTTGCAAAATCGGTATCGGTTATAGGCGATTTTAATGAATGGAAAACTGAGAACGGCCCTATGAACCCGGAAGGGAACGGGTATTGGTATGCCGATATTAAAGGCGCCAAAACCGGTCAGCAATACAGCTATTCTATTCTTAACCAACGCGATGAAGTGCTTAAACGCACCGACCCCTGCGCAAGACAGGTGCTAAGCTCGCAAGGCCCTTCTATCATACATAACCCCAATTTTGATTGGGGCAATAAAGTTTGGGAAATGCCCAAATGGAACGCATTGGTAATTTACCAAATGCATATAGGCACCTTCAACGTTAAAGAAGAAGGCAAGCCCGGTACTTTTGAGTCGGCCATGGAGAAGCTCAGCTACCTGAAAGATTTGGGCGTGAACATGATACAGCTTTTGCCGCCTACGGAGTTTACCGGCGATTTCAGCTGGGGCTATAACACCAGCCTGCCCTATGCCGTTGAAAGCGCTTATGGCGGGCCCGAAGCATTTAAGCAATTCATAAAGACAGCCCACGAAAACAACATGGGCGTGCTCATGGATGCCGTATATAACCACCTTGGCCCCCATGAAATGGATATCTGGCGTTTCGACGGCTGGTATGAAGGTGATGGCGGCGGCATCTATTTCTACAACGACGAAGCCCGATCTAAAACCCCTTGGGGCCATACCCGCCCTGATTACGGCCGCCCGGAAGTGCGGCAGTTCCTGCGCGATAATGCCATGATGTGGATAGATGAATACCGAGTAGACGGTATGCGCATAGATTCAAGCATTTACATACGCAATTTCTACGGTGCCGAAGGAGGACCCGATAACGAGATACCGGAGGGATGGTCTTTAATGCAATGGCTCAATAAAGACATAAAGGCATCGGCACCCTGGAAAATAACCATTGCCGAAGACCTTTGCAGCAATTTGGCCATTACCCGGCCCATTGATGCCGGTGGCGCCGGTTTCGATGCCCAATGGGACAGCAATTTTGTTTACCCTATACGCCAGGCTCTTACCCCGCCGGATGATGCCTCCAGAGATATGGAGCAGGTGGCCACCGCCGTGCGTTTCGCCTACGAGGGCGACGCCTTTCGCCGGGTTGTTTATACCGAATCGCATGACGAGGTGGCAAACGGCAAGGCCAGGCTGAGCACTGAAATATCGCCCGACCAGGCAGATGATGTCTGGAGCAAGAAGCGCACTGTTTTGGGTGCGGGCCTCGTTTTTACATCGCCGGGCATACCCATGATTTTTATGGGGCAGGAGTTTCTTGAAGACGGCTCTTTCCACGAGCACAACCCGCTCAAATGGGATAAGGCCAAGGAGTTCAAAGGCCTTGTTTACCTCTATCGTGAGCTTATTGCCTTCCGCAGGAACCTGAAAGGTACCACTGCCGGCCTTTTGGGCCAAACTACTGTTGTTCACCATGTAAACAACGCTTCTAAGGTAATTGCCTACAGCCGCTCAGACCAGGGCGGACCACGCGACACCACCATTGTGGTCATGAACTTCAGCGCAAACGATTTTCCGAGCTACCTCATTGGCCTGCCCGCCGCCGGCCGCTGGAAAGTACGTTTCAACAGCGATTGGGAAGGCTGGGATGAAAGTTTCGGCGATACCGACAGCTTCGATTTCGATGCCTCTGAAGAAGGCCGCGACGGGCTGCCGGCAACCGGGAACTTAACCCTTGGCCCGTACAGCATGCTTATTCTTTCGCAGGACTAAAAAGCGCAGCTGCAAATTATATAACCGGTGTTTATGGCTTATGAAGATATGCCTAAGCACCGGTTTTTGATTTTCAGAGGTAAAAACAAGGTTTACAGATGTTTTCTGTAATTGGCAATTGACGCTGTACTGTTTACAGTACAGTCGTTTAAATTGCAAGCTTTCGTCATTTGTCGGCCGTATCTTCTTTTTTGCAAACAGGCAGCGGGTAACAGCCGCATTTGCCATTTCTGTATTTACCAGGCGCACAGCATGTGAAGCGCTTATCTAATTAGCCCGCTTTCATAAAGCCTGAAATTTTAACCCCGAATTAATCAGGATCATAGCAATGATGAATGTTAAAGGCCCGTGATTTGTACCCGGTTTTAACAAAACACATTCTGAAACATATTTTACCGGGATTTACAAGCATGCTTAAAGCTGTTTTCTTTACAGGCTCATTGGTTTTGGCCCTGAGTGCGGCCGGCCATGCACAATCACCCACAGCCGCCCAAGGCGATTCAGGCAGGCATGCTCAAACCGCCCCAAGCTCCTGGACATCACATTTCCAGGCCACGGTTATAGCTCAGAAACACAGTGCCTTTAAAGCCAAATACAGTGGTGCCAACAGCCTGGCAGATTCCGCTGAGCCTTATGCCCTAAGCCTTACATCTACCCTGTTTCTCGGCCGCAGGCTTTGGAAGGGCGGCGCATTTTATCTTAATCCTGAAGTAAGCGGCGGCAAGGGCCTGAGCTTTGCCAAGGGTGTAGCCGGGGCGCTTAATGGTGAAACCTACCGCGTTGGCACGGCCGAACCAAAGATATTTATAGGCCGTGCCTATTATCAGCAGCATATACGCCTGTTTAATTCAGCTTACAGTTCGGTTTCAGATGGGGTTAACCAAATTGCCGACCAGGTTCCGCAGAGCCGTATTACCATAAGCGCCGGCAAATTCGCTGTCAGTGATTTTTTCGACAATAATTCTTACAGTAAAGATACCCGTACGCAGTTCTTTAACTGGTCGGCGTGGGCAAACGGGGCATGGGATTACCCGGCCAATACCCGCGGCTACACCATGGGCCTTGTTACCGAGTTTTTTACCCCGGGCTGGAGCGCCAGGTTCGCTACGGTGGCCGTACCCCGCAAAGCCAATGGCTCTGTAATGGAATACAGCCAAAAGGCACATTCAGAAACCTTTGAAATTGCGCATGATTTAAAAATGGGCAATCGTCCCGGTGCTGTCAGGTTATTGGTTTACAGCAACAGCACAAGGTCCCCTTCTTATGCAGATGCCATAAACGCCCTTAAAAACCACGACATTACCTTACTGAATGTAGTAGCCGGTAATGCGGAAGGCAAGGCAAAAACAAGGCGCAAGCTGGGAATAGGTCTTAATTTTGAACAGGAGCTGGGTACAGATATCGGTGTTTTCAGCCGAATAGGCTGGAACGACGGAAAAAATGCAACCTGGGCCTTTACAGAAATAGACCGCACCATAAATGCAGGCATATCCGTAAAGGGTACCGGCTGGAACCGGGCCGATGATGTATTCGGGCTTTGCGGAATAATGAACGGCCTGTCGGGCCCGCACCGCAGATTTTTGCAGGCCGGCGGCTATGGCTTCATCATCGGCGACGGAGCCCTGAACTATGCACCCGAGCAAATTATTGAAGCCTTTTACAGTGCCCGCTTAACAGCCTTTTTCCGGTTAAGCCTTGATTACCAGTTTGTGCGCAACCCGGCTTATAACCATGACCGTGGACCGGTAAATGTGGTGGCGGTTAGGGGGCATGTGAGTTTTTAGAGACCGGAATTACATTCTTAAAATAATTCACAACACCAACACCTCATCCCTGACCGGCGTCTTCTTCCTGATTTCATCTATATCTTTCCCGGCATCCAATACAATCACTTTTTTCAGCGCTTCGGCGCTTCTCCCTTCCACATGCTTACTGAACCATGCGCAATATTCAGTAATGGGGCAAACCGGACATTTGGGCTTAGGAGCAGTGCATAAATAGCGTCCGTGCAGAATGAGCCAGTGATGGGCCACATGCACCTGGTTTTCCGGAATATGCTTCATAAGGGCATCTTCAACGGCCCGCGGGGTTTTTAGGGTGTTTTTTACCAGGCCAATGCGCTTGCTCACCCTGAATACATGGGTATCTACAGCCATTGCAGCCTGACCGTAAATGACAGATACTATTACATTGGCCGTTTTTCGCCCTACGCCGGGCAGCTCTGTAAGGGCATCTATATTATCAGGCACTATGTTATTGAATTTACCGCTCAGCATTTTGCCCATGCCAACCAGGTGCTTGGTTTTATTGTTCGCAAACGATACCGATTTAATGATTTCGTGTAAATCATCCGTATGGGCTTCTGCCAGCTTTTCGGCGTTGGGGTAGGCTTTAAACAGTGCCGGGGTAACTATGTTTACACGTTTATCGGTACACTGGGCGCTCAGTATAACGGCTACCAGTAATTGGTACGGGTTGGCATAGTGCAGCTCCGTTTCAGCGCCGGGGTTAGCCTTGCTGAAAAAGCCGAGAACATGGGTATATCTTTCCTTGATCGTCATAAGTGCGAAAGTACCGGTGTGTTTGCGGCAAAGCCCCTGCCGGTTTTTGCCCGGAAACCCGGTTGCAAAACAAAAGCGGCGACCCTTTTTGAGGGCCGCCGCAATTTAAACCGTATTGTTTAATTCAACGTACTTAATAGTGCTTATTCAATTACAAGGCGGGCCATGCTCACCCTGCCCAAATGGGTAACCTGTACCAGGTAGAGGCCGGGTTTCAGGGCATCGGTATTAATATCAAGGCTTTCTTCTTTCAGAACTTCCCGGCCCGATGCATTAATCACACGAACCTGTACAGGCGAGCCTTCGAAATTACCGGCAATACGCACCTGGGAACGCGCCGGGTTAGGGTACATGCTGAAAGATGTTCCTTTGCCTTCAGATATGCCTGTTGTATCGGCATTTGGGTTTTGGGTAACGGTGAAATCGCCGGGCAGGAATGTCCAGAAGAACATGCTGCGATCGGTACCTGTAAGGGCATGCCCGCCGGGGCTAACGGGTTCAAACCTGCCGTCGCCGTTTGGGTCGCCCCAGGCCTGCGGCCTGGTCCAGTTAACGCCTGTAAGGCGCTCATAGCCTGTTTTCCAGGTTAATGTAATTGGCTGTGCAGCGGTAAGCGGTATGCTTGACTTAATGCTCCACATGGCATCAATAGAGTTATAAGGGTTACCGGTAAGGGTTTGCTGCCTGTTCATAAAGCTGGTGCGAACCAATGTTACTGAACCTGCATTGCGGCCCGGCAAATATTCCATTGTTAAGCCCATTCCCCCGAATTTTTGCTGCCCGCTGCCTACAGTTCTTGTTGCCTTTATGTGACCAACAACGAACATGGTATTGCCTTCAATATAGTTAGCCGACGGGCCCAGGTAAACTGTATCCTGGTCGCGCGGTATAAGGCGCACGGTACCGAAGAAGCCGGCAGTAAGATCAAGCTTATTGTTAATAGTAAGCGGACCTGTCAGGCGCAGGGTTCCGGCTGTCATAATCAGTTCATCTATATTGGTACCCGGCTCTGTGTGCATATTCAGGTTGCGCGAAATAGAGTTTGTGCCGGGCAGGTTAATAGCTGCGCAGAAAACTGTATCAGCAATGGTAGTGCTGTCTACACACCTTTTAAAATTATTGTTACCGAATTTGCCGGTAAGAAAAGTGTTAAAAGGGTTAAAGCGCACGCGGCCGGTTGAGCCGTTATCGAAATAGTGGGTAACCTGGTCTTCCATGGCAAGCCCGTCGTGGCTGTTCAGGTTGTGCAACGAGGGCCTCAGGGTATCGCCGCTTAGCAACACAAATGTGTTTCGGGTTATGTTAACAGAATTTGTGAAGGCGTTGTCTACCGAATCGAAAGTGGTTGCAAAGGTTTTAATCCCTTTGGCGAACAGGTTAAAGTCTGCAGGGTTGTCTCCGCCCACATCTAAGTAATCAAAAGCTGGAGGGCCGTTTAAGGGGTATGCGCGGTAAAAACCGTTTTTAAATAAAATACCCTTCAGGTGCGCTCCTGAGCGGGGTGCAGCAGGGGCCGCGAACCTGTTTCCGCGAATAATGATGTTGTTAGATACGAATTCTGAGGGCGGGGGGCTGAATGCGGCGTCAAACTTGGAATCAACAACAACACCAATGGTGCTTAAAGCGGTATCTTCCGGCTGAAAGAGGTTTTTCTCAATAATCACATTGTGGTTACCGCCTGAAATAATGCCGCCGCCTAAAACAGTTGCGTCACGCGGAATGCCGTTCATGCCGTAGAAGTTGTTTGAACGGAAAATTACCCACGAATCAATATTTGCATTGCCGCGTGCCTGTGCATAAGCCGAGTTCAGCCTGTTTGTAAGGGTATTAGGCACAACCGAATTACTTTCTACCAGGTAAGTTTTACCGGGCCTGGGGCGCACCAAATCGCAAATGGCATTCCTGAATATATTGCCCTGTATTTTCAGATCCTCACAATCCTGCGCAACCACGCTTACGATGGAAGTCATATCGTTGGCTACGGAAGAAACCGGTACCAGCTTACCGTTTACATTGGTAAAAGAATCAGGCGGACCGCCAATGGTGCCGGTTACGTTTTTCAGCCAGAGATTGGCATAAGCTAAAGATGAATGCCCAAACCTGTCGAGAGAGCTTGCCGGGGCGGTGCTCAGGGTATCGTAGGCAATGGTGCCGTTAAAAGTACAGTTGGTCACACTGATTGTGTCGGCATAAGGCGAAGAAGAACCATCCAGGTGGAAGCCCTGGTAGTCCTGCAGTATTTTGCCCAGGTTGCGGTTAGTATCGGCAAGGGGATAAATGCTGCCGTAATGGTGCATGTTTACATTTTTAAGGGTAAGGTGGTTAAAGTTGCCGTAAGCAGCCACCACCTGCGCTGTAAATACTTCATCTACCTCGAAATGTATATTTTCAATAGTAACATTTTGGGCATCGTTAATGCGCAGCATGTTTTGGTTACCGTTTCGGCCGGTATTGGGCAGCATAAAAACGGGCTTCTTACCATTCTTAATAGTACCCATTAAGTAAACCGATGTACTTATGCGTATGGTATCTTTATAAGTACCTGTATCTATATGCAGAATGCCGCCGCTTGGCGTATTTGCCAGGGCGTACCTGATTGTTTTAAATGGGGTGTTTACAGCAGCGCCTGAGCCTGGTATATCGGCGCCCAGGCTTGCGCTCAGGTAATAATCATTTTGCGCCAGCACCGTGGCAGGAGCTGCAAACAGCAGCAAACAGGCCAGAACAGCTGCTGCAGGCGTTTTCAAAACAAAAGAAAGGCCCCCGATATTCCGGCAAAGCTGCAGAACCCGGTTTATGGTGCGTACATTTTTTTTCATACAGATACTATAATGGCTTTTGGTACCAACACTACAATTGGGTGTGGTTTAAATGTAAATTTCGGAGTATTGCCACTAAGGAACAAAAGTGAAGGCAAAAAAGGAAAATAATTATGGAGAACTGATATCAAGGCTGCCCGGATTATACGGCAAAAACCGTTGTATGGCCTTAAAATCAGGTTCTTTAAGTATAACCTAATTCAATAATACTTTGAGCCATCATAATCTTCATTCTTAAATGTTTCTGCCTTAAGCATGATGAAAGATTAATTTTTTGAAATGGCAAAGCCGGGTTTAACCCGGCCCCCTGATTCAAATTTATTTGGCTTTCTGTATTAAAACGAGGCTTATGCCAACACCATACTCTGCACTTCTTCCCCGTCCATACGCCCCTGCTCGTTAACACGGTTCATGCTCATGGGCACAATTTCGTTTACCAGCAATGGGTCGTAAGGCACGGCAACGCGTATATAATTGGGCGTAAAGCCGAACATCATGCCGTTTTCGGTTTCACCTTCCATTAATACTGGGTAGGTTTTGCCTATGTGCTGCTCATAAAAATCGCGACGCTTTTTATCGCTGAGTATATGCAGCATGCGGCTGCGCTCGGCACGTATACTGCCGGGAACGGCGCCGGGCAATGTAACGGCCAGGGTGTTAGGGCGTTCGCTGTAGGTAAAAACGTGCAGGTACTGCACGTTGAGCTCGTTCAGGAAGTTGTAGGTCTCCAGGAAATCTTCCTTTGTTTCGCCGGGGAATCCCACAATTACATCGGCTCCGATACAGGCGCCGGGCATTTGGCTGTGTATGGCAGCAACACGCTCAACATAAAGCTCTCGCTTGTAGCGCCTGCGCATGGCTGCTAAAGTTTTATTGGAGCCCGACTGTAAGGGGATATGAAAATGCGGCACAAATTTTTTCGATTGGGCAACTATGCCAATAATCTCGTCGCTGAGCAGGTTAGGCTCAATAGACGAGATGCGGAAACGCTCTATGCCTTCCTGGTTATCGAGAGCGTTTACAAGGTCTGCAAATTTATTGCTGCGTTTCCCGTTCTCAATCCCGAAATCGCCTATGTTTACGCCGGTGAGCACTATCTCTTTTACACCGGAGGCCGCAATTTCGCTGACCTGCTGCAAAATGCTTTCAATACCGGGGCTGCGGCTTGCGCCGCGGGCAAGGGGAATGGTGCAGAAAGAGCATGAGTAATCGCAGCCGTCCTGCACTTTTAAGAAAGTACGGGTTCGGTCGCCGGCCGAATAAGCAGGAGTGAACACATTGGCCTCGGCAATGGGGCTGTTGTATATAGCTGCCTTGCCGGTTTTTACCAATTCAGGCAAAAGATCAGGCAAACGGAATTTTTCGGATGCGCCAAGCACCACATCAACCCCGGGAATATTGGCTATTTCTTCGGGCTTCAGCTGGGCATAGCAGCCTACAATGGCAATAAAAGCAGCCGGGTTCAGCTTTAGCGCCTCCTTAACCACCTTGCGACATTTTTTGTCGGCATGGTCGGTAACAGAGCAGGTGTTAATTACGTAAATATCGGCGCCCTGCTCAAAGCTTGCGCGGGTAAAGCCCCGCGCCTCGAAGGTGCGGGCAATGGCCGAGCTTTCAGAAAAGTTCAGCTTGCAGCCCAATGTGTGAAAAGCCACGGATTTCATGCCACAAAGGTACGCAAAATTCGGGGTATGGGATAAACAGCAATTGCAGCCTGCTAAAGCCGGGCCCGGGCTATAATTCGCGCACGTTTTTAGTGCCAAATCCCCTCATAAAAGCCAGGCTGCGTGCTGTATCGCGGCAATAAAACAAATGCCGCCGGGTAGAGAAACTAAGCAGGCAGCTACTCAATTCGCAGCTTTTCGCGCTGAATGTACTTGTCGGTATATATTTCCAAAATATACAGGCCGGGTACGGTGCCGCTCAAATCGAAGCGCACTTTTTCGCCTTTAAGATTTTGGCTGCCTATTAGCCTGCCGTCAGAAGAATACAATTTCACAAGACTGCCCCCTGCCGGCAAATAGGCCAGGTGCACATACCCTGCTGCCGGGTTCGGGTAAACCGATACCTGTTTGCCCGACAAAAATGGCTTGTTACCTATGGGTAATCTTAAAGTCAGGGTAACTATGCTGTCGCAGCCTGCTGAATTTAACAGGGTATCAGTATAGATACCGGCTTGGGTAAGCTGCCTGTTTCCGAATTGGTAAAAGGGGCCTGTGAGAAAATCGGTAAAGCTATAGGTGCTTGGGTTGTTTACCACCACTTCAAAAGGGTACTCTAAGCCGCCGCAGGCGCCTGAAACCATTACCCGGTAATTACCGGCATCAGAGGGGCTTACCGAGGCAAAATCATAATCTGGGCCGCTGCTGCCTAATGCCGTATCTCCTTTAAACCATTGATAGTTTATATTGGTTCCGCCTGCGTTTATATGTATTCGTGCCGGTTTATCGATACAGAGCATTTGTGTGCCGGGCTCCTCGTAAAGTTGAGTTAGCTCATTAACGTGTATCCTTGAAGGAAAAGATCGTACAGTACCGCATAAGCCGGTTACTTCTACCCAATAACTCCCGCTGTCCCAGGGAAAAATATAGGTACTCAATGTATCATTGCTGCTGATTAATGAGCCGTCTCGATACCATTCATAGCTCAGTGGGCCGGTTCCGACTGCGGAAGCGATGAAACGGATGTGTTGGCCTTCGCAAAAGGTGTAAGAAAATTCCAATCTGCTTGTTATGTTCACACGTTCATTTACGGTTATATGCATGATACGGCTGGTATCTGCTCCGCAGGCGTTAGAGGTTATTACATAATAATTGCCTGAATCAGATTCCGAAATACCTGCTATGCTTAACGTATTGCTGAATACAGGAATGGCGATTCCGTTTTTATACCATGTATAGCTTGTTGCCCCGTTTGCCGTTATAAAGGTTGAAAATGCAGCCCCGGTGCAAATAACCTGGTCGGAGAGGTCGGCGGTAATGCGGGGGAAAGGCACAACATCAATTGAAACCGGGAGAGATGTTACATCACCGCAGGTGCCGGTAACCGTTACGGTATAGGTACCTGCCCTGTTCGCTGTAATGGCGGGAATCACCAGGGAGTCAAGGGTGCTCAGCAGGGTGTTAGGCGCCTTTATCCATCGGTATGTGAGGCGGCCGGCCCCGCTTGCTACAACACGCATGCGCAGCGTTTGCCCTAAGCATATTGATGCGGGTCCCTCAGGCTGAACAGTTATTACAGTAGCCGGGTTAAGTGAAATCCGGAATGTGTTACCGGTGTCGGTTCCGCAGGAATTACCTGCCACAGCAAAATACCTGCCCGTATCTGCCGCTGAAAAGCTGTTGAATGTAAGAACGTTGCCTGTAAAATCAGGGTAAATTGCCCCGTTTTTAAACCATGTATAAGTAACACTCGTGTTTGAGTTAACCGAAACAATTTGCAGGCTGCCTGCGCAGTGGCTTTGGTTGGGAACCGTGGTTAATATTTCCGGCACAAGCTTTACCCCCAGGTTAAAGAATGCGGAAGTTACAGCGCCGCATTTGCCTGTAACGGTAAGGTTATAGGTACCGGCATCGGCCAAAGTAACAGATGGTATAACAAAGTTCGGGGCTGTGCTAATGGGTGTTGTTCCTTTTTTCCATAAATAAGTGAACGGACCGCCACCGCTGAATGTATATGGAAACCTTACCGTATCGCCCGAGCAAACAGATCCGCCGGAAGGCGCTATGGTAAATACAGGAGCTGTGCAGGTATCCTGCGAATTGAGGCGGGCAACCCCGGAACGGTAATAACCACTCAGGCTGATTTCGGTGCAGCCGGCTATAACCCGGCCCTGTGCATCGTTGGCAATGCTCGTGAAGTAGCCAACTCCGTTAGTTGGCTTTACAGGCTGAACGAAATTGGTGTCCTTTACGCCCGTGCTGCTTACCCTGATTATGTAATCTTCAGGGTCATTGAGCGATATAGGGTAATACGAACCTCCTAACAGAATCTGCCCGTTTTTCTGTACGCAAATGGTTTTGGTTCTGCCGCCGCCTACCGCGCCGCCCTGTGGCCTGCTGAATGTATTATCGGCCACCCCGCTAGCCGGGCTTATACGTACAATTGAATTGGCTGTTGTGCCGTTGTACCTGTCGAAATAACCGCCGACCAGTATTTTTCCGTCGGGCTGTAAAGCCAATGCGTTTACTTCCGGGGTATTGCCGCCGGAGAATGTAAAACCGGTTCCGGTTTGCAGGCTGACCAATGAGCCTGTAACCCTTATAACAGCCAACTGGTTAACCGCTGTGGTTCCGTAAGTATCGAAATTACCGAGGACCACTGCCTGGCCGCCGCTGTTTACAGCTAAGCCGCCATAAGCGCCTGCTATATTGCCTGCCTTTGTAAAGCCTGCTGCTGAAGGTGTAAAACCGGCATCGGGCAATCCGTCGGCAGTAAGCCTGAAAATGCTTTTGCCGGCAGTGGTATTGTAGCGTGTAAATACCCCGGTTATCCAAATTTTATCATCGGCAGTAACAGCTACTTTGTAAACATGGGAATTAGGACCTGAGCCGCCGGGGTTAAAAGTGTTATCAACTAGCCCGTTGGTATTCAGGCGGGCCATGGTATTCAGTGCTGTGGTGCTGTTTGGCCCGTAAAAGCCCCCGCAATAGATTATTTTACCGGTAGACTGTACGGCCATATCTGTAACATCGTCGAAAATGTTGTAGGTAACAGGCGGGGTAAAGGTGGTATCAAGGGTTCCGTTTGCATTCAGGCGGGCAATGCCTTTTACCGGCCTGCCGCCCCATGCGGTGAACCTGCCGCAGATAAGGGTTTTCCCGGTAGCAAGCGGAATGGCTTTATACACCCTGTCGTTAGCGCCGCCGCCGTTATTGAAAAAAGGATCGGCGCGGTAATCAGTCCGGATTTTAACCAGGGCGGACTGCCTTATGCCCCTGTAATAATTAAAGTTCCCTGCCACTACGGGCCTGCCGTCGGGCGCAATGGCTATGCTGCGCACAATGGTATCGCAAAGCACAGTTGCGGAGTTGGGGGATGGTATGCTGCCGTTGGCATTAATTTCACAAACAAAGGTGCGGTTAAAGGTGCCTGCCTTCCGGAAGTTTCCGCCAATCCAGCACCCTCCATCGGCTTTGGCAGCAATGGTGTTGATTAATTGTATTGGACTTATTGGGCTGAACCCGGGAGAAATGGCTCCTGTTGAATCAATTTGTGCAAGGGTATATGCCCCGCCGTTGGCATCAAGGGCAATGTAGCCGTACAGATAAAAATTTCCTGAGGGGGTTCTGTCGAGTTGGTAAACCGAGCTCGCGGTGGTGAATGCAGGGCCTGTGAAAGATGCATCCAAGGTTCCGTCAGCATTCAGCCTGCAGATTCCCTTTGCCGGACTGCCGTTATAGGTTGTAAATGTGCCGTAAATAATAAGCTTCCCGTTCGGGAGCGCATAAACGCCGTACACCTGTTGGTTAGGCCCCGTATTGCCCTGGTTAAAGGTGGTATCCACAACCCCGTTAGAATCAAGGCGCACTATATTGTTACGGTTTATACCGTTGTACCTGTCGAAGCTGCCTACGGCAATAATTTTATTCCCGGGCCCGGCCTGGGTTGCAAGGCCGCTGTGCGTTGCCACTAAAGCGCCTTTCAGTGCTTTTGAAGACCGGTAAGCGGGGTCTTTTTTCCCGTTCGGCAGCAACCTGAAAGTACCGAAATCGGCAGAGGCAGGTATGGTGTTCAGCGGCCCGGCAATAATTACTTTACCATTGCCTTGCAGCAGAAACGTTGCCGGACTCCCGGTAATGTTTTTTGTGGTAAAAGTGGTATCAAGCCCGCCATCGGGGAAGAGCTTTACCATGGTATTTTGGGTTCGGCCATTGAAAGCAGTAAAAGCGCCTGCCACAAATAAGTTACCTCTTTGATCGAAAGCTATTTTAGATACCTTATCGTACTGGCCCCAAACAGAAATGCCCGGTACAGGGTTCCATGTGGCATAGCGACTGCTGTAGCCATAGTTAAAAGCAGTATCTATTGCCCCGTCTTTAAGCTGGGCCACTGATTTTAGGCTGAAAGTAAGAATACTTAAAAGCAGGCAGAATCTTATTAAAATTTTATTCATCTTATACTTTGTAATATTTAAGCATGACCGCTTATTACAAAAGTAATATTTTAAAGCAAGCAACAAAATATGTTTAATTGATTGGCCGGCTTAAAACAGTTAACTCACAATAAACCACGAAGCTTATTTAATTCCGGTAGTTAATAACCTGCAATTCTGCCTGTAAGAACCTGCTAATTCAAAAACAAAATCAATTCTGCTAAATAAAATGCAATTTCGGGTTACTTTATCACGTGCTTGCAGGTAGGGCTTATGCCAGGGTTTACAGGCAGCAGAAAGCTGCATTGCAAACCATACCCGGGCAGCTTGCTTTTCTGAATATTTAACCCTTACTGTTATGCAAAAAACATTTACACTGCTGCTATTAAGCATGCTGTCAGTTATTTCTGTCCATGCCCAAAACTGGGCGCTTTTCAGGCCGGGGCAGCAAAATCGGCTCGGCTTTCATCGTCTCCAATATAACCGCCTCGATACCATTAACGGCAAGGCGCATTTCAAGGCAATAAGATTGGTGCAGCCTCCTTCAGAATTCAGCAACAACTTCGCAGGCATGCTGCATTCAGGGCTGCTCGGGAAGGAACTGGTTAATAATAACAACGGCGTGTGGTCTGTTACCGCTAATTTCGATATGGAGGGGCCCTTTTCAGGCAGCGGCCGAATTAACAGGCGAACCATTCATATAAATACTGCCGCTGAACCGGCGCCCGGCCCTGTATACATAAGCAACGGCGCCCAAACCGATACAATATATTTGCCGATCCCGGGCTCAAAGGTTTGGGATGCAGCACTCAACGATTCTGTTAAAACCTTTATACTGCCGGGCAGTATAACAGATTCCGCTAAGCGCGATACGCTGGTGCTTGCACGCCTCACAGGGGTTGTTCAATTAAAAGACCTGTATTATAATGGCCCATACAACCTGGCCGATATGCCTGCGAAAAGCAGCTTCTATGACCCGCAAAGAATAATTAACCGCGTGGATTTAGTAACCGTTCCTTATATGGCGGCAGGTAACACGCCCACATGGCCAACCACTTATACTTACTATAGGTGGTACAGCAACAGGCGCGAAACACCTGAAGGCGTGACTGTCAGCTACATTGATACCGTTATTTATAGAGACACTTATCTCGACAGCACATCTATGCGTATAGAATCAGGCACTTATATTATACCGCGCAGCGATTATACCACCCGGTATGCCCCTGATACTTTATATGGTTCCGGTTCAGACTTCGATTTAAACCTTGTGGTTTACGGGCAGAGTGATATACGTACCGGCCCATGGACCATGGCAGATTTTAACGGAGGTAAAGCCGAGGTTCAACCGGGCGATACATTAATAGATATGCCCGTGTTATTATCTTCAGGCCTTCAGTGCCTCGCGTACCAGATGCTGGGCTATGCCAATTGCTATCGATGGTACGGCGAAGGCAGGTACCGCAATTCTTCCCTCACTTATTACCTTACCGATTCCGGCGACACTTACGGCAGCAGGCCTGCAATACTTGGCACAGGTAAAAAGCTCCTGCCTGCATTGGCTCTGCCCTACCCCAACCCTTCAAATGGCAGCATCAGCATCAGCAATATTACAGCCCCTGCCCGAATGGAGCTGTTAAATCTTTTAGGCCAAAGCGTTGGCAGCTATACTGTTAACCCCGGTGAAAGTATTAAGCTAATCGGACTGACGCCGGGTATTTACAGGTATAAGATTGAAAGTGCCGGTAACGGGGTTGCTGAGGGGAAGCTGGTGATAGAGTAAAAACAATTTCTTATAAACAAAAGAATCGCCCGCAGGTAAATTGTAGCTACGGGCGATTCTTTAATTTCAGGCAGGCTGAAAAACCTTACCTCAGCTTCAGCGTTCCCAGCGTAATTGCTGCCATAATAATGCCTATAATCCAAAAGCGGGTTACAATTTTGGCTTCATGGAAACCCTTTTTCTGGTAATGGTGGTGCAGGGGGCTCATCAGGAAAATGCGCCTGCCGGTGCCGTACTTTTTGCGGGTATATTTAAACCAGCTTACCTGCAATACCACGCTCAGGTTTTCCATCAGGAAAATACCGCATAGAACCGGTATAAGCAGCTCTTTACGTATGCTCAGGGCCAAAACGGCAATAATGCCGCCTATGCTCAGGCTGCCGGTGTCGCCCATAAAAACCTGGGCAGGGAAGCTGTTGTACCATAAGAAGCCAATGCAGGCCCCTACGAAGGCGGCACAGAAAATCACAAGCTCACCTGAATCAGGTATGTACATAATATTCAGGTACTCGCTGAAAATTACGTTGCCAGATACGTAAGCCAGTATGCCCAGGGTAAGCCCTATAATGGCCGAGGTACCTGCCGCGAGCCCGTCGATACCATCGGTAATATTGGCGCCGTTGCTTACGGCGGTAATTATGAAAATGACTATGAGCACATAGCCAATCCAGCTTAAATCCTCGCCGAGGAAAGAGAACAGGCGGCTGTAGTCAAGCTCATTGTTTTTGTAGAACGGCAGGGTGGTTACACTGCTGTGCCTGTCTTCGTAAACGAAAGATGTACGGGCGGCATTATCGAGCTTGGCGGCAAAGTTTTCATTTTGAGTAGAGTTTACGCTCAGGTGCCTGCCCATAAACTCGCGCACACGCACACTGTCGTTAAAATGCAGGGTGAGGCCTACAATCAGGCCCAGGCCAACCTGCCCAACCACTTTAAAAATGCCTTTCAGGCCGGCTTTATCGTGTTTAAATACCTTTATATAATCATCAAGAAAACCGATGAAGCCCATCCAGATGGTGCTTACCACCATCAGGATAATATAGATATTATCGAGCCGGCAGAATAGCAGGACAGGGAGCAAAATGCCGGTAATAATAATAAGCCCGCCCATAGTGGGAGTGCCTTTTTTGGCAGTTTCGCCGGCAAGGCCGAGATCGCGAATGGTTTCGCCAACCTGCTTGCGGCGTAAATAGTCAATAAAGTTTTTGCCGAATACCGAGGTTACAAGCAGGGCCACTATAATGGCCGACACTGCCCGGAAAGATATATAGCGGAAAACACCGGCGCCCACGAGGTCCATGTGCTTATCGAGCCAGCCGAAAAGATAGTATAGCATGTATGCGTTCTGCCTTGAATAATACGTTTAAGCCAAACATTGTAAGCCGCTGATCAGGTTTACGAACCGAAACAGCGGTCCCTTTGCTTCGGCCGAAGCGCTGCAGGAAGCGCAAGTTAGTTTTTTATTGTATTGCCGGTGCAAAACCCGGTATCGGCAAAAATAATAAGCTGGTACAGGTAGCTGTAAACTGCCACGGTACAGGCTTATAAAGTCTTAATTTGCAGCTTATAAAACGGTAATGCGTATGTATTGGTATTTTTCGTACTCGTCCATATTTTCTTTACTGTCTTTGCGGTAGGCCGGGCCCTGAATCAGGGTTTTTGACGTTTCAAAATTCAGCCTTGCCCGGTCGACACCCTTTTTGGTTAGCACCTCAATCATTTTTTCCTTGGCCTCTTCGGCGCGGGTTTCGGTAAGAATTTCGTTGGTTTTGTATTTCTTGGTAGGCACATGCGATGCGCTGCTTTCTATGGCAATATTGAGCACGCCGGTTTTATCTATACGCGGCAACAGCTTCTTCACAAAGGTGCTGAAGGCCGAATCTGATGCCAGGATAACGTTTTTGTTATAGGGGAAATACTGTATGTACTCATCGGGCAGGGGCACGGGAGCCAGGTCAACAGATACCACTTCACCTTTAATAAGCAGCAGCTCGGGCTGGGCGTTGCTGATAACTGTAACGGTTTTCTCCAGGGGCCCCACATGGCCTGTAGGGTTATAGCTTACGTTTACGAAACCGGTTTTGCCGGGTTCAATAACTTCGCGTGTCCAGCCGGGGGTTGTGCAGCCGCAGCTGGCAATAACCTTGGTAATAACTACGGGTACATCGCCTGTATTGGTAAATATGAACCGGTAGTTACGGTTTCCGCCCTTTTCAACAATCTGGCCGAAATCATGCACGGTTTTCTCGAAGCGGATTTTGGCCTTTTGGGCAATAGCCGACGTTACGAGGAAAAGGAAAACAATAAGAAAAACAGGTAGCTTTTTCACAGATAGCTTAGGTATTGGTTCCCAAATTTACGCCTGCAGCCTGAAAGCTGCAAATTCTTAAACAAGGGCATTACTGTTGTTAATTCTGAAAAGAGCCTTTGTGTAAGCGCTGAACCTGAAAATAAATGAGACAGGGCTTTACCGGGCTATCATGCGCACACCTGAATAGGTTTGGGCATTGTAATGTATTAACGGGCAGGCAATAGTATATATTACTTCACAAGCTCCCAAATGGTTTTAAGAATGGTAAGCATTATAAAGGCAGAGAAAGTATAGCTGATTACATGAGAAGGCAGTTTTTTAGAAGTTGTAACGCCCAAAGAAGAAGTAAGCGCAACCCCAAAAGCCAGAGGCAAAGCCACCGGCAAAACAATATACCCGTAGCTCCCTGCAATATGCGGCCCTGCCGGGTGGGCAAATACATTGCCTATTGATACTGCCGTTGCCATAATACCAATTGTGCCCATACTGATGCTCTGCGCCGCGGTAACCGGTAATTTAAAAACGGTATTCAGCAGCGGAATAATAATAATTCCCCCTCCCAGGCCCGAAAGCGATGTTACCACCCCGCTTACAAGGCCCACCAGGCTGAGCTTATATGCAGGTATATCGCCGGGCTGCGCAGTACCGGGGCTGCGGGCAAACATAATGGTTCTTAAAACCATATAGCCCAGCAATATGAGAATGATTATGTTGAAAGTGGTTTTGTCGTAATAGGGGGTATTAACAATATAGTACTGGGTAAGCAGCCCGGTAAGCATTGCCGTAACCGATATGCTGACAATTTGCTTCGGCCAAAAATTTTTCCCTTTTATATGCGTATAGTTGGCCGAAAAGGAAGCTGCCATCATAGCGACCAGCGAGTTTGCAATCTGGTACTGGGCCAGCTCTGCAGGCTGAACGCCAAGGTGGGTTAGGGCCTGGGGTAAAATAATAATGAAAATGATGCCGCCGCCTACGCCTATGAGTCCGCCGATGAAGCCGCCGAGAAGACCGGTAAGAAAAAGTAAAATATAGAACGTCATGTTCGTTTCGGCGGGCCCGCAAAGCTTAGACCCTGCTTGAGGCCGCAAGTAAGGCCTTTTTTTCTAAGGCACATTTAAGACAGGTTAATTTATTAATAAAAGCCAATTTTAAGTACTGAAAATCAGGGCAGGTATTGAGTGCGCAATAGGTTTAATTATATTTTGCAATTAAATTAAAGCCGGTTTTTAATACATTAATCGGCCGGGCGCATTGCAGGTACCGGGCTTGTGAAAACACAATCAAATAAGCCAAAGACCAAGCGGCTGTTAAAGTTAAAAGCCGGAAGCATTGAAATTTTCCTATAGCTATACTGTTTTTCTGAAAATTTACGGTACTTTGTTTTGTCATGAAAAGATTTTCCATTCTCTTATTTGCCGTTTACCTAAGCTTAAACGGTTTGCTGCAGGCACTTACAGCTGCTGATATTCCCATGATCGGCAACAACACAGGCCGGGTTTCCGCAAACGCTAATACTGAAAGCCCGGGGCAGCAATTAAAGGGAACTAAAAATAAAAACGTGATATATGTACCCTGTGGCGCAGTAAATTTAAAGAGCGGTAAAGTTTCAAGCATAGCCGCCCTAAGAACATCAGCGGTTACGCCCTGCGAAAAGCCTGTAATCAGGGCATCGGGGCCTTTAAGGTTTTGCACAGGCGGCAGCATTACGCTTTCGCCCCCTGTTTTTAATACCGATACACTTGTAAGCACTTATGGCGGTAATGCACAGGGTTATGCCGATGGATCGGCGGCGCTGGCGCAGTTTTCAACGCCTGCAGGCGTGGCCTGCGACGGGGCCGGGAATGTTTTTGTGTCGGATATGGGCAGCCATACCATCAGGAAAATTACACCCACCGGCATAGTGAGCACCATTGCGGGCAGCGGTGCCACCGGCTTTGCCGACGGCACGGGAGCAGCAGCCCGGTTTGCTTCACCTTCTAACCTGGGTATAGATGCAAACGGTATTTTATACGTTGCAGATTACCTGAACAACCGCATACGTAAGGTTCTGCAGGACGGCACCGTAACCACCATTGCCGGCTCAACTGCCGGCTATACCGACGGCCCGGTTGCAAGCGCAAAATTCAGCGGTCCCAGAGGCATTTGCCGTGATGCCGCCGGTAATATTTACGTGGCTGAACTAACCGGCAGCCGGATAAGGAAAATAAGCACCGACGGCATTGTAAGCACCGTTGCCGGAAAAACAGGAAGCGGCTTCAGGGACGGCAATGCCGACAGCGCACAGTTTTTAAGCCCCACCGATGTTAAAGCAGACGCGGCCGGCAACCTTATTGTCTGCGACATGAGCAATAACCGTATCAGGAAAATTACCCCGGCAGGCATTGTAAGCACCATTGCCGGCTCAGGCGCAACCGGCCATGCAGAGGGGCCTGCTTTAACAGCTTCCTTTGCACGCCCTTACAACCTCTTCATTAACCAGGACGGCAATTATGTATTTACTGATATAGATAATGCTTGCCTGCGAATACTCGGCATTAACGGCATGGTGAGCACAATTGCCGGCGGCTCAGCCATTGGCTATGTAAACGGCAAAGGCAGAGTGGCCCGTTTCGATCACCCCTACAGCCTTACTTCAGATAATAACGGGAATTATTACGTAGGCGATATTTACAATTTCAAGGTCAGGAAAGTTGTGCTCAGGCAGGGCCCGGAAGGCTACCTGTGGTCTGATGGCAGCAGGGCAAAAACGGTCAGTACCTCGCATTCAGGAATATTTAGCCTGCGCCTTGTAATAGCAGGCTGCACCACCGCCGAAAGCGACCCGGTTAATGTAATTGTAAGCCAGGACAGTACCCCGGTTATTACCGCAGGGGGCCCCACAAGCTTTTGTTCAGGCGACAGCCTGAAACTTACATCTTCAGTTGCTATCGGTAACCTTTGGAGCAACGGCGATACTGCGCAGGAGATTTATGTACACACGCTGGGCCGCTATTTTGTTCGCACCCGCGATGCAAGCTGCACAAGCGCAATTTCTAATTATGTGGTAGCTAATGTTTATCTCAGGCCGCCGGCCACAACCATATCTTTAAACGGCAATACCCTTGTAGCAGAAAACGCCACGGGGCAGGCTTACCAATGGTATAAAAACAATACGCTCCTTTCAGGCCAAAATGAAAGCACTATGAATTCACAGGGGCCCGGCAGCTATACGGTTACATATTTCGATGCCCGATTCTGCGTTTCGCTGCCTTCACCTCCTTATATTGTTACGGGTGTTGAAAAAATTAACAACACGGCCATATCCATTGTTTCGAACCCTGTTCAGCAGGTTTTCAGGGTGACAGGCCTAAAACCCGGTACCGATTTAAGCATTATTAATATGCATGGGCAGAATATATATAAAACCGACAACTATAACGGCTATGATATAAACCTGCAACACCTGCCTGCCGGCATTTACCAGGTAAGGGCGGGCCAAAACCTTTTAAGGCTTATTAAAGAATAGCCGATGAACAATAAACCGGCAGAGCATGGGTTTGTTTACTAGCGTTTAAATCAACTGCGCTGCTTATTATACCTCCGAAGGTTGCATTGCAGGCAGTTGCAAAAAGCGCCGGCTCAATTATGCCAACAAACCTGCAAAAAACAGGGTTGAAAAAGCAGTTTCTTTATAAGTGCCATAAGTAACAGTAACAGCTAAAAAGCAATTGGCCGGAACAATGTCCCGGCCAATAATTAATGTCTGCCTGTGCTGCCGTAGCCGCCTGTACCCCGCTCTGTTTCGCCGAGGGCTTCGGTTTCATGCCATTGTATGCTTTCATGGCGGGCAATTACCATTTGGGCAATGCGTTCGCCGTTCTGCACGGTAAAAGGCTCGGCGCTCAGGTTTACGAGCAGCACTTTAATCTCGCCCCTGTAATCTGCATCTACGGTACCGGGGCTGTTGAGCACGGTAAGGCCATGCTTGAGGGCCAAACCACTGCGCGGACGAATCTGCGCTTCTAGTCCGGGCGGCAATTCTATGCGCAGCCCTGTGGGTATAAGTGCGCGCTGCAAAGATTGCAGGGTTATTGGTTCGGGAAGGCTTGCCCGCAAATCGAGGCCTGCGCTGAGGGCGGTGGCGTATTCAGGCAACGCGTGGCCCGATGTATTAATTACTTTAACGGCTGTTATCATGCTTATGCAAGCGCTTCGGCTTTATTGCTGCTAACCCCGTTTAACCTGGCTGATGCCATAATGGCTTCAATCTCATCTGCTTCAATGGGAATATCGGCCATCAGGTCTTCCTGCCCGGTTTCGGTTATCAGTACGTTGTTTTCTATTCGAATGCCAATGCCTTCTTCCCAAATGTAAATGCCGGGCTCAACAGTAAGCACCATGCTGGCTTTCATATCGGTATAGAAGCTGCTCACATCATGCACGTTCAGACCCAGGTGGTGGCTTACGCCGTGCATAAAGTACTTGCGATACAGCGGGTTTTCAGGATCCTGCTTTTTAACGTCCTCGGCGGTATAGAGGCCCAGGCCTATACATTCTTTATTGGTAAGCTCGGCCACGGCCCTTATGTAATCGGCGAAGCGGGTGCCGGGAACCAGCATTTTTATAGCAGCCTTATGCACACGCAGAACGGCTTCGTAAACCTGCCTTTGCCGGGGTGTGAATTTGCCGTTTACCGGAATAACGCGGGTCATATCGGCATTGTAGTTGGCATATTCTGCACCGGCGTCTATAAGAATAAGGGTACCGTCTTCGCAAACGCGGCTGTTTTCAATGTAGTGCAGAATGCAGGTATTTGCCCCGGATGCAAAAATAGGGTCGTAAGCATGCCCTTTGCTGCGGTTGCGGATATAAGTATAGGTAAACTCGGCCTCGGCTTCGAACTCATACATACCCGGCTGCATGCGCTCAAGCAGGCGGCGGAAGGCCAGCCCGGTAATGCGGCATGCCTCGCGCAGTTGCTGCACCTCGAACTCAGATTTCACCATGCGCAGCTGCGTCATGATGGGGGCCAGGCGTTTGTAATTATGCAGCGGGAACTGCTTTTTACAGCGATCCAGGAAACGGGCATCGCGGGTTTCAACCACCACATCGGCACGAATGTGCTCGTTGGTATTCAGGTAAATATTATCGGCCTCTGCCATCATGCGGCGGAACACGGCATCGAACTCCGTGGTCCAGAAAATGGTTTCTATGCCGGTGGCTTCACGGGCCTGCTCTTTGCTGAGCTTGTAGCCTTCCCAGGTGAGAATTTTTTCGCTGGTTTCACGCAGGAAAAGTATCTCGCGCAACTTGGGTTCGGGGGCATCGGGGAAGAGCATGAGAATGGTTTCTTCCTGGTCTACACCGGTGGTCCAAAACATATCGGCATTCTGGCGGAAGGGCATGGTGCCGTCGGCCGAAGTGGGGAGTATGTCGTTTGAATTTATAATGGCAATGCTGCGCGGCGCCAGCTTATCGGCGAGCAGCTTGCGGTTATGAATAAACAATGCGGGGGCTATGGGCAGGTGTTTCATGACATCGGCAAGTTATGAATTTTTGCAAAGCCTTATGCCCTTATGTATGTTTTTACAGGCATTTGGTAAACAAAACAATGCAGAGCCTTTAACAAATGCAGCAACCCTGCCGCCCTTACCGGCAATAATATAATACCGCCCCCTGCGCAAGCCCTTACCCATTTGCAGGCCGTGCTTCTGCCGGCAGATTTTTTGAAGCTTAACCGGCATATAAACGCCAAAAAAATGAAATCAATCTGGAAGGGGGCAATCGGTTTCGGGCTGGTGAATGTGCCTGTAAAAATGTACACTGCCACCGGTGAAAGCCGCATAGACCTTGATATGCTTGATAAGCGCGACGAGGAAAAAATACGTTTCCTGCGTGTAAACGAAAAAACCGGCAAAGAGGTTGAATGGGCCGATATTGTTAAAGCCTATAAGCTCGACGATAAGTATATAGTGCTCAGCGATGATGATTTTAAGGCAGCATCTGCCAAAAAAAGCGAAACGCTTGAAATACTCGAGTTTGTGGATGAAACCGAGATAGACCCTATATACTACGAGCAGCCCTATTACCTGGAACCCGATAAAGGCGGCGCGCGCAGCTACGGCCTGTTGCGTGAAGCACTGCGAAAAAGCGGCAAGGTAGGCGTTGTGCAGTATGTAATGCGGGAACGCGAACATATTGCCATACTGAAGGCCCTCGATAATGTATTGCTCCTGAACCGCATACGTTATAACGATGAAATTCGTTCGGCGAACGATTTGGAGCTGCCGGGCCGCACCATGCCCAAGGGACAGGAACTTGAAATGGCCATTAAGCTGATAGAAAACTACAGCGGCAAATTCAAGCCAGAGCAGTTTAAAGATACCTATACCGAGGAATTGCTGAAACACATAAAAGCCAAAGCGAAAGGCAAAAAACCCGTTGCCACCGAAAAGCATATCAGCACAGCCAAATCAACAGACCTGATGGCGCAGCTGAAAGCCAGTTTGGAGGAAAAGCGGAAGGCGTCGTAGGTAATAAATGTACCCCTGCCCCAAATTAGGTACAGAAAGCGAACGTCGTTGAAAAACACCGGCCTTTTACTTTTCGGGCATTTGGAACTGTCGGGCCGCCCGTAAGGGGCGGAGTCTGCGTAGCAGACGTCCCGGCAGGATCACGCCCGAAAAGTGAAAGGCCAAAAGCCTGCGCGGCGTTTGAGCGCCCATTCCGGGGAGAGAATAACCACCTATTTGCAAACCACCTATTTGCAAACCACCTATTTGCAAACCACCTTTTTGCAAACCACCTGATTACCAACCAACAAAACGAAGCATAACACCAACCAAGCAGAACGCCAAACCAAATAAAAAAATCGTTCCCCAGCCCCGCCGGCTCCTGAGGCACAATTATCCCCACCCCTCCCTTCTTATGTCGCTGCAAGCTTATAAAGAGAAACGCAATTTCAACAACACGCCCGAGCCGGGTCCCGAGGAAGCAAGGCGCAAGGGCAAGCTTCGTTTCGTAGTTCAGCGCCACGATGCCAGCCATTTGCATTATGATTTCCGGCTTGAAATGGAAGGTGTGCTAAAAAGCTGGGCCGTACCCAAAGGCCCGAGCATGCACCCCGGCGACAAGCGCCTGGCCGTGGAAGTTGAAGACCATCCCTTTGAATACCGCAAATTTGCCGGCAGCATTCCGGAAGGTAATTACGGCGCCGGCGAAGTAGACATCTGGGACGAAGGCACCTATACCCCCCTAGCCGAGGTTAAGGAAAAAGAGGAGGAAGCCCTGCTGTTACAGGAATTGCAAGACGGAAGCCTGAAATTTGTGCTCAACGGCACACATTTGCAGGGCGAGTTTGCCTTGGTGAAAATGAAGGGCCGGGGCGACAAAAACTGGCTGCTGTTGAAGCATAAAGACAAATTCGCACAGGATGAGGAGTACGATATTGAGCAGGTAAAGCCGGTAAAAATGTCGGCGCACAGCACGTTTGGGAAGGTGGCGACAACAAAAGGCAAAGCGGCTGCAAGGGGAACGCGCAGCAAAGCTGCAAAGCCGACAGCCGAAGAAAAAAGCGAAAAAGCCGCCGACCCTGAGCCTGCTGAAAAGGCTGCAAAATCGGCATTGCCTGAAATGCTGCAACCTATGCTGGCCGTTTTGGGCGATGAGCCCTTTGATGACGATAATTTCATTTTCGAAATTAAATGGGACGGCTACCGCGCCATTGCCCTGCTCGACGGCGAATCGGCCGACTTGGTTTCCCGCAACGGGTTGCTGTTTAACGGCAAATATCCATCGGTAATTAAAGCCCTCGCCGATTTAAAAATCAGCGCCGTTCTCGATGGAGAGGTGGTGGCGCTCGACCATGAAGGCCGAAGCCGATTCCAATACCTGCAAAACCAAAGCACAAGCCATGAGGGCACTTTGTGTTTCGCGGCTTTTGATTTGCTGCTGCTCAATGGCGAAGACCTGCGCAGCCTGCCCCTTACCGAACGCAAGAGCAGGTTAGAGGCCTTGCTCCAAAAGAACAAATCAAATCATATACGCTACTCCGATCATGTTACAGGCCATGGCATAGATTTCTTCGATACGGCACGGGCAGCAGGGCTTGAAGGTATAATGGCTAAGCTTGCCCTGAGCCCATACGAAAGCGGGGCCCGCAGCCGCAACTGGATAAAGCTGAAAACAGAGCTTCGGCAGGAAGCCGTTATTGCCGGCTATACCGAACCGCGCAATAGCCGCAAGCACCTGGGTGCCCTTATATTGGGCTTATATGATGGCGATACCCTGAATTATATAGGTCATTGCGGAGGCGGCTTTAATACCAAAAGCTTAGAGATGGTGCATGATAAATTGCAGCCCCTTGAACGCAAAACCTGTCCCTTAGCCAAGGAGCCAAATGTGAATGCCCCTGTAACATGGGTAAAGCCCGAGCTTGTCTGCGAGGTGTCTTTCGCTGAATGGACCAAGGATGGCATTATGCGACAGCCCATTTTCCACGGCTTACGTGAAGACAAACCCGCAAAAGCCGTTAAACGCGAGCTTACCGATACCAAGGCCGCACATCAGAAAAGCGATAATACTGAAGCGGGCGAAAGCCCTGAACCTGCAAAAACCATGAGCATACACCAAACAAAGGCCAGGCATGAAACCCATGAGACCGATGACATTATCGGCGGAGTTGTAGATGCTCCTGAAAATCCCATAAGCCTGATTACCCATCCCGATAAGGTTTTCTGGCCTGAAGAAGGTTATACCAAGCTTGATTTGGCGGAGTACTATTTAAGCGTGGCACCCTATATTCTGCCTTACCTTAAAAACAGGCCCATGAGCCTGCACCGACACCCGAACGGAATAAAGGGCTCAAGCTTTTTCCAAAAGAATATGGAGGGCAAGTTGCCCGAATGGCTGCAAACCGTAAAAATCCACAGCGATTCTGCTGAGCGGGATGTGCGCTACCTGCTTTGCCCCGATGCCGCAAGCCTGCTCTATATGGTAAATCTCGGCTGCATAGAGCTGCACCCCTGGAACAGCAGCCTCGGCCATACAGATAACCCCGATTACATAGTTATAGACCTTGACCCCGACGATGGCAATACCTTTGCGCAGGTGGTTGAAACCGCCCTGGTTGTAAAAGAAGTGCTTGATAAAGCCGGTATTAAGTGCTATCCCAAAACCAGCGGGGCCACGGGCATACATATTTTTATTCCCCTGGCTGCCCGGTATGATTTTGAGCAGGCCGGCGCCCTTGCCGAATTAATTGCCAACATGGTGCATGAGCAATTACCCGATACCACATCGGTAACGCGAAGCAAGAAGGAGCGTAAGGGCTTAATTTATGTTGATTTCCTGCAAAACAGGTCGGGTCAAACATTGGCTTCGGCATACAGTGTAAGGCCGGTGCCGGGAGCCTGCGTAAGTACGCCCCTCGATTGGAAAGAGCTTAAGCCCGATCTGCTCCCCACAGATTTCACCATTAAAAACATACCCGCGCGCCTTAAGAAAAAAGGTGATTTGTTTAAGGCCGTTCTCGGTGAAGGAAACGACATTGCCAAAGCATTGGAAAAGCTGGGGAGCTGATAACCGGCATGGACTTCCCTATTGCGTTGAAGTGAAATTCAAGCCCCTATTGCCAAATATGAAAGCCAGGCTTGAAATCTTAAGTAAAGAACTTCCCTGTTAATTAATGGTTTACGGGAATCTGAATAAGCAGCATGCTAATTGCATGTATGTAGCTGTATGCATTATTATCATGGGTCGGCTTACAATCAAACCGGCACAGGGTATTAACCGTATATAAGAAACAAGCGAGGACCCCGACCCGTAAATCCGCTTTCAGGAATTAAAATTCCTGCAGCCTTCACCGGTTAAGTTCCTCGCTTTTGTTTTTTTTATAAGCCCGTCCTTTAACCAAACCGGTACAAAACAGGCTGCAAAAAAGGAAAGGTCAAGCTTAACTAAGCCGCATCATAAACAGCCTTAAACTGCTTTGAGAACTCTTCAACAGTTGTAGGCGTAGTATTCTCAGGCGTACGCGGATGAACAGCCATTTTACCCTCGTTTACCGCATGCCCCATTTCGGCCATGTTTTCGGCAAAATCACGGCTTAAGCCGTATTTGGTAAGGCCTTCAACCTGCTGCTCCGTTGATATTTGGGTATATTTTATATTCGGGTTACCAACGGCATGGCCCAGCTTTTCCCAGAATTCTGTAAGGGTAAGATCGTAAGCGCCGAGGAGCGGGGCTACAACATGGCCTTTTACCTTTTCGTCGCCTATGAGTTTTGCAGCGTAGGCGGCAATATCGGCAGTGGCAATCATGCTTATTTTTACGTTGGGGTCAACGGTGCTGCCTGTAAAGCCCATGTGTTTCACCATGGCCGCGCTGCTGAAGCTGTTTTCCATAAAAAAGCCCGGACGCAAATGCACCACGGTAACGTTTTCAGGCAGGGTGTTCAATGCGGCTTCGTTACGGGAAAGGCCGGTAATTACACCCATCTTCTCTGTTGACTGCGCACCCAGGCTGCTCAGGTTTATTACCTTTTTTACGCCCGATGCCTTAACAGCCGATAGAATGCTGTTACTTACAGAATCGGAATAAGCGCTTAAATCGGGCGCCATCGGGTTTGGCGGAATAAAGGTATAAACGGCATCGGCGCCGGTGAATGCCCGGGTAAGGAATGCGGTATCTGCAATGTCGCCTATGGTTGGTTCAAGGTTCGGGTCATTAATGCCTTGCAGCTTTTCGGCATGGCGGGCAATGGCCCTTACGGTATGGCCCAGGGTGAGCAGAATTTGGGTGAGCTTGCTGCCTATATTGCCGGTAGCGCCAATTACTGTAACTGTCATCTGTTTTGAAATGAAAAGGTTTTGGTGTTTGTTGCCTGCTTCGGTATAGTTGTGCTTTTCAACAGCAGGCCGATTATCCGTTTTTCTGCATGAATAATGCCGGCATAGTCGAGCGGGGTGCTGCCTTACATATCTTTCTTTTTCATGACCACGAGGTGCAGGAAAATGAAAACGGCTGTCCAGCCGAGGAATGCAACAGCCCTAAACGGTTCTGTTTCTAAGCGGGTAATATTGCTGATTACCCAGTTGGTGCTGTTGCGGGGCATATAGTGAACAGCATTTACAAATTTATCGCTTTTGAAAATATAGGCCAGCAGCTGGGGCAGTATGAATTCAAAAGGAACCCAAAGCAGTAGAACAAGGTAAGCAAAAGCATTCCTGAGCATGCCGACTACAGCGGCCACCATGAGGAAATAAAAGAGCATATCGAAGAAATGGAAGCTTAGTATGCCCAAAAGAGTGCTTACAGGCAGCATTTCGCCGTCGGCGGCATTGCGTAAAGCGTTTAAGCCAATGGCAGGTATAAACATTAAAGCCCCTGTAAGTGAAAATGCAGTTATGAGGAAAATGCCGAACCATGCCAAATGCCCCCGGCTCCAGCCCGATGAAAGGTAGGTGCGGAACACATTTTTTTGATACCCTGTAAGCAGCAGCCTTACCAGCGCAAACATGAGCATAGATGAAACAGGTATCCATTCTTTTAAGGAATTCACCCTTTGCTCAATGGGGTTGGTTACCATCGGGAAGCTCATTTCATTGGGGTTCATGCTCATAACGGCCACACGGGTAATAAATACCGGCCCCAGGCAAAGCGATAAAATAAGCACCGTAAGCGCCAGCCAAATCACAAAGCGCCAATTGCGGAATTGCAGGGCAAGCAGGTTAATGAATTGTTTTAATGTATCAGCGTATGGCATTGCGGGCTCCCTGTGTGCGTTTTATAAAACTGTCTTCCAAATTGGTATATCCTTCCACCACTTCTTCAAGGGTGCCCCGGGCAAGTATTACGCCCTTGTGCATCATGGCAATGTGTGTGCAGGTTTGCTCAACATCATGCATGCTGTGGTTGCTCATAAAAACGGTGGTTCCGGCCGATGCCTCGTCTATAATATACCGGCGGAGCATGGCTTGTGCTGCCACATCAAGCCCGTTGGCCGGCTCATCGAGCAGGAGCACGGGGCGCTTGCTCATAAAGGCGGCTATAAGGCCCAGGCGCTTGCGCATACCATAACTGTAAGTGGCAGGCTGACGTCTTATAGCAGGGCCCATATCGAAAGCATCTATCCAGTCCCTTACTTCGAGATCGGGAACACCGGCTATGGTGGCAACTGCTGCCAGGTTAGCCCGCCCTGAAAGATGCGGGTCGAAGCCGTTATCATCCAGTGCTATGCCGATATGCCTGCGATAATCATCAGGGTTGCTGCGGCCAAGTACGGTTGTGGTACCGCTGTCGGGCTGTAAATAGCCCAAAAGTGTACGGAACAGGGTGGTTTTACCGCATCCGTTAGGACCTACAAGGCCCCAAACCTGTCCTTTTTGCAGCGTTAATGATACACCGTGCAGCACAGGCATTCGCCCCAGGCTCTTCCGGATATCCTTTATTTCTACAGCGGCCTGATTGCCGGTTGTGTTTTCCATGTATAAAAAAGCGGTTTTAGCCGTGGCTTTTGTGAGGGGCTAAGGTAGTAAATGTTTGAATTATGTAATCTCATGATTTTTGGCAGAAGGTTAAAGGCCATGCTTCATGGTTTTTATCGGTGATGTTCGGGCAGAATAGCCCTTGCCTGATTTTGTATAATATGCAGATTATATGTATTATTCCGAAATAAAATTAACCTCTGCATGGTTACCTGTGTACAATGAAGATACTTGCATGGAATATTGCTGAATGGGAGCCCGAAGAAATTCAAAAGACAATTGAGCACGAGCGGCCTGATATTATTATTTTCACAGAGTATGAAAGTTCTGAAGACAAAGGCGGTGAGATAAAACTAAGCGTTTTACCGGATATTTATAAAATATACAAGCCGGGTAAAAAAGTCTGCTTTTGTATACATTCCATGAGCATTCTGCCTGAAAAATGTACTGTAGGGCAGGTACCCGACAGCTTAAGCAAAAGGACAGCTTATTTAAAAGTAAAAGATATTGATGCTGTATTTTATGGAGTTCATTTGGTTGACAGGCTTAACTACGATGATTTAAACAGATTTGTGATGGCTCAGCAGGCTGCACGCTCAATTAATAACCATTTCCGAGGTGCAGGCAAAGAAAAATCGGAAGCCCTTCCTGTGGTAATAGCAGGTGATTTCAATATACACCCCTGGGAACAGGCTCTCACACATCCCTATTCCTTTAATGCGACATATGTTTTTAATAGAAAAGGTCCTGTAAAACGTATAGTACCAAATCGTAAGTTGCGCAGGGAGCCAGAAAATATGAAGTTATATAATCCAACATGGACTTTGTTTAGCGATGGAATATTGAAAGAGGGCATGAAAAACGGTACTTTTTCATACCCTAATCCCAAAATAGGTGAATTCAGCTGGGCCTTCATTGATCAGGTATTGATTTCAGAAGAAATTATACCTAAATTTAACTTTGACTCCCTGACTGTATGTAAAGTACATACAAAGGCCAGGCCCGACAGGAAGGCTCATTTTCCGCTGGTATTTGAAATTAACATTTAACCGTATTGTACTTAAATGGACACCCTTACAAAAACACTTAGGAAATACAAACTTGAAGTAAAAACTTACGGAGTTACTGATAAAGAAGTTTATGACCTGTTCGAAAAAATTACCGGCCAGGCGGATGATTATATGTTTTGTGATTTAATAATCAGCAAATTTAACGATGCTTCCCAAGTTTTGGTGCAGGCCTATTACCTGCCTTCGTTTAAAGACACCTTAGTTTTTTATTCGCAAAATGATATTCTTAAAGTTCCGCAAGAAAGCCTTATGTGGTTTAAGAGCTTAAGTGATGTTAATAAAGCCATTGTTGAGCATATTGATGATTTAGTTTCTAAGGGCAGGCTGGGTGCTCCGCGATTTAAAAAAGGTAGCCCCGTCTCAGCTTAATCTATTGAACCGTTTCAGGGAAAGTTTGCTTTAAACAGGGTACCTTTGGGTATTGCGATGTTATTATTTACCGATTGGTTCATCCGCTGCCGCATACCCCCCTTAATGAAAATCCGCAAACCCATACCCTACCAGGAACGCACCGACCATTCTCCCGTAAGGCCCAAAAAGCACCTGGGCCAGCACTTTCTCACCAACGATGCCATTGCCCAGGATATTACCGACCTGCTTTCCGGCCACGGCAATTATAAGACTGTGCTCGAAATTGGCCCCGGCACCGGTATGCTCACCAAGTTCCTGGCCAAACGTACCGAGTTTGAAACATGGCTGCTCGATATAGACGAGGAATCTATAGCTTACCTCA
This sequence comes from Bacteroidota bacterium, assembly GCA_040388605.1. Lineage (GTDB taxonomy): Bacteria > Bacteroidota > Bacteroidia > Cytophagales > Flexibacteraceae > JAZKBN01. The sequence continues at coordinate 50,578 of JAZKBN010000052.1, read as the reverse complement.
AAAAGCATTTTCCTGCTTTCGCCGGCCGTACCCTGCTTGCCGATTTCCTGACCGCTGATCTCGACACCCTGTTCCCGGAGCCTTTTGCCGTTATAGGCAACTTCCCGTATAACATCAGCAGCCAGATTTTTTTCTGCATACTTGATCACCGTCGCCGGGTGCCCGAGGTGGTTTGTATGCTGCAGTACGAGGTGGCCAAACGCCTTGCTTCGCCGCCGGGCGGGCGCGATTACGGCATACTCAGCGTGCTGTTACAGGCTTTTTATAACATTGAGTACGGCTTCACGGTAGATGCTTCCAACTTCCTGCCGCCGCCAAATGTGCAGAGCGGTGTAATCAGGCTGAAGTCCAATGGCCGCACTGAATTACCATGTGATGAAAAAAGATGGACATTACTGGTAAAAACAGGCTTTAACATGCGCAGGAAAACCTTGCGTAATGCCCTTAAAAGCCTAAATTTGCCTGCTGAACTGCAAGCCGACCCCGTAATGGACCTAAGGGCCGAAGCCCTGAGCTCCGACGATTTCATTCTCATGTGCGTGAAATGGGAGCTGTACCTGAAAGCGGAGGCTGCCGCCGCTGAAGCTGCCGATTCTGCCGGAGCCTGATTCCTGCATGCTATGCAGGTACCTTAGCAAAAGCTGTTTTCTTAATACCGGACCACCCTAAATACCGGGCTTTTATTTAAGCTTTTAAAAAAGGGCAAACAACGCAAGGCCAATGCAACCGATTAATACCCGGGAATACCTCGAAAAGCTGGAAGCTGCCATCGAGGAGCAGAATGTTGCCTTCATCAGGGAGAGCATGGAAGACGTGCACCCGGCAGATATAAGCCAGGTGCTTGATGAGCTCAATACCCCGCAAAGCAAATACGTAATAGACCTGTTGCCCCCTGAGGTGAGCGCCGAAATCCTGAGCAATTTGGATGAGGAAACCACGCGCCGTTTTTTACGCGTGTTCGAATCGGCAGAGATTGCGGCATTGGTACCCTATATGGATTCCGATGATGCGGCAGATTTGCTTGATCACCAACCTGTAAGGTTTCGTGAAGAAGTTATTGCGCTCATTGACGACCGGGAAACCGCCGAGCACATCATAGAGCTGCTGCACTATGATGAAGACTGCGCCGGCGGCCTTATGGCCAAGGAATTAATAAAGGCCTACGATACCTGGAACGTGGTGCAAACCATTGAAGAAATTCGTCGCCAGGCCGAAAACGTAGAGAAGATACATACCATTTACGTGGTCGACAGCCAGGAAAGGCTTTTGGGCAAGGTGAGCATAAAGCGCATCCTGCTTGCCAAAGCCAATACCCGCATTGCCGATATTTTTGACCGCGACTTAATATCAGTAGAAAGCTACCGCGACAAGGAAGAAGTATCTGACCTGATGCAGAAGTACGACCTTGAAGCCATACCCGTTGTAAATATCCAGAACCGCCTGCTTGGCCGCATCACCATTGATGATATTGTGGATGTGATTACAGAGAAGGCCGAAGAGGATATTGCAGCCATGTCCGGTATCAGCGCGGGGGCCGAGGAAGACGACGGTGTTTTCAGGAGCGTGCGTGCGCGTTTGCCCTGGCTGCTCATTGGCATGGCCGGCGGGCTTATAGGCGCACAGCTTATGGGCCTCTTCGAAGGCGATTTGAAAGAGATAACAGCCCTGGCCCTTTTTACCCCCCTTATTACGGCTACCGGCGGCAATGTGGGTATTCAGAACAGCACCGTAGTGGTGCAAAGCCTGGGCCGCGATGTGTTCAGCGGTAACAAGCGCACCGAGAAAATAATTCGCGCACTCGGTATTGCAGTAGTAAATGCCATTACCATATCGCTTATCGTATTTGTGTTCTTCCTGCTGTACGGAAGGCCTTTCGGTTTGGCTTTGGTAGTTAGCATTGCGCTGTTCTCGGTAGTGATCCTGGCATCCATAACCGGAACCGTTACCCCGCTTGTGCTCGACAGGTACGGGGTTAACCCGGCCCTTGCATCGGGCCCTTTTATTACCACCGCTAACGACTTGCTGGGCCTTACCGTTTATTTCAGCGTGGCCCACTGGCTGCGGCCCCTGCTGGCTTCCGGCCCTTTTTAGATTTTATAACAGGCATGGCATAAGCCTTGCTTTGATATATTTTCCGCGACAGGCCATGCAGCCGGTAATTATTCACCAACAACCATAATACTGTTATGATCTCTTTCATTATACAGCTCATTCTTTCCGGCGTTGCCGTATTCCTTTCTGCCAAGCTGTTGCCGGGTGTGCATGTAAGCGGCCTGGGAACTGCCATTGGCGTAAGCATAGTGCTTGGCTTCCTGAACGCTGTTGTAAGGCCCGTTCTGACCCTGCTAACCCTGCCGATTACCATTGTTACGCTCGGTTTTTTCTGGCTTGTGCTTAATGTGTTAATGGTTTACATCACCGATGCCCTCTTCAGCGGATTTAAGGTAGACGGCTTTTGGTGGGCGCTTATGTTCAGCTTTATATTGTCGCTGGTAAACAGCATTTTGCAAAGCGGGAAAGATAAATAGGGAGTATATTTGGCCAAGGCGCGGCCCCCTAAAATATTTGCTTGTTACAAAGAACAATTGCAACTTGGCCCCTGAAAGGTGAGCAGACCGACAACAGTTCGCTTACCCGTTTCAAAATCTTTAATTACAGCTTACCCTAACTCTTATATCAGCTTTAAGAATGAGTATCAGCATCACGCGGCCTGTTGCCGTTACATACAGCTTTGTTCAACTTTTTATTACATTCATGTTGTTTCTCTCCCCCTATGTCAGCTTCGGATGCAGCGGAAATAAAACAGAAACCACAAGCTCAGGCATTGCTGAAGATGACAGCCTCGTAAGGGGTGGCGGGCCATATCACATAATCGGCAGGTTTGGGTTAAGGCCAGGCTGGCGCAATAAAAAGATATATTTAAAAACATCTGACGGCAAAAATTTGGCGCCGATGCAAATTATTGACAGTACCCGCAGCGACAAAAACGGCAATTTCGAGTTTAAGGGCAAACTTGCCGTTTATGGCATGTATACCGTTTTGAATTCACGTAGATATTCTGATGAAACATATTTTGCGCCGGACTCATATCAAAATATGTTCCCTGTAGACAGCCACCTTATTACCTTAACAGGCGGCCCGTATAAAAAGAAAGCTGATAAATCAGGCGGCGTTTCAATAAATACCCATAGCCCGTCTATGAAGCTTTGGCAGCGCTTCTGCCTGCAAAAGGCCGGATATGCTATTAAAATGTTGCCATTTGAAAAATCTAAGGTGGAGTACACCTACGACGAAGATTGGGTGCGGGGCGTTATGAAAGAAGACCTCAAAAACACACTGCTTGTCAGTAAAATAAATAAGAGCATGCGCCGGCCCTTAAAGACACTTTGGCCCACTTTTATGGCCCCATATGCTTATGATTGGTTATACTTCAGTGATTCTGATTTCAGCGACAGTCTTGTTGCCGCTATGGAGCAAAGCCGGGTAACAGGAACCGGTATTGCAGCGTTCAAGTATCAATCAGCAAAATATAAGGCCTGCGTTGCTGCCGAAAAGTCCCGTGCCGATACTTTGGCAAATATCAGAAAAAGCCTGAAACCGGGAACACGCGCCCCTGTATTCAAACTTACAAAGGATTACGGAAGTACTACCAGGCCCACCGACAGCGTGTTCGCAGGCTCGACAGTTGTGCTTTGGTTCGCCTTTTTTCCAACCAATGACTTTTATAATTTCAGCGATTCGCTGCACACTATAAATGAAAAGCTTGGAGGCAATGCCCCGTCGGTAGCAGTGGTGTTCAGTGATCTCGGCGATGCCGCCTACTGGAAAGCCGCCGGACTTGACTACACATGCGACAATGCCCATGCGTTTTATTCGTTTGACGACTGGATGGAATTAGGTAATCCGCAGGGCAGCATTACCCGCAAGTACGGGGTAACCGATTTCCCATATTGGTACGTTATTGACAGGCAGGGGCGTATTGTGAACCAGGGGCTCTCGGCTAAGCAACTTGAGCAAACCCTGCTCAAAATACCGAAAGGGCAATAAGGCCGCATTTTAACCCCGGAGCTCACGTTTTTTGCGTTATTGGCATCGCTGTTGCAAAGCATTTATGGCAGAAATTAACAGGCGTGCTTTAGAAACGTTTTCCAATTACAAGGCACAAAATCAACATTGCGGGAGTAGTTTGTCAATCTGGTAAAATACTTACCATGCAGATTAGGGCAGAAGCTATTGTATAACGGCCTCGGTAAAGCAATGAAAATTATGCATGTACCGCCAACTGCTTATAGCTATGAATCAAAAGTTTAAGCGGGCTTAGTTAAACAAATAAGTAAACATGTTAAAACTATTCAACAAAGTGTTGTTGCTGTTTTCCCATGAATTATGCTAAATTTGTTGCGATGCGCCCCTGCATTTACACGCAGTGCCTTTTTTTACGCTATAACCCTGAATATTTGAGAACAATAACCTTTATGAGGCATTAGTCTGCCTTGGGCACCCCTTGATGCAATGCGCTTACAATCCGGCTATAAAAATTATTTACCTTTTTGCTTCCTGCTGTTAACTGCATGGCTGCTTGCCGGCAGCGCTTGGGCTCAAACTGAGCTTACGGTAGCAAAAAATGCCACTTTGTACACCGAGGCATCGGCCCAAAGCAGGGTTATGCTTCAATTACCTGCAGGCTCTAAGGTTTACACTATTGAAGAATCTAAGGGTAACTTTGTATATGTGGCCTATTCAGGCCGTACAGGGTATATTTTACGCAGTTTAACCACCCGCAATGGCGCAGACCTGCAACTCTCTGCAGATACCCCACATCTGCAATATTCAAGGGGCAAGGTGCTTAGCGGCGAATGGGAAATAGCCTCGGCAGGGCTTACAGGTGTTGAAGGTGAAGGCGTGAACAGCGAGCAGGTAAAAGCCAGCCCGGTACAGCGGAAAGTAAAAAAGACAAGATACATAAAGCAACCCGAGCCGGAAACCCAGGCACGTGAGCAGTCGGAAAGCCCGGCGCCTGTGCGTACGCAAGCTAAAACGCGTTCGCAGGCATCGCAGCAACCGGCTGCCGACGAACAGGCGTTTTCAGGACCGGTAACTGAATCGGTAGCTGATTTGCTGAACGAGCGCGGCAATGCAAACAGTAATTCAGTGCAGAGCAGGGCAGCCCGCAGGCCGGCTGAAGAACCTTCATATAACAGCAACAGAACTAAAATATCATCACGCGGCAGCTATGCAAAAGGCGGCAACCGTGCTTCAATACGCGAAGAAAAAGTAGCAGACCTGCTGAATGACCCTAGTCTTGACGATTCTGAAACAGGATACCAATCCGAAGAAGAGCCCGCTCAAAACGCCTCAAATTCCGGCTACAGTGAACGTATGCCCGGGAACAGCAATAATCAAAGCGCAGGCGCCGAGCCAAAGGAAGACTTTTCTCAAACAATCGTCAAAGAAGACCTTGTAGACAAGTTTGAGCGCCATGTGGAGGAAGGCCGCAAGGTTATTGTTTGCCTGAGCAAAAATGCCCCCGAATATCATGCGGATAAAGACTGCAAACACTTTAAACGCACCTGCGATGGTATTTCTGTTTTGAATGTATCGCCCTATGTGGCAGTTTATTCTTACGGAAAGCAGCCCTGCGCTGTTTGCTATTAGGCGGCTTAACCAACCTGAAAATAGTTGGCGTTTAGTTTACGCATGCAATGCGGGCTTTATAAATGATTGCATGCTGCTTATTGGTTGTCAAAAGATAAAAATAAACATGCCTGGCCGGATTTCCCGGGCAGGCATGTTTATTTTGAACACTATCTTTTAAACGGATTTAATTCCGCAGTTCCTCGGGAAGCCGGCTAATTACTTACTTTTTGTAGTTTTTTCGGCCTGCCTGGAATACTAAAATCAATTTTCCTGGCACATTTAGGCATTTCCCTACCCGAATATCTGCCAAACAGCCAGGCTTGCCACCCATGCGAGGCCGGTCATATAAAAGGTTTGCAGCAGGGGGTATTTCCAGCCCTTGGTTTCACGGTAAGTTACAGCCAGTGTGCTCATGCATTGCATGGCGAATACGTAAAAAATAAGCAGTGAGAATGAACGCGCAGGTGTGTACATGGGTCCGCCGGTGAGGGGGTCGCGTTCTGCGGCCATGCGCTCGCGTACGGTATCTTCATTCTGGTCTGAGCCAATGGAATAAATGGTGCTCATGGTACCAATAAACACTTCGCGGGCAGCAAAGCTGGTAATCAGGGCAATGCCAATCTTCCAGTCGAAACCAAGGGGGCGAATTATGGGCTCAATGGCTTTGCCGAAATGACCTGCATAGCTTGCTTCAAGCCTGCCGGCGGCAATCAGGTTTTCCTTTTGGGTATCGTTTAAGTTTTGTGTTTTGGCAAGGGCTTCAGCCTTATCGTCAGCTGCTTTCATGGCATCGCCGGGGCCGTATGTGGCCAGCACCCAAAGTATGACAGATATGGCTACAATCACTTTCCCGGCTTCGAAAACAAAGGCTTTTACCTTGTCGGCAATGGTATAGCCCACATTTCCCCAGCGGGGCATTTTATAGCTGGGCAGCTCCATAATAAAGAAGCTGCGTTTGGCCTTTGTAACCGCCATTTGCTTTAACAGCCAGGCCGAACCCACAGCCGCCAAAAAACCGAGCAGGTACAGGCCCATCATGGCCAGGCCCTGCAAATTAATAATGCCGAAAAAGAATTGCTGCGGCACTACCAATGAAATAAGTACGGTGTAAACCGGAATACGTGCCGAGCAGCTCATTAAAGGGGTTACAAAAATAGTAACCAGGCGATCGCGGGTATTATCTATGCTGCGGGTGGCCATAATGGCGGGCACGGCACAGGCCACACCCGATATCAGCGGTACTACACTTCGCCCGTTCAGCCCGAATTTGCGCATAACACGGTCCATGATAAACATAACCCGGGCCATATAGCCGCTTTCTTCAAGGACGGCAATAAAGGCGAAGAGCAGGGCAATTTGGGGTATAAATATAAGCACGCCGCCAAGGCCGGCAATTACGCCGTCGGTGAGCAGGTCGGTGGCGGGGCCGGCGGGGAGAACGCCTTTGAGCCAGGTGTTCAGGGCGCCTATGCCTGTATCTATCAGGTCCATGGGGTAAGATGCCCAGCTGAAAATGGCCTGGAAGAGTACCGTTAAAATCCCGAAGAAAATAAGGTAGCCCCATATACGGTGGGTCAGCACCTTGTCGAGCCGCTCAGTTACCGACGAGCCGGCAGGCGGGGTAATAAACATGGCATCGAAAAGCGCCTTGTTGATTGCCTCATAGCGCGATATGGTTTCTGCGGCCTGGAAACTCAGGTTGCGGAATTCATAGCGCAGGGTTATATCATCCAGGAAATGCTTGTCGGCGGCGCTCAGGCTGCTCATGCTGCGGTACTGGTGCGCCAGCTGGAATGCACGGTAGCTGTTATCGAGGTTAAAGCGATCGCGTACTTTGTTAACCAATTCAGGCGCGGCATCTTCCGGCCTGAACCAGGGGTTCGGGGGCACAAAGCTGAATTTCAGGATGGCCTGCTTGAGATCTGTGAGGCCTTCGCCGGTTCGGCCGTTAATGCGCACAATGGGTACCTGCAGGCGTTGCTTAAGCACTTCCAAATCAAACACGCAACCTGCTTTTTCGGCAAGGTCTACCATGTTGAGGGCCAGTATAACGGGAATCTGCAGGTCGGCAATCTGCGTAAAAAGTAAAAGGTTGCGCTTCAGGTTGCCGGCATCGGCCACCACTACAACTATATCGGGGTAAAGCGGGTCTGCAGTGTTGTGTAAAACGTCGAACACCACCTGCTCATCCGGCGATTTCGGGTAGAGGCTGTAGGTGCCGGGTAAATCTGTTACGTTGCAGGCGGTATTGTTGTTGAGCCAGGTTGTACCGGTTTTCTTTTCCACGGTAACACCGGGAAAATTTCCAATTCTTTGATTCAGCCCGGTAAGCTGGTTAAAAAGGGAGGTCTTGCCGGCATTTGGGTTTCCGGCCAGTGCCACCGTTAATTTAGGTTGGCTCATGCAGGCTTTAAAAGGCGGCCCGTAAAAAGCTAAGCCGCAATATGTAAGGGGTCCGAATCAGGATGGAATGAGATAAATCAGGGGCGGAGTATAGGCCAATGCTCCGGCAAATGCTGTTCTTATTGCTTAAGCCGTTCAATTGCGCAATCTTCGAATGCCCTGTTCTACTGAAGCAAAATAGCCGCCGCTTCTTCTTTTCGCAGGGATAAGTGATAGCCGCTCACGCTTATGTTGAAAGGGCATCCTAATGGCGCCACCCCGCAAAGCTCCACTTCGCAGCCGGGCAGGCAACCCATTTCCAACAGCTTCAGCGACAGCTCAGCATCCCGAAAACCGGTAATCAGGCCCTTTTCGCCAATGGCCAGGTCGGCGGCACTGCGGTCTGTTTCGGGTATTTTCCTCATATCTTTATTCAGACTGATTTTAAACATGCGCAAGGTACATGCGAACCTTGTGAAATGCAAGTAAGGGTTTAACCCTTAAGGTATCTCTATTGTTTGTTTACAGCCAGGCTAAAATAAGCAGGCCATATATGGTACATTTTAAACAGAATTTGAATAGTTATAAATTAATAAAACATTTCAATGAAATTATATAATTCCATGAAAATTCATATTAATATCTTAATATTTATGTACTTAATTCGCTAACTTTAAGAGCGTAATCTGCCATGGGGTACTAAGAAATTGTGCTTAAGCCCATACCTGCCGGTTACGAAACTCTATGTTCATGCACAGCTCAATTAATAAAGGAAATTTGACCCAATCGGTACGCAGACACATGCTGCCCCTGAAAGACAGCATCTCATCACCTAACATTCTTGTTGGTAATTATTCATTTTATGAAAGCCCGGAAGCATACCCGGCTGCTGAAGACTTTTTAAAAAATGTATTAAACCATGCCGATGATGCCCCTGAAACCCTGACCATAGGTAAATTCTGCGCAATAAGCAGCGGTGTAAAGTTTAATATGTCGGCCGGCGCACGCCATTCCGAAAGAGTAAGCGCCTTCCCCTTCAGCATGCTCGGCGATATTTGGAGCCACAAAGCCAACGAAGGCGCTGAACCGATTCAGCATATTCATATTGGTAACGATGTGAGCATAGGCTACGAGTCTGTTATAATGCCCGGCGTAAGCATTGGCGACGGCGCCATTATTAACACCCGTGCCGTAGTTACAAAAGATGTGGCGCCTTATGCTGTTGTAGGCGGTAACCCGGCCCATGTGCTGCGCATGCGATTCCCAGAATACATAGTTGAACGCCTGCTTGAGCTGAAATGGTGGAACTGGAACGAGGAAAAAATTATGGCCAACCTGCACCTTATTTGCAGCGGAAATGTGCAAAGGCTGTTGGAAACCAATGGGTAAGGCAGAGCTTGCCGGTGCTAATAAATACTATTCGGTTTAACGGGGCAGCAAAATTGCCCCGTTTTTTATTTGTATGGAAATAGTTGCTGAAGCCGGGTATAATTATTTAAAATCCCATTTCGACGCCCGCCAATCTATGCGGTAAATGAAGGGACCTGCATCAGATACTAATTTCAGATAATTAGTCCTGTCTTTTATGAATTTGCCGTTTATGTAGCTGAACAGATATACTTTTAAATCGTCAGGTCCTTCACTAAGCTGTGTATTTAAAGGGTAATATACTAAGCACTCTTTCCCCTGCCGCACTACGCAATTCATAGAGCCCGGTGAAGTTGAATGTTGGAACCCCGGCATAGGCACTACTTTTATAAAGCCTCCCGACATATCAATCAGGATTGGTTTATACGGGGTGTAATAACGCGGCGGGGCATCGGGCCCAATAAAGAGTACATAATACAGGTGCCCGTTCATTTTAAAACTATATGCCGACCACACAATTACCTCATCCATAGGTCCGGACAAAGTATCTAAATCAAGATTGAAATGTTTCCTTATGTTAACAGTCTGCCAATTTTTATTTCCGGGCTTTTTAAGGCTAATAAGGTTAGACTTTGCTTTTATTATAATACCGGGCAAGCTATAGATTTTCTGATAAGGGAAATAGTCTATTGCTGTTTTATTAAAAGCCATTTTTTTAGGCATCAGGCTGCCGTATGTAAATATGCCTTTCTTAATCAGGCTGTCGCTGCATTCTCGCTGGTCTCCATACCCAAAGTCGAAAACAAAGCGGCAGGTATCTTCATCTTCCTGGGCATACAAGCCAAAAAGCGGAATAAGCAGGAAAAAGAGCAGGCTAAAAAGTGGTCGCATAGGGTGGGGTTATAGTATAATTATGAATTGTTGTATGCCGCTAATGGCTACTTTAACAATTCGCAAATCAGCATTGCAGTATCGGTAAAAACGGCTGCACTTTTGCCGCTTACCAAAACCCTTTGCGCTTTTATATCTGCGGGCAAACTGATGTTTCTTTCGGCAAGCGTATAAATATTTATAAAGCTGATTTCAGAACCCTTGGTAAACACCATTTCATCGCCGGAAAAGCTGAAAAAACCGACATCTTTTAGCGGCAGCCTGCGCTGCATATTTCCCATATTATCGAAGACAATAATGCCTGTATTTCGCTCGGCAATGTAAAGACGGTTCTGGTACTCGCGCATGAAGCTGAAATCGGCATTTTTCGGGCTTTGCAGAACGGGGGCAAGGCGTGTGCTCAGCAGCACCGACCCGGCAACCGGATCAATCTTCTTCAGGCTGAAATCTGCTTCATCAATTACCCATAAGTTATCGTCCTGCGCAGGGGCGGCCATGCGGGCATAACCTACAATATCCTGAGGAACAGGGCTGTTTGGACTTTCGGTAAGGAAACGGTCGAGATAAACATATTCCTGCAAATCGCGGTAAAAGAGAAAAATGCGGAGGCCGTTCCAAGCCTCGGCCAGCGTAACATCTGCCGGGCGACGCGGGCTGTACAAATTGCCGGCATTGCCGTTACTATCGAAACGGGTAACAAGGCCTTTTTCGGTGCAGACAATAAAGCGGTCCTGCCTGTCAAGGGAAACACGGGTTATGTTGCTAAGGGGTATGGTTTTTAACACGCTTAAGCCGGGAACACGATTTTGCGGACTTAAATTCAAGACAGAATCCTGGTTAATATTCCGGCCTTGTGCATTAACAAGCGCGTTGCTGAATAAAACCACCAGCCACAGGCAGCATATAAGCATGTTAACAGCCCTATGACAGTTATGATTTTTACCGTACAGCCCCAATACCCGGTTTACCCGGCTGCATTTTAACATCCCGAAATTTACAAGCTTTATTTTCAGGCTTTGCATTTTGAATTATTCAGAATGCCCGTTTTTACCGGAATGCCTGTTATTCTATAATGGGAAAACACAGTATATCGAAATAAAACACAGCGGCAGGCTTTATGAAACAATACGGGTTAAAGGAGCCGGGTGAACCAATGTACCGCATGATCGTTTCTTCTTTTTAAGCAATTCACTTAACTTTGCCATCATTGCATATTGCTGCGGGTTTTTCCTGCCGCCTATTAACAGAACAGGAAAAACTTGAACCAGCCACATCCTCCGGTATCAGCAGACGTACCGGCCTATTACCCGGCCCTTGACGGCCTGCGTGCAATTGCGGTTTTTCTTGTAATGCTGGAGCATTTAAATCCGCCCGAATGGCTTAACCCTAGGCCATGGCTTTTCCCGGGAAAAATGGGTGTGCAGCTTTTTTTTGTGTTGAGCGGGTATCTTATAGGGGGCATTCTAATGCGCCAGAATCTGCGCCTGCGTGCTGCAGGCCAAAGCCCTTTCAGTAAAGCCAAAAGTTTCTGGACCCGCCGGGCGCTGCGCATTGTGCCGGCTTATTACTTCCTGATTGCCATTGTAGTATTTTTAAAGGTACCCCAACATATTTTAAGCCTGCTGCCATGGCTGTTTACATATACCTATAATGTTTCCGCTTTTTTAACCCAAGGCTTCAACTATCCTGTTAATCACTTCTGGAGTCTTGCCTGCGAAGAACAGTTTTACATTTTGCTGCCGCTTTGCCTGCTTCCCGCCAAGCCTTCATGGTTCCCATGGATAATTGGTATCATGGGATTAACCGGAATGCTGTCGGTTTTCTTGTTTATATATACAGGTTATAATATCATATATGCCTCAATGCTTCTGCCGGCAACGTTCCAGTTTTTTGCTGCCGGTATTTTTGTAGCCTGGCTGCAACTCACCGATAGAAAATTCCCGTTATTCGCTTGGTTGCCGCTGCTTATACCGGTGTATGTGCTGCTAAGCCAAAGGCCGTTTTTATACCCCGGTAAAAACCTGCTTAACGAGGTTTTACCTGTTTTCCCCATACTTTGTGCAGGGCTTATTCATTGGGTTACAAAGGGCAATGCCCCGAAAGTGCTTACAGGTTTTCTTACTTCAGCGCCATTAGTACGTTTTGGCTTATACAGTTACGGGCTGTATTTGTTTCACAACGTAGTTCCCCAGGTTTACTTCCTGATCTCCCTCCGAACCGGGTTTAGTATTGAGGCAGATAGCATGTTTTATGTTTTTTTCTTCCTGTCGCTGCTTATTGCCGCGCTCTCTTACCATTTTCTTGAGCTGCCGTTTTTGCGCCTGAGTATTTGCCCTGATTTAATTGCCTTGTCCCCAATCCTGTCCAAAACGTTTTGGGAATGCTCGAAATAACTCAATTGGAAGGGTTTTCAGCACTCATTTCAAAACCAACCCCCTGATTTTGGATTTCGGGCTACTCACGGCTATTAAATCATGGGTGAAACTATCCAATTAGTAGGGCAATTTGGGGCTCTTGGAAGCACTTTAACCATTTTTACCGGAAATTTCATACCAGCAGTCCTTTTAATGTATCTTGGGGAAGGCACAAAAAATCGTTTTGGACAGGATTGCCTTGTCCCTTATTTTCAGTTACAACACGGGGCATATACATAAAAGCTGTTCCGGTGTTTTATATTGCTTATTACCTAAGCTTAAAGACAAAACCTGTTTTTTGCATAACTTGGCTTCTGCTAATACCAATACCTGTTAATACACCAAGTAGTTCAGCAAACAAACCATGACTTCCTTAGACGAACACCTGTACAGCGCGCTGCAAAAGCGTAAGCAAACCGGCAACCTGCGCAGCCTTGCACTTGCCACCCCCTTGCAGGATTTTTTCAGTAACGATTACCTGGGCCTTGCCCGTAACCCTTACCTCGCCCGACAGATTCGTCAGCGTGAAGAGGCGGCAGATTATGTGCAGAACGGCAGCACGGGAAGCCGCCTGCTTTCCGGCAACAGCCTGATTGCCCTGCAAACCGAAAAGCGCCTGGCCATGACGCTGAAAACCGAGGCTGCCCTTATTTTCGGGAGCGGGTATGCGGCCAATACCGCGGTTTTAAGCTCATTGCCCCAAAAAGGCGATACCATTGTGATGGACGAGCTTTGCCATGCCAGCCTCAAAGAAGGTGCACGCCTGAGTTTTGCAAGACGCATCACCTTTCGCCATAACGACCCTGATAGCCTGCGCTCAAAACTAAAGCTGGCAGAAGGCCGCGCTTATGTGGTAACCGAAGCCGTTTTCAGCATGGACGGCGATGAATGCCCGCTGGCCGAAATAATTAAAGCCTGCAACGAATTCGGCGCATTCCTTATACTTGATGAAGCCCATACCACCGGCCTGCGCGGCGATGCAGGCAGCGGTCTTGCAAGCGAGCTTGGCCTTGCAGACCAGGTGCCTGTGCGCATACATACCTTCGGGAAGGCTATGGGGGTTCACGGGGCCTGCGTGGCCGGCAGCGCACTGCTTGCCGAATATCTCGTGAATTTTGCGCGGCCCTTTATTTACAGCACTGCCCCGCCACCGCACAGCTTTATAGCTATAGATGCAGCTTTTTATTATTTAAGCATGCACCCTGAGCTGCCCACCCAATTGCAGCGCCGCATTAATACCTTCAGGAACTCTGCCGCAGAAGCCGGCCTGGGCAACCGCATTGCCGACAGCAAGAGCCCCATACAGGTGCTTTTTGTACCCGGTAACGAAAATGCAAAGCAGGCGTCGGAAGCATTGCGCAATAAGGGCCTCGATGTTAGGCCGGTTTTGGCCCCAACCGTACCCATTGGTACCGAACGGCTCAGAATTTGCCTGCATGTATTCAACACGGACGCAGAAATCAGGGCCTTAATTTCGGCAATCAGCATATTTTAGCCGCTTTTCAGGCATACAGGCAGCGCGGGACCGTATTATTTACAGTAAAATTGTGTTGATTTGTACTCAGCAGAGTACATTTTCATACATAAATTTTAATCGGATTATGATACCCAATATCCCTGAAACGCGCTTAAAGCGTGTAGTGATAGTTGGTGCCGGCTTCGGCGGGCTCGAGTTGGCACAGCAGCTTGAAGGCTTACCATTCCAGGTAGTGCTCATCGATAAGAACAATTACCACCAGTTTCAGCCCCTGTTTTACCAGGTGGCCACTGCGGGCCTTGAGCCCAGCAGCATATCTTTCCCGCTACGCCGCGTATTTCGCGATAACCCCAACTTCGTGCTCCGTATAACCGAGTTTTACGAAGTTGAGCCTGAAACCAGGATTATCCGCACAGGCCTTGGCCCCATTTCTTACGATTACCTGGTATTTGCCATGGGCGCCGACACCAATTACTTCGGCCTGAAAGGCGTGGCGGAAAATGCCATTCCTATGAAATCGGTATCGGAGGCGTTGGCCTTGCGCAACACCCTGCTACAGAATTTTGAAGATGCAATTACCGCTGATACCGATGATGAGCTTGAAGGCCTCCTGAATGTAGTGGTGGCCGGCGGCGGCCCCACGGGCGTTGAAATAAGCGGCACCCTTGCCGAAATGCGCAAAACCGTATTGCCCAAAGACCACCCTGAAATTGATTTCGGGCAGATGCATGTAACCATAGTGGAAGCCGGCCCTAACCTGCTGGGTCCCATGGCTCCCGCAAGCCAACAGAAGAGCCGGGAGTTTCTTGAAGAAATGGGTGTAACCGTGCGCACAGGCACACAGGTAAAAGATTACGACGGCAGGCATGTTACCTTTTCCGACGGAACTAAAATACGCAGCAATACGCTTATTTGGGCGGCAGGCGTTAAAGCCATAGATATAAAGGGCCTGCCTGCTGAAGCAAAAGGCAGAGGCGGTCGACTCTTAACCGACCCCTATAACCGCCTGCGCTCCCATCCCGATATTTATGCAATAGGCGATATAGCCCTGACAACTGAGGAAAAATACCCTGACGGCCACCCGCAGGTAGCCCAGCCCGCCATTCAGATGGCACGTAACCTTGCCCGTAATTTCAAGGCCATGGCGAAGGGAAAAGTCCTGAAACCTTTCAGGTATAAAGATTTGGGCAGCATGGCCACAATTGGTAAGAACAAAGCCGTAGCCGAAATTGCAGGCTTCAAATTCCAGGGCTTCTTTGCCTGGGCGGTTTGGATGTTTGTGCACCTAATCAGCATTTTCGGGGTGAGAAACCGGGTATCGGTGTTCTTTACATGGGCCTGGAGCTATATAACATCTGACCAAAACCTGAGGCTGATATTGTCGCCAAAAAAGCCGGCAAAGCCTAAAGAGCGAACAGGCTTTAGTTTTGAAGCCATAAGTAAGGCGGCAAGAAAGGCTGAGTCAGTTTAGGTTTCAGAACAGCATAAAAAAAGGGTCCGCCGCATGGCAGGACCCTTTTTTTATGCTGTTTATTTTGAATGCAGGCAACCTGGTTTTCTTATCTTTATGAAGATAAAGGCAGCAACACCATTCTAAAACTCCTGCCTGTCAAGCGCCATGGTCATGCACCTTGGGCCCCCGAGGCCGCGGCTGAGCTCTGAGCTGGGTATGGTGAGCACTTCAACACCTGCCTCGCGCAGGGCGCGGTTGGTATGTATGTTCCGGTTATAGCTTATAACCCTGCGCGGACCAATTGCAAAAACATTCGCTCCATCGAACCACTGCTCACGCATGGCGTAATCAGGATTGCCGCCGCCGGTGCTGATTATTTCGAGATAGTCAATTTCTTTTTCAAGCACTTTCAGCAGAGATTCATTCAATACCTCGGTGCTGAGTATGGTATCGCCGTTTTCGTCTTCTCCTTCCTTGCGGTGTACGCGGGTTTCAAGAACTGCCTGCAAAGCATCAGGATAGGTTACCACCAGGTTTTCATCAATAATGGTGAAAACGGTATCGAGGTGCATGAAGTTGCGTTTTTTAGGCAATAAAACCTCGTACACGCGCTCTACCTGGTTGCTGCGTAAAACCTGTTTGGCTACTTCGAGTATGGCTTCAGGATCGGTGCGCTCGCTGTTGCCAATTGCCAGGGCTTTTTCGCTGAGCACAATAATATCTCCGCCTTCAATAGTCGGGAACTGCTTGCGATCACCAAGACTTAGATCCTTATTGGGGTACAGCAGGTTAAAGTTGTCGCGGAAATAGGGATGATTCTCGAAGATGAGGCGCATAATCATGGTTTCGCGGTGGCGAACGGGGTGCTTCATCTGGCAGCTGATTATACCGGTTTGTATAACGGCTGCGGCATCGCGCATGAAATATACGTTGGGGTTGGGGCTTATTACATAGCTGTGGTCGGGCAGGCGATCAAGGTCGCGGGCCTTCAGCTTGCGTTTAAGCTCATATACTTTTATACCGGCCAAAAGCACGTTTGCGCATTCGGCTGTGCTCAGGCGGGCCACAATATCGCCGGCCAAATGAACCAGGTTTGTTTCGGCAAGGGCTACCTCGAAGGCGCGGTGCAGCAGGTTATCATCTATAAGCACCTCGATAAGCAATTCGTGCAGGCGAAAAACGGTGGCCCCGGTTGCGCCTTTAATGAGGCTCCTGAATTCATCATGCTCTTTTTGCATAACGCTCAGGTAGGGCATATCTTCAAAAAGGTATTCGCCTATATTGTAAGGCGTTAAACGGTCAATTTCAACACCGGGACGGTGCATGAGCACGGCTCTTAAAGTGCCGTACTCGCTGTTCAGGCGTAGTTTCAGGGGGTCGCGGAGTGGGTGCATTAACAGTAGCAGAAAGGATTTAAAGGATGCAATTTGCTTTCGGGCAGCAAAGGTAGGCTTTAAATGGCAAAGCCGGAATTTTGGGAAAAGGAATAAAAAGCGGGATAAGAAGCCATTACTGTATTCGCCTGTTAAGTTCTAAGTTTGAGAATGCAGCTGTCGGGTTTGAACATAGCCGGGTATGCGGTTAAAAGAATAACAGCACAGCCTGCATAAATCTTATAGAGAAAACAATCCCGAAATTTAATACAGATAGGTATAGCTTAGCAATATGCGCTTTTGGCGATGTTGCTCAATGGTAATAATCTCCGTGTGCAGGGGTTAAGTTGTTCGACAGGATTTTAACAAAATCAATTAAGCAACGAATCATCATGGTTAAGACAAGCAAAACCACTGCGGTAATTGCAAAAGGGTCACCTGTTTCAGCTAAAACGCCGACAATGAAAGTTAATGCTGTAATGCCCAGCCAAAGCCAGCCTTTTTTATGATAACCCAGGTAGAAGTAATAAACCCCTAAAAGACCGGTAAGAAACGGAAAGGCAATTAATATGGTCAGGCCTTTGTTTTTATCGCCCTTCTTATAATAAGCCAATTTAAGACTGTTTAATGAAGCCGTAAGAACCGAAGTTCGTAGGCCTTTCAGGGCTGATTCAGCACTTTTACTGCTTCTTCCTTTTATTGATGCCGTTAATGCACCTGCTGCAATTCCGGCTTTGCCGACGTTTGCATACCTGCTTTTCTTATTACTGTCAGAATGCCTAATCGAACCTGCCGGTTTTGCATTCACAGCAATTCCGGGATCAATTACAGGCTCTGTGCATAAAGCTCCAGGTGATGAAGGTTGCGTTCTGACTGAGGCACCATGCAAACCATATTTTTTACCGGGGAAATGAGCTTGGTAATGATGCCTGTGGCAGGCGCTAAAGCCTGTAAGCAGACTGAGTATCAGCAGTAAATATTTACAGGCATTAAAATTCCGGAAGGTCATTTCTTAATTTGGGTTACCGGTGTATAAAACTACAGCCCTGAAGCAGGTTGGTTATGTTTAGGGCCGCTAAAGGCAGTTTACTTAAACGGTTTACAAATCATGAATATAATCGCTGCCGTCTTTAGTTTTCAGTTTGCCGAGCATAATCCTGATAAAATCAATTAGGGCCCATACGAGCAACCGGCTGCCGTTTATAGCCCGGGCGGCAATCGGGATTTGTTATTACCAAGGCTCCCCGGTGCCAGGTCTTTAACACCCGGGTTAACCAGCGAAGCTGCCAACTTCATTACCCGTAAATGCCTTGCCTGCGTTTTGGAGAAAACCGGCCTTGTAACGATGCAGCTGTATGTAAATCAGCCTGCTCCGGTTTTACATTATGTAATTGGAGGGAAATGCGCAGCCTAATTTTGTCGGTCACAGGAAACCAAGCCCGCCGACAGGCATATCAGAATTACTACCCCCGCATATTTCGAAAACACCTGAACTGATGATTTCTGAAAACCTGCATTTCTCAAAATGTCCATTCCTAGGTATTAACGAATGATGTGACTGAGCAGGCCGGGTATTACAGGTCATAAATATAATCGCCGCCGTTCTTGGGTTTCAGATCTCCGCCAATAATGCGTAGAAAATCTATAAACGCCCAAATGAATACAAAGCCACCATAAACAATTATAGTAGGAATTGCACTTATATCTCCTGTAGAAACGAAAGCTATAATTGCGGCAAAGGCAATAATGCCTATTATAAGCCGCAGGATTCCGTTACCGGTATAACCAAGGTAAAACCTGTGAATCCCGAAAAAACCTGCAAGGAAAGGAAAAGCAAGTGCCAGTGCCGTAAACTGGCTTTTTAAATTCATTTGCACAGGCGGCTCTTCCTTGGCATTGTACCTGAATGCCGAAGCTGCCATCTTTATTACCCTGGCGTGCCTGGCCTGCGTTCTCGCCATTACCTGCCTCATGACCGATACTGATAATTGTCCATCGGCTTTTACAGGTTTGGTATCCGGCATTGCTGCGGTAATTGCCCCGGCCCTGGACTTTGTTTTGTTAGCAATCGCTTTTACAACTGTTGCCTGCTGCGGCAGGAAGGCAGTTTTTGCGCTGCTTCTTTTTATGCTCAAATCGGTTCGCTGCAAATTTGTGTTGGGTGGCTTAACTGCTGCAGTTATATGGTAGCCTTTATTCGGAAAATGTGCCTGGTAATTATGCCTTGCACATGAAAACATTGCAAAGGAGAAAATTGCACATAAAGCGATCAGGTTTTTAAAAGAATGAATCATAAAATGTTCTCTATAAGTTCGGGGAATTAGAATTCCGGCCTGAATGTAAGCAATCCGGATAAATGTTTAAATAAAATATGAACTAGCTTATCAGGCAACGCCTATAACTTTCGGAAAATGAGTCTTAACAGAAGAAGTGGCCTTTGTGTTAAATCCGTGGTATTAGTAATTTACAAAAAAGGAAGCCGTTGGTAAACCTGTTACATGCAGGCTATACTCAGGCTGCCTGCTTCATAAGGCCCAATTGTTTGCGGTACATACGGGGCGTAATGCCTGCATTCTGCTTAAAGAACTTGGTAAAATTAGTAGGCTCATCAAATGTTAGCCGTTCAGATACTTCTGCAATAGGAATAGCAGGATCCTGCAAAAGCTTATAGGTGTATTCCATTAAGCGGGCAACCAAAAAATCGCAGGGAGATTTGCCGGTGGTTAAATAAATGGTATTGCTCAAATGCGTGGGATGTATAAAAAGCCGCTCGGCAAAGTGCTTAATGCGGTACATGTGCGTGGCGCGACCTTCCAGGATATCAAGCATGTGAATTTCAACCTCCTTCATAAAATCTGAGGTTATTTCATCTTTCCGGGAAACGATGCGTTTGGGTAAGGGCATTATAAGAATGTATCAGCGAACGTTAATTTCGTCCTGCACAATTACAGCTTCCGGGAATTCAGCTTTAATTTTTTCGTAAGCCCTTTGGGCATCGAACTTATTAAAGTAGTCGCCTATTTTAAGCTTGAAGGTGGGCAGCTTATAGGTAAGGTAAACACGGAGCTCGGGGTACAGCTTATAAATTTTATCGCGCCCGGTCATGGCAATATCGCGGCTGTTGCCGGTGTAAACAGATATGCGGTAACCCTGCGAACCGGTAATGCGGCGGTTGTTTTCAGCAATGCTGTCCATGAGCTGCTGAATTTGGGCATTAATCTGGTTAACCGGCACAACGGGCGCCTTCGGGTCTTCTACAGGCCTGGCAGGCGGCGGAGGGGCAATGTAACGGGGCCTGAATCGGCTGAGGCTGTCGTCGGGTTTTTGCGCGTATGCGCTGCCGCAACCAAAGAGCAGCCAGACTGCTGAAATGCCGATACATGTACCCAAAGCATTAAGGGTACAAAACCGGGAAACAAGGTTGCGGAAGCACATAGGCAAAATTGTAAACAATAAGTTCCGGCAAGCGGGGCCGGGTTCCCGGATTTAAGCTTTAACGGGTATAAAACCTTTCAGCTCATGAATGGCGGTACGAATGCGGGCGGCGGTTTCTTTAGGGCCAAGAATTTCTATCATGGTCATAAGATCAGGCCCGGCGCCTTTACCGGTAATGGCCAAACGAAGGGGCTGCATGGCTTTGCCTGCTTTAATCTGCAGCTTATCTGCAGTTTCATGGAACAGGTGCCCGGCATCTGCGGCAGTTACGAAGGGCAGGTTTTCAAGCGCATCGGCTAAAGTGCCTATAACAGCCACAGCATCATCTGTCCATTTGCTGTTGGCAACTTTTTCATCATAAGAATCAGGCTTTTGGAAAAGTATAGCTGCTTCTGTGGCGAAATCTTTAGGGTAGGTGGTGCGGTCTTTTACAAGGGTCATGGCACGCAGGGCGGCATCGTCGCCTATGCTGATACCAATTTCTTCAAGGCCTGCTTTCAGGTAGCCGGCCAGCTCGGCATCGGGACGGGCGTGCAGGTATTGCTTGTTGAACCAACGCGCTTTTTCTATATCGAACTTGGTGCCGCTCTTGCCTATGCGTTCCACGCTGAAGGCTTTAACGAGCTCATCCATGCTGAAAATTTCCTGTTGGGTACCTGGGTTCCAGCCGAGAAAGGCCAGGAAGTTCACCATAGCCTCAGGCAAATAACCGCTTTCACGGAATCCGGAAACGGTATTTCCGGTAGCCTGGTCGGTATAAGCAATAGGGAATACGGGGAAGCCAAGGGCATCGCCGTCGCGCTTGCTGAGCTTTCCGTTACCGTCGGGCTTGAGCAGCAGGGGCAGGTGGGCAAATTGCGGCATGGTATCTTCCCAGCCGAATGCACGGTACAGCAAAACGTGGGTAGGGGCCGATGGCAGCCATTCTTCACCGCGAATCACATGTGAGATTTCCATTAAATGGTCATCCACCACGTTGGCAAGGTGGTAAGTGGGCATGCCGTCTGACTTCATGAGCACCTTATCATCAAGCGTGCTGCTGTGCACCATTACCCAGCCGCGAATCATATCGTGCAGGCGAATTTCCTCTTTGCGGGGTACTTTCAGGCGAATCACATAGGGGTCGCCGCTTGCGAGGCGGGCCTTAACCTCGTCTTCGGGCAGGGTGAGGCTGTTTTTCATGGTGGCCCGGGTAATGGCATTGTACTGGGGAGCCACCACCTTGGCCATTTTCAGGCGCTCGCGCATTTCGTCAAGCTCTTCAGAAGTATCGAAAGCGTAATAGGCATTGCCTTCATCAACAAGGCGTTGGGCAAAAGCCATATACATAGGCTTGCGCTCACTTTGGCGATAGGGGGCAAAAGGTCCGCCTTCGTTGGGGCCTTCGTCAGGGGTAATGCCGCACCAGGCTAATGATTCAAAAATGTATTCTTCGGCGCCGGGAACAAAGCGGTTTTGGTCGGTATCCTCTATACGGATAATGAATTTGCCGCCTGTCTGTTTAGCCAGCAGGTAATTATATAAAGCCGTACGCACGCCGCCAATATGCAGCGAACCGGTTGGGCTGGGCGCAAAACGAACCCTTACTTCTCTTTCCATTGTGTATTAATCCGGGCGCATTTTGCAACATGGCCCTGATTCGGGTGCAAAGGTAAGGGTTTTGCCCGTGTTTAGCCTTAAACCCGGCTGCATACAAACGAAAATGCCTGCAATTGCTTGCAGGCATTTCATAAACATGCTAATTGTTTTCCGTCAATAAAACAAGGCCAATATTTAACCGCGTGAATCCTATTTCAGGAACAGGCCGGCAATGGCTAATACGGTTGTGGGTTCCAAAGGTTCATCAAAGGCTTCGCCAAGACTGCCGGCAGAATAGGTGCTTAATGCAGATAGGCTTTTAAGATCTACCCCTGCCTGCGTGGTGTTGTCTTCGCCCGGCGATGTTGCGCTTGCAGCGTAAACCCCGTTGGTGAAAGCCGGTGTTCCGTTAGAGGTGGATGTGCCGCCTGTAACCCAGCCTTTTTGCCCGCGAAGCATACGGATGGCCGCAGCGTGCCTTGCTTCAACAGAGTGAATGGAAAGGGCTATGGGCAAATAGGTCATATCGCCAACAAGCTCGCCGGCACGGCCTTTATAGGCACGAACACCAGTATCTTCGAATGCCTGCGCAACGGTAAGGAAAGTGGCCTGGTCTGCAAAGGCTGCGCCTTTGTCGGTACCAAGGTTGCCTTTGGCGGTCCAGTCGTAGGTGTTTACGGTGGGGTCAGCGGCAGTTAAAGCGTTTGCGGCCACAAGGGCATCGCGGAGCAATTTAACGTGGGCGGTTTCGTGGGCGGCAATAAGATCAACAATGCGTTTTGCATTGGCATCTAAGGTTACTGCGCCTATGCCGTTGGCAATATTAGATGCATTGCCAATAGCAATATTGTAGAAAGATGCTTCCAGGTGCTCAAGGGTGAGCGCATAATTAAGCACATCTACCGCCGATTGGGTTTGGGCTTTAACAATTCGTGGGAGCATGGTAAGCACTACCGGCAAGGTGGCTGCCGCAACCTTGGCGCCGAACCTGCCTGCTTTTTCAATAGCCATTCTGCGGCTCTGTAATTTTGAGTTGGTCTCGTCGTCTATAACGTTGAGGTCCAACATTTTGAATATATTCTGAAGTAACATTTTGCTTAGATTTTTGTTGGGTGAATATTAATTAACAGGTGCAATTACCCCGGCTCTTACGTGGTGGGCAGGTTAGAGGTAATTTTGTTCTTAATATACTTTCCTGCTGCGGCCAAAACTTCAGGCACGGTATGCAGGGTATCTAAGCCCGTGGCGGTGGCCACAGTTGGGGCCGATGCAAATGCAGCGGTATTCGGGTTCAGTGTTTCGCGTATAATGGCGGCATGGCGTGCCTCTACCGAAACAATTTTACCGGCAGCCAAGAGGTAATTGGCATCTTTAATATGTTTGGCAACGCCGTTGTAGGCCGATACGCCAAGGTCTTCAAACGTCTGTGCCGTTGTAAGCACCGAAGTTTTGCTGGTGAAATCAATGCTTGAAAAATCGGGGGTCAGGCTGCCTATGGCTTTTGTACCTAATGCTGCTTTCAGGAAAGCCACGTGGGCAACTTCGTGGTACATAATATCGGTAAGCATGGTTTTTTCAGAAGCGGTAATGCCGGTATAGGGGGTTGCCACAACCTGGGTATAAAATGCTGCTTCAAGCTGCTCAAGGGCATAGGCGTAATTGAGCACGCCGTAATCGTCGTTGGTGAGGGTTACATCGGCAGAGGCCGGGGTGTTGTCATCATCTTTACTGCATGATTGCAGCAGGATGGCCGAAACAGCAGTGGCGCCGCTGAAAAGCATAAAGTTTTTACGACTGATGGGTCGGGAGGCAAGGTTAACCAGGCTTTGGTCCTGATCGGTTTCCTGCTTTTCCAAGAGATGGTCCTGGTTCATAGGTTTAATTTTGTTTAGTGGTTTATTTTAAGCCGTTTCGCTGTGTAACAAGCATATTCGGCCCGGCTTACATAACAAAACATACGCCCCAAGCCCGGAAACAGATTTAAAAAGATTAAAGAATGTGCTTATGCAGAACATTTCTAAACTACGTGCTTAAAAAATAGAATATTATATTGCTTACTTTATATAACGCTGTAAACCGGGGAATAATACAGCCTTTCTGATGGGTATAAAATTCCGAAATTCGGGAACATATCAATTTGTGGAAAAGGGCATAGGAATAAGTGCAAAAAAATAAACCGGTAATGAAGTAACATGCACAAAGCACACATTTATGTATGCGCTGCGCCCTTAAAAAGCTTTTTTAATTCTTTAGGTTTTCTATTTCCAAACGCTTTGTCTCCCTTGGAAAACCCTTAATATATCGCCGGGGAAAAGCTTGACTTTTACAATCCAGATGGGTGAGTCGAAGCCGCGGCTGAGACGGGTATCGTTATCGAATTTGAATTTTTTGCGGGTATCGAATACATGGCGGTAGCCCACCCCGGCGCCTATGCCCACCCAGCTGAAAATGCGGTAATGCCCGCTCAGGTAAGGCTCAATCAGCAAAACAGGGCGGTTGCGGGGCTTATCTATGGGCCTGCCGTTCAAATCAAGATCGCTCATGTGAATGTTACCGAAGCCCAGTGAAACAGGGCTGCTGAACTCCCATTTACGATTGCTGTACATTACGTATTCGCCGTATAAGGAAAAATAAGAGAAGCTCATTTTCTGTTGCACCACCAAGGGCTGCGGCTCATTAGAGGGCGGACTGTAATTGTAAATATATGCCTTAGGCAGGAAGTAATAGCCTATGCCGGTGCGCCACCTGTCGTTAAACTCAAGGCCCAGCTTGCCGCCCAGCATAAAGGCCTGCGAGCCGAGTATAAAGCTGTTACGTGCATCAAGGTTGGCTACCAGGCGAATATTGGTTTTTCCCGGTTGAATTCTTGCAGGGTCGCGCCGGCCGAAGAACGAAAGGTTGGCAGGCGAATAAGGTATTATATGCCCGGTGCTGTCTCGGCGAACAAATATATTCGATCGGCGAATACGCCTGCGAGAATCTGCGCTCAGGCTGCTGTCGGGGTCGCCGCTCCGGGAAGAATCAGGGTCGGAGGCCAGGGCAGGAAGTCCCGGGCTTGGGTACTCAAAATACGATTCTTTTACTTCTTCGGTAATTTTAAGGTCGGCATACTGCTGCATACCGGCTGCATGCGCCCGGTATGGGAGCAAAAAAGCCAATAATACATATAGGGTATGACGCATAATTTATCAGGTTTTTATACCTTTATTGCTCTTTCAGAATCAAGCCGCGCAATTATTTGCCGGGCAGAAAAACAGAGATTTTGTTATATGACTGAATTCCCGGAACTTGGTTCAATTGCGAAACCAAGGTTTGTTCATATTCCTTCTTAGCCGGGCCCGGTAAAACCCCGGTTATCAATAATGTTCCAATTTCGATATAACTGCTTTGGCCTGCAATAAATTGCCTGCGCATGGTCTTTTTTAATACCTGAGCGGAACAATTAAGGGCATAAAATACCGGCCTTAAAATCAAATCTGAATATTTTGCCAAGCTTATTTAATTGTTTTTCTGCGCCCTTTGCGCTGTGTTTTCAACGTATTACCTACTGTATTTTGCAATTACGAGATATAAAAAAGGGGCTTTTTCGTGTTTCGTCCCTATGTGTTTTAATGGCAGCAGCTTTTGCTGCCGGCCTTTTGTCACCTGATTCGGTATTTGCCCAGGGCGTTAAGCCAAGCCTGCTGCCAAAGCAAATACCACGCCCGCCCGGCCGGCCCGGCCGCCTGATAGACTCAAACCTGATTTTTAACCGCGCCGATACTTTACGCGGCGCATTAAGCCCCTATCGTACCTGTTTCGATGTGCAGCATTATGGCCTGCACCTGCGCCTTGTACCCGAACAAAAAAGCATAGCCGGCTATACCGATATTACTTTTAAAGCCACCGATGATTTCAGCATCATGCAGCTTGACCTCTATGCCAATTTAATCATAGACAGCATCCTGATGTATTCTCCGGCCCCTTTAACTGTAAAGGCAGGGCCCGGCGCCAAAAAAACAGTTGCCGGAGCTAAAGCCCCGGCTATGCAAGCCCCTGCTCCTAAGGGTAATGCCGTGTATTATACACGGGAGCTGAATGCGGTATTTGTACATTCACCGGTAAAGCTTTTGGCCGGAAGCAGTAATATGGCAAGGGTTTACTACCACGGCAACCCCATGCTTGCCGCAAAACCACCCTGGGACGGGGGTTTCGTGTTCGCCACCGACAGCAGCAGCAACGAGCTTAAGCCCTGGATTGGTGTAAGCTGCGAAGATGTGGGCGCAAGTATCTGGTTCCCCTGCAAAGATCACCTCAGCGATGAGCCTGATAGGGGCGCAACCATCAGTACCGAGGTGCCAACCGGTCTTATGTGCGTAAGCAACGGAAACCTGGCTGAAACCACAAAGCTGCCCGATGGCTATACCCGCTTTACATGGCAGGTTACTTACCCTATTAATACTTACAATATAACCCTGAACGTGGCAGATTATGTGCACTTCAGCGAGGTGTACAGGGGCCCGAAACCCGGGACTGCAAGGGTTGCTGAACTCCGGAAAAATGCAAATACCGGTGCAAAAATAACTGAATATTCACTTGATTATTACGTGCTGCGCAAGAACAAAGAAATTGCACAAAAACACTTTAAGCAGGTGAAGCCCATGCTGCGCTGCTACGAGGATTTGTTCGGGCCCTACCCCTATGCAAAAGACGGCTATGCGCTTGTTCAAACCCCTTATTGGGGTATGGAGCACCAGGGCGCAATTGCCTACGGGAACAACTTTAAGAACCGCACGCAAGGCTTCGATTTTATAATTATCCATGAAAGCGGGCATGAGTACTGGGGTAATAATGTAAGCGTTTCAGACCCTGCAGATATGTGGATTCATGAAGGTTTTTGCACTTATTCCGAAACACTGTACCTGGAATGTTTAAAAGGCAAAGATTCTGCCCTGGCTTACCTTGAAATGCAGCGCGGCTACATTAAAAATAAAAAGCCCCTGCTTGCCCCACGCAACGTGGCTTTCCATAAGAGAACAGATAACGATATTTACTATAAAGGCGCCTGGATGCTGCATACCCTACGCAGTGTAATGAATAACGACCCTGAATTTTTTAGCCTGCTGAAGCGCATTCAGCAACATTTTGGAGGTAAGCAAACCTCAACCGACAGTCTTGTGGCTTTTATTAATGTAGAAACAAAAACTGATTTCAATTCTTTTTTTCGCCAATACTTACATTACAAAGAACCCCCCGTTTTGCTTTTCCTGGAGAAAGATGATAATATCATGTATGAATGGGCGGCCGATGCACCCGGCTTTAATATGCCCGTTGATATCAGGATTGGCGACGGACCGCTGCAAAGAATATATCCTGAAACGGGTAAATTTAAAATACTTACCTTAAGTAAGCAGCAGAATGTAAGTACCCCGGTTACCGTTGATACCACACGTTTTCTTGTAAAACAACTCAGGCGGAAATCTCCGCCAATGACAGAAGAGTAAATTCCCCGGGTTCATTTAATGAACCATAATACTTTAAGAATTTAATAAAGAGCCGGCACTCTTAAATTGTTGATTTAAGCCGGGCCTGAAACACTCCCGTTTACCCGCTTGTGCCCCGATTATTCAGGGCGCTTTAAACCGACGAAAAACAGGGCTTTGCCCTGCCACAAATCGTATTGCTTTATGAGACATTTACCAACAGACAGTTTTGCTGCGGGCACCAACGCAGGCGAATTCAACGAAGAAGACAGGCAAACGGTAAATTCGGCCGCATCGGACTTACCCGGACCGGAAACAGGCTGTATTATTCTGCCCGATTCATTAATGGCTCTTGCCGATGATTCAGGCTGCATATATTTTGCCCGTGGCAGAGGAATTACCGGAATAGGAACCATTATTTCGCCATACCGGGAAGATGAAAGACGAGCCACTAATTTCAGTGAAGAGCCTGAATCGGTTTTCGGCGATGAAAACGGGAAAATAATACGAAGGGCAATTTTAAATGTACTTGAAACCAATTTACCGGGTACAGTAGAAATAACGCAGGGCGCAAAGCATTTCCGCTGCATGCTTGATATTACAGATGATCACAGGCGTTCCGGGCATACTGCTGTAATGTTGAACCTGCATAACAATACGGCAGAAAAACAAGCCGCAGACCGCCTGCTGCACAGCGAAAATATGCTGAACCTGGTGGTGCAGGAGTCGCCCGATGTGCTCATTCTGCGTCGCCCTCTGGCACCTGTGAGCATTACCTGCAACCTGAAAGCCCTTGAGTTTTTTGAAGCCGACAGCATGGAGCAATTGCTGAACACAAATGTTCAGGACCTTTATGTGAACCCGCCGAGTGATGCACTCAGGCAGACAATGATTAAAGCAACTGCCGAACATAATGAGTTTAACATGGAGGCAGAGTACAAAACATTCAAAGGTAATGTACGCTGGGGCGCCATGAATGTGAAAAAACTGTTTATCGACGGACAGGATCACCTGCTTGTACGCGTTACAGATATTACCGCTCAACGTGAAGACCGAATCAGGTTGCAGGAAAGCGAGCACCGATACCGGGATTTGTTTGCCAATAATCCGCAGCCGATGTGGATTTTTAATACCGAAAACCTGGCCTTTTTAGATGTAAACGATGCCGCCATTCAGCTCTACGGCTACAGCCGAAATGAATTTATGAGCATGAATATTGAAAACATAAGGCCTGAAAGTGAAAGGGATAAACTTCGCGATCGTATTAAAAGCCTCACACCTAACGAAAAAAGCCACCTGGCCTGGAAGCACCTGAAGAAAAACGGTGATGTGCTTGAAGTAGAGGTTTATTCGCATGAGCTGCCGCCTGAGCCCAACGGCCCTACTGCTCGCCTGGCTATGATTACTGATATGACGCAGAGGCTCAAAGCAGAGCGCGAGCGTGAAAACTACCGAAGTTACCTGCGGAGAATTATTGATACCGACCCAAACCTTATTTTCGTTAAAAATGCCGATGGACGTTATGAGCTCGTGAACAAAGCCATGGCCGAAACTTTGGGTGGTACGCCTGAATCTATTGAGGGTTCTTATGAGCAGGTATTTATTAAAAATAAAGAAGCCCTGCGCGAGTACCTTGATACCGATAAATATGTGCTTGAAACCCGCGAAACACATATAAGGGAAGAAATGTATGTGAACCCGGAAACGGGGGCAGAGCATCACCTGCTTACAACCAAGTGCCCTGTTACCGGGCCCGACGGATCTATGGACGTATTGGGCGTGTGTGTTGATATTACCCACCGCATTCAGGCCGAAAGGCGACTGCGCGAAAGCAGGCAGCTGCTTGAAGCCGTATTCAACAACTCTGCCGATGCCCTCTTTCTCGTAGACGGCGAAACAAGGCGCATAACCAATTGCAATTTACAGGCGGTTATGATGTTCGGGGTGCGCAGCAAAGGAGATTATATAGGTATGGGTACACCTGAATTCCGTACCATTATGGGCCTTGATCACCTTATGGCAGAAATGGAAGCGGAGCTCAGGCAGCAAAAGGTATGGTTTGTTGAAAAGGAATACGAAACCCGAAGCGGTAAAAAATTCTGGGGCAGCACCGCGGTAAGCACCATAGATATTCTGAACCGCAGCTTCCTGCTGATGCGTATTTCTGATGTAAGCGAACGCAGGAAAAACGAGGAGCAAATTAAAACCAGCCTCCACGAAAAAGAGATACTCATAAAGGAAATTCACCACAGGGTGAAGAACAATATGGCCGTAATATCTGGCCTGCTGCATTTGCAAAGCAATTACCTCAGCGACCCTGATACCATTGCCATTTTCAGGGAAAGCCAAAACCGGATAAAAGGTATGGCCCTTATTCATGAGCAATTATACCAGGGCTCCTCGTTCAGCACTATAGATTTCGGCAAGTACCTCGACAGCCTGATTGCACACATTGCCCGCTCTTACCTCAGCAAAGGGCAGGTAAGCCTGAGCCTGAAGGCCGAAAATGCAAGCCTGAACCTGACCGATGCAGTTCCCTGCGGGCTTATAGTAAATGAGCTTATCAGCAATTCATGCAAGCATGCTTTCCCTGAAGGCACAAAAGGTCATATTGTAGTATCCTTCAGCAAGGTTGACAATATATGCACCCTTAGCGTTAGCGATAACGGCGCCGGCCTGCCAGATTCTGCCATGCCGGGCGCCAGAGCGCCGGGTGTATCTTTGGGTATGACACTGGTTTATGAGCTGAGCAAGCAAATACGCGCCGGTCTTGAAATTGTGGCTTATAAAGGCACCACCTATACCCTGACGTTTAAAGAGAAACTGTAGGTAATGAAGGAAATTCAGCGGGGGTCTGCAACCCGAAATAAGAAAAGTAAACAACAAAGCCCTCGTGTAAATCGCATGTCGGCTTTGTTGTTTTTTCTGAGACTGATGCGTTAAAAAGCAGGCAAATTTTACTGATTGTTTTTTATGGCAGATGAACTGTCGGCAATTGAGGTTTATACATTTTTTCAAGCAGGCGGGTACCAAAGTATGGTTTGGCATGATGAACATCAAAAAAATCGTTCAGTTCGGTAATTTTGTAGGCGGTTTTGGGCTCATAATACACCTTTTCGGTCCCGAAAACCGATTGAATAAACCTGATATCTTTTTCGCAAAACACCGGGCGTTTAACTCGGGGGAAAAGCAAAACTTTATAATTCACATGCTTTCTGTCGAAAACTGCCTTTATATCTTTTAGCATTTGCCTTGATTCATTATTGAGCACGCAGTTACCGGGCATAAAGGCGGGTTCAAGATTGCTCATGCCATGTAAACGCTTATAAAACGCGGCCGAATCTGTTTTAACCAAATGCATTTGCTGTATGTAAGAAAGGTCGTTTGTTTTAGTGTTGCTGTAATAAGAGTTGGGATTCAGGGTGTATTTTTCCATATACGGCAGGAATTTGCCGCTGAAGTACCAATGTATATGCGCCAGGAAAAACGGGTTTGAGAAGTAAGATTTTATGGCTTCGTATTGCCTTTCCGCCTCAGAGTTGCCGGCTATGGCAGGTTCTTTAAAATACATAAAGCCGCCCCCGTTTGCGGTTATGGAAAGCAAAATATCGTCAAGCTCAAGCAATACGTTTTTAAAGGGATGGTTGGTGCTGTCGAGCCATTTTACCTTGCTCCAAACACCGAAAATGCCTTCGTGGTGGGCATCCCAATGGTAGGCGTTTTTTACCCCGCTTACGCGTTCCCATTCAGGAACAAGTATGCATTGGGTAAGTGAGCTTCCCAGTATAAAGCTCTCATAATGAACCCCCTTTTCAGTTTGCCGAATAAGTGTGCGGCTTCCGGCCATATCGCGGTTTGTTGAGCCGAAATAGTTTTCATAATAATTATCGTACCGGCGAATAATCATGAAAGGGTCAGATACTATATAGAAAAGTACCAATGCAGCAGGTATTACCATTACCGCGGTAAAAGAAACCAGGAACCTGCCTAAATCTTTATTCATGCTTCGCTGTATTGGTTTTAGAACCGGAAGTAAATAAAGTTAACAACCCGCTGCTGGTTGAACAAAATCAAAAGCAGCACCAAACCATAGTATGCTGACCAGCGGAACAGTTTTGGTTGTTTTGCCAGCCAGGCCCTTCCGCTGCCTTCGCCTTTAAAAGCCTGTACGGTTTCAAGAAGAACCAGGCAGCCGATCCCTGCCCAAAACGAATATACAGGGGCGCCGCCGTAAATAAGCCATAATTCAGAGTCGGGTTCATTCTGCAGCCTTTCTATTTGCTTTCCCCAGCCGGAAAACAGGTGGGTAGCTATTCGTTTGGCATCAGTAAAAGAAGCAGCCCTGAAAAATATCCAGGCAAATGATACCAATATAAATGTTTGTAATTGGTTAATAAACCTGTGTAAGCCCGGCAATGCCGTTAAGCCTGTTAAACCCGACAGCTTTTGCCGGAGCTGCAGGCTTGCGGTACCTGTTACCCTGTAAAAGCCGTGCAGTGCGCCCCAAATAATAAAATTGAGCCCGGCACCGTGCCAAATGCCGCTGAGCATAAAAACAATAAAAATGTTCAGGTAATAACGCAGCTTAGATACCCTGTTTCCGCCTAAGGGTATATAAACATAATCACGAAACCATGTGCTCAGGCTGATGTGCCAGCGACCCCAAAATTCAGTAACTGAAAGGGCTGCATAAGGCCTGCGGAAGTTTTCCATGAGCCTGAAACCCATTACCTGCGCCGTGCCGAGGGCAATATCTGAGTATCCTGAAAAATCGCAATAGATTTCGAAAGCAAATAATATTGTGGCAATAAGGCTGGGAATACCCCAGTATTCACGCGGAGCTTTATATACCCCTTCTACTGTAAGAGAAAGGTTATCTGCCACGCACATCTTTTTAAAGAGGCCCCATGCAATCAGCTTCATGCCGTCGGCGGCATTCCTGTAACTGAAATCATGCTTTTCAAAGAACTGGTAAATTACATTCTGCGGGCGCTCAATTGGTCCCGCAACCAGCTGCGGAAAAAACATTACATAGAGGCTGTAAATAAGAAAGCTGCGTTCGGCTTTCTGCTTTCCCCTATATACTTCTATGGTATAGCTCATGGCCTGGAAGGTATGGAAAGACAGGCCGATGGGCAGCAGAATGCTGAGCATACCCAGGCGGGTATCGGTATGCATGAGCTGAAAAATGCGGTTAATGCTTAGGGCAGCCCAGTTATAGTATTTAAATACCGCCAGAACGCTAATGTTAGCCACAATGCTAAGGCCCAGCATCCATTTACGTTTGCTGCCTGCGCTGCCTTCTATAAGTATGCCTGCGAAGTAATCTGTTACAATGGTGAAGCCCAGTATAAGTATATAAACCGGTACAAAAGCCATGTAAAAATAACAGCTTGCCGCCAGCAGCAAATGCGGACGAAAGCGGTACGGCAGGCTGAAATACAGCATGACCACTACCGGGAAAAATACCGCAAAATCAATGGTATTGAAAAGCAAAGCTGTTCCTGTTAAAATACTGCCGGTTTATTCGGGCCGGGTTCTAAGGAGTAAAATACGGTAAAAATTACCTGCATATTTATATACCGCCTGCATTTATCTGCACTTGAACAAAAAAAAGCAAGGCCCCTTTGCCGGAACCTCGCTTTAGTATTGTCTTCAAATGAAACGCGTATGTTTTACTTGTTTTTTTCCAGCTGCGAAATAAGCGCCCGGAAATCTTTAGGATATTCAGCCTCTACTGTAGTTTCTTCACCGTTCAGCAAACCGAAGGTAAGGGCACGTGCGTGCAGTGCAACCCGCCTGATTAGGGGCAGCTCCTCGGTGTTCTTTTTAAGCTTGAATTTGCCTTTAATCTCGCTCAGGTAAATTTCATCGCCGCCGTAGGCATGGTCTGCCACAATGGGCGCTTTCAGACATGAAAGGTGAATGCGAATCTGGTGCATGCGCCCGGTAATGGGCTTGCATTCAACCAGTGTATGTGCACGGTAGACCTCCATGGTATTGAAAATGGTTTCGGCTTCCTTGCCGTTCACCTTATCTATTGTAACGGTACCGGTGCGCAGGGGTAAAATGGGGAGGTACACATTAACCTCTTTAAAATCATGAATGCCGCCTACCACGGCATGGTAGCGCTTGGTTACCTGCCTGTGCTCAAACTGCATGCTGCTGTGGCGGTAGGCCTCGGGATTGCGGGCTATAAGCAATACGCCGCTGGTTTCCTTATCGAGGCGGTGGCATACCTGTGCCTCAGGCTCATAATCTTTTGCCATGCGCAAAAGGCTTTTAAAGGCTCCTTCGGCACGGTCGTCGAGGGTGCTCAGGTAGGGCGGTTTGTTAATGGCAATATAGTCCTCGCTTTCGAAAATAATGAGGTCTTTAAAGTTAGGGGCTTGCAAATTTATAGGGTTGTTTTTTGTTTCGGAAGAAGGGCCTGAAGCAGTTAAGCTTCTGTTCCTTCGTCCAGTATTTCAATATCATGAATAAGTACGCGATCAGCTATCTGCTTGCCGGTAATGGTGGCAGCAAGGCCGCCGAGGGCGGTTTCTTTGTACCTGGTTTCCATGCTTTGGCCAATTTCGCCCATGGCAGCCACGCATTCGTCTACCGGAATAACGGCATTTACACCGGCCAGCGCAATCTGGGCCGATGAATAGGCTATTGCAGCCGCGCTTGCATTGCGTACCACGCAGGGCACTTCCACAAGGCCGGCAACGGGGTCGCAAATAAGGCCCAGCATGCATTGAATGGTTATGGCTACTGCGCTGAACACCATATCCGGGTCGCCGCCGAGGGAATAAACTATACCGCCCGCTGCCATAGCCGCTGCCGAACCGGTTTCGGCCTGGCAGCCGCCCACTGCGCCGGCGAGCGATGCGTTTTGCTCAATAATGAGCGCAATGCCTGCGCCTATGAGCAGGGCCTCAAGCATGGCGCGGTCGGGCATGTGGTGAATTTCCTGCAGGGTAACCAGCGTGCCGGGCAAAATGCCGCTGGCCCCGGCGGTTGGTGCGGCAACTATGCGGCCCATGCAGCTGTTAAGCTCCTTGGCAGCAAGCGCCCGCGCAATCAGCCGCTGAAATTCCTGCGAGAGCACCGGGGTAGGGTAGTTCCATACCTTTTTACCCCCGTTGTTTATCATGCCCGAGCGACTTGTCATATCGCTTGTGAGGCCGGTAAGCACGGCTTCTTTCATAACTTCCCAGGCATTGCCCAGGCCCGTCCAGATTTCTTCTTCGGTTCTTCCTTTTTGGGCAATTTCAAATGCGACAACAGGTTTCCAGAGCGGTTCCCCGGTATCGGCGCAATGCTGACGCCAGCTTTTGAAATCGTTGAATAAGAGGGGCATAATTATTTGGGTGTGTATTAATATCAGGCAGCAAATACCTTGCTTTCGGCCGGAGCCTTTGAGCATTATGCAGGGAAAGCAAGGTGCAAAGATAACAATTAAAAGGGGGCCTTTGTTATCAGATGCCAAATGCGGCTGTCGCATTGTTTTATGCATTGCAGCAGCCCTGTATGAAGGCAATGTACCGACAGGGGTTTACTTATTAAAATCGAAAGTAAACCAAGGGATAAGCTCACGTTTCCCGCCTGAGCCGGCATAAAGCCTTTCGGCAGCCTCGTTGCCTTCCCAGGTGCCCACATACATGGCACTTACGCCGCGCTTCATGCAAATATCTTTGAGCATGCCAATCAGTGTTTTGGCAATTCCCCGCTGCCGGAAGCCTTCATGTACGCCAATCTCGTATAAAAACAGCTCGCGGGTTTCCTGCATGTACATTTCCATTTCGTAGCCTGTTACTCCGCCAATAATCTGTTCTCCGCTGTAAGCCACAATTATATGAAAATCATCCTTTTGCAGGAGGTTTTCCATGTAGGTTGTTGTTGGAATATTGGGTTCTGCAATGCCGTCATCGGTTTGAAACCAATGGGTGAGTGCCCGGGCAATGGCAGAATCTCCAGGGCCGAGAATTTTGTAGGTGACAGTCATTTTGTTATTAAAAAATATGCACCTGTTTATTTGGCTTTTGTACCACTTTCCAACCGGGCTTTTAAATGGGCTGCAATATAGTTTTCAACGCCTGTTTTACCGGCCAATTCACCAATAAGGGCCACATGCCCTGCGTCCATCTTTTTGAACCGAACGCAACCCTTACCCATGTTGAGCTTATCGGTAAAGCGTTTTATATATTCAGATGTGAACCAATTTAAAAGTTCGGTGTTACTGTAAATTCCCATGTGGTAAACGGCTATAAAATTCTTCTGCGATGCAATATTCATAAAAGGCAGGGGCAATTTAGGGTCGCAGTGGTAGCCTGCCGGGTAAATGCTGTGCGGTACCACGTAGCCAATCATGCCATAACTCATGCGCTCCTCGAAACCTTCGGGGATGTTGTCAAGTATGGCTTCGCGCAGTTTAGCCATTATTGGACTTGCGTTCTTCGGGAAGCTCGGCTACGTAATCTGAAGGTGTGAGGGCTTTTGATTGCATGGGGTTATTTCCGGAGATCTTCTAAGGCAATTATCTTGGTTCTTCCTGATTTATAGTCATCTCTGGCTTTCTTGATCATAGTCACGAATTTTGCTGAATACAAACCTTGCTTATCTATATAAGGAACCCTTGTTGGCTTTGCTGGTTTGTATTTACTTTTCATAATGACCGCGTAATGAGAGTACTTCAAGAATATTACCTGAAACCCTGTAAATATACCTATGCTCTAAATTTATTCGCCTTGACCATCTTCCGCTATGCTGATGCTTTAATGGTTCAGGTTTTCCTATTCCGGAAAACGGTGACTCAATAATTGATTCGGTAAGCTCCCTTATGCGAGATAGAATTTGTGTTTGACCTGTTTGCTTCCAATAGTCTAAATCTTTCAGCGCGTCCGGAAAAAAGATTATTTCCATATATCATCAAGATTCATTTTTACGCCTCTGCCTGCCAGTATATCGTCATCTACCCGTTTCATTTTTGCATTGAACTCTTCCGAATAGATATCTTTCTCCTCCTCAAATACCATTTTCCGGTCCTCAAGGAAAGCAATCAATTCAGCCATTTCGCTTTGGTTGCCTGGGTGGACTACTATCAATTTATCCATTGGTTTAATTTGTTTATAGTTTCAAAAGTAAAGTTAACAATTTACCAAAACGAAATCAAGGTTATTGTTTCAGCCTGATTACCCTATAAACTCTTCTTTCCTGTCCTTTTTTTTGCTTAATTTTGTATTATAATGAAAACCAAAGGCAATAAGCAAACCCGTGTAAATATTGTTACCCTGGGCTGCAGCAAGAACCTCGTAGACAGCGAGGAAATTTTAACCCAGCTGCGCGGCAATAATTTCGATGCCGTGCATGAAAGCAAGCGCGACGATGCATCAGTGGTGATAGTGAACACCTGCGGCTTTATCGACAGCGCGAGGCAGGAAAGTATTGATACCATACTCCGCTATGCCGACGCCAAGCAAGCAGGCATTATAGATAAGCTGTACGTTACCGGCTGCCTGAGCGCCCGCTTTAAAGATGAGCTCGAACCTGAAATTCCCGAGGTGGATGCATGGTTCGGCACCTCAGATTTGCCCCGCCTGCTTAAAACCCTTAAAACCGATTACCGTACCGAACTTGCCGGCGAGCGCCTGATTACCACCCCCGCCCACTTCGCGTACCTTAAAATTGCCGAGGGCTGTGATCGCCCCTGCAGTTTCTGCGCCATTCCCATAATGCGCGGCGTTCACGTGTCGCAGCCGATGGATTTATTGGTGCAGCAGGCCACGAGCCTTGCCAACCGGGGCACAAAAGAGCTTATTCTTATTGCCCAGGACCTCACCTATTACGGCCTCGATATTTATAAAAAGCGTAACCTCGCCGAGCTGCTTGATCGCCTGGCCGATGTGCCCGGCATTGAGTGGATTCGCCTGCAATACGCCTATCCTGCCGGATTCCCTATGGATGTGCTGGAGGTGATGGCCCGCCGCCAGAATATCTGCAAATACCTTGATATGCCCCTTCAGCACGGCAGCTCCGATGTATTGAAGCTCATGCGCCGAGGCATTACCCGCGAAAAAACCGAGAAGCTTATTGCCGATATTCGTGCCGCTGTACCCGGCATAACCCTGCGCACTACCCTTATTGCCGGACACCCCGGCGAAGGTGAAGCGGAATTCCGTGAGATGGAAGAGTTTGTGCAGCAGATGCGATTTGACCGCCTGGGCATATTCACTTACAGCCACGAGGAAAAAACGCACAGCCATACCATGGAAGACAGCATTCCGCAGGAGCTTAAGCAGGAACGCGCCGACCGCATTATGGAAATACAGGAAGGCATAAGCACCGAACTGAATACCCTTAAAATAGGTAAAACCTTCAAAACCCTCATAGACCGTAAGGAAGGCGGCTATTACATTGGCCGTACCGAGGCCGACAGCCCTGAGGTAGACAACGAAGTGCTGATAGATGCCAAACGCTTCCGCCTGAAAACCGGTTCTTTTGCCGATATTCATATTCACGATACCGCAGAATTCGATCTTTTCGGCGAACCGACAGATGCATCTTTAGCAGTTGCGCCTCGCGAAAAGAAAATTGCTGCTATAGTTGAGCAGGTGTAGCGGGCTATTGGTTCCAATACTCATAAATGAAAAATGCCGCTTTTTGCGGCATTTTTTGTTCCTGCCACAATGCAGATGAAGGTTAGCGAGGATATTTCTCAGGCCTTTTAAAACTCATCTTCAATTAAATCTTTAGAACAGGTAATGCCTGCAATTGAGCCCGAGGAGACGGCATAAGAAACAGCCCTGTAAGTAGTAATGTTATCGCCGGCAGCGTATACGCCCGGTACCGATGTGCGCCTGAATTCATCTGTGTCAATATAGCCGTGCTCATCGAAATTGCAGCCCAATGAAGCGGGAATATCACAGTGCTGCTTAAAGGGGACGGGTGCATACATGGCGTTTACTTTCCAGTGTGAACCATCATTGAGCACAATTTTTTGCAGGTAACCGTTTTCATGCTCCAGGTGGTCTATTTCGGTTTCCACTAACTGTATTTTTCTGCCGGCAATTTTAGAAGCCTGCTCCTCGCTTAAGTCCGATGCTCCGTTTGTAAAAAGAACCACATTTTTGCTCCAGTTGCTTATCAGCCTGCACAGCCCGAATCCGGTATTGCCTTTACCCAGCAGGGCAGTTGTTTCGCTTATTACCTCGTAGCCGTGGCAAAAAGGGCAATGCAAAACAGATATGCCCCAGCAATCACTGAATCCCGGTATGGGGAGCATTTGGTCTGCTATTCCGGTGCAGAAAATAAGCTTTTTGGCTTTAAAAATTTCCCCCTGCTGGGTTTCAATTTCAAAGCCGTCTGCTGTCTGCATGCCGGAAACGGCCATGCCTTCACAAAAGCTTACAGTAGGGTATTTAAGCACCTGCGCCTTTCCTGTTTCAGTTATATGTTGCGGGCTTTGCCCGTCCTGGGTAAGGAAATTGTGGGTAAAGGGAGTTTGCCGGTTGCAGGGGCTGCCGCCGTCTATAACAAGTACGCTGCGCAGGGCCCTGCCGAGGCTCATGGCTGCCGAAAGGCCCGCAAAGCTGCCGCCCACTATAATTACATCGTATGCTTTTTGTAAGTTCATTATAAAATTCAGGCTGTTGTTTAATACGTCCTATGCTTATTCAAACAACAAAAATCGGGATATGGTTTCCCATACCCCGATTTTAGATTTGCGCTGAAATCAGCATCCGGGGTTAAAGCCCTGTATGCATGATTTATGCCGGCTGCCTGCTTATCAGCTCCTGAGCTGAAACTCGAAATCAGGTTTTTTGCCGCCGTAAACTATTTCAGTAACGCCGGGCTGCTGCAAAAAGTCATGCGGGAAGCCGAGCTCAATTTTACTTACCTCGCTGAGGCGGGCAATATGCTCAGGGCTCAGGCTATGGTTTACACTTTCGAGGCTGCTGCGAAGCTGTTCGGCATTGCGGGCGCCCACTATGGGTATTACCTGTGCCTGCTGTTGGCGCAGCCAGTTAAGAGCAACATGCACCGGGCTGCAACCCGCCTCTTCGGCAACGGCAACCACCTCGCGGGCAATGGCCGCAGAGCGCTCATTCAGGCGAATGCTGCCTTCTTTCAGGCGTTTGGGGCTGTCGGTTTCGTTCAGGTACTTACCGCTTAATGCACCGCCGGCTATGGGGCCCCATGCGGTAACGCCTATGTTCATGGCCTGGGCCATAGGAATAAGATCACGTTCCGGGGTACGCTGAATCAGGCTGTATTCAATTTGCAGGCCAATGAATTTGCTCCAGCCGCGTAATTCAGCAATGGTATTGGCGCGGCTCACCACCCAGGCCGGGGTATCTGATATGGCGGCGTACAGTACTTTTCCCTGGCTTATAAGGTCCTGCATACCGCGTAAAACTTCTTCCGATGAAGTGGTAAAATCCCATGCATGCAGGTAGAACAGGTCAAGGTAATCTGTTTTCAGGCGCTTAAGGCTGCCCTCTATGCTCTGCATCATGTTCTTGCGGCTGTTGCCGCCGTCGTTAATATTACCGGCCGGACCGCTGCGCAGGGTGTACTTGCTGGCCAGCACCACATCATGCCGATGCGGGGCAATTAAATCGCCGAGAAAATTTTCACTTTCGCCGTCAGTATAGCGGTTGGCGGTATCAATAAAATTTCCGCCGGCTTCACGGAAGGTATTGTATTGGGCTTCGCTGCCTTCTTTATCGGCCCCGTAGCCCCATTTGTCGCCGAAGGTCATGGTGCCAAGGCAAATTTCTGATACGCGCAGGCCGCTGCTGCCAAGTAATTTGTACTTCATTGTTGAATGTCGATATGGTTTGTAATTTCCTTGTTCTTTCTGCCTGAAAATCAGCAAGCTGATATTGAATGCGGCTGCTGTTAAAGCAACAGGGCCGGTAATTACCGGCCCTGTTAATATCTTTTACCTGTTAAGCATCAAATGCCGACTTGTGCTTCGGCCGCCTTCTGTTACGCGAACCATATAAAAGCCGTTCGCGGTTTCGGGCAGGGTTAGGCTTGTAACTCCGCTGCCTGCCTGAATGTTTTGGCGCAGCATTACCCGGCCGGTGGCATTCAGTAATTCAATTGTTCCGGCAACAGCAGCATTTCCGAAACTTACAGATACTTTATCGGTAGCAGGGTTCGGGAAAAGTGTGAAGTGTTCAGGTTGTTGTTGATTTGTGGCAGTAAGCGGGCCCTGCGCGCAAGGCTGCATACGATACAGGTAATTTACCATGTATTTACCCATGGTATCTGCTTCGGGTGTGCCATAGTCAGGAATGTGCATGCCCGGTACGTTCATGGTTTTAAGCCATGCCTCGTTACCGAGGTGGTTAATGCGGTTGGTAACCGGCAGGCTGCCGCAAATAGGCAGGTTCACAATAGGCAAAACGGAACAGTTATAGGGCACTGTTGGGTCTGTTGCATTATGCACGCTGCCAACAGGTATTTTCTCATCGGCAGAAATCCATAGGGTATCGCCAATGCCGCCGGCGGCGCTTATTACGCCGCTAATCCGGCCTGATATGCCGGGGTTTCCGCTGCCTTCGGCAAGGGTGCCCATTACGGCAGGGTTAATTGCCGTTGGTACCTCGCTTTGCTGCCAGAATGCGGCATGCAGGCATGTAATAGCCCCGGCAGAAAAGCCTGATGCAAAAATTCGGCTGCTGTCAATATCGAAGCTGTCGGCATGGGCGCGGTAATAGCGCACGGCAGCCAAAAGGTCTTGCGTGGCGCGGTAAACAGCCTTGCTCATTTCGGTGCCGCTTGGGGGGAAGGGAATGCCGAGGCGGTAATCTATGGTAATGGCCACATAGCCTCGTTTTGCCAGCTCGGTGGCAAATTGGGGTACACCGAGATCGTTACGGCTGCCATTTATAAAGCTGCCGCCATAGAGTACAAAAACAGCCGGCTTAATTACATTGCTGTCGGCGGCAGGGTAGTAAACATCAGATTTTAAAACCTGGGTTTGGCCCGAATAAGTGGTGTTTTGCCCGAAAACAATGTTGCGTGTAATGGTTACGCTGTCGAAAATCATGTTGGCGTAACGTCCGTTGCAGGCATCCTGGGCATGGACGGTTCGCGGTATTGCAAAAAGGCAGGTAATTAAAGTAAGACAGGCAATGGCTTTAAAAGCGTACAGTTTTTTCATTTTCAGGAATGAATGCTTCGTTGTAAGATGATTGGTTGTTTCCGGGCCGCTGTAAGCCGGGGTGTGTACTTTAAAATTTCCGGTGAGCAGTTTTATACCGGAAGCATTTATTTAAAGGATACTCTTAGAGGGCATACAAAAATCAGCCCGTTATAAATTAAAACGGGCAAATACGGGCGTTAAAGCCATTTCAGCCAACTGTGCCGATTGGTTTATTGCCGATGCCTCCGGCATATATACCGGTATTTCCACAATGGTAAGTATTCAGGGGTTTAAACAATCTTACAATTAATAACAGCTGTTATTGCTGTTTACCGGCTTTCTCCGCTAATGCCTTCAGATTTGTTTGCGTGTAAGCATCCGAAAAGTCATCGTAAATTTTTAGGGCATGCGCATTTAAACTCTGCCTTGTTAATTCAACAATAGCCTGATCTTCATAGAAAAGCTCAAAAAGCTGAACAACAATAGCTTCTTCAGTATATTCGCCGCCTTTTTCCAATGCTAGATTAATAAAGCCAAAGCACCTTTGCATTAATTCATGGTTGCCTGAATTTTCTATGACGAAGAAGGCAAAATCACCAAGAACCATGTAAAAGCCATCGTCATTGTCATATCGTGAAACGAATTCCGGAACCATTTCCTTCAGGACTGTTTCAGCTGTGGGAAAAAAGCCGTCCATTTATATCGTGTAAGAACATTGGATCTCTATTTACTCTCCTCCTGTGGGTTATTAATAGTTCCGCCTGCTTTATTAAACATTCCCAACCTTTCAAGATTGCGTTGGGCACGCTCAACTTATTCAGGAAAAACAGGCTTGCCTTTAAAGCGTTTGGCTAATTTTTCCAATATTTCCTG
This sequence comes from Bacteroidota bacterium, assembly GCA_040388605.1. Classification (GTDB taxonomy): domain Bacteria; phylum Bacteroidota; class Bacteroidia; order Cytophagales; family Flexibacteraceae; genus JAZKBN01. Next base: position 8,095 of record JAZKBN010000052.1, on the reverse strand, counting down.
TTGGGTCAGACCTTCTAAAGAGTTTTGCTTAATTGGCGCCGTTTTCATATAATAAAGTCAGTATTGTTTGAAAATCACGTACATTAATTATGTTTCCAATTGAAGCTGCTAACCCTACTTTTTCTTCAGCTTCTTCTTATCCTCCTCAGCCTTATCGTAAGTTACAAAGCCTTTTTCATCGTATTCAATTAGGGTATAGGGCTCAGTTTGTTCGGCGTAGGCATTCTCAGGGTACTGAATGGTTTTCTTGGTTTTGCGCTTCTTGGTATTATAGAACTCTTTCCAAACCCCGATTTTTATGTTTCGCTCATATTTGCCGGTAACCAATAAAACACCTTCGGGACTGAAAAAGAAATAGTCGCCGTTATAGCGGCCTTCCTGCACCGGTTTTACCTCCTTAATAAGGGTGCGTTCCACATCATAATAGCTTATTTCGCTTTCCTTGGGGAAGCCCTTGTAGTATTTGGATTTATCGGCGAGTATGTTTTCATCACCGGGCAGGTACAGCTCCCAACGACCGTGCTTGCTGCCAACGTAAAACTGGCCTTCCTCAACTATGGTTTTGCCTATAATTTTCTTGTAAGGTCCGTGCAGAATGGCAGCATACTTTTTCTCCTTTTCAGGCACAGGGCCTACCATTATTTTACGCTTCTTTGTATGGAACCAATATATGTTCTGTACATAAATTGTAGGCGCCGCCGGTTTTTTAAGCACGAAGAAAAGTTCGGTGGTTGTTACTTTGCGGGCTTTAACGCGGGTAAAGGCCTTGCGGGTTTTTATGCCCCAAAAGGTCTTTTTGGCTATCTTTTTCTTTTTCTCAACCTTCTTGTCACTGTCGAGGGTGTCTTTATAAAGTAAAGGCTTTTTCTCTTCGTTGGCGGTCAGCTGGTCCGGCGATTTGCGGGCGTTGCAGGCGCAAAGCACAATAAAAATAAATACGGGCAGCAGGCGCAAACGCAGCAGGGGCCTGAACAGGCCTTGCAGGTTCTTCAATATTTTCGCCGAATGTGAAAGGGGTAAATGCAAAAGCTGCAATTGATTTTTTAAAGGAATGTTATTGCCTGTTATATGCCTTGCCAAATATGCCCGGGCTGTGTGATTGCTTTTTCAGATGCGCGCTTTTGATTGCAGTAAATAATTTTACCAATAGCTAAGCGCATTTTGCCTGTGGCTCAGGCCAGGAATTTCATAGCCTCGCTTACAAATTCCACCGGCTTTTCTGCCTGCACCCAGTGGCCCGAACCGGCTATGGTAGCAAGCTGCGAACGGGTAAATATGCGCTTTATTTCTTCCCAATCGGCATCTGTTATATAATTGCTCAGCTCGCCGCGCATGAATAACGCTGGAACTTCAATTATGGTATGCGGGGGCAGGGCTTCGCCTATGTTTTCTATGTTGGCTGTAATAACGGGCAGGTTAATGCGCCATGCGAATTTGCTGCTCTCATCGCGGTAAAGGTTTTTCAGCAGGAAGGCCCGTACATCCGGTTCGGGTATGTAAGGAGCCAGCTGATTGTCGGCATCCTGACGGCTTTGCAGTGTTTCAAGGTTCATGGCATTCAGGCCGGCCAGTATGCTGCTGTGGTGCGGGGCATAATAGCGCGGCGAAATATCAACCACAATTAATTTTTCAATACGTTCAGGATAAAGGCCTGCGAAAAGCATAGCCACTTTGCCGCCCATGCTGTGGCCGATTAAATGAGCCTTTTGCAGGTTGTGCTTATCGAAGAATTCAAGCAGGTCTGCTGCCATGGCGGCGTAAGTAAACTCGCCGGATTGCGGGCTGCGACCGTGGTTGCGCTGGTCGGGCAGGTAAATGGTGTAATGTTGGGCAAGGGCCTTTGTTACTGTAAGCCAGTTGTCGCCCGAGCCGAAAACACCGTGTAAAATAACCACCGGGAAGCCTGTGCCCGAGGTTCTGAAAGCCAATTCCATACCTGCGTTACATTTATACTGAAAAATTGAGCAAATTTAGGGCTTTAAATCCCTTCTGTGAAATTGAAGCTGCTAATATTATCCGATTTATTGAGCAGCAAAACTTATTGAAAAGCTCCTGCCCAGCAATTCTGCGGCTATGAATACACCGGGTATGACCTGTATGATACTTGATGACGAGGCAATTTCACGCCACGTTATTCGCCACATGGTGGCACAAACCGATTTTCTTGAAATGGCTTATGAGTTCAGCAACCCGCTTGAAGCCCTCAGCAGCCTTGATAAAGTCGATTTGCTTTTCCTTGATGTCGAGATGCCCGAAATGACAGGCCTTGAGCTGATGGATATTACTGATAACCTGCCCCAGATTATCATGATTACTTCCAAAAGCGACTATGCCGTAAGCGCATTTGAGCACAGTGTAACAGATTACCTTGTAAAACCTGTTACCTACCCCCGTTTCCTGAAAGCGGTAATGAAGGCGCGCGAAAACCACGATACCCACCGCCTGAACCATACCCGCACGGGCTCAGATATTTTTGTGCGCTCCGAGAGCCGCATTGTAAAAATAGACCTCACCAAGGTGCTCTTCGTAGAGGCCCTTGCCGATTATGTTTTGCTGCATACTGCCGAGGAAAAATACATTGTACACAGCACAATGAAGGCTTTGGAGCGCAAGCTGCCCACAGATTTTGTGCGTGTGCACCGCAGCTATATAGTAAACCAAACCAAGATTACAGCCATAGAAGACCTGAATATCTTAATTGGTAAAAAGTATATACCCATTGGCGCCAGCTATAAGGAAGCTTTTCTGAAGCGTTTGAATTTCTTATAGTTCTGCGAGCCTCTACAGCATTCTGTAAGCCGCAAGCTTTTTACTTCAGCCCTGAAATAAGGCTGCCCAACCTTTGCGCATATACATCCCATGTATAAGCACCGGCAGAATCGCGGGCGGCCTGTCGCATGGCCAGGTATTCATCGCCGGTTTTGTGGCGGAGCTTCATAATGGCTGTGCTAAGGGCGCTGATGTCGCGTATGGGTACAATCCATCCGTTAACATTGTCGCGCACCAATTCGGGGCCCATGCTGTGCGGGGTGGTAATCACCGGTAAGCCGGCTGCCATGGCTTCCACAATCACCAGCCCGAAACCTTCGAAAACAGTAGGCAATACAAGTGCATCATAAGCGCCGTACATGCCGAACAGCTCGGCCTGTGATACAGGGCTGTGGTATATATAATTGTCGGAGAATTCTTTCAGGGCTTTGCCGCTGCCCTGTATGCCGCCTATGCAATGCAGCTCTATGTTCTCGTTTTTCAGGCTGCGCATGGCCGAAAGCAGGTAGAGCAGTCCTTTGCGTTGGGTGAGCGTGCCGGCATAGAGCAACCTTAACGGGCGTTTGGTAATATCGTCGTTGCGTTCCGGGTAGGGCACATGCTGCAAATCGAAACCGAGGGGCAGGGTTAATATTTTTTCAGGGGCAATACCGTCTTCCAGCAATGTCTGCCGGGTAAAGGCCGATGCCGCCACGGCATATTTGGCAATATGCGGCTCCTCGACCAATCGTTTTTCATAAGGGGCCGGGAAAACCAGGTTGTCTATGCTGTCGGCCCATTCAGGGTGAAGCAGGCTTTCTTCGCCCAAAATGCGGCGGGCGGCGGTAACGTGGGCTGTAGCCAGCTCACAGAGGCTTATGCGGCCTAAGTCATTCGCTTTTTGCAGGCTGCTGTGGCAGCTGCCCTGGAAACCCCAAAAGGCATCGGCTTTACGGTTGGGCAGTTTACCGGCAACATAAGCATCAAAATTTACATCGCGTTCATAAACGGCGTTTTGGGTACGCCCGGTTTTACCGTATAGTTTCCGCAGTATTATTTCCCTGAGCTCAAACCGCCAGTTGGCATCTACTTTACTACCCCCCAGCCCTTCCTCGAAACGACGGCTGAAATAGGTGTTGCCGCTTTTAATAAAGTAATTCTGCAGTGCCGGCGAGGCAACATAGCTGCTTGTAAAAAACACATCGAGGCTTTGCAGGTTCAGCAGGGCTTTGGCTAAGTGGTAGCTGTGCTGCTTGCCGCTGTGCGAAACGGTAATTTTCATCGGGGAACGTTATAGCGCAGGTAAATTGCGCATTAAACCGGGTATGGTAATTTTAAGAATACAGGCTATTGTGCTTTAAGCCTAAGATGTTTCGGCATATCAGTCTGCAGCGGGCTTGCCCGATTTAATATCGCTGATATAAACCTGTACAGGGTATTTACGCCTGAGCGGGTTTATCATGAATTTCTTCTGCGCCGTAAAGGCATCGGGGTGCATTTGGGGGAACAGGGTTTCCCACTCTTTAAGTATAGCAGGTTCGTTTTGCCCGAGGGCATCTATATTAATGTTTTTCGATATGAGCCATTCGGGCAGGGTCATGGGCTGGGCAGGCTGTATGCAGGGGCAAAGGTAGCAAGCGCAAACGGTTTGCCCTTATGCGTGTAATTATTTCCACTCTTAAAATACCGGGAATTGTTACTGTTTGAAGTATTTCCGTTAAGCAATATGCTTATACCAAGCAGATTGCTTAATTTTTTACGCAATGCCCTGTTTTATTAAGATAGATCGGTTTTTGCCTTTGTAAAAACAGTATTCATTATTTGAGTATTCAAATTGCCGAATACCTGCAACTGAGCAGTATTAATTCCAACATCTGAACCTGACATCAAAACAAGCTTCCCGCTTATACAGCTATGAAAAAACTATTCAAAAACTGCCTTTCACTTGCAGTGCTTCTTTCAGCATTGTTTTTCGGCAATCAAACTGCTTCGGCACAAAGAATACAGGATTATACCTACCCGAATAATATTGTAAAGTTTAACCTGCTCACGCCGGCATTCGGTGAGATTGAAGGTTCTTACGAAAGGGTTTTAAGTAAACATGTTACATTCCAGATAACCGCATTTTACAATATCATGGAACGTAAAAATAACAAGTTCGACGGTTACGGCGTTATGCCTGAAATCAGGTATTATTTGTTCAACTATACCGAAGCGCCTGTCGGGCTTTATATAGCCCCGGTATTCCTTTACCAAAAAATGTCAATGTCGGGCGATTTTAATAACACCGATGCGAACCCCGGCAAACACCAAAGCCAGGGCGAGCTGAACACAACAGGCGGCGGCGCATTTATTGGCTACCAGACACTTATTGCCAACAAGCTGAGCTTAGGCATATACGGCGGACCTGTATATAACCAAAAAGATTTCAAACTGAACAAAGGTTACGAAAGCGACCTGCACCCTGAATACTTTACCGATTGGAAAATACGCGGCGGCATAACAGCAGGCTGGGCTTTCTGATAATAATAACATAAAAGTACAATCAGCCGTTTATTTGTAATAATTACATATTCTGCAGGAGGGATATATATAAACGGTTTATTTTATTTTGAAATTGCCAAAACGTGGCTTCTTAATTTGTCTTAAAAATTACAAACGGAGGGACAAGGTTAAAGATACAGGCCAAAATATTTTGGTAATTCAAACACAAAAAAGGCGGGAATCCCCGCCTTTTTTGTGTTTGAATAAATTTGGCAATGCCTGTAAATATGGCCTGCAAGTGTTTGTTTGAAATTGTCTTTATTATTCAGCTTCGGTAAGGAACCTGGTAAGTTCATCTTTACTGCTGCTGAACGAAAATGCATCGTTAACCAGGTAATAGTTGTTTTTTTCGGTGCAGTGGCTGTAAGCGTATTTGGCAAAATCGAGCTTACTTTGTTCAAAGCTTAATTCGCCTATTACCAGCTTTACCTGTGCAACGCTCAGGCAGTTGTTTTTTGCAACCAGCTTGGCCTGGTTCAGTTTTGCATCGCTGAAAGAGGTAGCTTTTATGCTTGCCAGGGCCTTTTGGAAATCACCGCTGAGCATTTGGCGGCTGCATCCGCCGGCATTATTGTTTGATCCGTTGTTGGCATTGTTATTATTCCTGTTGTTTCCGTTACCCCTGTTGTTGCGGTTGTGGTCTCGGCGGTTATTGTTGCCGGAATTGGTATTGCCTGTATTGGTGTTGCCTGTGTTACCGGGGTTCATGCCGGGGTTAATGGTGCCGCCGGTGGTAACTGTAGTGGTTGTGGTGGTTACGCCGTCTTTGGTAGTTGTGGTTGTGGAACCATTGGTTGTGGTAACAGATGTGCCGGGCAGGTTAACATCTATTTTCATGGTGCCACCAGGGTTTGTGGTGGTGGTTTCGTAGCTGTTATCCCAGCTTTGTTGGGTTCCGGTTTTAACTGCGTTATCAGTTGCGGCATTGTCTTCTTTCAGCTCTGCATCAATGCCTTTGTTAGGCCCTTTGCCTTGGGTTTCCCAGCTTATCATCTTGGTTTTCCAGGCTTTTTTCTTTTCGTTCCAGGCAATGCTGTAAGTAAGGTCGTACCAGCCCGGGTCAACGCCGCTCAGGTAGAAACGTTCATCGTGGGTTTTCAGCTTTTCATCTTCAAAAATGAACTTGGTTTGCACGCTTGGCTGCTTCAGGCCTTTTATGGTAACCTTGGTTTGGGGCTTGTCGTTTTGCTTTTGGCCGTCAATAATGAGGAAAAAGCGTTGGCCGTCCTGTGAGAAAAAGGTGAGGGTTGTGCCTTCCGGCGCAGCTTCCTGTGCGGTGGCGCGTCCGCTGAACAAAAAGAGGGCAGGCAGTAAAATGAGGGTATAGAGTAAGTTTTTCATATTTGTATATTGTTGATTGTCTTTGTGTTCTTGTTTATTTCTTCTTTTTAGCCACAGTTTTAGCAGCCGCCTTTTTGGCTTTTCCGGCTTCAACTGTTTTAGAAACAGCGGCAGATTTTGCCGGAGCGGTTCCGCCTGTACCGGGCGAGAATGTTATCTGGCGTCCGTATATGAGCTTTACATCCATGCGTTGGGCTTTCAGGGCTTCTATTTCGTCAGAGAGGCTGAGCACACGGTCGGCAAGGTCTTCGGGCTTGTTACGGAAGGTGCAGTTCAGGGCCATATAGCCTTCGGCGCCCACCAGTTCCATTTGTCCGCCGAATGCCTTGTCGGCTTTCAGGCGACGGCGTAATTCGCTCAGGTCGCGGAACGAGCCGGAGCCCATAAAGCGAAGCTCGAAGGGGGTGCCGTTATTTACCCATTCAGCAATGTATTGGTTAAAAACTTCCATCAGCTTATCGGTTTTAGTCATAATGGTTTCCGATATGGCATTACGGGTATTTGCGGCATCAACGCTGTAAGCGCTTTTCCAGGGGCCTTCAAGCACTACGGTGCCCAGGCCTTCGGCGGTGCAGTTGTCATAAGCTTTAATGTCCATCACCATTTGTGTTTCCACCTTGGTGCCGAAAGCGCCCTGCTCACGGGTTTCGGTATGGAAGCCTTTGAGCATGATAATAAATTGGGCCCCGCTTTTAACGCCTAATTGTTGTACATAGCTGAGGTCGTTGGTGTCGCTGTCTTCCAGTATGTTAGCAGCCTCCCTTCGTATTTGCTCGAAACGGGTTTTCTCTATGTACCTGTATTTTTTAGAGGCCAGGTATTGGTTAATGCGTTCAACGGCAAAATCCATCTGGGCTTTTTGGGCCGGGTCTTTAAACTCGCGTTCATCGTACATTACCAGGAACCTGATGCCGCCAACGGCACGGGCAAGGTATTGGGCATCGGCTTTAAGGGCTTTTGTGCTGATACGGGCTTTTACGTTTATAGTAACCAGGCCTTCCCTGTTGTTTTCGCTTACAATGTCGTAGCCGGCTACGTAGCCGTTTACACGGGTTTGAATGGCATCGCTTATCAGCTCAAAGTTCTCTACCTGCGTTTGCGATTGCAGCTCTATCCCGGTGGCCTGGCCTACTGCATTGCGCAGGGCGTCGTTAAGTGCTTCATCTCGCGGCGAGCCAACGCCGCTTGCCGTTACCGTTTTCTCATCGGCGTTTTGGGCTTTCAGGCTTATGCTTATGCCGAAAAGAGGCAGCATGAGCAGGATCATCAGTATTTTCTTCATTTCAGGAATTAAAAGGGTATCTGCTTTACCGGTAATGATAGGGCAGAAGTGTTTTGCTTGTTTGTTTGTCAGTATTAATGTGGCTTAACAGGGTGTCCGATACCATGTTTTTAAGCCTTTTGGGTTTTTAAACCCGGGAAGATTACAGCAGGGCCAGTATAATAGAGCCTACTGTGCCGG